>JAHBWA010000085.1 GCA_019637195.1 Labilithrix sp. | reverse complement strand
GACGCCACCGGCGCGCTCGAGGTGCGCCGCTGCAAGTCGGCGCCCTGCGCGCAGAACAACGGCACCAAGCGCACGATCCCGATCCCGATCGAACGCTCTCGCCTCGACCTCGCGCACGCCAAGCTCGAGGCGATCGCGATCGGCGAAGGCCGCCGCGTGCTCCACGTCCGGGTCGCGGACGCGCGGAGGCCGGACCTCGCGTTCGAGGCCATCGTCGCGGGCAACGACGGCGAGCCCGTCTTCGCCGGGCTGACCGGGTACACGCGCGGCGAAGAGGGGGATCGAAGCGGCGAGGTCCTGATGTTCTACGACCGACCTGGCGCCGACGGCGACGCGAAGGCCCAGTTCGTGATCGTCGCCGAGGCGCGCGAGGACACGCGCATCTGTGGACAGGCGACGACGCCGCTCGGCGCGCGTGGGCTCGATCCGAAGACGCTCGGGCTCCGCGGCGCGACCCTCCATCGACTCGAGAAGGCCGCGCGCGACGGCGCGCAGCGGATCGTCGCGACGGGGCGCCCGACCACGGCCCGGCCCCCGCTCGCCCGCGTGCTCGTCGCCACCGGCGGCAGCGCGCCCGGCGCGCAGGCGCTCACCGACGGCAAGCCCGAGACGAGCTGGAGCGAGAAGCGCCCCGGCGACGGTCACGGCGAGTTCGCCACCCTCCAGGCCCCGTCCGAGCTGCCGCTCCACGCGCTCGTCGTCACGCCCTCCCCGGCCGCGCCGCGCGAAGGCGGCGCCGCGCCGCGCACGCTGTTCGTCGCGACCGACCAGAAGCTCTTCCACGTCACGCTCCCCGAGGACGCGTGGGCGAAGCCCGGCGCGAGCTACGAGGTCACGCTGCCGGAGCCGGTGCGCACGACGTGCCTCGCGGTCGTGCTCGACGAGGCCTACGGCCGCGGCCTCGCCGCCCCGGAGGTGTCGCTCGCGGCGGTCTCCGCCTTGACGAAGTTCGACGTCGACGGCGCGAGCATGGACGACGTCGCCAAGGAGCTCGCGGGGCCGCGCGCCGACGAGGCGACCGCGCTCCTCCGGCGCGGCGGCGACGACGGGCTCGCCGCGGTCGCGAAGCTGCTCCCGTCGCTCGACGCGCGCGGCAGGGCGCTGGCCGTCGACGTCGCCGCGAGCGCCGGCTCGTGCGACGGCACGGCGATGGACCTCCTCACCCACGCGCTCGCCGACGCGGAGCCCGAGGTCCGCAAGCGCGCGCTCGGGCGCATCGAGCGCTGCGGGAGGGCCGCGACCGAGTCTCTCGCCCGCGCCGTCCGCGGCGGCGACGAGCCGAGGCGCGCGGCGGCGGCGCCGCTGCTCGCGACGATCGCCCCGACCGCCGCGCTCGACCCGATCGGCGAGCAGCTCGGCAAGGGCACGGTCCGGACGCGGCGCGCCCTCCGCGGCGCCTTCGCTCGCGCCGCGGCGTCGTCGCCGCGCGAGGAGCTGCTCGCCCGCGTCGCGAAGAGCGATCTCGCGACGCCGGCGCGCATCGACCTGCTGCGCGCGATGGGCTCGCGGCTCGCCGAGCTTCGCCCGGAGTCGAGCGCGGCGATCGCCGACGTGCTGCGCGCGACGCCGGAAATGCCGACGCGCTACCTCGTCGCCCAGCCGCTCGCGCAGCTCGCCCGTTCGCCCGACGCGACGAGCGGCGAGCTCACGCGCCTCGCCGAGATGATCCGACGCGACCCCGACTGGCCGGTGCGGATGCGGGCCGTCGAGCTCTCCGCGGGGATCGCCCCGCTCGTCCCCACCGTCGTCGCCGCCGCGGACGATCCCGAGCCGCGCGTCCGCGAGGCGGCGCTCCGCGCGCTCGCGCTCGGCAAGGCCGCGGCCGCCGCCGGGTCCGCGACGAAGGCGCTGGCGAGCGACGAGTGGACCTTCGTCCGCGTCGCCGCCGCCGAGGCCCTCGGCGCGATGCCCGCGATGCCGGACAGCGGCGGGGGCGAGAACGCGCTCGCGGCCGCGCTGGCCGACCGGAGCCCGAAGGTGCGCGGCGCTGCGCTGACCGCGCTCGGGAGCCTCCGCTCGACAAGGCACGCGGCGAAGATCCGCGAGCGCCTCGACGACGGAAGAGAGGACGTCGAGGTCCGCGCGCTCGCGGCGCGGACGCTCGGAGCGCTGTGCGTGGCGAGCGCCGCAGACCGGCTGACCAAGCTCGCGCACCTCTCGCGCTCACCCGTCGACGAGGCCGACGAGCGCCTCGGCATGGCCGCGATCGACGCCCTCTCGGCGCTGCGACCGCCCGACCTCGACAAGCGCCTCGCGCCGCTCCGCGCGAAGGAGGTCCGCTTGCCCGTGCGTCGCGCCGCCGAGCGCGCGCTCGGCGAGCCGGGGCTCTGCCGCTAGACGGCTCGACCTCCGCGCGACGCCCAGCCCGCCGCGCGCGACGACAACACGCGACGCGAGGCGCGCAGCGCGAGGCGCGCGACGCCGAGCTCCGCCGTGAGCGCACGCGTAGCCGGTGCGCGAGTTGCTTCGCCCTCGGTGCGCCTCAGGCCTCGGGCACTCGAAGCGGCCGCGCGCGAGGGACGATGACGGCTCTGCTGATGACGAGCACCGAGGACACGTGCGACGAGCGCCGCCTCATGGGGCGCGCCCTCCGCCGCCTCGTCCCGCGATCGTCGCACGCCGCGTTCGGCGCCTCGGCGACGCGGCGCGACCCGATCGACGTCCTCGAGGATCAGGCGAGCTCGCGCGTGGCTCAGCTCGTCCCGATCCGCTACGGCCGGATGTCCGCCTCGCCGTTCGCCTTCTTCCGCGGAGCGGCCGCGGTCATGGCGATGGACCTCGCCGCGTCGCCGGTGACGGGCCTCTGGGTGCAGGCGTGCGGCGACGCGCACGTCGCGAACTTCGGCAAGTTCGCGACGCCCGAGCGGAACCTCGTCTTCGACGTCAACGACTTCGACGAGACGCTGCCCGGCCCGTGGGAGTGGGACGTCAAGCGGCTCTGCGCGAGCCTCCACGTCGTCGCGCGCGACCGCGGGTTTCACCGCGCCGTCTGCGACGAGATCGTCGCCGCCGCGGCGCGCAGCTACCGCGAGCGTCTCCTCGAGTCGACGGAGCGCCGGACCCTCGAGCTCTGGTACGACCGGATCCACATCAAGGAGGTCATCGCCCACTTCCCGCCGAGGTACCAAGGCATCGTCCGCCGCGACATCAAGCGCGCGCGGCGCAAGGACCACCGGCGCGCCGTCGCCAAGCTGACGACGACCGCGCGCGGCGGCGTGCAGTTCCTCGAAGATCCGCCGCTCGTCGTGCACCTCGGCAACACCGGTCACGAGCTCGCGGAGCTCCAGGTGACGCTCGCGAGCTACCGCGAGAGCCTCACCGACGAGCGCCGCAACCTCTTCGATCGCTTCCGCCTCGTCGACGTCGCCCGGAAGGTCGTCGGCGTGGGAAGCGTCGGGACGCGCTGCTGGGTCGCGCTCTTCGAGGGCCCCGATCACCCCGCCGGCGATCGCCTCGTGCTCCAGCTCAAGCAGGCGCAGGCCTCCGTCCTCGAGCCGTACGTCGGGGCGTCGACGTTCGGGCGCCGTCACGGGCTGCGCGTCGTCGCGGGGCAGCGGCTGACGCAGGCGGCGAGCGACCTCTTCCTCGGCTGGGCGGAGTCACCGCGCCGGAGGACGCAGTACTACGTGCGGCAGCTCTGGGACGTGAAGGGCCAGAGCGACGTGCTGAAGATGGACGCGGCCAAGCTCGGCTACTACGGGGCGCTCTGCGCGCTCGCGCTCGCGCGGGCGCACGCGCGGACCGGTGACGCGCTGCAGATCGCGGGCTACCTCGGCGCGTCCGACAACTTCGACCGGGCCGTCACGACGTTCGCCGCGCGCTACGCGCTCATCAACGAGCGCGACCATGCGACGTTGCTCCAGGCGATCCGAACGGGCCGCCTCACCGCGTGGCGCGGGATCTGATCGCGCGCTCCCCGCGCGGACACCACGCACCCGGACGCGAACCGCGGCTCGCCTCGATGCCGATCAGGCGCGCGGGACGACGACGTCGAGGTCCGTCTCGGCCGGCTGCTCGCTCTTCACGAAGAGCGGGCCGTCCTTCAGCGGATCGTAGCTGTCGTCCTGGTAAGAGGAGATCTCGGCGTCCATCTTGATCTCGATCGCTTCGGGCTTGGTCCAGCTCATTGTCTTACCTTGTGGTGATTCTGACGCGTATCGCGGACCTGTCCAGCGTATTCGCGCCCCGCGCCGAGGGCGACGACATCACTGCGGAAGCGGCGCGCCCTCGCGGATCCAGCTCTCGACCTCCTCGAGCTGCTCGGGGCTGAGGCCGCCCGCGGGCATCTGCGGGTAGCCCTCGCCCTTGATGCGGAGCACGAGCTCGCTGTCGAGGCGGTTCGGTTGCACGTACGGCGCGCGGTCGCCGGTGCGCGGCGCGCGGAGGCGCTGCGCGTTCCCGACGGCGTCGCACCGGTCGAGGCGGAGGCCGCCGGCGTAGCCGGGCCCGACGCCGTGACAGCCGACGCACGCGGTGTCGACGACGTCACGCTGCACGCGCGAGAACGAGTCCGTCCGGCGCGCGAGCTGCTCGCAGCGCTGCCGCTCCTCCGGGCTCACCTGGGGCTGCGTCGCCGGGAGCGGGCGCATCGGCGCGCCGTCGCCGCCGGCCGGATCGAAGTACACGCGGAGCACGGTGCCGTTCTTGTCCTCGGTAAGGTAGAGCGAGCCGTCGCTCGCCGCGAGGACGTCGACGGGCGCGCCGAGCGGCTCGCGGCCGTCGGCGCTCTTCTCCCAGCCGCGGATGACGTCGAGCGGCTCGCCGGCGCCGGGGACGCCGTTCGCGTCGACGGGGACGACGACCAGGCGGTGACCGTTGGCGCGGTAGCCGTGGTACGCGACGAGGAGGTTGCCGCGGTACGGCGCGGGGAACATCGCGCCCTCGTAGTAGGTCATCCCGAGCGGCGCGGCGTGGCCCGGCAAGAGGAGCGCCGGGTTCGTGTAGCGAGCGCAGTCGACGCGGCCGCGGTACTCCGGGTTCGGCGCGCCGTTGTCGTAGCAGTACGGCCAGCCGTAGTGCGCCCCGGGGACGATGACGTTGAGCTCCTCGTGCGGGAGATCGCCCTCGTTGTCGGTGAGCGACGCCGCGTGCTTGTTGATCGAGTCGCGCGAGTTCTCCGCCTGGATGAGCGCGTTCGACACGGGGTGGACCGCGAGCGCCATCGAGTTGCGGAGGCCCTTCGCGACGACGGTGTGGCCGGTGGCGACGCGCTCGGGTCCCTCGAGGACGTACTTGCGGATGACGCCGTGGGGCTTCGGGCCGTCGGCCTCGGGGCACGGCAGCGGGTAGCCCGCCGGCGGACGCGCGCCGGCGCCCTGCTCGCAGACGTCCGAGACCGAGCCGACGTTCGCGTAGAGCGTCCAGGGGTCGCGCTTGTCGAAGACGAACTTCGAGAGCGGGTGCCGCCCGGCTCCCGGGAGGTCCTTGACGACGACCTTGAAGCGCGGCTGCTTGTAGTCCGGCGACGCGCGGAACCGACCGGCGCGCGGGACGGGATCGACGGTCTGCTCGTAGGGATCGAAGCGGAAGATCCCCTTCGGCGTGCCGATGTACGGCAGGCCGTCCGGGCCGACGGCGACGCCGCTCGGCTTGTCGATCAGCTTCGCGACGCGCGTGCGCGTGAAGGTCTTGTCGGCGAGGCGGCGGAGCAGCCAGACCGAGCCGCGGTCCTGCGCCCAGCCGCCCATCTCCGCGAGGATGAAGTCGCCGCTCGGGAGCTGAGCGATGCCGCGCGCGTAGGTGAAGCCGTTGGCGACGAGGCCGACGCAGACGCCCGGCGGCGTCTTCAGCGTCTTCAGGCGCGGGAGTCCGTCGCACGTGCCCTCCATCGTGTAGGCCTCTTCGCCCGCCTCCTCCTCGACGAAGTCGTCGTCTCCCGGCTGCCCACAGGCGGGCGTGAGGACGGCCGCGCCGAAGAGGGTCGAGGCAAGGAGGACCGGGAGGAGGGCCGAGCGCACGCGTCGAGGGAGTGCAACCGACAGGCCACGTTTGCCTACATGACCGGCGTTGAAATCGCTTAGGAAATTTCTGGAGTGCATCGGGGGTTCGAGCCGGATGTGGGATCGCGTGAGATCCAGTCTCGACGGCAAAATCCGAGCGATCGTGCCGCGAGGAAGGAGCGTGACGAGCGACGAGCGTGACGAGCGTCACGACGAGGACGCGACGGGGATCAGGACGCGAGGCGCGCGCGGACGAACGGCCGGCGCCTGCGAAGGACCACGCGGAGACCGTCCGAGGGCGTGATCGTGATCGAGCGCCGGACCATGCCGACCGGGCGCGCGTCCGCGAGCGCGAGCTCGGCGCGCGCGACGACGCGCGCGAGCACCATCTTCATCTCGTAGAGCGCGAACGCCATGCCGATGCAGCGCCGCACGCCGCCGCCGAACGGGAAGAACTCGTGCGCGGAGAGCTTCTTGCCGAGGAAGCGCCGCGGATCGAAGCGCATCGGATCGGGGAAGGCCTCGGGCCGCCGGTGGGCGAGGTAGATCGAGCAGACCACGACCGTCCCCTTCTGGAGGTCCCAGCCGCCGACGCGATGATCCTTCGCCAGCACGCGGCCGACGATCGGGATGACCGGGACGAGCCGGAGCGCCTCCCGGACCGTGGCGTCGAGCAGCTCGCACTTCGCGATCGCCTCGGGGGCCGGATCGGGCCCGATCGCGTCGAGCTCGGCGCGGAGCTCGCCGAGCAGCTCGGGCGCCTCGAGGAGCCAGCGCATCGCCCAGGTGAGCCCGGTCGCGGTGGTCTCGTGCCCCGCGACGAGCAGCGTGACGAGCTCGTCGCGGAGCTCTTCGTCGGACATCGGCTCGCCGTCGTCGTCGCGGGCGTCGAGCAGGAGCGACAGGACGTCCGGCCCGCGCGTCCCGTCGCGGCGACGGCGCCGGATCTCGGCGTACAGCAGCTCGTCGTAGTCCGTCCTGGCGCGCCGGAAGCGCCCGTAGGGGGTCAGGCGCCCGAGGTCGACCTGCATGAACGGGAGCAGCAATGGCGGCCACATCCCGCGCTCGAGGAGCCGCTTCGTGCGCTCGACCATCTCCTCGAGGGGCCGCCCCTCGAAGCCGAACACCGTGCGGACGATGACGCGGAGAGTGATGTCCTGCATCGGCTCGTGGAACGAGCACGGCTCGCCGTGGGGCATCGAGTCGATCGCCGCGTCGGTCTCGTCGAGCATCGTGCGCCCGTAGACCTGCATCCGCTCGCCGTGGAACGGCGGGAGCAGGAGCTTGCGCTTGCGCCGGTGCGCGCGGCCGTCGGCCATCAAGACCGAGCGATCGCCCAGGAGCGGAGCGAGCGTGGTGTTGAAGCGGCCGGCCTCGAGCGTGTCGCCGTCGTCGAGGAAGACCTCCTTCACGTGCTCCGGGTTCGAGAAGACGACGAGGTCGAACGAGAGGAGCCGCATCCGGAACGTCTCGCCGAGGTCCCGCGAGAGACCGTCGAGGTAGGGATAGGGCGCGCGCAGCCACTGCCAGGTGGACCACGCGGCAGAGTCCCTCGGGCCGGGCGGCGAGCGCATCCTCGAGGTATACGCCAATCCGCCGCGGCTCGGCGCCTCGGCGGTCGAGCGAGGGCGATCGCGAGCGCGGGCCGGCGCCGAGGGGGTACGATGGGCCCCCGATGCGTGCGATCGTGCTCGGCTCCGCCGCCGGCGGCGCCTTCCCCCAGTGGAACTGCGGCTGCCCGAACTGCGTGGCCGTGCGCGCCGGACGCCCCGGCTTCGTCCCGCGGACGCAGGACTCCCTCGCGGTCACCGCGAGCGCCGATCCGACGACGGGCCGCTTCGCGCTCGTGAACGCGTCGCCCGACATCCTGACGCAGATCCAGAAGACCCCGGCGCTCTGGCCGCGCGCGCCGCGCCACTCACCGATCGCGGCGATCGTCCTCACGAACGGCGACATGGACCACGTGCTCGGCCTGTTCTCGCTGCGCGAGTCGTATCCGCTCGCGCTCTACGTCACCTCGGCCGTGCGACGCGGGCTCGAGGAGAGCGCGTTCATTCGCACGCTCCGGCGCTTCGAGGGGCAGCTCGTGATCCGCGAGCTCGTCCTCGGGGAGCGAACGGCGCTCGCCGACGCCGCCGGCGAGCCGCTCGGGCTCACGGTCACGCCCTCCGCGATGTCGGGAAAGCTCCCGGTGCATTTCGTCGGGCACGCGAAGGGCGCGGCCGAGGACAACATCGCGCTCTCGTTCACCGACGGCGCCGGTTCGCTGATGTACGCCGCGGCGGGCGCCAGCGCCGACGTCGACCTCGGCGGGCACGACGTCGTCCTCTTCGACGGCACGTTCTACCGCGAGGACGAGCTCGTGAGCCTCGGGCTCTCGAAGTCCTACGCGCGCGACATGGCGCACGTCCCGATCGGCGGGCACTCCGGGAGCCTCGCGCGCCTCGCAGGCCTCGCGGCGCGCCGGATCTACACGCACATCAACAACACGAACCCGATCCTCGCCCCCGACTCGGAGGAGCGACGGGCCGTGGAGGCGGCGGGCTGGGAGATCGCGTACGACGGCATGAAAATCGTCCTCGACGCCCCCGCCAGAGGTCCCCGATGAGCTCGCCCGACGCGCCGCTCGATCGCGAGGCGTTCGTCGCCCGCCTCCGCGCCGAGGGAGAGAACCGCTACCACGACCGCCACCCGTTCCACGTCCGGATGCACGCGGGCAAGCTCTCGCGGCGGCAGATCCAGGCGTGGGTGGAGAACCGCTTCTACTACCAGACGCGGATCCCGATCAAAGACGCGATCATCCTGTCGAAGTCCGAGGATCCGGCGTTCCGCCGCGTCTGGATGCACCGCATCTCGGACCACGACGGAAAAGAGGAGGGCCTGGGCGGCATCGCGCAGTGGATCCGCCTCGCCGAGGGCGTGGGCCTCGACGTCGACGAGGTGAAGCGCCTCACGCACGTGCTCCCCGGCGTACGCTTCGCCTGTGACGCGTACGTCACGCTCGTGCGCGAGCGCCCGCTCGTCGAGGCGGTGGCGTCGTCGCTGACGGAGTTCTTCTCGCCGGACATCATGGCGCGGCGCATCGTCGCGTGGGAGCAGCACTACCCGTGGGTCGACGGCGACACGCTGGCGTACTTCCGCGGCCGGGTCACGCGCGCGCGCGAGGACTCGCGCGAGGCGATCGACTACGTGCTCGCCCACGCGACGACGCGCGCGGAGCAGGAGAGGTGCGTCGACGCGTTGATCCGCAAGACCGAGATCCTCTGGGCGCTGCTCGACGCCGTCGACCGCGCGCACCCGGACACCTGAGCCGATCGGAAGCGCGAGCGGACGTCGTGGCGCTGGAGCTCTCCTTCATTCCCAGGCTGGCCAAGAAGGCGCGCCTGCGCTTCGATCGTCACTCGGGAAGCCACATGATCGTCTACCCCGAGCGCGGCCTCGCGCTGAACGCCAGCGCCGCGAAGATCGCAGAGCGATGCGACGGCACCCGCACGCTCCGCGCGATCGTCGACGAGCTCGCGCTCGAGGCCGGCGTCGCCGAGAGCGACCGCGCGGACGTCGAGGCGGACGTCGTCGCGTTCGTCGAGCTGCTCGCGCACAAGGGCTTGCTCGAGCCATGAGCGCGCCGCGGCCCTACACGCTCATCGCCGAGCTCACCTACCGCTGTCCGCTGCGGTGCCCGTACTGCTCGAACCCGACCGATCTGGCGGCGCACGACGGCGAGCTCGACGCGGACGCGTGGGCGCGCGTGCTCGGCGAGGCCGAGGCGCTCGGCGTCGTCCAGGTCCACTTCACCGGCGGCGAGCCGCTCGCGCGGAGGGACCTCGAGACGCTCGTCGCGCGCGCGAGAGAGCTCGAGCTCTACTCGAACCTCGTCACGAGCGGCGTCCCGCTGACCAGGGAGCGCCTCGCGGGCCTCGTCGCGCGCGGCCTCGACCACGTGCAGGTGAGCGTCCAGTCGGCGCGCCCGGGGCGCGCCGACGCGATCGCCGGCTACGCCGCGCACCCGCAGAAGATCCAGGTGATGCGCTGGGTCACCGAGCTCGGGCTCCCGCTCACGATGAACGTCGTGCTCCACCGCGCGAACCTCGACGAGATCGACGAGCTCGTCGCGCTGGCCGAGGACGTCGGCGCCAGCCGGCTCGAGCTCGCGAACACGCAGTACGTCGCCTGGGCGCTCTCGAACCGCGACGCGCTCCTGCCGACGCGCGCGCAGATCGAGGAGGCCGGCGCGAGCGCCGCGAAGCACAAGGCGCGCCTCGATGGGAAGATGGACGTGCTCTTCGTGAAGCCCGACTACTTCGGGACGACGCCGAAGGCGTGCATGGACGGCTGGGCGCGTCGCTTCATCCACGTGGTGCCGGACGGTCGCGTCTTGCCCTGCCACGCCGCGACCAGCATCACGCCGCTCCGCTTCGACAGCGTGAAGGCCCGCGCGCTCGCCGACATCTGGACGTCGTCCGAGGCGCTCCTCGCCTACCGCGGCGACGCGTGGATGCCCGAGCCGTGCAAGAGCTGCGACCGGCGGGCGATCGACTTCGGCGGCTGCCGCTGCCAGGCCTTCGCGCTCACGGGCGACGCCGCGGCGACCGATCCCGCCTGCCAGCTCTCCCCCGAGCACGCGCTCGTCGAGGCCGCGCGTTCCCGCGAGCCCGGCGAGCGCCGCTATCTCTACCGCGGCCGCTGACGCACCGATGCAGAAGACTCCGCTCGCCATCGCGTCCGCCGGCGCCTTCGTCGCCGCGCTCAGCACGAGCCTCGTCGCGGTCTCGGCGCCGGTCATCGCGAAGGACCTCGCGGCGTCGTCCGGCGACGTCAGCTGGGTCCTCACGGCCTACCTGCTCGCGGTGAGCTCGCTCCTCGCGCTCGCCGGGAAGCTGGCCGACGTCCTCGGGCGGAAGCGCGTCTACCTCACGGGCTTCGTCTTCTTCGTCGCCGGCGCGGCGATGTGCGCGGCCGCGAAGGATCTCTTCGCCCTCGTCGGCGCGCGCGTCCTGCAGGGCGCCGGCGCGGCGATGCTGATGGCCGTCGGTCCGGCGATCGTCACGCGCGCCGTCCCGCCGTCGCGGCGCGCGCGCGCCCTCGGCGTCCAGCTCGCGGCGACGTACATCGGCTTGACGCTCGGCCCGGGCGCAGGCGGCCTGCTCGCGGCGAGGATCGGCTGGCACGCGGTCTTCGTGACGATCGCGGGCGCGGGCGTCATGGGGCTCGCGGCCGCCGCGCTCCTCTTGCCACCCGACGAGCACGACGCGCGCGCCCCCACCGGCGTGGGCGCCCTCGATCTGCCCGGCGCCCTCTTGTTCGCGCTCGGCCTCTCGACGCTCCTCGTCGCGATGAAGCGGACACAGGACGAGGGCTGGACGGCGCGCCCCGTCCTGCTCCTCGGCGCGCTCTCGCTCGTCACGCTGGCGGTCCTCGTGCGCCACACCGCCCTCCACGCGACGCCGCTGTTGCCGCTCGGGCTCTTCCGCGAGCCGGCGTTCGCGTTCGGCGTCCTCGGCGCGGTCGTCCTCTACACGGTCACGTTCATGCTCGCCTACCTCTTGCCGTTCCACCTCCAGCAGGAGGCCAGCCTCTCCCCGGCGCGCGCCGGCGCGCTCATGACGGCGCAGCCGGCGACGATGGCCGTCGTCGCGCCGCTGAGCGGCGTCGTCGCCGATCGCTGGGGACCGCGCCTCCCGAGCTCGGCCGGGATGCTCGCGATCGCCGGCGGGATGGTCGCGGTGGCCGCCTCGGCCGCCGCCCCCGGCGCGTACCTCGTCCTGTCGCTCGCGCTCGTCGGCCTCGGCGCCGGGCTCTACGTCGCGCCGAACAGCGCGGTCGTCATGAGCGCCGCCCCGCGCGAGCGCCAGGCGACGGCCGCCGCGATGGCGGCGACCGCGCGCAACGTCGGCATGACGCTCGGGATCGCCGTCGCCGCCTCGCTCGATCGCACGGTCGGCTTCCGAGGCGCGCTGTTCGTCGCCGCTGGCCTCGCCGCGCTCGGCGCGCTGCTCGGCGTCGTGCGTCCTGTGACCGCCGCGCGGTAGCGGCGTCCGGCGACGTCGCGCGGTGGCGGCGTCCGGCAACGTCGCGCGGTGGCGGCGTCCGGCGACGGTCGCCCCGTAGCGGCGCCCGGTTCGACTTGATACGGTGCGTCGCGATGAGCCTCGAACGCATCTCACCCGCCGACGCACACGCCAAGATGACCAACGAGGGCTTCACCTACGTCGACGTCCGCACGCCCGAGGAGTTCGCCGAGGGCCGCCCCGCCGGCTCCGTCAACGTCCCCCTCGGCGACGACTTCGTCCGCGCGATGGAAGCGCGCTTCGCCAAGGACGCGCGCATCGTCGTCGGCTGCAAGGCCGGCGGCCGCAGCCTCCGCGCCGCGAACGCCCTCCTCGCGGCGGGCTTCAGCAACGTCCTCGATCAGCGCGCCGGCTTCGACGGCTCGCGCGGCCCCTTCGGCGAGCTGACCGAGCCCGGCTGGTCCCGCGCCGGCCTCCCCCAAGACGCGGGCTGATCCCCCGCGGCCTCAGGGCGCGGGCGCGGCGCTGGGGGCGCTGGCCGCCGGCGCGTCGGGCGCGTCCGGCTCCTCGTCCTGGTTCGCGCGCCAGGCGAGGAAGCCGAGGAGCGCCACCATCAGCGTGACGCCGACCATGATGCCGGTGAGGAGCGCGGTCTTCGCGTTCATCCCGCCGCTCGGGAGATCGTCGAGCTCCTCGAGCGCCTCGGCGCTCGCCGGCTTCAGTGCATACTGCACGCGATCTTCCGACAGCGTCGCGACCTGGACCGCGCCGAGGCCGCACACCTTCACGAGCTGCTCCGAGAGCTCGTCGACGCTCTGGAAGCGCTTCGGCGGCTCGCGGTGGCACGCGCGGAGGAACCACGCGTCGAGCCCGGGCGGGACGTCCGGGACGAACTTGCTCGGCACCGGGAGCGGCTCGACGCAGACCTTGAGCACGATGTCGCCGAGCACCTCGCCTTCGAACGGGATGCGCGCGGTGAAGGCGGCGAAGGCGCAGGCGCCGAGCGACCAGATGTCGGTCAGCGCGTTCGGGTTGCCGCCGACCGTGAGCTGCTCCGGGCTCATGAAGTTCGGCGTGCCGATGACCGAGCCTTCCTGCGTCGGGCCCTTGAGGCCGCCCTTGCCCGCGGTGTCGCCGTCGAGCATCTTCGCGATGCCGAAGTCGACGAGCTTCACGACGTAGCCGAGATCGCCGGCGTCGCCGTCGTCCGCGGTCGCGAGGAAGATGTTGTCCGGCTTGAGGTCGCGGTGGACGATGTTCGCCGCGTGCGCCTTGGCGAGCGCCTTGCTCGCCTGCGCGATGATCTGCGCGGCCTCCTTCGCGGGCAGCGGGCCCCGCCGGATGAGCGCCTCGGAGAGCGACTCGCCCTCGAGGAACTCCATCACGATGTACGGCAGGCCCTTGTCGGTGACGCCGTAGTCGTAGACCTTCACCGCGTGCTTCGAGTCGACGCTCGCCGCGGCGCGCGCCTCGATCTCGAAGCGGCGGCGCGCGTCCGGACGCTCGGCGAACTGCGGCCGGATGAACTTGATGGCGACGCGCGTGCCGAGCTGCTCGTGCCTCCCGAGCCACACGGTGCCCATCCCACCCGAGCCCACGAGCGGACCGACGCTGTACTTCCCGCCGACGACCGTGCCCTGGAAGGACTCGTCGGGCGACAGATCGTGCGCCGCCTCCGCTCCGCTCGTAGACATTCCGCACCAGACTAGCCCAACTTCGCGCCGCGCTGCCTGGGATGTTAGGCTGAGCCCATGCGCCGCTTCGCGTTCGTCCTCCCGGTCGGGTCCTTCGCCCTCGCGGCGGTCTTCGCCGCCGCGTGCGGCGACGACGACGCCGGCGCGGGCACGATCGGCGCCGGGGCCGACGGCGGCGACGCGCAGGTCGACGCCCCCGCCGTCGTCACGAACGACGACGAATCGAAGCAGTCCGGGAAGATCATCCGCGCCCAGACCGAGGACGAGGGGGTCGAGGGCGCGACGGTCACCATCGCCGGCAAGACCGTCACGACGAACGCCGCCGGCGACTACGAGATCGTCGTCCCGCGGAGCACGCCCTACCGGATGACCGTCGCGGGCGAGGGCTTCTACAAGCTGCTCGAGCAGGAGTGGATCGTGAAGAAGGAGGCGCTCGAGCGCGGCAGCACGAACCTCCTGCCGACGGCGACCGCGAACCTCCTCGCCGGGCTCCTGCCCGGGCGCGATCCGGCGAAGGGGCTCGTCGTCGTGAAGGTGAACCCGCTGCCCCCGTGCACGACGGAGGAGGGCGCGACCCTCGCGATCGATCCGCCGGGCGACTCGAAGCTCACATACTTCGCGGGCTCGCTGCCGAGCAGCCAGCAGACGTCGGTGCAGGCCGGCTCCACGTTCTCGGCGGCGTTCTACAACGTCGACGTCGGCGTACCGCTCTCGATCGTCGTCCAGTCGCCCCAGTGCGCGCAGGTCGCCTTCCCGGTCGAGGTCGGCGACGTCACGTACACGGGCGCGCTCTCGGCCGAGGCGGGCGAGGCGCTCGCGTACTTCCGCGTCTACATCCAGGACGCCCCGATCGCCGACGCCGGCGCGGACTGAGCCGGACGCCGGCGCGGACCGAGCCGGGCGCCGGCGCGGACCGAGGCGCGCCGGCGCGGACCGAGGCACGCCGACGCGGACCGAGGCACGCCGACGCGGACCGAGGCACGCGCCAACGCCCGCGGCCGCGCGCGTCGACCGAGGCGTCGCGCCGCCGCTGTGCTACTCGAGCGACGTGGTCCGCGCCGTCATCTTCGACATGGATGGGCTCCTCATCGACTCGGAGCCGCTCTGGGTGCGCTCCGAGATCGAGGTCTTCGGGGCCGCGGGTGTATCCCTGACCGAGGAAGACTGCGCGCTGACCAAGGGGCTGCGGGTCGACGACGTCGTCGCGTACTGGCACCGGCGACGCGGCTTCGCGGCCGCGCCCGCCGACGTGGAGCGGCGCCTCGTCGCCCGCGTGGCGGAGCTGGTGCGCGCCGAAGGCCGCGCGCTCCCCGGCATCGAGACGGCGCTCGCCGCGGCGCGCTCCGAGCGCCGCCGGCGCATCGCGCTCGCGTCGTCTTCGCCGATGCCGATCATCGAGGCGGCGCTTCAGCGGCTCGGCCTCGCGAGCACCTTCGACGTCGTCGCGTCGGCCGAGGGCGAGACCCACGGCAAACCTCACCCGGCCATCTTCCTCCGCACGGCCGGCCGCCTCGACGTGTCCCCGCTCGAGTGCGTCGTCCTCGAGGACTCGATGACCGGCGTGATCGCCGCGAAGGCGGCGCGGATGAGGTGCGTCGCCGTCCCGTCGGATCCCCCGGCCGGTCCCTCGGCGGCGCCGCGCGACGCGCGCTTCGTCCTCGCCGACGCGATCGTGACGTCGCTCGTCGACGTCACGTCCACGCTCCTCGACCGCGTCGCAGGCGATCCGACCTGAGCCCGCGCGAGCGCCTGTGGCCGAGCGCGGCCGCTACTCGAGCTTCGCGCGAAACGTGATGACGTACTGATCCACGGCGCGGTCGAGGATGCGCAGCGTGTCCATCTCGGGGAGGCCCGCCACCTCGACGATCGTCTCGAGCGGCAGGAGGCCGTCGACGAAGCCGAGGATGTACGCGGTCTTCGGATCCTCGATCAGCGGCCCGAGCTCGGTGATCTTGCGCGCGAGCGACGGGACGCGCGTCATCGGCGCGAGTCGCGCGCGGAGAAAGGCGAGCTGCTGCTCCTCGTCGAGCGCCTCCACGTCCGAGTAGCGCACCGCGATCTCGACCTCCGGCGCCGACGCGAGGCGCGCGCGCGGCGGCGTCGAGTCCATGAGCACCGAGGCGATGCGCGCCTCCTCGATGGCGACCTCGTCGGTGATCGTCGGGAGGCGCTCGCGGCCGATCGTGTCCTCGGCGTATCGCTCGACGTCGAACGCCGGTCTCACCGTCTCGCCTGGGGCGGCCTCGCGCGGGATCGTTCCGGATTCGACCGCGGCCGGGCCTTCGTCGCCTCCGCCGTCCTCGTCGTCGAGGTCCAGCAGATGCTTGATGTCACGAGACTCGGCGCCCATCTCACCAGAGCATACCATCGTTCGCGGCGGTCAGTCGTCATCGTCTCCGGAATCGCCCGTATCCACGGCGGTATCGGCCCCGACGGGGGCTCCCCCACGCCGCCGCCGCACGACGGTGTCGGCCGGCGGCGGAGCGCCGAGACGACTCCGTGCGCGGGCGCGGGGGCCGAGCGCCCCGACGAAGGCGCGGTCGGTGACCGGCGCCCCGGAGGCGTCCTTCCAGGTCGACGGCGCGAAAAAGAGCTGCCCGTCGGCTCGTCTCCGCACGATGACCCACCTCGCGAGCCGCACCCCCGGCGGCGGGACGACCCACGATCCGAAGCGCCAGACGTAGCGGTTCCCCGACCACTCCCACGAGCCGTCGACCCAGACGGCCCCCTTCGCCGGCGACGGCGGAATGAACTCGACCGGAGGCGTGCGCGGCGAGAACGGCACCTCGACGTAGTCGTCGACGGAGATCGGCGCTGCGGCCGGCCTCGGCAGAGCGCCGCCGCAGCCCGCGACGAGTGACGCGCCCGCGAGCATCGCCGCGAGCCGCGCCAGGCGTCGGTGAGCGCCGACGGCACGAACGAAGCTCATCCAGCTGGGGGCCAGCCTGGTATGGTGCGCGCAATGCCGCTCGTGAGCGGTAGCCGTCCTCATCCGTTCCTCGTCTCCGCGGCGGCGCTCCTCGCGCTCGCCGGCAGCGCATGTTACCGCGTGCCCGCCGGCAAGAAAGCGATCGACCGCGTCACGATCGAGGGCACCCACGGCGTCGACGACGAGGAGCTGCTCGACAGCATCGCGACCCGTGAAGGCTCGCGGTTTCTCGGCATCTTCGACGGCGTCGTGTACGAGTACGAGCTCTTCGACCAGTACGCGCTCCGCCGAGACCTCCAGCGCATCGAGCGCTACCTGCGCGCGCAGGGCTACTACGACGCGACCGTCTACGCCGCGCGCGTCGAGGAGAAGGGCAACAAGGTCGCCGTCACCATCGGCGTCCGCCAGGGCGAGCCGGTGCTCGTCGACTCGATCGCGATCGCGGAGAAGACACCCGTCGACGCCCGGTCGCGCGAGGCCATCCGGCGGGCGGTCAACTCCGTGCTCCCGATCGGCAAGCCGCTCGACGAGGACAAGTTCGCCGAGTCGGAGCGCGCGGCGCTCGAGGGGCTCACCTCGACCGGCCACGCCGCGGCCAAGGTCACCCGCCAGGCGGAGGTCGACCTCGCGACGCGCCGCGCGCGCCTCATCTACACCGTCGAGCCCGGGCCGCTCGGCAAGTTCGGCCCCGTGAAGTTCGAGGGCCTCGGCGATCTCCCCCCGGAGCCCGTCCGCCGGATCTTCGGCGTGGAGGAGGGCACGCGCTACTCGAGTCAGCGGCTCGACGAGGGCCGGCAGGCGCTGCTCGACCTCGGCGTCTTCGCTTCGGTCGACATCGCCCAGGACCTCGAGGAGTTCGAACGATCGCAGATCGTCCCGATCACGGTGAAGGCTCAGCCGGCCAAGATCAAGGCGCTGCTCCTCGGCGGAGGTGTCGAGCTCGACTCGCTCAAGACCGACGCCCACCTCCAGGTCGGCTGGCAGAACGGCAACTTCCTAGGTGGGCTCCGAAAGCTCGATCTTCGTTACAAACCCGGAATCGTCCTCTACCCCACGCGGTTTCCCGAGCTGCAGCCGCCGACCGATCCGCTCTACGAGCACCGGGTCACGGCCACGCTCAAGCAACCCGCCTTCTTCGAGAAGCGCACCACCGGCTTCGCCCGAGCGGAGTACAACGTTTACCCGGTCCTGCTCGCACGTCCGACCGAGGACGTCCTCGGCTACCACGAGCTCCGCGGCGAGGTCGGGCTCGAGCGCTCGTTCTGGAGGAGTTTCAGAGCCCGGAGCAACCTCCAGGCGAACTTCCCGTTCGACTACATCGGCCACATCGAGGGCGTCGACACGCTCGTCATCTCGTACATCGCGGTCACCACGCACCTCGACTTCCGCGACGATCCGATCAAGCCACGGCGCGGGTTCTTCATCGGCAACGAGCTCCAGTTCGCCGGCGGCCCGCTGCAGGGCGTCGCCGACGACGTCCGGATCCAGCCGGAGGTCCGCGGCTTCATCCCGCTGCCGAAGAAGATCACGATCGCGCTCCGCGGATCGCTCGGCTTCCTCTTCCCCTTCAACTACTCGAGGTTCTCGCAGATCAACTTCGAGACGCCGGGGACGTCGCGCGCCGAGGAGTCCCGGCGAGACTACCAGCTCCTCTTCTTCCGGGGCTTCTTCGGCGGCGGCCCGACCTCCAACCGCGGCTATCCCCTGCGCGGGGTCGGACCTCACGACTTCATTCCGTACCTCAGCCCGGCCGGCCAGTCCGGAGCCGCCGGGGGCTGCAACCCCAACTCCGAGGCGTGCTTCCTCCCGACCGGCGGTCTCTCGCTCTGGGAAGCCAACGCCGAGGTCCGCTTCGTCGTCTCCGGGCCCTTCTCCACAGCCGTGTTCTGCGACGCCGGCGACGTCTCGCCCTTCACCGTGAACATCCGCCTGGACCGGCCGCACCTGTCCTGCGGGGGCGGCGCGCGCTACGACACCCCGGTGGGCCCCATCCGCTTCGACGTCGGCTACCGCATCCCCGGGATGCAGTACCCCAGGGGCGCGACCTTCGAGCTCGACCCGACTCCGCTCCTCGGCATGCCGATCGCGATCGCCTTCGGCATCGGAGAGGCGTTCTAGTGAACAAACGCGCCCTCCTCGGGCTCGCCTTGTCCCACGGAAGCGGGAGCGTCGCCCTCGTCGCGACGTTCACCGGCGCGCTCGTGGCGGGGGTCGCGCTCCACGCCAACGTCCCCGCGTTTCGGCGCGTCGCCCGGGACGTCGGCAACCGCGTCACGAGCAGCTTGTTCGACGGCAAGATCGTGATCGGCGACGTGCGGACGCTCTCGCTCGGCCCGACCTCGAAGGTCCGCGTGCAAGAAGCCGAGGTCGTCGATCCCGACGGTCAGCGGGTGATCCTCGCGCACGACGTCGAGGCGACCATCGATCTCGCGCGGCTCCTGTCCTCGCTCGCCGCGGGTGGGCCGCCGGACGTCGATCTCGAGGACGTACGGATCGGCAGGGCCGAGATCGTCCTCGACGTCGACGCGACGGGGAAGCCGCAGATCGCGCGGGCATTTCAGCCGCGAAGGAGCGACGCGACGGGCCCGTCGGCGCCGACGCCTCGCGAAGACGCGCCGCGCGTCCGGATCGGAAGCGCGAAGGTCGGGGCGGCGCGGGTCCACGGCACGCTCGTTCCGCCCGAGCTCGACGGCGACGCCTCCGAGCTCCAGGCCAGCCTACTCCTCGAGGAGAAGCGCCTGCGCGTCACCGTCGAGCCGAGCAGGATCACGCTGCGCGCTCCGAAGGTCCCGAACCAGAAGGCGCCGCTCGTCGCCGTGACCCGCGGCGAGCTCACGCTCGACCTCGAGACGACCGAGCTCGGCGGCCGCGCCGAGCTCGAAGGCTCGTGCGGGAGCGTCCCGATCGTCGCGCGCGCGGAGCTCGCGGGCGATCGGCTCGAGGCGACAGTCGACGTCGCGGAGACCACCCCCGCCGCGCTGGCGACGGCGTTCTCGGGCGTCCCGCTCACCCGGCCCCTCGAGCTGCACGCGCACGCGCGCGGGAAGCTCCCGACGATCGTCCTCGAGGCGCGCGGGCGGGTCGGCGAGTCGAGGGTCCTCGCCGAGGGCGAGCTCGACCTGCGCGAGGGGCACGCGTTCACGCTCTCCGTCGACGCGACGCAGCTCGACGCGGACGCTTTCGGCGCGGGGATCGCGACGAACGTGTCCGGGAAGCTCACCAGCGAGGGCACGCTCTCCGGCAGGACGGGCCCGCTCGGCACGTTCCGCGTGACGACCGCCGAGAGCACCGTCGGCTCCGAGCAGATCCCGCCGACGACGATCGAAGGGCGCTTCGAGGACACGCAGGTGACCGCCGTGCTCCGCGCGCGCGAGCCCGGCGTCGAGGCGAACGGCAAGCTGACGTTCGATCGCGCGACGGACCTCGTCGCGTTCGATCTCCAGGCGCGCTCGACCTCGCTCCGCGCCCTCGCGCGCGCGCCGAACGTGGTCGGCGGCGCCGCGTCGGCCCGCGTCCAGGGCAAGGTCGATCTCGCCCGGTATACGATCCAGGCGACCACGACCGCGTCGGCCGACGGCGTCGCGGTCGGCCCGTTCTCGGCGCGCCACCTGAGCGCGAGCGGCAACCTCGAGGGCCCGCTCGTCGCCCCCGTGCTCTCCGCGGGCTTCGCCGGCGTCGATCTTCGCGTGAAGGCCGGGGACAAGGCGCCGCTCGTCTATCCGAGCGCGACCGGCCACGCGCGCGTCGCGCTCGTCCCGACGCCGCGCGTGCTCGACGCCTCGATCCACCTCGCGGCCGACGGGACCGACGGCGTCACGGTGTCTGCGGAGGCCGTCCACGTGAGCGGGGGCGTCGTCGAGACGCGCGGCCTCCGCGTCACCGGCCTCGGCGAGCCGCTCGCCCTCGACGCGCGCATCGGCGGCGGCCAGTGGAGCCTCCGCGCCAAGACCGCGGGGCTCGACCTCCATCGCACCGCCGCGCTCACCGGCATCCGCGAGCTCGAGCTCCTCCCGGAAGGCACCACGGCCGCGCTCGACGTCGACGTTCGGCAAGGCGCCGAGGGCGCCGACGGCCACGTCGACTTCGTCATCCGCAGCCGCGCGCCGGGGGCGGACGCGCGCGCCGGCGTCCCGCTCTACGCCGAAGCGCACGCGAGGATCGACCGCGGGAACCTCGTCGGCTCGGCCAAGGTCGTGGCAGAGGGGCTGGGTCAGGTCGAGGTCGTGCGCGCCGATCTCGTCGTGCCCGGACGCCTCGACGGGCGCTCGCTCGCGCGCGCCACCGGCGCCGTCGAGCTCCGCGGCTCGGTCGACCTCTCGCAGGGCGCGGCGCTGGTCGCCGGCGAGGGCGTCGAGCGCGTCGAAGGGCTCGCGTCGTTCAGCGCGCGCGTCGAGCGAGGCGACGCCGCCGCGCTCCCCACCGTCCGCGCGACGGTGCGCACCGAGGGCCTCGACGTCGCGCTCTCCGGCGAGCCTCCGGCGCGCACGGTCACCATCGCCGGCGTCGACGTCGTGACCCACCTGTCCTGGGACGGCCGCGCCGAGGACGCCGAGGTCGCAGTCGTCTCGTGGGACAAGCACGGTCTGCTCGGCACGGCGTCGGCGAAGACCAAGCTGCCGCTCGCGGCGTGGCTCACCGGCACGGCGAAGCTCGACGCGGACGCGCTCGCCCGCCTCGTCGTCGCCGCGGTCGCCGACGTCCCCGCGCGCGAGATCTCCGATCTGCCCTCGTTCCTCGCGGCGCCGCCGCTGCGCGGCACCCTCGCGAGCCACTTCGAGATCAGCGGCACCGTGGCCCACCCGACGGCGGTCCTGAGCACGCGGGCGCAGAGCCTGCGCGCGAACCGGCCGCGCGTCCCGGGCGAGGCGGCGTTCGATCCGCTCGACGGCACCCTCGAGGCGCGCTGGGACGGCGAGCGCGCGGCGATCACGTTCGCGCTCGACGAGAAGCCGCGCCGGCCGCGGCGCCGCGCGAATCGACGCGGCGCTCGCCCGCCGCTCGCCCTTCCCCCGGCGCCGCCGAGGACGCCCGGGCACCTCCGCGGTCTCGTGCTGATGACCGACCTGCGCGTGAGCGATCTCCTCCGCGGGAAGGCGCCGGCCGATCTGCCCTGGCGCGCGTCGGCGGAGGTCGAGGTCGAGAACCTCACGCTCGACGCGCTCCCGCTGACGGCGGGCGTGAGCGGCACCCTCGGCGGCCGCGCACGCCTGAAGGACCTCAACGGGAGCCCGTCCTTCGAGGCCAAGGCGCGCATCGACGACTTCGGCGCCGGCGGCGCGGTCGTCGAGCGGCTCGACCTCACGACCGGCGGGCGCGACGCCTCGCTCTTCGCCCACGCGTCGATCACGGATCAAGAGAGCAAGGCGACCTTCCAGCTCGCGTCGAAGAGCCTCCGCTTGAAGGGCCTCGACGTCTCCTGGGAGCCGAGCGCGCCGACGCGGCTCGATTACGCCGTGCAGAACGGCCGCCTCGCGCTGCTCGCTCCGCTCGTCTCCGGGGTCATGTCCGAGATCGACGGCCGCGTGGACGGCGCGGGGAGCGTGACCATCGACGAGGGCTCGCAGGTGTTCGAAGGCGGGCTCGCGCTCCAGGACGCACGCGCTTACGTGAACTCCGTCGGCGAGGAGGTCTCGTCGCTGACCGCGATCGCCAAGTTCGATCGCACGGGGGTGTTCCGGATCGACGACGCGCGGGGGCGGCTCGGCGCCGGCGAGTTCCGCGCGGCGGCGAGCGGGCGGATGAACGGGCTCCTCTTCGTCGGCGCAGACGCCACCGTCATCGCGACGAAGGACGTCCCGATCAGCTCGGAGGGAGCTACGTTCGCGTCGGCGACGGGCGAGGTGAAGCTCTCGGCGAAGATGTCCGACGATCGGAGCGCGCTGCTCGTGACGGTCGACGTCCCGCGCGCGGACGTCCAGCTGCCCGATCGCAGCGTGCAGTCGCTCCAGCCCCTCGACCCGGACGCCACCGTGGCGATCGGCGTCCGCGGGCGCAACGGGAAGCTCGACACCACCGCCGTGAGGAGGCACCGCGGTGGGACCGGCAGGCAGGTCGCGACCTCGAAGTCCAACGGCGGCGGCCTCGTCACGCGCATGACCGTCTCGCTCGGCAACGCCGTCCAGCTCGAGGGGCGCGGGCTCGACATCGCGCTCGGCGGCCGTACGCTCGTGGAGATCGCCGAGGAGGTCAGGGTCACCGGGCGCATCGACCTGCGCGGCGGGACGATCGAGGTCCACGGTCGCCGCTTCACCGTCGACCGTGGCACCGTGACCTTCCCCGAGGGCGGTGACGCGGGCAATCCGACCATCGTCGCCGCCGCCTACTGGGACTCGCCCGACCGCACGCGCGTCTGGGTCGAGTTCACGGGGCCGCTCAAGACCGGCAACCTCACGCTCCGATCCGAGCCGCCGTACTCGAAGAACGAGATCCTGAGCGTCCTGCTCTTCGGGCGCCCCGATCCGAACATGGCCGCCGCGGACGAAGGCGCGCAGGCCGGCGACACGTCCGGGGCGACCGCCGTCGGGAGCGGCTTCATCGCCAGCGACCTCAACCGCGTGCTCTCCGAGATCGACGAGAGCCTCGACATCGAGACCGACACGCTGAGCGGCAACCGCACGCGCGCCAAGGTGGGCCGCAGCTTCTTCGATCGCCGCCTGAAGGTGCAGTTTGGCTACGCGCCGGGGCGCACGACCTACCGCGAGCCGGACACGGCCTACGTGTTCCTCAACTGGCAGTTCGTGCCGAAGTGGTCGCTCGTCGCGACGCGCGGCGATCGCGGCACGTCGATCCTCGATGTGCTGTTCCAGCACCGGTACTGACTTGGCCTCGCTCGTGGAGCGGCCTCGGCCAGCGGGATCGGCGCTCGACGTCAGCCGCCGTCCGCGGCGCCTCCGCCCTCGGCGGCGACCCACCGGTCGACCGCGGCGCGCTGCTCGGCCGTCAGCTCCGGTCCGAGGTGCACGCCCTTCGTGACGAACGGGCTGCCCGCCAGGTGGTAGTTCTTGGCCTTGAAGAGCGGGTAGGTCGCTGCGGCGCCGTCGGCGAAGAAGATGGGCGCGCCGCTCGTCCCGGCGCGGTGACAGCTGCCGCAGGCAGGGTCGATCGCGGGGAAGGCGTCGCTCACGAACACCGGGTTCACTTGCTCGGTGGAGCCGGTGCTGGTCGGGGCGGGCGCGGGCGCCTCTCCCGTGTTCGAGCCGGATCCCGTCCCTTGGGACGGCCGCTCGGAGAAGGTGATGACTCCCTGATCCGGCCCGCTGCAGCCCGCAGTCACCGCGAGCACGCCCCCCAGCAGTCCGAGCACGACGAGAACGCCGCGATAGTCCATCTCATCCTCCGGAGGCCGGCGCGCCGAGCACGGCGCGGGCCGGCCCGATCCTCACCTCGAGCGCGTCACCGCTGCAAGCGATGCGCCCGTCAGGGTACGTAGACGCGGCCGGTACCTGCGGTGCCGTGACAGTTCGCGCGGTTGGCGCTGCACCCGCGGTCGGTCGGCTGCAGCGGGGTGACCATGTACTTGGGCTCCGCGCCTCCCTCACGGCGGACACCGACCTTGCTGCCGGCGGGGATGGTGGTGCCGTCCTTCTCGAGCCAGAAGTTGCCGTTCGCGTCCGTGTAGGTGGTGCCGACCTCGGCCCCGTTGGGCCCGACGATCCGGATCTCGGCCTTCGTCACGACCTCGCCGCCTTGGGCCGCGCTGTAGACCGTGCCGCCGAACACCCAGGGTCGTCCGCCCTCGAGGTGACAGCCAGCCACGATGCAGTCTTTGCCCTCGACCGTTCCGGCGTGCGCGGCGTTCGCGTCGTTGGCCGCGACACCAGGATCGACGTAGTTGAAGGGGGTGTTCCCGAAGACGGGATCGACCGCCGCACCGCCCTCGCCTCCTCCGCCGCCGTCCGTGCCACCCGTGCCACTCGTGCCACTCGAGCCAGAGGTGTCCCCGGTGCCCTGGGTCTGGCGCTCGGCGAAGTTGATGGCGCCCGGATCGGGGCCATTGCACGCCGTCGCGGAGGCGAGCGCCCCCGCTCCGAGCACTGCGCTGATGAGGATAACGCCGCGATAGTCCATTGAACCTCCGCCCGCGGAAACGCCGGCCATCCGTCGATTTCGTGGTCGAGGATGCCCCTCCGCGCTAGCCTCCGACCCTGGCGAGCCGGAGCTCGCCGCGGGATGAGGTGCAAGCCGTGCGCCTCCGAGTTCAGCACTCCCGGGCGAACTCGACAAGTCGCCTCGACAAGCGCCTGCGAAGAACAGCGCACCGCGGGACGAGAAGCGGGGCTCGACGCGCGGCGCTTTACAAACGCAGGCGCACGCGTATAGTGCCGCGTCCCACGCCCTGGAGCGAGGCACCGAACCCGAGCTTTTTCGAGAGCTTGCCGTTCGTTCAGCAGTGCTCCTAGGCATGGCAACCCCGCCGTAGCGGTCTCGGCAAAAGCTCCAAGGCACGCACGGCTCGAGAAGAGGGCGATCCATGTACGCGGTCATCAAAACGGGCGGAAAGCAGTATCGGGTAGCAGAGGGCGATCGGCTCCGCGTCGAGAAGCTCGCAGGCAACGTCGGCGACACCGTGACCCTGGGCGAGGTCCTCCTCGTCGGCAGCGGCGACGGCGTGAAGGTCGGCGCTCCCCTCGTCGGCGGCGCGAAGGTCCAGGCGAAGATCGTCGGACAGGACCGCTCGCCGAAGGTCATCATCTTCAAGTTCCGCCGTCGCAAGAACTACCGCAGGAAGACCGGTCACCGGCAGCCGTTCACGGCGCTCGAGATCACCGGCATCACGGGCTGAGAGGAGAAGAGGACCATGGCTCACAAAAAAGGCGCAGGCAGCACGCGCAACGGTCGCGACTCCAACTCGCAGCGCCGGAGCGTCAAGGTGTACGGCGGCGAGACCGTCCGCGCGGGCAACATCATCGTTCGCCAGGTCGGCGAGACCATCGCCGCGGGCAAGAACGTCGGCCGCGGCCGGGACTTCACGATCTTCGCCCTCATCGACGGCGTCGTGAAGTACGAGTGGAAGACGAAGGACAAGAAGAAGGTCTCCGTCTACGCCGAAGCCTCCTGATCCGTAGGGTCACGAGCGCGAGGTCGCGATGGTGGGGAAGCGAACGAGCCGAGGCCCGTCGGAAGGACGAGGCCGAACGAACGGGAGCGCGCCGGTAGCACGGCGGAGCTCCCGTTCCGTTTCCGCGAGCGCGCTCGGCAAGTACAAGCTGCTCGCGCTCGATCTCGACGGCACGGTCCTGAACCACGCGGGCGCCGCGAACGACGCCGACGTGGCGGCCGTCCGCAAGCTGCGCGCGCGCGGCGTCAAGGTCACGATCCTCACCGGTCGCCTGTACTCCGGCACGCGCGAGGCCGCCGAGCTCCTCGGTATCGAGGGCCCGGTCGGCTGCGCCGACGGGAGCCACATCGTCAACGTCAAGAACGACAAGACGCTCCTGCATCACGGCATCCGCGGCCGCGCCGCCGACCGCCTGCGCGCGAGCCTCGAGCGCAACGACCTCGTCGCGTTCCTCTTCGCGGAAGACGCCATCGTCCACGACGAGCGCGGCGCCGACTACCTGCCGTACGTCCGGACGTGGTCGACCGATCTCCGCTATGCGCACCGCGTGACCGAGCACGCGCTCTGGGACTCGGACGAAGGCATGACCGCCGTCGTCGCGCTCGGGAAAGAGGCGAGCATCGGCCGGACCGTCGCCGACATCCAGCGCGACTCGACCGAAGCGATGCAGGTCGCGATGTTCCCGTTCCGGCGCGATCCCGAGCACTGGGGGATGGTCGCGCGCGCCTCGGGCGGGACCAAGGGCACCGCGCTCGCGTGGATGTCCAAGCACTACGGCATCGACATCTCCGAGACCGTCTGCGTCGGCGACTGGCTGAACGACCTGCCGATGATGTCCTGCGCCGGGCGCTCGTTCGCCATGGGCCAGGCCCCCGCGGAGGTGAAGGCGGCCGCGACGGATGTGCTCGAGGGGACGATCGACGCGGGCGGCGCCATCGCCGAGGCGATCGGCCGTGCGTTCGGCACGAAGGCGTAGGTCCGAGTAGACTGGCCGCATGGTCGACGAAGCGAAGCGCTCGAGCGGCGCGAACGCGAGTCCCAGCGGCGACACCCTCGCAGACGCGACGACCGGCGCGCGTCTGCGCGTCGTCGCCGTGCGCCTCGACTCCGACGTCGCGGCCTGGCTCGCCGCGGTCGGCCTCCACGTCGACGAGGAGGTCGTCGTCCTTCGCCGCGCTGCCCTCGGTGGACCGCTCCATGTCCGGACCTCTTCGGGCGGCGAGTTCGCCGTCGCGCGCGAGCTCGCGGCGAAGCTCGACGTCGTCGCCGCGCGCGAGGCCGAGTCATGAGCGAGCCGGCCGCCGCTCGCGTCCACACGTGCATGGTCGCCCTCGTCGGGCGGCCCAACTCGGGCAAATCCTCGCTCTACAACCAGATGACGGGCGGCAACGCCCACGTCGGCAACTACCCCGGGATCACCGTCGAGGTGCTCGAGGGCGCGGTCGAGCTCCCCTCCGGCACGGGCGCCGTGGTCGCCGACCTACCCGGGCTCTACTCGGTCGAGGCGACGGTCGCGCGCGACACCGACGAGGGCGTCGCCCGCGACTTCCTCGACCGGCTCCGCGAGAGCACCACGGAGAGAGGCGCCGAGCCCGGAGGCTTCATCGTCGTCCAGGTGATCGACCCGACGCGGCTCGCCCTCGGCCTCCGGCTGACGCGGGAGCTCGCCGCGGCCAAGCTCCCGCTGCTCGTCGCGCTGACGCACGAGGACATCCTCGCGTCCGAGGGGCGCGAGGTCGACGTCGCGCGCCTCGAGAGCGAGATCGGCGCGCCGGTCGTCCTCGTGTGCGCGCGCCGCGCCGACTCGAAGGACGCGCTGCTCGCGGCGATCGACGACCGGCTGCGCGACCGCGATCCGCCCGAGCTTCGCGCGTCGTTCGATCCGGCCGCGCTCGCTCGCGAGGTCGTGCGTGACGTCGCGGCGAGCGACGCGACGAGACGCCGCCGCCAGCTCACCGAGCGAGTCGACGCGGTGCTGCTCCACTCCGTGCTCGGCCCCCTGCTCTTCGTCGGGCTCATGGCGCTCGTCTTCGCGGCCGTCTTCCTCGTGGCCGACCCGATGACGAGCGCGTTCGACGCGCTCGTCGGCCTCGCGCGCACCGGCCTGGGCCGCGCGCTCGGCGAAGGCCTGGTCGCGTCGTTCCTGGCGGACGGGGTCCTCGCCGGGGCCGGGACCGTCCTCGCGTTCATGCCGCAGATCGTCATCCTCACGGTGGCGCTCGAGCTGCTCGAGGCGAGCGGATACCTCGCGCGCGGCGCGTTCCTCGTCGACCGCCTGCTGCGCGTCCTCGGCCTGAGCGGACGCAGCTTCCTCCCGCTGCTCATGGGGCACGCCTGCGCGATCCCGGCGATCTCCGCCACCCGCGTCGTGCGCGATCCGCGCGAGCGCCTGACGACGATCCTCGTCCTGCCGCTCATGACCTGCTCCGCGCGGCTCCCGACGTACGCGCTCGTGCTCGCCGCGTTCTTCTCGGGACACTCGGCGCTCTTCCGAGCGTGCCTCTTCGTCGGCCTCTACTTCTCCGGCATCTTCGCGGCGCTCGTCGCGTCGTTCGTGCTCCGGCGGACGGCGACGAAGGGCAAGAGCTTGCCGCTCGTCCTCGAGATGCCCTCCTACCGCGTGCCGCAAGCGAGCGTCGTCGCGCGCAAGGCCTACCGAACGGCGCGGCGCTTCCTCCGCGACGTCGGGACGACGATCGTGATCGCGTCCGCGGTGCTCTGGACGCTCCTGTCGATCCCGATGCCCGGCGCCGAGCGCGCCCCCGACGCTCCCGCGATCGAGTCGAGCGTCGCCGCGACGATCGGGCGCACGATCGAGCCCGTGACGCGGCCCGCGGGGTTCGACTGGCGCATCGACGTCGGCCTCATCGGTTCGTTCGGCGCGCGCGAGCTCATGGTCGCGACGATGGGCGTCGTCTACGGGGTCGAGGGCGCCGAGGACGAACCTGCGCCTCTCGCCGACAAGCTCCGCGAGGCGAAGCGCCCCGACGGCACGCCGCTCTACGGCGTCCGCACTGGGCTCGCGCTGCTCGCGTTCTTCGTCCTCGCCTGCCAGTGCATGAGCACCGTCGCGGCGATCCGCCGGGAGACGTCGAGCTGGCGCTGGCCCGCGTTCGTCCTCGGCTACACGTACGCGCTGGGGTACGCCGCGGCGGTGCTCGTGTATCAGCTCGGTGGAGTTTTCGGGCTCGAATGAGCGTGGGCGGCGACCGACTCGAGCCGGCTGGCGAGATGAAGCGGTCGGCCCGGACCGGCCCCGGGCTCCGCGTGCAGATCGTCCTCGCCCTCGCGGGTGTCATGCTGCTCGCGTACGTCCCGCTGTTCTTCGCGATCGCGCAGGTGACACGTGCCACGTCGCTCGCCTACCGCGAGGACGCCGCGCGCAGCCTCGGGCGCGCCGTCGCGGCGCACGTCGCGGAGGTCCGCGCCAACGATCCCACGGCCCTCGAGCGAACGATCGCGTCGCACGCCGGCGACGACGGCGCGCTCGCCGTCGCGGTGTACGGCCCGTCGCGCGAGGTCGTCGCGCGGGCGGGCCCCAGGCCGCGCTCTTGACCGCTCCGCAGCTGCCGACGGCGAGGACGCGCAGCGGGTCTCGTCGCCGGCGGGCCGCGCGATCGACGTGGTCCTCCCGAGCGGCGGCGACGGCGCGTCGTGCGCGTCCGCGCGGACGACGACCCCTCGCGCACTTCGCAGCTCGTGCGGGGTCGCGCTCTACATGATGATCGTCTGCGCGATCGCGCTCTGGCGTTCGCGTACATCGCGCTGACGCGCGTAGATCGTCCGGCCGATCGGGGAGCTCGCGCGCGCTGCCGGATCGCGTCTGGCAGGGGCCCGCGATCTCGCGCTGCCTCGCTCGGGCGCGCGCGAGGTCGCGGGCTCGGCTCCAGCGTACGCGCGATGACCGCGCGCCTCCACGAAGGAGGAGCAAGCGCTCGGAGCAAGGTCGACGAGCTCACCACGACCACCCGGCACCTCGGCGAGACGCGCGAGCAGCGGCTGGGGAGCGAGCACATGGCGAGCGTCGGCAAGCTCGCCGCGGGAGTCGCCCACGAAAGATCGGCAACCCCATCGCGCGATCATGGGCATGCACGATCTCATCGAGACGCCGAGACCAGCGACGAGATCGGGCGGACTTTCTGAAGCGAATGCGAAAGGAGACCGAGCATCCACGTCGTCGTGCGATCTCTCAACTACCGCGCCCCGAGGACGGCCCGGCGTCCGCGCGACGCGCGAGCGGAGTCGCGGGTGATCGACGACGCGCTCGCGCTCGTTCGTCCCCAGAAGGATTTCAAGCCGATCGAGACCCACGTGGACGTCGAGCCTGGTCTCACCGTCGGCCTGTCGCCGCAGCGGCTCACGCAGGTGCTCTTGAACCTGCTGCTCAACGCCGGCGCGGCCCTCGGCGCGAGCGCGCGTCCGACGTCGACCGTGATCGTGCGCGCGAGGACGGTCGGCGAACGCGTACGGATCGAGGTGGAGGACGACGGCCCCGGGGTCCCGAAGGACGTCGCCTCCCGGATCTTCGATCCGTTCGTCACGACCAAGGACGTCGGCGCCGGGACCGGCCTCGGCCTCGCCGTGTGCCGCGGCATCGTCGAGGGGGCGCGCGGGCGGATCTTCGTCGACGCGACCTACGAGGGCGGCGCGCGCTTCGTGATCGAGCTGCCGAGCGCCTGAGCCACCGCCCGCGCTCGCTCGCGGGCGAGCCGAGCGTCACGCCTCGAGCGCGGCCACCCAGTCGGCGAGGCGCGCGACGCGGAGGTTCTTGTCCTTCACGGCGGCGAGGATCGCAGGCAGCGCCTTGTCGGCCGTGGGCTCGTGATCGTCGCGCTCGGCGGCGTCGTGGAGCAAGACGATGTCGCCGTCGTCGAGCCGGCGCGAGATCCGCGCGGTGACCTTCTTCGGGTCCGCTCCTGCGAGGCCGTCGTAGCCGGCGACGGACCAGCCGACGACCGTGAGCTCGAGCTGCTCGGCGATACGCGCGATCGTCGGGTTGGTGTGACCGATCGGCGGCCGGAAGAGCGTCGGCCGCCGCTTGGTCACCCTCTCGAGCGATCGGATCGCGCGCTCGAGATCGCGGCGGACGCGTCGCGGCCCTCGCAACGCGAAGAGGCGGTCGTGCGCCCAGCCGTGGACGCCGACCTCGTGCCCTCGCGCGACGATCTCCTTCACCGCTTCGGGGTGCTTGTCGACCTTTCGCCCGATCAGGAAGAAGGTCGCCTTCGCGTCGTGTTCGTCGAGGATGTCGAGGATCTTCCGGGTGTGTACGGGATGGGGGCCGTCGTCGAAGGTGAGGACCACGCCGTGCGCGTCTTCGGGACCGCGCACGACCGCGTCGGCGAACATCCGGAGCCGGAGGACGAAGACGCCCGCCAGGACGAGCGCGACGTAGAGCCCGCCGGCGACGAGCGCGCTCCACAGCGGCGGCGGCTCGCTCGTGACAGAGAACGCCGTGAGGCCGATCCCGCCGAGCGTGGCGGCGAAGAAGACGAGACGCGCGGGCGCCATCAGCGGCCTCTCCGATCCCGAGCGCGCGACGCCGAGCCGACGCTCGAGGCCGGCGCGCGCTCAGCGCCGCTTCTTGGCCGGCGCGGCCTCTTCCTCTTCGTCGGCGTCATCGGACGCCCCCTCGTCGGCGACGCGCACCTTGTCGCCCTTGCCGGAGCTCGAGGCCGCGGAGGAGCCCTTCTCTTCTTGTTTCGCGTCCTTGTCGCCGGTGTTGTCGAGCTCGAAGAAGCCGGCGAGGACCGCCGCGATGAGCGGGAGGGAGACGGCCGGGAGCTGACCGATCTCGGCGGCACCGTCGCTCGCCTTCAGCGCGGTGAGATCCACGTCCACGTGAACCCACTGACGCAGCGCGAACATCCCGCCGAGCGCGATGAGCGCGCCGAAGAACGCCTTCAGGCCGGCCTCGATCTTCCCGTCGGCCGACCAGATGGGCTTGCCGGCGACGAGCCCCGTGACCACGCCCGTGATCGCCGCCGCGAGGTAAGCCCCGGCGGCGCCGAGCACCGACCCGTCGAAGGTCATCACGCCGAGCCCCTGGACGAGCGCAGCGGCGAGGATGGCGCCGACCACTGCTCCGAGGAAGAGGCCGACGAGGAGGCGCTTCAACATAAAGGCCTCCTGAGTCTACCCGCCCACCCCGTCGCCGCAAGCACCGCGGGGTCGCGCGCGCGCCGTCATGTCGCCGTCATCCCGGGGCGCCGGCCTCGTCGCCTGGTCGGCCGTGAGCTCCGCGCTCGCTCGCCGCTCGTATCCGCGAGGAGAGGCGGGTCTGACGGTCCTCACGCCGCTGCTCCGCGAGGGCGATCTGGAGTGCGCGAGGATCCGCGACGAGCACGACCAGGCGCTTGCCGCGCGTCACGGCCGTGTAGACGAGGTTCTTCGACAGCATCACGAAATGGCTCGTGAGCAAGGGCAGGACGACCGCGGGGTATTCGCTCCCCTGCGACTTGTGGACCGTGCATGCGTACGCGAGCGCCAGCTCGTCGAGGGCGCGGCCGTCGTAGGCGACCTCGCGCGCGTCGGCGGAGCCGTCGTCGAAGCGGACCACGAGCGCGTCGGCTTGCTCGTCGACCGACGCGACCACGCCGACGTCACCGTTGTAGACGTTCTTGTCGTAGTCGTTTCGCAGCTGCATGACCTTGTCGCCGGCGCGAAAGGTGACCTTGCCGCGCGCGAGGCCGGGCCCCGACGGGTTCAGCGCGGCCTGCAGCGCCTCGTTGAGCACAGCCGTTCCGGCGGCGCCGCGGTTCATCGGCGTGAGCACCTGGATGTCGCGGACGGGGTCGAGTCCGAAGCGACGCGGGATGTGCCGCGTCACGAGATCGACGATGACGCCGCGGGCTTCGTCCGCGTCGCGCCGCTCCATCATGAAGAAGTCCGCGGTCGGATCGCCCTTCTCGGGGACGGCGGGCGCCTCCCCGGCGTTGATGCGGTGAGCGTTCTGGACGATCAGGCTCCTCTCGGCCTGACGGAAGATCTTCACGAGCCGCACGCACGGGACGACCCCCGAGCCGATCGCGTCGCGGAGCACCGAGCCGGGACCGACGCTCGGGAGCTGGTCCACGTCTCCGACGAGGACGAGCCGCGCCCCCTCCGCGACGGCCTGCGTGAGCGCGTCGGCCATCCAGACGTCGACCATCGAGCTCTCGTCGACGACGATCGCGCTCGCGTCGACCGGCCTCTTCGCGTCGCGCTTGAAGGCGCCCGTCTTCGGATCGAACTCGAGGAGTCGGTGGAGCGTCGCGGAGGCGCGACCGGTCGCCTCGCTCATGCGCTTGGCCGCTCGCCCCGTCGGCGCGGCCAGGCGAGTGACGACGCCGGCGCGCTCGAAGACGCTGAGGATCGCCTTCACGATCGTCGTCTTGCCGACGCCCGGTCCACCGGTGACGACGAGGAGCGGGCAGCCCGCCGCGCGCTCGACGGCGAGGCGCTGCTCGTCGGCGAGCACCGTCCCGGTCTCGCGCTCGAAGCGCTCGACGGCGCCCGCGAAGCCGGCGAGCGCGGCGGTCTCCGAGGTCGCGAGCGTCGCGAGCCGCGCGGCGAGCCGCGTCTCGGTCTCGTACATCCTCGCCTCGTAGATCGCCGCAGTCCGGAGCGACCGGCCCGCGCGGACGCGGACGAGGGAGTCGGGCTCCTCGGCGACGACGTAGCCGCCCGTCACGGTCGTCGCGAGCGCTTCCTCGAGCGCGTCGAGGAGCGCGGCGCTCGGGGCATCCTCCGCGTTCGGCTCGAGCTCGAGCAGGCGCGCCGCGCGCGCGGTGAGGTCGTCGGCGAGGAGATAGCAATGGCCGGCCTCCGTCGCGTCGCGGAGCGTCTGCAGGAGCGCGGCCTGCATCCGATGAGGCGAGTCCTTCGCGATCCCGAGCTCGGACGCGATGCGGTCGGCCGTGCGAAAGCCGATCCCCCAGACGTCGATCGCGAGGCGATACGGATCACCCGAGACGACGCTCACCGCCTTCGGCCCGTAGCGCTTGAAGATCCGCGCGGCGAGGTGGACGCTCGCGCCGTGGGCCTGGAGGAAGACCATCACGTCGCGCAGGGCGCGCTGCTCGTTCCACGAGGCGATGAGCTGGTCCGCGCGCGCTCGCCCGAGGCCCGGGACCTCGCGGAGCCGGTGCGGCTCTTCCTCGAGCACCTTCAACGTGGCGAGCCCGAAGTGCTTGACGATGCGCTGCGCGGTCACGCCGCCGATGCCCTTGATCAGCCCCGAGCCGAGGTACTTCTCGACTCCGCCGAGGGTCGTCGGCGCGAGCTCGATGACGCTCGTCGCGCGGAGCTGCTCGCCGTGGTCGCGGTTCACCTCGGGGACGCCTCGGACGCGCACCCGCGAGCCGACGACGACGCGAGGGAACAGGCCGACGACCGTGAGCCGGTCGCGGCGCTCGGGCACGTCGATCTTCACGACGCGAAAGCCGGACTCGGCGTTCTCGTAGGTGACGACCGCGACCTCCCCCTCGACGGCGATCTCCCGGCGATCCGGCACGGATTCACCCTACTGCTTCCGTCCACGGCGCGCGATGCCCTCCGCCGGGCGGACGCGAACCGCGCAGGCCCTCGCGCGGCCGGCGCGGAGCAGCGCGAGCGAGGCGCGATCGCACAAAAGCGCGACGGCGCGGGATTGTTCTCCCGCGCCGCCGTTTCACCCTCGCGGGCGCGCTAGCTCACTGCAGGACGTCGGTGCGGAGGTTCAGGATGAACGTTCCGTCGCCGGCGCTGGTGCCCGAGCCGTAGAGGGCGCTGTAGACGAGGACCTTGCCGCCCGCCGGGATCGGGATCTTGGCGAGACCGGCGAGGGTGAGCGAGCTCGAGGCGCCGCACGGAGACGGCGTGCCCACGCTGCAACCGTCCGCGACGGTGGAGATGCACTGACCGCGATCGGAGTCGGTCATCGGGAGCGCGTGGGTCGCGTACGCCCAGATGACGGTGTCGGCCTCGATGCCCGTCGGGGACTTGGTGTGATAGGCGGTGATCTCCGCCGCCCGCGCCGTGTTGTTGGAGACCTCGACCGGAATGAAGCGGACGGCGGTGGTGGTGAGGGTACCCGTGCACGAGGAGACCGGCTTGTTGACCGTCTCGGTGCCGAGCGTCCACTGCTGCGAACGCACGGAGCCGACCGTGCCCTGGATCGTCATCTTGTTCGTCGTCGTCGGGATGTCGCACGTGCTGGAGTAGTTCTCCCAGCCGCAGGTCAGGCTGCACGTCCGGTTCTTGTAGCCGCCGCCCGGGCAGCCCGCCGTCGTGTACTGGACCGCGCCCGGCGAGCAGCTGTTGGACGGCTGCCCCGTGCAGCCGCCCCAGTTGCACGAGTTCGAGCACGTCTGCGTCCCGCAGTTGCCGCACGCCTGCGTGGAGCCCGGGGTGCAGATGCCGGCCTCGCCGGAGCACGGGCCGTACTCGCTCCACTGGAGCTTGCTGCCGACCTGCTCACAGATCGCCTCCTGCTTTCCGCACATGCCGCACGAGCGCGACACGGTCTTGTCGGCCGTCGGGCACGAGTCACCCGGGTCCGGCGGCGGCGGTCCCGCGTCTTTGGCCGTGCTCCCGGCGTCCTTGCCCGCGTCCTTCCTGCCCGCGTCGACCGAGCGATCGTCGCCGTCGTCGTCGTCATCCGGGTTGCTCGGCGGAAGCACCGACCCACCGGAGCCTTCGGTGGGATCCGTGTCCGTCGAGAGGTCCCCGAAGTCCCCAGTCTCGCCGCTGGCACTGCATCCAACGACCGCGAAGGTGCCAACGAGACCAGCGACGATGCAGCCGAGGAGACCGGACTTGAGTGAACGCATTGGGCGGAAACGCTCCTTCCCTCGCCAACCTCGTGGCGAGTGGACGGCCGCTCTAGCGCTCCATGGTGGGGTGTGCAAGGCCCACCCATCGACATACAGGCCTCCTTGCCGCGTGCGCCGTTCGTCACCAGCCTTTCAAAACAATGGAAACACTCGCTTATTGGCGGAGCTAGGCCGAGGTCGGCTCATGTGAGGATTCCTGGTCTCGGCAGCGTCTCACGGTCCGGCCGAAGGCCGCAGACTGGAATCATCAATAATTTCCGTCGGCGCGGAGCGTCATCTCCACAAAAAGACGTTCAATGTCGAGCTGGACCGCCCCCCCACGGAGCGCGGCCGTTCCCCGAACGCGTGTCCGCGAGGGATTCCTGAGCCCGAGTATGACGCGTCGAGCCAGCGCTACGCACAAGACGACTAACGCACCACGGCACGTAGGCGCTCGCCGAGCCACCTCCGCGCCGCCCGTCTGCCGATCGCGTCGTGGGCGATTCGAAATGGGTCACGCGGCATGCTGCCAAAATCGACGATGATCGCCGGCATGCGTCGCGCGCACATCCTCGTCGCCTTTGCTCTCGGACTCGCTTCGACGCAGGCGTGCACGCCCCGCTCACGCCCGGCTCCCGCCCAGCCCGCCCCTCCGAGCTACGGGCCTCCCCCCGGCGCTCAGTGCACGGACGGCCCGGCGATGTGCGGCGCGGATCGCGCGTCGGTCGTGCAGTGCCAGCGGGGCGCCTGGGTGCTGCTCCAGGCGTGTCAGGGCGCGCAGGGGTGCTCGATCGGCGGCGGCAACATCCAATGCGATACGAACCCGTCGCCGGCGGGCGCCCCATGCGAGCCCGAGGGCGGCTACGGCTGCACGGCCGACCGTCGCAACCTCACCGTGTGTCGCGGAGGACGGACGGCGATCGCGTCGACCTGCCGTGGCGTGCGCGGGTGCGCTGTCGGCAACGCGGTCGACTGCGATCACTCCGTCGCGCTCGTCGGTGACCCGTGCGACGGACCGAAGGAGATCGCCTGCTCGCAGGACGGCAAGGCGCTCCTCCGCTGCACGAACGGCGTGTACCAGGTCTCCGAGCCCTGCCGAAACGCATGCCTCGCGACGAGCGGGCGCGTCCTCTGTCAGTGAGGTCCAAAAGACGACGGCCCCTCGCGCCTTGCGACGCGAGAGGCCGTAATGTGGCTAGCGGCTAGCGCCTCGAGCGGCGGCTAGCCCGCGGATCAGAAGCCGTGGCCGTGGTCGTGACCACCGCCCGCCGCCGCCTTCTCCTCCTTCGGACGCTCGGCGACGAGGCACTCCGTCGTGAGCATGAGGCTCGCGACCGAGGCCGCGTTCTGGAGCGCCGTGCGAACGACCTTCACCGGGTCGATGACGCCCTGCGAGAGGAGGTTGCCGTACTGGTCGGTCGCGGCGTTGTAGCCGAAGTCGTCCTTGCCCTCCTTGACCTTGTTCACGACGATCGAGCCCTCGAGCCCGGCGTTCGAGACGATCTGGCGGAGGGGCTCCTCGATCGCGCGGCGGATGATCGAGACGCCGAAGCGCTGCTCGTCGTCCAGCTTGAGCGAGTCGAGCGAGGCCTGCGCGCGGATGAGCGCGACGCCGCCGCCGGGGACGATGCCCTCCTCGACCGCCGCGCGGGTGGCGTGGAGCGCGTCCTCGACGCGGGCCTTCTTCTCCTTCATCTCGGTCTCGGTCGCAGCGCCGACCTTGATGACCGCGACGCCGCCGACGAGCTTCGCGAGGCGCTCCTGGAGCTTCTCGCGG
>JAHBWA010000084.1 GCA_019637195.1 Labilithrix sp. | reverse complement strand
GAGCGCGTTCACCGCGTAGAGCTCGTCGCGCGCCTTCTTCTGGCGGTCGGACTCGGTGAAGGCCGCGTCCTTGCGCGTCTCGACGACCTCGATCCCCGCGCGCTCGGCGAGCGCTCGCACCGCCTCGGGGAAGGTGTAGCCCTCGTGCTTGATCAAAAAGTCGATCGCGCTGCCGGCCTCCTTGCACCCGAAGCAGTGGAAGAAGCCGCGGTCCGGGTTCACGTGGAAGCTCGGCGTCTTCTCCTTGTGGAACGGGCAGAGGCCGACGAACGACCTCCCGCGGCGCTTCAGCGAGGGGACGGCCTCCTGGACGATCGCGAGGATGTCCGTCCGCTCACGAACGAGCGCGATCGTCTCCGGGGGGATCACGAGCGCGGGCCTCTGCGATTCAACTTCGGTGCATCCGGCAGGGGGCGACGGCGCGCGACGAAGGTGCCGCAGCGCCGACGAAGCGAAGCGATAGGCGCCCGCTCGCGCGTGGTCAAGCGGAGCGCCGCGGCGCGCGCGCCGGCGCCCCCCGCGCTTCGAAGGGCCGCAGCCTCGTCTCCGCGTCGATTTCAGGTTCGTCGGGCGCGCCGCGCGAGCGCGGACGCCTCGCTTTCAGGCTACGCGCGCACGCCGGGAGGGTGATGATCGAACGATCCACCCCGCCGATCAGCGCCTCTCCGGGAATTTCGCGCGGGACTTCACGCGGACGCGTCGTACCCTGGATCGGCCTGCGCGAATCGAAAGGTCGCAACAACCGCATGAAGCCCAAGAACATCGTCGTCTCCACGCTGCTCCTCGGTGGTCTCGTCCTCGCGTCCGCCGGCGCGAACGCCGAGTCGCTCGAAGACAAGGAGAAGTGGGCCCGTCAGGACAGCTACATGGAGAGCTCGGTCAAGGACGCAAACACCGCGTGCGGGACGAGCGCCAAGGCGATCACGCACCAGTTCGACAAGGCCTCTTTCGCGAAGGAGGACTGGTCGAGCCACAGCCCGAACGGGTACTGCAGCGGCGTCTTCGACAACCTCCGCTCGATCTGCGCGAACGTCGACGGCGCGAAGCCGCCCGTCCAGAGCCAGATCAAGAAGGTCGTCTGCCGCTACGCCGGGAAGGGCAAGTTCGGCATGACGCTCGCGAACGGCACCCTGACCTACAACGTCGACTGGGACGAGCCGAACGTCGACGACAAGATCGCGGCGTTCATCAAGCGAAACCTGACGACCACTCCGGCGAGCGGCAGCGGCAGCGGCGCTGCCGCGGGCGCCAAGGGCGAGAGCCTCGAGGACAAGGAGAAGTGGGCGCGACAGGACAGCTACATGGCGAGCTCCATCAAGGACGCCAACGCCAAGTGCGGGACGGCGCTGACGAACGAGTTCGACAAAGCCTCCTTCGCGAAGGAGGACTGGACGAGCCACAGCCCGAACGGCTACTGCAGCGGCGCGTTCGACAACCTCCGCTCGCTCTGCGCGAGCAACGCCGCGGCCAAGAAGCCGGTGCAGCAGAAGATCAAGCGGGTCGTCTGCAAGTACGCCGGCAAGGGCAAGTTCGGCATGACCCTCTCCGGCGGGACGCTCACGTACAACGTCGACTGGGACCAGGCGAACGTCGACGACAAGATCACGTCGTTCCTGAAGAAGAACCTCTGAACCTGCGATGACGCGACGGCGCGGTCGGGCTCGAGCCCGGCGGCGCCGCGCCCGGCTCGTCCGCGGATGCGCTCGGCGTCGGGTCATGCGTTGCCGCGCCGCACGCCTCCCGACCGCCGGAGCCACCGCGGCGGCGATTCGAGCGCGCCGCGTGATGGCGGTGATTGAAGAGGGCAGGACCCCGTGTTAGAGGCGGGCCGCTTCCCAGGATCCGCGGCTTTCCTTCGAGGTGCCGCGCCCCTAGAGAAGAAGCCAACGAAGGAGCTTGCTCGAGATGAATTCGCCCTCGGTTGCGTCAGGCCTCGCCGGTAAAGGTCGCGTCGTCCAGGTCATCGGTCCCGTCGTCGACGTCGAGTTTTCGGACGGCAAGCTGCCGAAGATCCTCAACGCGCTGAAGATGACCAACCCGAGCATCTCGAAGGAGAAGGACAACCTCACCCTCGAGGTCGCCCAGCACCTCGGCGAGAACACCGTGCGCGCGATCGCGATGGACACCTCCGACGGCCTCGTCCGCGGCATGGACGTCCGCGACACGGGCAGCCCGATCGCGATGCCGGTCGGCCCCGAGTGCCTCGGCCGCATCCTCAACGTCGTCGGCGAGCCCGTCGACGAGGCCGGCCCGGTCAACGCGAAGCGCTCGGCTCCGATCCACAAGCCGCCGCCGGCGTTCCAGGACCAGTCGACGAAGATCGAGGTCTTCGAGACGGGCATCAAGGTCATCGACCTCCTCGCCCCGTACCGCAAGGGCGGCAAGATCGGCCTCTTCGGCGGCGCCGGCGTCGGCAAGACCGTCCTCATCCAGGAGCTGATCAACAACGTCGCGAAGGCGCACGGCGGCGTGTCGTGCTTCGCCGGCGTCGGCGAGCGCACCCGCGAGGGCAACGACCTCTTCCTCGAGATGCGCTCCTCGAAGCTCGAGACCGGCGAGCCGGTCATCTCGAAGACGTCGCTCGTCTTCGGTCAGATGAACGAGCCGCCGGGCGCCCGCGCGCGCGTCGCGCTCTCGGCGCTCACCGTCGCCGAGTACTTCCGCGACGAGGAGGGCCAGGACGTCCTCCTCTTCGTCGACAACATCTTCCGCTTCACGCAGGCGGGCTCCGAGGTGTCGGCGCTCCTCGGCCGAATCCCCTCCGCCGTCGGTTACCAGCCGACGCTCTCGACGGAGATGGGCGCCCTCCAGGAGCGCATCACGTCGACGAACAAGGGCTCGATCACGTCGATCCAGGCCGTCTACGTCCCCGCCGACGATCTCACCGACCCGGCGCCGGCGACGACCTTCGCCCACCTCGACGGCACGACCGTCCTCAGCCGTGACCTCGCGGCGCTCGGCATCTACCCCGCCGTCGATCCGCTCGACTCGACCTCGACGCTGCTCGATCCGGGCGTCATCGGGCAGGACCACTACGACACCGCGCGCAAGGTCCAGTCGACGCTCCAGAAGTACAAGGACCTGCAGGACATCATCGCGATCCTCGGCATGGACGAGCTCTCCGAGGAGGACAAGCTCATCGTGTCGCGCGCGCGCAAGATCCAGCGCTTCCTCTCGCAGCCGTTCTTCGTCGCCGCGCAGTTCACCGGCTCCGCGGGCAAGTACGTCCCGCTGAAGGAGACGATCGCGGGCTTCAAGGAGATCCTCGCCGGCAAGTTCGACAGCGACGAGGAGTACCCGGAGCAGGCGTTCTACCTCGTCGGCAACATCGAGGAGATGAAGGCCAAGGCGGCCGATCTCCTCAAGAAGTCGAAGAAGTAGTCATGGCCGAGAAGATCGAGCTCGAGATCGTCACCCCGAAGGGTCGCGCGCTCGCCGAGACCGTCGACGAGGTCACGGCGCCGAGCGTCCAGGGCGAGTTCGGCGTGCTGCCGGGTCACCTCCCGGTCGTCGCCGCGCTCCGCCCCGGGATCGTGACCTACAAGCAGGGGAGCGAGCTGAAGAAGGTCGCGGTGGGCCCTGGGTTCGCCGAGGCCGGGCAGAACAAGCTGCTCATCCTCGCCGAGCACTTCGCGGACCGCGCCGGGATCGATCCCGTCGTCGTCCGGAAGGAGCTCGCCGAGGTCCAGCCGAAGCTCGACAAGGTCCTGTCCGTCCTCGAGTCGACGCCCGAGCTCGAGGTCGAGAAGAAGTCGCTCATCGAGCAGGAGAACTGGCTCGCCGCGCAGCTCGAGCTGTACGGCGATCCGCCCCCGCCGACGATGCGTCCGTTCGAAGAGTGGGGTCCGCCGCCTTCCGCGCTCGCCGAGGAAGAAGAGGCCGCGCGCTCGAACGATCTCCCGAGTGGCTCCCCCTGAGCCGCCGACCGAACCGCGCGGGCAGACCGCGCGCAATGCCAGATAGAGAGGCGATTCCGTGAGCTCGGCTCCGCACGATCGCGCGCGACGAGGTGACGCCCAGAGGTGGGCGTCGATCGTCGTCGGCGCCGCCGTCATCGGCCTCGTCGGCTGGATGACCTACGAGGCCGAGAGCTCGCGCCCGCGCGCGCCGCGGGCGGTGGCCACGGCCGACGCCGCGACGACGGCCGCGGCCAGCGCCGCGCCTCCCGAGGACGACGCCGGCGCGCCGAGCTCGGACGACCTCGACGCCGGGCTCTTCCTCCCGTCGCTCTCGCTCGGCGACGCCGCGGTCCTGCCGTCGAGCGCGCCTCGCAACGTGCGGATCGGCGTCGTGCTCGTCACGTTCGCCGGCGCCGAGGGCGCGGCCGCGAACGCGCGCAGCAAGAAGGACGCGATGGTCCTCGCCGAGCGCCTCGGCGCGGACGCGCGGAGCGACTTCCACCAGGCCGTCACCGCGGGCGATCCGGGCTCTTCGGACAACATCGGCCACATGCCCCGCGGCGTCCTCGACGCCCGGACCGAGCTGTCGGTCTTCGCGCTCGCGCCCGGCGAGGTCTCCGAGGTCCTCGAGACGGCGCGCGGGTTCTGGGTCGTCAAGCGCCTCGAATAGGCCCCGGGCGCGGACGCCCGCGACGCTCGGTGATGGTTGGGGATCGCCATGAATGATGGTAGGGTCCGCGCGATGGCCACGATCGACATCAGCCGCACCCACTCCCTCAGCATCGACGACGCCAAGAAGAAGGCCGAGGAGCTCGCCAAGGGAATGGAGCAGAAGTTCGGCATTCAGTGGAAGTGGGAGGGCGACACGATCCGCTTCGACGCCGCGAGCGGCGCCGCGAAGGGGACCAAGGGCGAGGTCGCGGTGAGCGACAAGAACGTCCGGGTCGCCATCGATCTGCCCTTCATGCTCCGCGTGATGAAGGGGACGATCGAAGAGAAGGTCAACGAGAAGCTGACCGCGCTTCTCTGAGCTCGATTCGCGCGGTCCAGCGCGGCGCCGTCACTCCGGCGCGCATTCGCTTTCGACGTGCTCGCGCGGGCCAACGCGTGCTCACGGAAGCGCCGCTGCGGCGGGCGCTGACGCGGTCTTCGACCCGTCGCGCGAGCGGCCGGTCGCCCGCGCGCTCATGCATGCGCGCGCCGCGTCCGAACGGGCGCCTCTGAGGCCCGTGTCCCCGCTCGGCGCGAGCTGAGCTCGCTCGCGGGCGCGACCGAAGAAACGCCGCGTTCGGGCTCGAATGCCGCACACCGCTCGGGCGGTGTGGGGTATGCTCCACGCCGGCGAAATGCCGGAAGACACGAAGGAAGCCGAGCACCATGACGGGTCTCCGCGGCCCGACGACGTCGCTCCGGCCGGGGAAGAGATCGCGAGCGCCGGGGTCGTGCCGGTCGACGACGGCGATCTCGCGCCGGTCGACGGTGACGAGGTCTCGGCCGACGTCGCCTCCGCCAGCGACGCCGCGTCCGCCGGGGACGTCTCGGTCGACGTCGCCTCCGCCGGGGACGTCTCGATCGACGTCGCGTCCGTCAGCGATGTCGCCTCCGCCGGGGACGTCTCGGTCGACGTCGCGTCCGTCGGCGACGTCGCGGCCGCCGGCGATGCGCTCGGAGCACGCGCGGACGGCGCGCTCGTGACCGACGAGCTGGACGACGACGCGCTCGTCGATGACGACGCGCTCGTCGACGATGACGCGCGCGACGGCGATGACGGAGCGTCCGCCGGCGACTCGCCCGCGCGGGACGCCGCCTCCGGTCCGCCGCGGCCGCCTCCGTTGCTCGGCGCTCGGCGCGACGCCTCCGATCCGCCGCGGCCGCCTCCGTTGCTCGGCGCTCGGCGCGACGCCTCCGTGAACGGCGACGACCCGCCCGCCGCGGACGACGACGCGGCCGACGCAGCCACGGAGGGAGGGCAGCACGGCGCCCCGACGATCACGTCGCTCGACGCGCCGGACGCACGCGCGGCGGCCACGCTCACGAGCAGCGGCGCGTCCCAGCTCCCGCCGGCGCCGATCGAGACCATCGAGGCCGTCGCGGCCGCGGTCGGCCGCCTGCGCGCCGAGGTCGCCGCGACCACCGACAAGGCGCGCAAGGCGCGCCTGCTCAACGAAGCGGCCGAGATCCAGGAGCGCGGCGGCGACGAGCCTGGCGCCGCGCGCGACTACCTGGCCGCGTACAACGCCGACACCAGCTTCCGCGAGCCGCTCGAGGGCCTCGTCCGGCTGCTCGAACGACGGCGCTCGCTCTCCAACCTCGGCAAGCTCATCGAAGGGCTCGTCGCGTCGGCGGCGACGCCCGAAGAGCGCGCGCGCGCGCTCACGCAGCGCGCGCTCTTCGTCGAGGGCGTCCAGAACGACCTCGAAGGCGCGCGCGGTCTGGCGCGCGAAGCCACGGAGACCGGGGCGATCGCCGCCGACCTCGGGCCCGCGTGGCTCGCGCTCGAGATGGTCGCGGCGAAGCTCGGCGACGCCGCCCAGCGCGAGGAGGCCCTCGCCGGGCGCGCCGAGCTCACCGACGATCCGACCTGGCGCGGGCTCTTGCTCGTCGACGTCGCTCGGCTCGCCGCGAGCAGCGGCGACGTGGACCGGGCGCTCGAGATCCTCGTCCGCGCGCGCGACGAGGGCGGGAGCGCGGGCTTCGAGGCAGCCGCGACGGCCGAGCGGATCGTCGTGGCGGATCCGGGGCTGCCGGGCTCGGACGACGCGCGAGCGCGGAGCCGCGCGCTCGCCGAGGCGCTCGAGGCGCGCGCGGACATGATCCTCGCCGCGATGAACGACGCCGACGCGGGCGACGCGCGCGGCGTCCCGCGATACTGCCGCCGCGTCGAGCACGTCGTCGACCTGCTCTTCCGCGCCGCCGACGCACGGCGCGTCGCGAGCGAGCTCGGCCGGGCCTCGCAGCTGCTCGACCGCGCGCTCGCCGTCCTCGCCGACGCGGCGGCGAAGGACGCATCGCGCGACGAGCCGACCGCGAACGGCGAGAGGGCGCGCGACGCGGCGTCGACCGTCGAGCGCATCGCGCTCACCGCCCGCCTCCGACTCGCGGAGCTCGCGGGCGACACCGCGCTCGCGGCCGAGCTCGCGGAGCGGCGCAGCGTGGGCGAGACCGACGGCGGCGTCGCGGCGTCGCTGTCCATGCGGATCGCCGAGCACGCCGCGAGCGAGGGCGACGTCCCGCGCGCGCTCGAGGCGCTCACGCGCGCGACCGAACGCGATCCCGCGTCCTCGCCGGCGCGCGCGCTCAAGATCGACATCCTCGAGGGTAGCGGCGACGGCGCGCGCTTCGCGGCCGAGCTCGAGGAGCTCTCCCGTCACTGCACCACCGGGGAGGCGCAGGGCCGCGCGCTCCTCCTCGCCGCGTACGTCTGGGCGACGCGCGCCGACAGCGCGGCGCGCGCGCGGGAGGCGCTCGGCCAAGCCGCCGCCTGCGGGGTGCCGAAGGAGACCATCGCGCGGCTCGGGCGCACGCTCGCGAGCCTCCGCTCGGATCACACGTGGTACGAAGACGCGACGCGCGCGCTCGTCGAGCACGCGAGCGCCGGCGCGAATAGCGCGAGCGGCGACCCGGGCGGCGGCGCAGAGGACTCCGCTGCGCAGCTGCCGCTCCTCTGGATCGAGCTCGCGCGCATCCGCCTCGCTCAGGGCGACGACTCCGGCGCCGCCAAGGCGACCGCGGCGCTCCGCGAGCTGCCGGAGGGCGCGTGGCTGGGGCGCGTGCTCGACGGACTCGCCTCCCCGGACGTCGATCCTGCGCGCGCGCGCACCGCGCTCGAGGAGCTCGCCGCGGGCGTCGAAGACGCGTCGCTCCGCCGGAGCCTCGGCGTCGTGTGCGCGCTCCGCGCCCGCGCAGCCGGCGACGAGACCGCCGCGATCGCCCACCTCGAGACCCTCGCGAAGGACGACGCGACCGATCCGCTCGTCACCGCGTACCTCGGCGATCTGCTGCGGCTCGCCGGCGATCGCTCCGCCGCGGCGCGCCTCGCGAGCGCGGCCGCCGAGGCGGCCGCGACCGTCGGCGACGACGGTGAGCGCGCCGCCGCGCGCTACCTCGAGGCGGGCCTCGAGAGCTGGCGCCTCGGCGAGCGCGCGACGGCGATCGCTCGCCTCGACGCCGCCGCGGAGACCGCGCCGGACGCCGCGCGCCAGGCCATCGCCTGGGCGACGCGAGGGATCGACGTCGACACGGTCGACGGCCGTCGCCGCGCGCTCGACGTCGCGCGCAGCGACGCCGGCGTGGCGCTGGAGCGCTTCGCGCTCGAGGCGTCCCAAGGCGATCCCGACGACGCCGCGTCGGCGCTCGCGGCGCTCGACATCGCGTCGAGCGACAGTCTTCGCCTCGCCGGTGCGCTCGCCCGGCTCGCGTGGCCGCAGGGAGCCGCCGATCCCGAGGCGCTCGTCGCCGCCCTCGACGCCGTCGCAGCCAAGAGCGAGCACGCGAAGGCCGCGGCCGCCGCGGAGCGCCTCCGCATCGCGCGCGAGGACGCCGACGCCGACGCCGACGCCATCGCCGCAGCCGCGAAGGCGTGGCTCGACGCGGGTGGCGGCGAAGCGGCCGCCGTCGAGTGGCTCGCGAGCGCCATGGCGAGCGGCGATCCGCGAAAGGAGATCCCCGCGCGGCGCGCGCTCGCCGAGCTCGCCTCGGACGAAGCGCGCGAAGCGCTCCACGCGAGCGCGACGCTGCTCGCCTGGGCGCTCGCCCCCGAGGACGCGCACGCGCTCGTGCCGGGGACGTCGCACGCGGCGCGCCTCGCGAACCTCGAGCTCTCGCCTCCCGGCTGCGATCCGAGGCGCCGCGCCTCGACGCTCTCCGAGCTCGACGGCACGCTCGGCGAAGACACGGAGAGCGACGCGATGGGGCTCGCGGCTTGGTCGGCGCTCGCCGCGGGCGACGCCGCCGCGGCGCTCGACGTCTTCCGCGCCGTCACGGCCACCCGGCCCGACGACCTCCACACATGGGAGGGCATGCGCACGTGCGCCGAGGAGCTCGGCGACAACGAAGCGTACGCGGTGGCGTGCGAGCAGCTCGGCGCGCGGTGCGACGACGACGGGCGCGGCGCGGCGTTCTGGGAGCAGGCGGCGCTCGCGTGGCTCCGGCTCGGCACCGCCTTCGAGGCGCGGGCCGAGAGCGCGCTCGACGCGAGCTTCGCGCGCGACGCCGCGCGCCCCGTCGCGTTCGATCGCCTGTTTCGCCGCGTGCGCGAGCGAAAGGACCACGACAAGCTGCTCGCGCTCGTCGAGCGACGCCTCGAGGTCATCGACGACGCGCCGGAGATCGCGAAGCTCTACTGGGAGCAGGCGCGCGTCCTCCGCGAGAAGGGCGATCCCGAGGGCGCGCTCGAGGCGCTCGAGCACGTCACGACCTTCGACGACAACCACGTCGGGGCGCTCGCGCTGACGGGCGAGATCTTCATTCGGCGCGGCATGTTCGAGGAGGCCGCGGAGAAGCTCGCGCGGCTCGCGCGCGTCGAGGCGGCGCCGCCGAAGAACCGCGTCACCGCGGGCGTCGCCGCCGTGGACCTCTACGAGAACAAGCTCGGGCGCCACGACCTCGCGCTCGAGGTCCTCGTCGCGCTCCACCACGCGCGGCTCACCACCCTCCCCGTCCGCGAGCGCCTCGCCCGCGCGGCGGCGCGGACCGGCGCGTGGGTCGAGGCCACGACGATCCTCGCCGAGCTGATGCACGAGCGCCCCGAGCGCGCGGGCCGCATCGAGGCCGCGCGGCTCGCGATGGCGATCCACCGAGATCGCATGATGTCCCCGACCTCCGCGATCGGCGCGGCGACGAAGCTGCTCGACGAGGCGCCCACCGACGGCGAGGCGATCGATCTCGTCGTAGGCCTCGATCCCTCGCTCCGCGAGCGGCGCCCCCTCCTCGAGCGCTCCCGCGACGCGCTCCTCATGTCGCTGCACGAGCTGCCGAGCAACCTCGACGCGCAGCGGCGCCTCGCGCACGTCGCGCACGCGCTCGCGGACAACGCGCTGGAGCAGGCCGCGCTCTCGTGCGCCGTCGCGCTCGGCGGGCCGGACGGATCGAGCGAGCAGATGATCGCGCTCTACTCGAGCAAGAAGCCGCGGACCCCGCAGGTCGCGCTGAGCGAGCCGATGCTCCGACAGGTCCTCGCCCCGGGAGACGACGGGCCGATCGCCGATCTCTTCATCGCGCTCGGGCCGACGCTCGGCGAGGCGCTCGGCCCGACGCGCGAGAGCCTCGGCGTCACGAAGAAGGACCGCGTGGACCCGAAGGCCGGGATCGCGCTCCGCGCCGAGATCGCGCAGTGGGCGGCGGCCTTCGGCATCACGCAGTTCGACCTCTACGTCGGCGGCAAGGATCCAGGCGGCGTCCAGGGCGTCGCGGGCGATCCCCCTGCGATCGTCGTCGGGTCGGGGGTGAACGCGCCGCTGTCGCCGACCACGCGCGCCCGCGTCGTGCGCGAGCTGGTCTCGATCGCGCGCGGGACCACGATCACGCGTTGGCGCGACGACGCGACGGTCGCGGCCGTCGTCGTCGCCGCCTGCAACCTCGCCAAGGTCCGCGTGGACGCGCCGCCGTTCGCCGTGCTCGCCGAGGTCGAGCGGCACATCGGCAAGGCCATCTCCCGCAAGACCAAGGCGGCGATCGAGCCGATCTGCCGGGCCTACGTCGCCGCCTCTCCCGACGCTCGGCAGTGGGCCGCGCGCGCGCGCATCTCGCAGGCGCGGTGCGCGGCGCTCGCGTCGGGCGACGTCGCCGTCGTGCTCGCGGACGTCTTCGGCGAGCCGGTCGAGCGCCTCGGCGCGGTCGCGCGCGACGATCTCCGCGCCCACGAGCTCTTTCGCTTCGTACTTTCACGCCCGTACTTCGAGCTTCGTCGCTCGCTGGGTCTCGAGGGTCAGGGATGAGCGACGACCGCAACGATCCGCTCGCCGGGCTCGGCGATCTCGACTGGGACAGCGCCCTCGACGAGTGGGAGAAGAACACGTTCGTCCCCGAGGTCGCGCGCGACGCGGACACGAACCGCGTCGCCGGGCCGCTCGGAGCCGACGACGCCGAAGGCGCGCACGCGGCGTCCCCCGAGGCGGCGGCGGTACGCGCGCCGGCTCCTTCGCCCAAGGCGGCCGCGGCGCCGAAGAGCGAGCCGCCTCCCACCGAGGACGCCGGGCGCCCCGCCGCGAACGCGGAAGCGGACCCGCCGGTCGCCTCGGATCGCGCGCTGCGCGGGGCTCCCGAGGGCACGCTGATCGCGCCCGTGCCGCGCGAGCTCCGCGACGACGCCCCGGCGGGCAAGTCGACGCTGTCCGCACCGCCGCCGCGAGCCTCGCTCTCGGGTGCCCCGCCGCGCACGTCGTCGCTCTCGCCCCCGCCTCCGCGAACGTCCGCGCCCCCTGCCCGCCCCTCCGCGCCCCCGTCGGCGCGCGGCGGCCTCGACCAGCTCTTCTCGCGACCGCTCCCGCGCCCCGATCGCGGGGGCCCGGGCGCCGAGACGCCGTCGCGTCCGAAGCTGCCCGCCCCGCGCGCGCCGTCGGAGACCACGCGGGTCGCCGCGCCGTGGAGCGATCCCGCGAGCGCCCCTCGTCACGTGCAAGCGTCGCCGTTCGAGGACCGCGAGAGCGAGGCGACGCTCGTGAAGGCGAGCCCGTTCGAGATGGCCGAGCCGGTCTCGACCCGAGCCGCAGGGCCGCCTCCGCTGCCGCCGCTCGCCCCGGCCGACGAGCCTGATCGGGACGACGGGCTCGGCGCGATCGCGCTCGACGACTTCCCCGAGGACGAGACGGCGGAGCGACCCGCCGCGCGGATCCCGGCGCGCGAGAGCATCGGTGACGCGCCGACGGTCTCGACACGAGACATCGAGGCGAAGCTGCGCGAGAGCGAGAGCGACGACGAGAACGCCACGATGGTGCGCGATCGCGGCTCGCTCTCCGACGCCGACACCGCCACGCGTCTCCCCGCCGACGACGAGATGCCGACGATGGGCCGCCCGTCGAACGCGCCACCGGCGGCTCCGTCGAGCGCGCCGGCGAAGGCGCACGGCGCCCAGGCGCCGTTCGCGGCGGGTGACGAGCGTCCGGTCTCGCGCTGGCTCGACGAGGCGAAGGCGGCGGCCTTCGCCACCCGGATCGCCTGGCTCGAGGAGGAGGCCCGCGCCACCGTCGACGACACCGCGCGCGCTCGCGCCTTGCTCGCGCTGAGCGAGCTCGCCGCGCTGGTGGGCGACCGCGAGCGCGCGTTCGATTTCGCCGCCGAGGCGCGCGACCTCGCCCCGCAGCTGCCGCTCGCCTGGCGCCAGGCGAGGCAGCTCATGCCCGCCGATCCGGACGCGCTCGCCGACGCCCTCGACGCGGAGGCGGCTCGGTCGCCCACGTCGTCCGCTCGCGCCCACGCCGCCCTCCTCGCGGCGGACGTGCTGCGCATCGACGACCGCGGAGACGCCGCCGTCGAGCGTTGGGACAGCGCCTGCAAGCTCGATCCCGCCGACACGCGCGCGCCCATCGCGCGGGCGGCGCTCGCCCTCGCCCAGGACGACCACACGAGCGGCGCGCTCCGCGTCGCGGACAACTCCGAGCTCGTCTCCCTCGACAAGGCCATCGCGACGGCGCTCAGGCTCCGCGGCGTCGAGCGCGCCGGCGCCGAGGTCCACGACATGCCGATCAACGACGGCCTGCGCCACGCGCGCCGGGCCCTCGCCGCCGGCGACGTCGTCGCCGCCGCGCAGTCGGCGGGCGAGATCGCGACCCTCTCCGAGCTGTCGAAGGGCGCCCTCTGGCTCTCCGCGGCGCTCGGGGCGACGCACATCGCGTCACGGCGCGCCGCGGCGCGCGCGCTGAAGACGCTCGCGCTCGACGACGAGCCGCTGGCGCGCCGCCAGCTCGCGGCGCGCGGCATCGAGCTGGGCGATCCCGAGCTCGTGACCGCGGCGCTCTCCGACGCGTCGGCGTTCGAGCCCGCCGAGCGCGCGCTCCTCGGCGTCCTCGCGAGCGCGAAGGGCGGCGACGCCGTCGTCGACGCGGCCATCCTCGACGAGCTCGCGAACGACGACGCGCTGGCACCGCTCGCCGACGCGCTCTCCGCGCTCGCGCCGGTCCCGTCCGCGGAGGGCGAGGACGGCGACGCCGCTGCGGCGCGGGCGACGCGCACGGCCGGCACGCCCGAGGCGCGCGCGCTCGCGACGCTGGGACGCGTCCTGGCCGGGAACGCGCGGGGCGAAGCGCTCGACGCCGCGCTCGCCGGCATCCCCGCGCCCCGCCCCGCGGCCGCGGGCGGCGTCGCGATCGAGGCCGCCGTCCGGGGCAAGCGCTGGGGTGAGCTCAGCGAGGCGCTCTCGAGCCTGCCCGCGAGCGACGCCGCGGCCGGCGTCGCCCAGCGCCACGTCGCGGCGGCGCTCGTCGCGGAGCGCGCCGAGGACCGCGAGCGCGCGAAGGAAGCCTGGCGCGAGGCCGCGAAGGACGCGAGCTTCACGTCGGACGGCATCCTGCGCATCGCCGCCGACCTCGACGGCGAGCTCGACCTGGGCGCCGAGCTGCTCCGCTTGGCCGACGAGATGCCGGACGGCGTCGCGTCCGCCGTGCTCAGACTCGAGGGGATGGCGCGGAGCACGCTGGACGACGACGCCCAGGCCGCCGTGCTCGAGCGCGTGCACCGCGCCGCGCCCGAGCTCGGGATCGGCGGCTTCCTCGCCGAGCGCGTCGGCCGCCGCAAGGGCGACCTCGACGAGGTGCTCCGCTGGATCCACGAGCGCCGCGCGTACGCGACCGATCCGCTCGAGACCGCGCTCGACGCCGTGCGGGAGGCTCTGCTGATCGCCGATCGCGATCCCGAGCTGGCGAGCACGCGGCTCGAGGAGGCGCACCGGGCGCGCCCCGACGACGTCGCGCTCCGCGAGCTGCACGAGCGCCTCGCGCCGGAGCCCCCCGCCGATCGCGGCGCGTGGCGCGAGAAGCGCGCGGAGGCAGCGACCGGACCGGGAGCCGCGCTGCTCTGGCTCGAAGCCGCGCTGGAGCACGACCGCGCCGGTGACGCCGCCCGGACGCTCGCCGCGGCGCGGCGGGCCGCGGACGCAGGCGACCACGGGCTGTCGACGCCCATCGTCGAGCGCGCCGAGCTCGCCACCGGCGACGTCACCCGCCAGGCCGAAGCGCTGATGGAGCTGACGAAGGCAGGAGGCGATGAGCCGCTGCGCCGCGAGGCGCTCGAGCGCCTGGCTCACCTCGACGAGGTCGGCAAGAGCGACGCCGCCGCCACGCTGCTGTGGCATCGCTCGATCCTCGAGGAGTCCCCGCGGCACAAGCCGAGCCTCCGATGGCTGGAGCACGCCCTCATCAGCGAGGGGCGCGACGACGAGCTCGGCCCCGTCTTCGAGCAGATCGCGATCGCGCTCGACGGCACGGCCGGCGGCGAGTCGACGGGCCACGCGCAGCACGCGGCGCGGCTCCGCGTGCGCGACGCGCAGGTCAACGCGACCGCCGACGACCCGGCGAGCGCGTGGGAGCATACGCACGACATGGCGCGGCTCGCGGCGACGCAGCCCGAGGCGTCCCTCTGGGCCCTCCGGGCGCTCTCCGCGCACGCGCGCGCTCGTAAGGACGACGCGGCGCTCCTCGAGGTCACCCTCGCGCTGCTCGAGCGCACGCACAGGCCAGCGGAGCGCGCCTCGCTCCTCCTCCGCGCGAGCGAGGCCGCCGCGCGGCTCGGGCGCGACGAGGACGCGCGCGCGCACCTCGAGCAGGCGGCGAACGAGGACCCGGGGGACGTCGTCACCTGGGGCTTCCTCGCCGAGCTGCGCGAGCGCGCGGGAGAGGCCCGCCAGGCCGCCGAGGCCTGCGAGAGCCTCGCGCGCACCAGCGTAGTCCGCGAGCACCAGCTCCTGGCCTGGCACGACGCCGCGAAGATCTGGCTCGACGAGGTGGACGACGCCGAGCGCGCCATGAGCGCGCTGGAGGCGGCCGCGGAGATCGACGCGACCTACGCCGACGTCTTCCCTCGCCTCTCCGCGCTCTACGCGGACAAGAACCTCGACGCAGAGCTCGCCCGGCTCCTCGAGAAGCGCCTCGACGTCGTCGAGGACGACGACGAGCGCGTCGCCCTGGAGGTCGAGCTCTCGCGCGCGTTCGCCGACATGGGCGAGCTGCCGAAGGCCAAGGTGTGCCTCGAGAGCGCGCTCGAGAAGCGCCCCGACCACACGACGGCGCTCAGCGCGATGGCCGACCTCTGCATCCGGGAGGGCGACTGGAGCGGCGCGGAGCAGGCCTACGTGCGCTTGGCCCGCCTCCTCTCCGACGTCGCCGAGCAGCGCGCGATCTACGAGCGGCTCGGCGAGATCTACTCGGTGCACGCGCCGAACCTCTCGCGCGCCGAGATCGCGCTGAAGGAGGTCCTCAAGCGCTCGCCCGGTGACATGGGCGTCCTCACGCGGCTCGTCGACGTCTACAAGCGCCAGGGCGACGTCCAGAAGGCCGTGGAGACGCAGCAGGAGATCGTCGCCGCGGAGGCCGATCCGGACGCGCGCCTCGCCTGCCTCGTGGAGCTCGCGAAGATCCACGAGAGCGTCGGCCGCGACCCGCGCCGGAGCGAGCAGGTCCTCGACTCCGCGCGCAAGGAGTTCCCAACGTCGGTCGTCGCGCTCCGCGCGATGGCGGAGTTCTACGCGCGCCAGCGCCAGATGCCGGCGATGCAGATCCTCCTCGACCGCGCCGCGGGCGACGCGAGGCGCGCGTTCGCCCAGGGGCGCTTCGTCCCCTCGCTCTTCCAGGTCCTCCACGCCGCGTTCGAGCTCCGCGGCAAGCGCGACGCGGCGCGGGTCGTCGCGGCGACGCTCGCGGCCGTCGAGGGCGAGCCGTCGGACCTCATGGGCGCCGACGCGCGCGCGGTCGATCCGCGCCTCGACGACGTGCTCACGCCGGACGTCATCAACCCGGCGCTCCGGGCGCTCCTCTTCCACGCCGGCGACGCGCTCGACGCCGTCGCGCCCGTCGACCTCCGGCTGCTCAAGGCGACGCCGCTGCAGCCCGGGACGCCGATCGGCGCCACCGTCGGCTCGGTCGCGACGGTGGTGGGCCTCGGCGCGCTGCAGATCCTCGTCTCCCCGGTGCTCGACCGCGTGGCGCTCCCGCTCGCCACCAACCCGCCGACCTTGCTCGTCGGCGAGGGGCTCGCCAAGACGAAGAACGAGCGCGCGCGCATGTTCGTCGTCGTCCGCGCGATGAAGATGATCCTCGTGCGCGCCTCGGCGCTCCTCCGCGGGCAGCCGCAGGAGGTCTCCGGGCTCGTCGCGGGGCTGTTCAACGCGTTCAACCCGAGCCACATGCCCCAGGGGATCGACGCCAAGCGCGTCACCGACCTGGCGCGGCGGATCGGACCCGCGCTGCCACGGAACCTCGACCCGACCGTCGGCGTGATCGCGCTCGAGGCCGCGGGCATGCTCGGCGCCCAGTGGGCCAACCTCGGGCCCGCGGCGCACGCGTGGGCGAACCGCGTGGCGCTGCTGGCCATCGGCGATCCGAACGCCGCGCTCGACGCCATCGCCTGGAGCCTGAACGAGGACGCGGCGCCGACGGGCTCCGAGGAGCGCGCCGCCTGGATCGCGCGCCACGCCGAGGCGCGCGAGCTGATGACCTTCAGCGTGACCGACGCATACGCCGAGGCGCGAGCCCGCCTCGGGCTGGATCGCTGATCGTCGAGGGCGCGAGCGCCCTCGACGTGAGGCCTCGTCCCGCGACGTCGAGCGCCCTCGACGCGAGGCCTCGTCCCGCGACGTCGAGCGCCCTCAACGCGGGGACGTCGGCGCGGCACGCGGAGGGAGCGCGGCGCTCCTACGCTCGCACAGCGCGCCAGATGCGCTCCGGGAGCAGGCGCGACGCCTCCCCGAGGTCGATCCCGGGCGCGCCCGCGATCCACCGGCGCGCGGTCTCGGCGACCGGACCGATGATCAGCATCTCGAGGAGCGGCGCCGGGAGCGCGACGACGGCGCCCGCGGCGACGTGCGGGCGAAGCGCGTCGACGATGCGTGCGAGGCGCGGCTCCATGTCGGCGCCGATCGCCGCGGCGTGTGCCGGCAGGAATCGCTCGGCGGGCGCAGCGTGGATGAACGTGGCGACGTTCCTGTGGCGCGCCGTGAACATGAGGTACGCGAGCACGATGGCCGTGACGGCCGCGCGCGGCGCCTCGACGTCCTCCACGGCGTCGCCGATGGAGTCGAGGAGCGAGGCCATCGAGCGCGCATAGAGCGCGGCGGAGAGGCCGTCCATGCTGCCGAAGTGGTGATACAGGCTCCCGAGGCTGATCCCGCTCTCCGCGACGACCGCGTGCACCGTGTAGCCGCCCGTGCTCCGGCGCTCGACGAACACGCGGAGCGCGGCGTCGAGGAGGCGCGACGCCGTATCGCGCACAGCAGGGCGCTTCGCGACGCGCCGTCCGCTCGACGCGCGCGCTCGGCTCGACTTACCCGGACCGCTGGCTCGCATCGCTCCCGGCATGATGCGCCTCTCGCGCTGGCGCGCACAAGCCCTCGGCCTGCTCCCACAGCCGCGCGGCGAGCGCCTCGTCGCGCGCGAGCGGCGCGAGCGGCGTCTCCTCATCGAGGTCGAAGTAGCGCCCCGTCACCCCGGCGAGCGCCGGATCGAGGGCGAGCCGGACGACGGGACGAGCGCCCGCTTCGGGCGCCTTCCAGAGGCGCTTCACGCCGCGGAGGACGACGCCGAGCGCGCCCGGTCGATCGCCGAGGTTGGTCCGGATCACGCCGGGGTGGACGGCGTTGATCGTGACGCGCCGCCGCTCGAGCCGCCGGGCGAAGCGCTCGAGCAAGAGCAGGTTGCAGAGCTTCGTCGTCGCGTACGTCCGGATGGCGTGGAAGTCGTCGCCGCGCGCGGTGCGCTCGACGTCGACGCGCCCCTTCACGTAGAGCCCGGCGCTCACCTGGACGACGCGCCCGCCGACCTCTCCGCCGAGGGCGTCCTCGAGCAGGTGGTTCAGCAGGAACGGCGCGAGATGGTTGACCGCGAACGCCCGCTCGATCCCGCGATCGTCGCGCTCGAGGCGGCTCGGCCAGACGCCGGCGTTGTGGACGAGGACGTCGATCTTCGGACAGGCATGGGCGATGCGGCCCGCGGCCAAGCGTGTGGTCGTCGGGCTCGAGAGATCGCCGGGGACGAGGTGGACGTCGCCGAACGCGGAGAGATCACGCGCCGCGCGAAGACCGGCCTCGGCGTCGCGGACGACGAGGAACACGGTGAGCCCGCGCGTCGCGAGCTCCCGCGCGACGGCGAGCCCGATCCCTCGATTGGCGCCCGTGACCACCGCGGTTCGCTGCGTCGGCATGAAACGACGGTAGCGCTCGCTACAACAATGTTCTAGAACATTATTCTATTCCCGCGCCGTGAGGCTCGCTCCCGCGGGCGCAGGCCTCGTCCCGGCGCGCGCCGTAGGCGGGGCCACCTGCCGCGGAGCGCGACTGGACGGTGCGCACGGAGATTCCAGCCGCTACGCTGCCTGGCGTGAGCGCCTCCTCGTCGTCCCCTCGTTCGTCCCTCACCCTCCGCCGGCTCGCGGCCGCATGCGTCGCGTCCGGCCTCGTCGTCCTCGGGGCGTGTGGGGAGGATCGCGCCGGGACGCGGCCGCTGTCCGGCGAGACGCTCGGCGCCTCGTCGCAGGAGCTGCGCACGAACGCGACGTACTACGTCGGGGCGGGGACCATGGCCGCGAAGCAGCTCGCGCTCACCTTCGACGACGGTCCCGGTACGCGAACCGCCGCGCTGTCGACCTACCTGAAGACCGAGGGGATCCGCGCGGTCTTCTTCGTGAACGGCGCCTGCATCCAGGCGCCGACGCTTCCGGGGAACAGCAGCTGCTCGCCCCCGACCGCCAACGCGACCGCGATCCTCGCGCAGCTCGCGGCCGACGGTCACCTGGTCGCGAACCACTCGACCACCCACCGCAACATCACCTCCGTCCCGGTCGGCGAGCGCGTCCAGGAGCTCTCCGAGACGGACGCGCTCATGGTCGCGCACGGCGCGACGCCGTGGAACCGCTCCCTCTTCCGCGCGCCGTTCGGCGCGTGGAGCACGGCGGTGCACGGCACCCTCGACACTTCGACGATGAGCCACTACGTCGGGCCGATCTACTGGGACATCGGCGGCGCGAGCGACCAGTACCCCGCCGCCGCCGCCGACTGGGCCTGCTTCCAGGGTCAGCTCCAGAACAAGGGCTACGCGACCTCGACGGAGTGCGGCGACGCGTACCTCAACGAGATCGACTCCGTCGGCCGAGGCATCGTGCTGCTGCACGATCCGTACGGCTGGGCCCAGGGCAACACGCTCGACATGGTGAAATACATGGTCCCGCTGCTCAAGGCGGGCGGGTACACCTTCGTTCGCGCCGACGAGGTCCAGCGCATCGCCGCCGATCTGCCCGCGTGCGCCGACGCGAGCTGCCTCGACTGCTCCGCCGCCGGCGCGGGCCAGTGCACCCGCTGCGTGCCCGGCAGCTTCCTCTCAGGAGGGAGCTGCGCCGCGTGCGCGACGTGCGCCGCCGGCACCTACCCGAGCGCCGCCTGCACCGCGACGGCCAACACCGTCTGCGCGGCCTGCGACGCGAGCTGCGCGGCGTGCGCCGGCCCGACCGCCGCGGAGTGCGGTGCGTGCGCGACCGGCTACTTCCTCGATGGCGCTGCGTGTGAGGCCTGCACGACCTGCGCCGCCGGCAGCCGCACTTCCGCCGCGTGCTCGGGGACGTCGGACACGGCGTGCTCGCCCTGCGCGCCGGGGACCGCGTCCGCCGCTCCAGGCTCGGCGACGTGCGCGACCTGCGCTCCGGGCACCTTCGCGGCGACCGCTGGAGCCTCGACGTGCGCCTCGTGCGGCGCGTGCGACGACGGCGACGCGTGCACCACCGACGTTTGCTCTCCGACCGAGGGCTGCACCCACACGCCGATCGCGGGCTGCGACGGCGCCTCGTCGGGCGGCGACTCGTCCGGCGGCGCGCCCAACGGCGACGCTCCGAGCGACGACGATCAGTCCGGTTGCCGCGTCGCTCGCGGCGGCGCCGCTCCGTCGCTCGCCTGGCTCTTCGCCGCGGCCGGCGTCGCGCTCGTCCGCCGGCGCGCGCGGCGCTGAAGCGCTCCGTCCTCGACGCGCGCCGAGCTGAAGCGCTCCGTCCTCGACGCGCGCCGCGAACGCGCGGCGCTCACTCGACGACGATCCCGACCGGATCGCTCCGGTGACCGCCGGCCTCGGCGACGATCGCGTGCGCGCCGCGCTCGAGCGGCCAGTAGACCGGAGCGCCCGCGGCGCTCCGTCCGGCGAGGCGCCCGTCGACGAAGAGCGCGACGTCCGCCGCCGCGGGCGCGTCCACCTTGAGCGGGATGGCCTGCGCCGCGCGCGGTCGGTCCGGATCGACGAGGAACCGCGCGCCGTCGCGCGGGTAACGGATCGCGACGTCGCTGCGCGATCCGCTGACGATCTCGCGCGCGGCGCTCGGCCCGCAGAGTGGCGACGACTCGTTCGGCGCGCCGGCGCGCCCGGTCGCGTGCGCCCACGACGCGAACGGGCCATCGAAGCGCTCGAACGTCCGCTCGGCGACGACGCGCGCCGGGCACGCAGGCGTCGCCCGGAGCCCGTTGCGGACGTCGACCTTCACCACCTCGTGCATCGCGCACGGAGCGAGGCGGTGCCCGCGCGGGACGAGCTCCTCGACGACGTGCTTGCACCCCGGGGAGGGCGCGCCGCCCGAGAGCGCGCAGACGCGCGTCCTCGCGACACCGGCGGGGGCGCGCGCCGGCCCGTCGGCCGCAGGCGCGCGTCGGGTCGCCGCCGAGATCGCCGCGGCGAAGAGCGGCGCCGCGCCGGTGATCCCGCTCACCTTCGTCATGGGGCTGCCGTCGAAATTGCCCACCCACACGCCGACGGTGAGCTCGCGCGTGAACCCGACGGTCCAGTTGTCGCGGTACCCCTTCGACGTCCCCGTCTTCGCGGCGACCGCGAAGGGCAGGTCGAGCGCGCTGTGCTCGCCGAACGCCGCCACGCGCGCGGTCCGGTCGCGGAGGACGTCCGCGAGCATCGCCGCCTCGGCCTCGGGCATCACCCGGCGCTCCGGTGGCGCCGCCGGGAGGTCGACGTCCTCGGCGGCGCGCACCGCGCGGAGCGGACGGTGGACGCCACCGCGCGCGATCGCCGCGTAGGCGCCGACGAGATCGTAGAGGCGCACCTCCCCGTCCCCGAGAGCGAGCGCCGGCCCGTAGAACTCGGGCGCCTCGCGGAGCGTGCCGAGCCCCACGTCGCGCAGGCGGTCGAGCACGCGCGCCACCCCCACCTCGGTCGCCGCGAAGACCGCCGGCACGTTGTACGAGCTCGCCAGCGCCTCGCGGAGACGCACCGGGCCGTGGAAGCGCTCGTCGTAGTTGCGCGGCGAGTACGTCCCGCCGGCCGTCGCGAGGTGCAGCTCGACGTCGGGCAGCACGGTCGCGGGGGTCCAGCCGAGGTCCTCCATCGCGAGCCCGTAGACGAAGGGCTTCAGCGTGGAGCCTGGCTGGCGGCGGGCGCGGACGCCGTCGTTCTTCCCGCCGTGCGCGTCGTCCTCCCAGCGGGGTGAGCCGACGTAGGCGAGCACGTCGCCGGTGGCGTTGTCGACGACGAGCACGCTCGCCGCCGTGACGTGTCGCTCCGCCAGCGGCCGGAGGACGTCCCCGGCGGCGCGCTCGACCTCGCGCTGGAGCCCGCGGTCGATCGTCGTCTCCACGCGCGACGTCCTCCCGCGCAGCGCCGGCACCGACGGATCGAGCGAGCCTGCGAGCAGCGCGTCGACGAGGTGCGGCGCGCCGAAGCCGCCCTTGCCGATCTGGAGCGTCAGCGGCTCCGCCTTCGCGCGCGCGTGCTCTTCGGGGCCGATCGTTCCGGCCGCCAGCATGCGATCGAGCACGCGGTCGCGCCGCGCGAGCACCCGATCGGGGCGCCGGACTAGCGAGTAGAAGCTCGGGCCGCGCGGGATCCCGGCGAGCGTCGCGGCCTCGGCCGTCGAGAGCTCGCGCGGCGGCTTGTCGAAGAAGTAGCGGCTCGCCGCCCCGATGCCGCGCACGCCCGCCCCGAACGGCGCGCGGTTCAGGTACTCCTCGAGGATCCGCGCCTTCGAGAGCGACGCCTCGATCCGCACCGCCATCGCCATCTCGCCGAGCTTGCCGCGCACGGTCCGCGGGTGCGGCTCGACGAGGCGCGCGAGCTGCATCGTGATCGTCGACGCGCCCGAGACGATCCGGCGCGCGCGGATCGACGTCGCGACGGCGCGCGCCGCGGCCGCCGGATCGACGCCGACGTGCTCGTCGAAGCGCCGGTCCTCGGCGGCGAGCACCGCGCGGACGACGCCGTCGCCGACCTCGTCGAGCGGCACCCAGACGGCGCGCGCGGAGTCGTCGGCGCGCACCTCGCGCAAGAGCTCCCCCTCGCGATCGAGGAACCGGACCGAGGCCCCGTAGCTGCCGCCCGCCGACAGCGCGGGCGGCAGCGGCGTGAACGCGGCGCCGACGAGCAGCCACGCGAGCGCGGCGAGCATCGCCCCGCCGAGCGCGCGGCACCCGCGGACGAAGCGCGTGTCCGGCGCGCGGCTCATTTCTCCTTCACCTCGAAGATCGTCGCGGCGGTGCGGCCGAACGTCTCCGGTTCGTACATGCACTCGGCGCGGGTCGGCGGGACGACGAAGCGGCCCGGCGTCGTCGCCCGCGCGAGGTAGCGGTAGTGGTACATCCCCGCCGCCATGTGGTCGACGAACGTGAGCACGCGATCGTCGTGGATCTCGCGGTGGTACCAGGAGCGCTGGAACGTCTGTCCGGAGGCGCGCGCGTCGACGTCGCGGGCGTCGTCGGCGTCCCCCTCGTCGCCCTCCTCTCCGGGCTCCGTCACGGTCAGATCGCGGGCCGTCGTCGCGAGCTTCGCCTGGACGGCCTCGAGCCCGGCAGGCAGCGGATCGTCGATCACGACCTGCTCGCGCGGCTCCGGCGTCACGACCAGGAGATCGACGAGGACGAGATCGCTCGCCGTCGCGCCCGCCGCCGACGTCGTCGGGATGGTGCGCATCGCCTCCGACAGCTCCGCCGGCGCGAGCGACCGCACGAGCTTCTTCACGTAAAACCCGCGGTCCATCGGCGCCTTCGGCAGCTCCGTGCGCGCGTAGCGCAGGCGCGCCTCGTAGAAGAGCCTGCCGCGCCCGTTCACCTGGAACGCGAGGTTCTGCCCGCTCCGGCCGAAGATCGCGTCGGCGCTGAAGCTCTCCGAGCGCGCCTTCACGCTCCGCCCGCGGAACGCCGCCTTCATGACCTCCTGGTCGCCGAAGAAGACGCTCGCGTCGAAGTCCGGCTCGTCCTTCTCCTGCGCCCTCCGGTAGTCGTCGAGCGCCAACAGCGCCCAGGCGTTCTCCTGCGTCGATCGCCAGGCGCCGCCGCGGCGCGCCGCGAGCAGGCCCTTCGCCAGCCGCGCGGCGAGCGGGTGCTTCGGATCGACGGTGACCAGCGAGCGGAGGACGATCGCGGTCGTCCGGTTCTCCGAGTCGAGCAACGGCGCGTAGCGATCGCCGAGGTTCTCCGCGATGGTCGCGCCCGCCGGCGTCACCCGGAGGTGCGCCTCGGCGTCGCGCACGAGCTCCTTCGCGTCCTCCGGGCGCATCTTGGTGACGCTCATCGCGTGCGCGAGCAGCGCCCGCGCGAAGAGCGGCATCTTCTCCCGGCGCGCGAACAGGCGCGACGCGTAGCCCGCGTCGGCGTTCCCGGTCATCGCGAGGACGTCGAGGACGAACGCCTGCGACGAGAGCATGACGTCGTCGTCGCCACACTCCCACCGCTCGGCCGCGGCGCGGCCGCGCTTCGGCGCCTCGGCCGGATCCGAGAGGCTGCAGGCGGCGAGCCGCTCGCGCAGCCACCGGGTCGCGCCCTCCGTCGCGGCGCCGGGCACCGGCCTTCCGCGCTGCTCGGCGAGCGCGAGGCCCCAGAGCGCGTACGCGGTGAGCCACGTGTCGCCTCGTGGAGAGTCGGACCAGTAGCCGAACGATCCGTCGGACCGCTGCGCCTTGAGGATCTTCACGATCGCGTCGTCGACGAGCGCGTTCGTGTTCGCCGGGAGCGTGACGCCGTAGTCACGCGCGAGGTCGGCGAGCGCGACGAGCGGGACCATCTTGCTCGTGAGCTGCTCCGCGCAGCCGTACGGATACTCGAGGAGCGCGTCGACGCCGCTGTCGAGGCCGACCAGCGCGGTCGACGCGACGCGCAGATCGAGGCCGCCCGTGTCCGTGCGCATGCCCTTCAGATCACCGAGCTGCTCGGCGACGGCCTTCTCGGTGTCCCCGTAGAGCGCCACCGCCTCGAGGCTGAGCGGCGCGGCGACGTCGCGCTTCACCGTGACGTCGTCGCGCTCGGCGCCGGCGCGCGCGTGAAACGCGAGCTCGGCCTTACCCACCGCGGGGGAGCCGATGGCCCACCTGACCTCGACCGATCCGTTCGCGGGGAGCTCGATCCGCTTCGAGGCCTCCCCGGTGACCACGACGCCCTTGGCGTCGAGCGTCACGACGACCGACTGCGCGGGCAGCCCCTTCGACGACAGGATGACGCCGGCGTTCATGGCGTCGCCGGCGCGGAGGAACCGCGGCAGCGCCGGGCGCGCCATGAGCGGCCGGCTCGTGACGATCGACTCCTGTCCGAAGCCGAAGCGATCGGTGTCCGAGGTCGCCACCGCCATCAGCCGGTAGGTCGTGAGCGAGTCGGGCAGCTTGAAGCGCACGTGGGCCTTGCCGTCCGGCCCCGTGACGACCGAAGGCTGGAAGAACGCCGTCGTGCGGAAGTCCTGCCGCGTGGTGAGCCCGCCCTCACCGCCGCCGCCGCCCTCGTCGCCCTTGTCCTCGCCGGGCCCCCGCGACAGACGGAGGATGCGCGCGAGGTTGTCGCGCGACTCCACCGGCGCCACGCTGAGCGGCCTCCGCGACGAGAAGACCGGGAGCGGATCGGGCGTACGATAGCCGGTGAGCATGAGGACACCCTCGTCGACCGCGTAGAACGCGACGTCGGCCTTGGCCCCCTTCCCCGCGCGGTCGGTCACGACGAGGTCGACGTCGACGGTGTCGCCGGGGCGGAGCTCCTTCTTCGACGGCACGACGCCGACCTGGAGGCGCCGCGCCTCCGGGTTCACGTTGATCTCCGCCCACCCGATCCGATAGCTCGGGGCTCCGACGTCGGCGCCCTTCGCCGCGGGCGCCTTCGCGTCCGTCGTGCGGCCCTTGATGAGCTCGACCGCGACGAAGACGTTCGGCCACATCTCCGCGGTCACCGGGACCTCGAACGTCGGCATCGATCCGCGGACGGGGACGCGCCGCTCCTCGTGGATCCCTTGACGCTCGACGGTGACGAGCGCCTCGGCCTCCTTGAACGGGCTCTTGACGAGGACCTTGGCGACGTCGCCGACCTCGTACGACGACTTGTCGGTCACGAGCTCGAGGCGCGTGCCGTCGGTGACCGGCCAGGCGACCTTCGCGCCGTCGCCGCTCGCGTACACGCTGTAGCTCGACGCGACGGCGTTGCCGCGCCTGTCGGCGGCGCGCGCGCGGACGATGTAATAGCCGGCCGCCGCCGGCTTGAGCTCGCAGCCGGCTAGGTCGGCCGTCGTCTTCGCGGCGCATGTGCCGACGACCTTGTCGACGGCGCGCGACTCGTAGTGATACCCGTCCTCGCCGGTCGCCTCGGTCGCGGTCGCCCACGTCCGCGCGACGAGGTCCACGGTGACGGCGACCCCCGCGCGACGCGCGCCCGACGGCTCGACGGCGGCGACGACGGCGCGGAGCGGCGCGCCGGCCGCGACGAACATGTCCTTCGGCCGCTCGAGCGCGACGTAGAACTCGGCAGGGTGGACGAGCGCGGTCGCGTGGCTCGCGATGGTCTGCCGCGAGAGGTCCTCGATCTCCGCCTCGAAGGTCACGCTCTCCGCGCCCTCCTGGTTCGGGAGCGCCAGCGCGAGCGGCGCGTCGTAGGTCCCCTTCGGGCCGAGCGCGGCGTCGCCGCCCGCGAGGCGGCCGCCGCGCAGAGGCGCGTCCGCGAGCGCCCAGCGGTACGCCGAGTCGTCGACCTCGAAGCCGTCGGTCCGCGGCGGCGAGAAGGACGTCTGGCTGCGCGTCGCCGTGTAGCGCACCTTCCCGCCGCTCATCGGGGCGCCGAAGAGGTAGTCGCCGCGCACCGCGAAGGTCGCCTTGTCGCCGCGGACGAACGCCGGCTGGCTCGGCTCGACGGACACCTTGAACTCCGCGGGACGGTACGCGGCGATCTCGACGCTCGCGGAGGCGGCGTTCGGCTCCCAGCCGTGCTTCTCGGTCGCGTCGTCGACGATCGCCTCGAGCTGGACGCGGCCGAGCCGCGAGGTCGCCGGGATCGGCACGTCGACGGAGAGCTCGCCGAACGCGCCGAGCTTCGCCTTGTGCTCGAACATCGTCGCGCCTTCGGGATCGCTCGCGCGGACGGTCACCTCGCGACCGCGCGGCGTGATCATCCCCTTCGACTCGTTCTTGCGAAAGACGCCCTTGACGCGGATCGTCTCGCCGGCCTTGTAGATGCCGCGGTCGGTGAACAGCATCCCGAAGACCGGCATTCGCGCGGCCATGTCGAGGTACGGCACCTCCGCGCGCGAGACGAGGTCGGACGCCTTGCGGTAGGTCCAGTCGTCGCCGGAGCGCGCGAAGATCACGAGATCCTGGGCGACTCCCCCGTCCCGACTCACCGGCTGGAGGCGATCCGCCGGCAGCCGCGCGATCCCGCGGCTGTCCGTCGGCACCGCGAGGGTCTCGTCGCCGCTCCCGTCGCGGACCGCCACGGTCGCGCCGGGGACGGGCTTTCCGTCGGAGAGGCGCGTGACGAGGACGATGCTCCCGAAGCGCGAGAGCCGCGCGCTGATCGCGAGGTCGGTGACGGTGACGTGGTGCACGTCGACGATCGGCCGCTGGCGCCCGCCCGGCCGTGACGTCGCGACGAACGCGAGCCCCTTGCCCTTCGGGCCGAGCAGCGCGTCCGTGCTGACGTTCTTGGTCGCCACGGCGTTCCGCGCGGCGCCGCTCCGGACCTCCTCGGTCTTCGCGCCCGAGAGCGACCGCAGGCGGGCGTACGTCTCGTCCGCGTAGCCCCGCTGCGCGAGGATGGTCATGAGGCCGCGCTCGTCGGTCGTGCCGGTGACCAGCTGGAACGCGTCGACGTTGAGCGACGAGATCGGGATCGCCTGCCCCTTCGCCTTCGCCGCCTCGAAGACGTCACCCACGAGACCGATCCGGACGTCCGGCGACTCGTCGCCGGTGCGCAGCGTGACGGCGTGCTCGCGGGAGAGGACCTGGCCGTACTCGTCGCGGAGCCCAGGGGTAACGACGACGCGGAACGTCCGCGCCGGGCCGAGATCGACCGGGAGCGAGATCCACTGGACCTTGTCGGCGCCGTCCCGTCCGGTGCTCCAGCGGATGGGTACCGGCGGCTCGACGCGGACGTGCGCCTTGAGATCGGCGAGCGCGACGCGGTTCGAGAGCGAGACGCTCACGCCGCCGTGCGGTGAGCAGAGCTTGTCGTCGCTCCGCCAGCACGACACGTCGCTCACGGTGAGCGGGCCGTAGGTCTCGACGGTCGCCTCTTGCGAGGCGCCGCTCGGGAGCGGCCCCTCCTCACCCCGCAGCGCGGCGCCGACCTCGATGACGATCGGCGCGGCGAGCGGGAGCGGCGCCTTCGGCGTGAGCTTGACCAGCATCGGGACGTCCGGCCTCGGCCGCGACGCCGTGAACGCGATCTTCGTCTTGCCGGCGGACGCGCTCACCGTCGTGACGCGCTCGACCTCCTTCGGATCGACGGGCTGGTTGAAGCGGAGCTCGAACGCCTGCTTCGGCTCGAGGTGCGTGGCGCCGTCGCCCGGCGAGAAATGGACGACGCGAGGGCGCGCCGTCGTGAACGTGAAGGTGTAGTCGTCGCCGAGCGTCGAGCCGTCCAGCGCCCTCGTCGACCCGGGCACGGTCACGACGTACGACGTCGCGCGCGGCAACGCCGCGTCGGGCGCGAACATGAGGGCGCTCGTGCCGAGCCAGCGCCACTTCCCTGCGGGAGCCTGGCGGCTGCCCGCGATCGCGATCCGAGCGGGCGGCGCCGTCTCCTCACCGTCGCTCGCGAGCTCGAGGGGGCGCATCGGGCGGTTGAAGACGATGGAGACCTCGCTCGGGTCGACGGTCTCGCCCTTCGGCCCGGCGAAGACGACGCCGAACGCCGCGCTCGATGTGCGTCCGGAGACCTCCGCGGCGCCGAGGCCGAGCGTCCGCTGGGGCGCGACGTTCGGCGCTCGCGCGCCGGGTAGGCACGCGGCGACGCCCACCAGGGCGACCATCGACAGGGAGCGGCGAGTCGGGCGGAGACGGCGGTCCATCGGACGCGGCAGTACCAAGGACCATGCCCGGCGTCGCGCGCGATTCGCCCCGAAACGAGCGGGGATTCCTGCGGAGCGGCCGCGGCCTCCGCGGCCGGCGCGACACCGCTCGTGTCCGGCGAGACGCAGCCCGAGCCGCACGTCCCTGCTCGAGCCGCACGTCCCTGCTCGAGCCGCACGTCCCTGCTCGAGCCGCACGTCCCTGCTCGAGCCGCGACGTCCGCGCGACTCAGACGGCGGGCCGCGCGTGGCGGATCGCGCCGCGCTGGCTCCCGGTCACCGCCCAGACGACGAACACGCCGTAGACGATCGGCACGAGGGCCCACGCCCGCATGGCGCCCGGCCCCTCCGCCGCCCACGCGTCGACGAACGAGCGCGCCCGGCTGGCCCCGAAGAGCGGCGTCACGAGCCCCGCGAGGAAGCTGAACGCGCCGAGGATCCGGAGGCCGATCGGCGAGCGCGAGCCGCGCGCGGCGCTGACGAGCACGAGCCCCGCCGCGACGCGAAGGAGCGCGACGACGTAGAGCCCGACCGTCGTCGACGCGCCGCGCGCGATGATGAGGTACGCGTCCGGCACGAGGAGCCCGAGGACGCCGATCACCAGCACGAGGAGACCGAACAGCAGCGCGGCAGTCTTCACGGCGCCTCTCCTTCCGAGCGCGTGCGCGCGCTCCGTCACGCGCGCTGCAACGCGCGCACCGCGGGAGCGCCGTCGAGCTCGCCGAGCGCGAACCTCGCGAGGAGCCGGCCGCTATGTCGAGCGCGTCGGCGCGGCGCGGACCGAGCCGTCAGCGCGTCGTCGTGATCGGCGTGACCTTGCCCTCGCCGTCGATGCCGAGGGCCCACACGCCCGAGGTCGTGCCGACGAGGACCACCGCGCGGCCCTCGCGGGACCACCCTCGGATCTCGAGCAGGTTCGAGCGCTCGGAGACGCGACCGTCCTGTATCCGGTCGTCGAAGATCACGACGTCCTCGGTCGCGGCGATGTGCTCGATCGGCGCGAGGCGCATGCGCACCCCACCGCGCTGTCCGGCGCGCCAGACGAGGAGGAGCTTGCCGTCGAGCGCCAGGGCGACCGGGGCCACCTTCGGCAGGAGCTCGACGTTGTGCTGGAACACCTCGTCGAGGTCGATCGCTTGCCGCTGGCAGCCCGCGGCCGTGCAGCGCTCGAGCGAGATGGATCCGGTGCCGCCCGCCCGCACCCGCTGGTCGAGAAGGAAGGCCTCCTTCCCCGAGCAGCCGAACTCGCCGTCCCCGGCTGGGACGAGGGGCGACCAGCGATCGCCCGAGTCGACCGCGACGGCGGAGCCCATCGCGCCGTACGCGAGGACGAAGAACGCGTCACGCGTGCGACAGCCCTCGAGCGACTCGAGCCTACCGAGCGCGTCGACCGCGCCGAGCTCGACCCGCGGTCCGAGCGGCGCACCCGACGGGAGAAGCCGCGCGACCGAGAGAACTCCGGCGTCGGTCCCCCACACGACGCTATCCTCGAGGAGCGCGACCTGGCGATCGTCGCTGACGCCCTCGAGCGGGAGCAGCGCGCGCGAGGTCGCGGCGCCTCGCTCGGCGCGCAGCAGCACGAACTTCGACGCGCGAGGGTCGTACCCCGCGACGGCGATCGAACCGTCCGCGCGCGCGAAGCCGCCGTAGGTCGGCATCTCGGCGACGAGCTCGCCCGTCGCGCGGAAGATCCCGGCCTGGCCGCCACCCGCGAACAGCAGGGGCGCCGCGCCCGCCTCGGCGCCGCCGAGCAGCGTGAGCGAGCTCTCGTCGAGCGGCGACGGGAAGGGCGCGCAGCGGAGCGTGAGGCCGTCGAGCGTGCACAGCCGCCCCTCTCCGCGCTGGCGGGCGCCGTCGACGAGCAAGCGGAGCGTCGGGCCGGCGACGCGATCCGTCCGCAGGCTCCCGAGCGGGAGCCGCGACCTCGAGAACGGCGCAACGCCCTCGAGCGCGTCGACGTCGAGCCACACCCCCGACGGGGCGCCGCCGTCGCTCGCGCCCGCCGCGTACCCCTCCTTCGCCGCCGCGCCCCAGAGCTCGTCGACCGCGGCGTACACCGAGTCCCCGCGCGGATCTCCGAGGACGCGCCCCAGGCGCTCGGCGAAGAAGGCGACGTCGCGGACGTCCTCGGCGGCGGCGCCCGAGCGTCGCTTGGACTCGTGCAGGGCGTGGGCGTGCGTCGCGCAGCGCGCGGGCCACGGGTTCGCCGAGGGCGGCGCGACCGCGAGCGTGAGCTCCAGCCGCCGGTAGGCGAGGCTCGGCGCCGTCCCCGAGGCAGGGCTCCCGCCCAGGAGGCACTCCTCGAGCGCGCGGAACGACGCCACCTCGCTCTCGCGCTCGGCGCTCGCCGCGAAGCGGAGCCCGACCGCGGTGCCGCCGGCTCCAACCACGAGAATACCGACGAGCGCGACGAGCACCGGCCAGCGACGCGGCTTGACGCGGGGGAGATCGCCCGAGAGCGGGCCGCTCGGTGGCCCGAGCTCCGCCGACGTCAGCGCGCTCGCCCGCAGCGTCGCGCGCGCGGCGCCCATGCGCGCGACGTCCCCGAGCGCGATCACGCACACGACGAGCGTGATGACCGACACCGCGCCGCCGCCGATGCCGGCGATCGATCCGGTGAGCAGCGCGAACACGGACGCGACCGCCGCGAGGGGGCACGCGAGCATGCCGACGATCGCGAGGGCGAGGCGGCCCGAGCGCACCCCGACGGCGCCCGCGAGCGCCATGAGCGCCAGCGCGCCGTGACCGACCGCCAGCGTCCCGCCGATCGTGCCGCCCGTCGCGAGGAGCAGCCGCGCCATGAGCACGACCAGGAGCACGGCGACGACGACGAGAGCGACGCACGCGACGTTGACGAGGACCGTCGGGGCGAAGCTCGCCGACTCGTCCGGCTCCGGGAGGCCGTACTGCGGACCGCGGTGACCTTGCGGCGGACCGTAGTGGTGCGGCGGACCGTAGTGATGCTGCGGTGGACCCTGATCGCGCGGCGGACCGTGGTGCATCGCAAGCCCCTCTAGCGCAGCGCGCTATCGAGCACGAGCGTGGGCGGCCGAATTCGGCGCCCGGGCTCGCTCCACCGCGCGGAACCAGCACCAAAAGCGTAGTTATTTCAACACTCAACCCACCGCACCCGGGCCTGGTCGATCTCTTCCGAGCGCGCCGGCGCCGAGCGCGGCGGCCGAGCGCCGGTGCCCGAGCTCGCCCGCGAACGTTCGCGGTCCGCCTCGCTCGACGCGCGCGCGGTCCCACGTTGAACAGCGGCGACCGGCGTCGCCCTGCGGTCGAGGCTCCCGATGGCGACGTTCTTCTCGCGCGCGCTCCGCTCGCCGAACTACCGGCTCTTCTTCGGCGGGCAAGTCGTGTCGCTCATCGGCACGTGGATGCAGGCGGTGGCCGAGTCCTGGCTCGTCTACCGGCTCACGGGCTCGGCCGCGCTCCTCGGCCTCATCGGCTTCTGCAACCAGATCCCGGTCTTCTTCCTCGCGCCCGTGGGCGGCGCGCTGGCCGATCGCCACCCACGGCGGAGCATCCTCCTCGCGACGCAGGGCTCGGCCATGGTGCTCGCGTTCGTCCTGGCGGCGCTCACGCTCTCGGGCCGGATCACGGTGTCTCACCTCTTCCTGCTCGCGACGCTCCTCGGGATCGTCAACGCGATCGATCACCCGACCCGGCAATCGTTCGTGGTCGAGCTCGTCGAGAGGGAGCACCAGATGAACGCCATCGCGCTCAACTCTTCGATCATGAACGCGGCCCGCGTGGTCGGACCGGCGCTGGCAGGGCTGCTCGTGGCGGCGGTCGGGGAAGGCTTCTGCTTCCTCCTGAACGGCCTGTCGTTCGTCGCCGTGATCGGCGGGTTGCTCGCGATGCGCGCGCTGCCACCTCCACCGCCGCGCCCGGCGCAGTCGCCGCTCCGCCACGTCGCCGAGGGGTTCCGCTTCGTCCTCGGCAACTCGCCGATCCGCGCCTCGATGCTCCTCCTCGGCACCGCGAGCCTCTGCGGCACGCCGTACCTCGTGCTGATGCCGATCTTCGCCGACCGGATCCTCGGCGGCGGCGCGCGCGCGCTAGGCCTCCTGATGGGCGCGTCCGGGATCGGCGCGCTCACGTCGGCGCTCCTGCTCGCGCGCCGCCAGCAGCTCAAGGGGCTGCTCCGGCGCTGGATCGTGCCGGGGAGCTTGTGCTTCGGCGCCTCGCTCGTCGCGTTCTCCTGGTCCCGGAGCTTCCCGCTCTCGTGCGCGCTGCTCGTGGCGACGGGCGCCTCGATGATGATGCAGATGGCGGCCACGAACACGCTCATCCAGGCGATGTCGCCGAACGCGCTCCGCGGGCGCGTCATGGCGGTCTACGCGATGATGTTCATGGGCGTCGCGCCGATCGGCGCGCTCGCGGCGGGCGCGCTGGCTGCGCAGATCGGCGCGCCGGCGACCCTGACCGCCGGCGGCGTCGCGTGCGTGCTCGCGGGCCTCACCTTCCGGCGCAGGCTGCCCGACCTCAGCGCGAAGGCGCGCGCGCTCGTCCTCGGCGCCGCCGAGGCCTCCGAGGCCCTCGCGCAGACCTCCCTGCGAGACCCGCCCCCGCGCCTCGGACCACCTCCTCCGGCCGAATGCTCGCGCTAGGGCGGAGGAGCTTGCCTCGGAAGCGCCCAGCGACTAGTTAGACGCGCCCCCATGCAGCTAAGAAACGTGGCGATCGTCGCGCACGTCGACCACGGCAAGACAACGCTCGTCGACCACATGCTCAAGCAGGCCGGTACGTTCCGCGAGAACGAAGCCGTCGCCGAACGCGTCATGGACTCGAATGATCTCGAGCGTGAACGCGGCATCACCATCCTCGCGAAGAACACCAGCGTCCGCTGGAAGACCAAGGACGGCGAGGTCATCAAGATCAACGTCGTCGACACGCCAGGTCACTCCGACTTCGGCGGCGAGGTCGAGCGCACGCTGATGATGGCGGACGCCGCCATCCTCCTGGTCGACGCCGCCGAGGGTCCCCTGCCCCAGACGCGCTTCGTCCTGACGAAGTGCCTCCAGCTCGGGTTCCCGGTCATCGTCGTCATCAACAAGATCGACCGCCAGGACGCCCGCCCGGACGAGGTCCTGAACGAGATCTTCGATCTGTTCATCGATCTCGAGGCGTCGGACGCCCAGACCGACTTCCCGGTCCTCTACGCCATCGGCCGCGACGGCATCGCGAAGGCGTCGCTCGACGATCCGTCGACGAACCTCCAGCCGCTCTTCGACATGATCCTCGCGAAGGTCCCGCCGCCGAAGGGCGACCCGACCGCCCCGCTGCAGATCGTCGTCAACAACATCGACCACGACGAGTACGTCGGCCGCCTCGCGATCGGCCGGATCACGGCCGGGACGATCAAGGCCAACCAGCCCGTGGGCATCCTCAAGGAAGGCACCAAGGCGAAGGCCGCGATCAAGGTGCTCTCGACGTTCGAGGGGCTGAAGCGCACGGTGACGTCGGAGGCCCAGGCCGGCGAGATCATCGCCATCGCCGGGGTCGACGACATCGACGTCGGCGACACGATCACCGATCTGTCCGAAGGCTGGGAGGCGCGCGCGCTCCCCCGCATCGTGGTCGAACAGCCGACCATCAAGATGCGCGTCGGCGTGAACACGTCGCCGCTCGCCGGCAAGTGCAAGCAGTCGAAGTTCCTGACGAGCCGCCAGCTCCGCGAGCGCCTCGTCCGCGAGACGCGGAAGAACCTCGCGCTCAAGTTCGAGGACACCGACTCGCCCGACACCTTCACCGTGCTCGGGCGCGGCGAGCTCCAGCTCGGCATCCTCGTCGAGACGATGCGCCGTGAGGGCTACGAGGTCCAGCTCGGCAACCCCGAGGTCATCACCAAGGAGATCGACGGCACGCCCCACGAGCCGTACGAGCTCTGCGTCATCGACGTGCCCGAAAGCTTCATCGGCGTCGTCACCGAGCGCCTCGGCCAGCGCCGCGGCCGCATGACGAAGATGGCGAACCACGGCCACGGCCGCGCGCGCCTCGAGTTCCGCGTCCCGAGCCGCGCGCTCATCGGCTTCCGCGGCGAGTTCCTCACCTCGACGCGCGGCACGGGCCTGCTCACCACCGTCTTCGACGGCTGGGAGCCGTGGGGCGGCGCGATGGCCAAGCGCCAGCTCGGCGCGATCGTCGCCGACCGCGCGGGCGCCGCCACCCCGTACGCGATGAACCATCTCCAGGCGCGCGGCGAGTTCTTCATCTCGCCCGGCGTCGAGGTCTACGAAGGCATGATCGTGGGCGAGCACAACCGCCCGAGCGACGCCGACTGCAACCTCGTCAAGGAGAAGAAGCAGACGAACGTGCGCAACCACGGCAAGGACGAGAACGTCATGCTGGCCGTGCCGCGCACGCTCTCGATCGAGACGGCGATGGAGTGGATCGACGCCGACGAGCTCGTCGAGGTCACGCCCGACGCGGTCCGCGTGCGCAAGCAGATCCTCTCGATCAACAAACGCCCGCGCCGCGCCGAGGCCATCGAAGAGGCCGGCGCGCGCGGGATCTCGAACTTCCCGGCCGCGCTCGAAGACTGACCGACCGGCCTGCCCCGGCGCGCTGCGCGGGCCCACCAGGGCCCGCACGCGCCGCGCCTGGCGTGCCGCCTCCGCTCTTCGAGCTCGCGACGCTTCGCGTCGAGGGCGAGCCGCGATCGGGCGACCCCGCCGGTGGCGGGCGATCGTTACCTCAGCCTATTAATGAATTTGATTTTCACTTTCATTAATAGGATGACGTCGGCGTCCATTCGCCCCCCTCGAAGGAGCAGCCCATGCCCTCGCCGCCAGCCTCGACGTCATCGTCCCTTCGTCTCTTGGCCACGTCGCTCTCCGCGACCCTCGCGCTCCTCGTCGCGTGCAGCACGGATGCCGAGCGCGTCGACGGAGACGCTCCGGACGCGTCGAGCCACGCGGACGCGCGAGCGCCCGACGACCACGACGGCTCGACCAGCAGCGACGGCTCGACCGACGCCAGCGGGGACGCGATCGACGGCGGCGCGACGACGGGTGACGCGGGCGACGCCGGCGACGCGGCGACGACGAGCGACGCCGGCGACGGCGGTTGGGAGCCCATCCCCGGCGCGCCGTGCGCGGTCGTCGGCGAAATCTACGAGCGGCCCTGCGGCGACATGTGCGGGAAGGAGACGGCCTCGTGCAGCCCGAGCAAGGTCGTGACCGGCTTCGGTCAGTGCGTCGAGCCGGACGACGCGTGCGCGCCGGGCGCGACCGAGCCGAGCACCGCGTGCGGCTACTGCGGGACGACCAGCCGGACGTGCAGCGCGGCGTGCGCGTGGGTCGCGGAGCCGTGCCAGGGCGAGGTCACCGCCCCCGATCGCTGCCTCGCCGGCACGACCGAGGCGCGGACCGTGGGCTGCACCGGCGGCGTGACGCGGCCCTGGACGTGCAACGCGAGCTGCGCGTGGGATGCGCCGGCGATCTCCTGCGAGGAGGCCTCGCGCATCCTCACCCTCGGCGACGCGGTCGGCGCGACGACGTCGCGAGACTTCACCCAGCTCGACGAGAAGATCAAGCGGCTCACGGCCGGCAGCGCGCCGTGCAACGTCTCGAGCATCACCGACTCCCACTACCTGTACGTCGAGCTCCGAAACCCGAACGCGACCGCGGCCAAGGTCGACGTCGGCGTGAGCACCGTCGCGGGCCAGCCCAAGCCGAACGTGCTCGTCGCGGCGTACGCGAGCGTCCCCTCGGACGCCGCCGCGCGCCGGCTCTGCCTGAGCGGCGCCGAGCTGTCGTGCAACGGCAACCTGGCGTACGCGGCCTGCCTCTTCAGCGCGAAGAGCCCGACGGTCGCCCCCGGCGGCTCGGCATGGATCTACGTCGGCAACTTCCAGGGCGCCGACGCGCCGGTCACGTTCAACCTCTCGGCCACCGTCACGTCGCTGTGAACTCTGCCGCCGATCCGCGACGCGCGGCCGCCGCCGCAGCGCCGCCAAGCGAGACGAACCTGTGCGCTCGCGCGCTCGTTCGCCTCGCCGGGCTCGTTCGCCTCGCCGGGCGCGTGGTCGTCGCCGGCGCGCTCGGCGCCGCCTGCGCGGTCGGAGAGACCGCCGAGGCCGCGGGGGATCGGTCGGGCGTCGACGGCGGATCGAGCGACCGCGTCACGGTCCCCGAGGGAGGCGCGACCGGCTCGCCCGACGGGGGCCGCGGCGAAGGTGGCCCCGACGAGGACGCCGTCGACTACGGGTCGCCGGGGCCGATCGGACCGCCGACAGGCTCGGCATGCTTCAACCCGGGAGAGGAGTTCGTGCACACGTGCGGCCAGTGCGGGCGGCAAGTCGCCGTCTGCCTCGACGGCGCGGTCGGCCCCTACGGCCCGTGCCGCGACGAGAAGCGCGGCCCCGACCACTGCATCCCCGGCGTCTCGTCGACGGAGGTGTGCGGCTACTGCGGGACGAAGATCCGCGCCTGCCGCAACGACTGCACGTGGACGGAGACGAAGTGCAAGGGCGAGACCGGCGCCGCGGATCGCTGCCGGCCCGGGACGATCGAGCGGCGGCTCGCGGACTGCGACGACGGCGAGAAGCGCACGTACACGTGCGCCGAGACGTGCGCCTGGGCCGCGCCGAGCGCCTGCACCCCGAGCCCGTGACCGCGACGAGGCGACGCCGCCACGGTCCCCCCCGCGGCGTGGAGCCGTTCGAGACGACGGGGGCCCCGGCGCCTCAGCCGGGGCCGAGCGCGAGGCCGGACGCCTCGACGATCTGGTTCTGGATCCTGCGCGCCTGGAGCGCGCCGTCGAACTCCCGCTCGACGCGGAGACGGCCCGCCCGGCCCTGGGCGGCGCGGAGCTCGGGATCGCGGAGGTAGCGGAGCATCGCGCGCGCGAGCGCCTCGGAGTCGCCCGCGCGTACGAGCGTCCCCGTCGTCCCGCCCTGGAGCATCTCCGAGACACCGCCGACGTCGAAGGCGACCACCGGCTTTCCGAGGGCCATCCCCTCGATCACCGCGCGGGGGAGCGGATCGGCGTAGACGCTCGGCACCACGGCGACGTCGAAGTCGGCGG
>JAHBWA010000083.1 GCA_019637195.1 Labilithrix sp. | reverse complement strand
TCCCGCGCGATCGACGCCCTCGTCTTCCGCTTCGGACGGTACGGCAGGTAGAGGTCCTCGAGCTCGGCGCGGGAGCGGCATCGCTCGATCGCCGCGCGCAGCTCGGGCGTGAGCTTGCCCTGGTCGGCGATCGTCGACAGCACGGTGGCTCGCCGCTCCTCGAGCGCGGCGAGCTGATCGCGCTTCTCCTCGATCGCTCGGATCGCGACCTCGTCGAGGCCTTTGGTCTGCTCCTTGCGGTAGCGCGCGATGAACGGCACGGTCGCGCCGCCGTCGAGGAGCGACAGCGCGGCGCGCACGGCGGCCGGATCGAGGCGCAGCTCCTCGGCGACGCGGGGGGCGAGATCGAGCGCGGTCATGCGCGGGGCTCATACCACCCCGCGCGGGCCGAACGTAGCGACGGAGCGCTCGACGAGGTATGACAATTGTCATATGATTATTGTCATATGAATACGGAGGTCGCTCGTGAGGTCGTCGTCTTCGTCCACTCGACGGGGACGGGGCCGTTCTTGTGGGCGGGGGTGCCGGACGCGTCGATCGGAGGGCGCGAGAAGATCCTCCCGGCGAACCTCGGCTACCCGCCGAACCCGCTCATCGAGCGAGGCCACGAGGTGACGCCCGCGGACGACGCCGCCGAGGTCCTGCGCGCGGTTCCGGACGGCGCGCGCGTGCACCTCGTCGCGCACTCCTACGGTGGGCTCGTCGCGCTGCTGGCGATCCGCGAGATCGCCGATCGCGTCGCCTCGGTCTTCCTGTTCGAGCCGGTCCTCTTCGGCGCGCTCGCCGCGGCCTCGGACGTCGATCGCGAGGCGAGCGAGGAGGCGCGGTCGTTCGCGTCGCACCCGTGGTTCCTCCGCGACCCCGAGAAGGGGGGCCGGTCCGAGTGGCTCGAGGCGTTCATCGACTACTGGAACCGTCCGGGATCGTGGTCGAGGATGCCGGACCAGATGCGTGAGCTCTCGCTCATGCTCGGGTGGAAGATGTTCCTGGAGGTGCGCGCGATCTTCCGCGACGAGACGCCGTTCGACGCCTGGGCGCTGCCGGGCCCGACGACGATCGCCGTGGGCGGTCGCACGACCGCGTCGTCGCGGGCGATGTCGCGGCGGCTCGCGCGCGGCCGGGCGAACGTCACGCTGGTCGACGTCCCCGGGGTCGGCCACATGGCGCCGCTGACGCACGCGACCCAGGTCCACGAGGAGCTGGCCCGGCACATGGCGCGCTACGACGAGCGCGTCGGAGCACGGGAGGGCTGACGTGACCGCCAAGGTCGAGCGAAAGGAGCGGACCCGCGCGGCGATCGTCGCCTCGGCGTGCGATCTCCTCCGCCAGCGAGGGATCGCCGGGGCGCGCGTCGCCGACGTGATGAGCGGCGTCGGGCTCACCGTCGGCGGGTTCTACGCGCACTTCGCGTCGAAGGAGGCCCTCGTCGACGAGGCGATCCGGCGCACCGCCGCCGCCATGCGGGCGAAGCTCTTCGAGAGGATCGAGGAGAAGCCAGCGCCGGCGCGGGCCGAGGTCGTGCTGAAGCGCTACCTCTCCGCGGCGCACCGCGACGACGCCGCGAACGGGTGCCCGATGCCCGCCGTCGTCGGCGAGGTCTCGACGACGACGCCCGAGCACCGCGACGTCCTCGCCGAGCAGATCAGCGATCTCGCCGACGAGCTCGCGCGGCACGTCGTGAAGAGCGACGCGACCACCAGGCGCGCGACCGCGCTCGGGATGATCGCGCTCATGTACGGGGGGATCAGCCTCGCGCGCGCGGTGAAGGGCACCGATCTCTCCGACGAGGTCCTCCGCGCGTGCCGGGCCTTCGGAAAGGGTGAACGATGAGCTCCGAGTTCGAACGAGCGACGGCGATCCAGGAAGACGGAAGCGGCGGCTACACGGGGGTCGTGCCGGACCGCTGGCAGCAGGGCAAGGGAGCCTTCGGGGGCGTCGTCGTCGGGATGCTCACCCGCGCGATCGTCGCGTCTCCCGAGGACCGCGGCCGCCGGCTCCGGTCCCTCACGGCCGATCTGTGCGCGCCCGCGCTGCCGGGGCCGGTCCAGGTGCGTCGCGCCAGCTTGCGACGCGGCGCGAGCGTGTCCTTCGTCGAGGCGCGCCTCACGCAGGACGGCGGGCTCGTCGCGTACGCGAGCGCGTCGCTCGCCTCGGCGCGCGCGATCCCGCCGGCGGCCATCCGTTCGGATCCGCCGAAGCGCGTCCCCTGGCGGGACGTCCCCACGATCCCGGTCGAGCCGCCGCTCGGGCCGGTGTTCGCGCAGAAGTACGAGTACCGCTCGACCGGCCCGCTGCCGTTCGCGGGAGGGGCGGAGGCCGCGGCCGAAGGCTGGGTCCGCGAGAAGGCTACGCCGTCCGTGCTCGACGAGGCGGCGATCGCCGGGCTGCTCGACGCGTGGTGGCCGACCGTCCTCGCGGTCGAGGAGGGCCCGCGGGCGGTCGCGACCGTGGGCTACACGATGCAGCTGCTCGTCGATCCGCGCCCGCTCGATCCGGCGGAGCCGCTCTACTTCCGGGCCCGCGGCGTCGCCGGCGGTGACAACTTCTTCGTCGAGATGCGCGAGCTCTGGTCGGGCGACACCGTCGTCGCGATGAACCAGCAGACGTTCGCCCTCCTGACCTGACGGCTCAGGCGAGCACGCCGAGCGCGTCGAGCGCGCGGACGACGGCGGCGGCCTGGACGCCGGCGATGACGTCGTCGAGGACGATGCCCCAGCCGCCGGGAAGCTCTTCGGCGCGGCGGGCCGGGAACGGCTTCGTCATGTCGAACACTCGGAACAAGACGACGGCGGCGACCGTGCCGGACGTCGTCGTCGGCGCGGCCGCCAGCGCGACGAGGACGCCGGCGACCTCGTCGATGACGACCAGCTGCGGATCCTTCACGCCGCGCTCGCGCGCCACGACCCCGGCCGCCCAGACGCCGGCGAGGGTGACGACCGTGGCGGTCGCGAGGACGCCGAGAGGTCCGGCGCCGCGGACGAGGTACCAGAGCGGCAGCGCGCCGAGCGTCCCGACGGTGCCCGGCGCGACGGGCGCGAGGCCGCAGCCGAACCAGGTCGCGAGCACGCGCGCGATCCGCACCGTGAGCGAGGCCCGGGGGGCCGGCGGGGTCACTCGGCCTCCGCGGCGGTGCCGGCGGGCGCCGGCGCGGCGGGCCGGCTCGTCGGCGGTGACGGCACGAGGCGCCGGAGGACGAGCGACGCGACGACCGCGTAGGCCGATCCGAGGATGCCGTCGATCAGCCAGTGGTGGTCGAGGTAGATCGACGCGAAGACCATCAAGAGCCAGTACGCGACCGCGAGGACCCGGAGGCGCGGGCCGAAGGAGCGCCAGCCCTCGAGCACGATCAGCATCGGGTAGGCGCAGTGCAGCGACGGGATCGCGCCGAAGACGCTGCTCGCCTTCGCGTACATCCCCTGGAAGTACGAGATGCCGAGCATCGCGTCGACCCGCATCAGCGCGGGCCCCTCGCTCGGGCGCGCCGCGAGGTCGACGGTGCAGCCGTGCGCGTGGAAATACCAGGGCGGCGCGGCGGGGATGACGTGATACGTCGCGAACCCCGCGACGTTCATGGCGAAGAACGCCCAGGTGAATCGCCGCATCGCGGCCGGATCGCGGATCGCCAGGAGCACAGCGCAGGCGAACGAGGCGAGGATGAACGTCGCGTAGGGAAACGCCGCCAGGAGATCGACCGCGGGCCAGTGGTGGACGCGGAACCAGTCGTGCAAGGTGAGCGTCGCGCCGTCGACCTCGAAGCCGAAGAGCCGCGCCTCGAGCGCGCGCACGTCGCAGACGTGGACGCGCTCGGGCGTGAGCCCGAGGCGCTGGAGCGGCCGCATGCCGTCGTAGAGGAGGCCGACGAGGCCGATCGGGTAGATGGCGACGAGGAACGACTTGGTGCGGACGTTGGTGTACGCGAGGCCGAGCACGAGGAGCACCGCGCCGACGTGCTCCGGACGCAGGTCCCCGCGGGCCGTCGACACGAGCGCGTAGATCGCGAACGGCAGCAGCGGCCCGAGCGGGTAACGAGGCCAGAGGCGCCGCACGTGGTCGCGGAGCGCCCCGAGCCGCGCGGTCACGGCGCGCCGTCCTCGCCGCGCTCGGGGTCCACCGCCCGGAAGACGAACCTCGCGTGCATCGGGTAAGTGTACGCGAGGCTCACGAGGACGGAGACGACGGCTCGCGTCACCACGTACGGCGCGGCGGCGACCGCGAGGACCGCGCCGAGGAGGCTCGCGTTGAGGATCGCGCCCCCGGCGCAGACGACGGCGTAGCGGAGCGCCTGCGATCCGAACGATCCGCGGTGGCGCTCCCGGAACGCCCAAGCCCGCCCGAGCATGAAGTTGGTCACGCCGCCGGCGGCGGCCGAGAGGAGCGTCGCGTAGGCGGGAGCGGCCCCGACGAGCTCGACGAGGGCGACCATCATCGCGAAGTCGACGAGGGTGGCGAGCGCAGCGGCGATCTGGTGCCGTCCGAGCAGGCGAAGATCGGCGAGCGGCGCTGCCGGCTCGGCCCGTTCGTCTCCGCGTGACTCGGGCGCCGCGCGCGCCGTCGAGTCGTTCACGGGTGGCGCTCGCGCGTGACGACGGAGTCCATGCGGGCGCGCGCGTGGCCGAGCGCGCCGGACTCGGGCGCGGGGCCCGACGACGGCGCGGAGTCCTGCTCGATGGGCCGAGCATCGCGCGCGCTCTCCCGCGCCGCGCGGAGCAGGCGCGCGACCGCAGACACGTTGCCGACGAGCGCGATCGCCGCGAGCGCCCCGACCATCGGGAGGATGCGGAGCGGGAGCGTCGCGCCGGTGAGCGCGAGCTCGGTGAACGGGACGAGCGCCGCCGCGCAGATCAGGTAGGCCACGCGATGGGCTCGCCGCATCGGCGCGGCGGAGTCTTCGGCTCCGAGCTCGCGCAGCACCGAGGACGCGTAGCTGACCATGAAGCTGCCGACCAAGGCGGCGACGGTGAGGACGAGCAGCCACGCGTCCTCGCGGACGAACAGCGCGACACCGCCGAGGAGGAGCGCGTCGACGTAGCGGTCGATCGTCGTGTCGAGCACCTGGCCGAAGCGCGTCGCGGTGCGCGTCTCGCGCGCGACGATGCCGTCGAGCGCGTCGGCGAGCGTCGCGACCGCGGCCACCGCCGCGCCCGCGCCGAAGTGTCCCATCCCGAAGAGCGCGCCGGCGCCGGCGGCGATCGCGAGCGAGGCGACCGACACCGCGTTCGCCGAGACGCCGACCCGCCCGAGCGCGCGCCCGATCGGGAAGATCACGGCGTAGACGGCCTCCATCGGCAGCTTGCCGAGGAGCGGCAGGCCGCGCTCGCGCGCGAGCCGCTGGTGACCGCGGAGACCCCAGGCGACCTTGGCGACGGCGAACGCCACGAGCGCGCTCGCGAGGACGCCCCAGAGCGCGATCGCGCTCGCGAGGTCGATGTTGGTGTCGACGTCCTCCATGAACGAGCGCCTCGTCAGTCGTAGTACTCGTTGCCGAGGTGCGTGACGAGGTCCTCACCGGCCATCCAGCGCAGGGTGTTCTTCAGCTTGATGAGCTGGACGAACAGGTCGTGGTCCGGCTGGAGCCCGGACGCCGCCTGCGGCGACTTGAAGTAGAAGCCCAGCCACTCCTGGATCCCGCGGAAGTCGGCGCGCTGGGCGAGGTCCATGAAGAGCGCCAGATCGAGGACGATCGGCGCGGCGAGGATCGAGTCGCGGCAGAGGAAGTTGACCTTGATCTGCATCGGGTAGCCGAGCCATCCGAACAAATCGATGTTGTCCCAGCCCTCCTTCGCGTCGCCGCGCGGAGGGTAGTAGTCGATGCGGACCTTGTGGACGACGTCGCCGTAGAGATCGGGGTGCGTCTCGGGCTCCAGGATGGCGTCGAGGACGCCGAGCTTCGAGGTCTCCTTCGTCTTGAACGCGTTCGGATCGTCGAGGACCTCGCCGTCGCGGTTGCCGAGGATGTTCGTCGAGTACCAGCCGTCGAGGCCGAGCAGACGTGCCTTGAGGCCCGGCGCGATGACCGTCTTCATCAGCGTCTGACCGGTCTTGAAGTCCTTTCCGGCGATGGGCGTCCGCGTCTCCTTGGCGAGCTCGATCGCCGCGGGGAAGTCGACGGCGAGGTTCGGGGCGCCGTTCGCGAAGGGCACGCCCTCGCGCAGGCACGCCCAGGCGTACAGCTGCGCGTTCGAGATCGCCGGGTCACTCTTCGCCAGCCCCGCCTCGAACGAGTCGATGGTCTGGTGGACGGGGCCCGGGGTGATGAACGTCTCGGTCGAGCCGCACCAGACCGCGACGACGCGTGAGAGGTTCTTGTCGGCGCGGAAGCGCGCGATGTCGGCGCGCAGCTGCTCGACCATCTCGGCCTTGGTCGCGGCGCTCTTCACGTGCGTGCCGGTGAGGCGCGTCACGTACTCGGGGTAGAACGCGCCCGGCATCGGACGGATGCTCGACAGCTCGTCTTTGATCGGCTCGAGGTGACGGTCTTCGAGGACGTTCGCGCGCTTCGCGGCGGCGTACGCGTCGTCCGGGAAGATATCCCAGCCGGCGATCTCGACGTCGGCGAGGTCCGCCAGCGGAACGAGGTCACGGATCCGCGGGACGCGGTCGTCGGTGCGCTTGCCGAGGCGAATGGTCCCGAGCTGCGTGAGTGAGCCGACGGGTTTTCCGAGCCCGCGCCGGGCGAGGAGGATCCCCGCGATCGCGGTGGTCGCCACGGCGCCCATTCCAGGGAGCAAGATGCCGAGCTTCCCGGTCGCCGGGCGGATCTGGTTTGGTTTCTGCATAGCTCCTCCGCCGCTTGGGGCGTTTTGGTTACTGATGCACTCCGGCCGATTTGGTTGCGGAGAAAACCGACGGACCGTGTCGGCTTTCGGCTGAGCGAAGAGCGCTGCGCGACCATCTGGACGCCGTCGATCCATGCATGTTCGTGCGCGCTTCTGGGGGCCGTTCTCGGCTCCTTCGGCTGTCGGGCCCGGCCGACAACTGCCCATCGATCGTCGACATCCGAGCTACCGCATGCAAACGCGGCGCGCGACGAAGCGGTGCCCTGGACTGCGTCATCGCGACGCGCCGCTCACTTCCGCGCCGCGAGCTCGCGGAGCCGTCGCGCGAAGACGAACGTCCCGCCAGGGATCACGGCCGCGACCATCGCCAAGGCCGCGTAGCGGCCCGTCAGGCGGCGTGTTCCGAGGGCGTCGACGACCACCACCGCGTAAGCGACGAACGCGAGCCCGTGGATCAAGCCGACGATCCGCGTCGGCGTGGGTTGGTGCGCAAGGTACTTGAGCGGCATCGCGATCGCGACGAGGACGATCAGCGAGACGCCCTCGATCCACGCGAGGAGGTACAGGCGGCGGAGCTTCGAGTCACCAGCGTCGGTCATCGTGTCCTCACTTGGAGTCGAATCCTCGTGGAGTCGAACCGGCCCGGCGTCGAGGCGGCTCAGGGGCGAACGAGCGGTCGACCATACGACAGGAAGGGCCACGGGATCGCGACCGCGACGAGCACCGAGGTGACGAGCGATCCGAGCGCGAGCCGGCGGAAGCGCTCGCGGTCGAGCTCGGTCCGGCGCGCCGAGATCCAGGTCGCGTGCGTCAGCATGAAGGCGACGAACATGCACGCGGGGTGGATCAGGCCGAAGAAGCGGAGCGCGTGTCCCGCCGCCCACGCCGCGCGGAGGTCATGGCGCGCGATCTCGGCCATCGGGCTGCCGACGAAATAGAGGGTGAAGCCGAGCGCCAGCTGCAGATCCATCGCGCCGACCCACGCGCGCGCGACCGTGGCGTCCGGCGGCGTCCAGGGGCGCCTCGTCGCCCACGCGCGGACGGAGCGCGCGACGACGACGACGAGCGAGGCCACGACCGCCCACCGTGTCCACGAGTGGAGGGTGAGCAGGACCGCGAGGAACATCCGCGCATTGTGATGCCGCCGCGCGCGCGGCGTGTCCGAAATTCCACCCGCGGCTCAGGGAGCGCCGCCCGGCCAGCCGATCCGGAACATCCCCCGTCCCGTCGGCAGCGCCGAGAACCCGAAGAGCAGCGTGCCTACGAGCATGTTGTTGACGACGAGCCCGGTGGTGCGGTCCGGCAGGAGCCAGACGGACCAGAACAGCCAGACGCCGAGGGCCGCGACGACCCACCTCGCCCAGGTCTGCCCGAAGTAGGCGAGCCCGCCGAGCGCGACGGCGAAGAGGCCGACGACCCCGGCGTTCGCCATCTGCTCCGGCGCGTGGCGGAAGAGGAGCATCGAGAAGAGCAGCCACGCGCCCAGGAGCACGTCGGCGACGCTCGCGATTCCATCGATCCTCATGGCATTGGCTCTCGGCGAGGGGCTCTTTCGTTCTTGCCTGCGACGGGGGCGGGGCCGCCCGGCTAGATCCGGACGAGGATCGCGTCCGGCTCGGAGGCGATCAGGCCGATCGCCTCTTCGTTCTCTGCCTGCGAACCGACGGCGATGCGGACGAGCGGCTGGTCCCGGCGCGGGGCCTGCTCGCGGCCAAGGCGAATGACCGACGCGTCGAAGCCGGAGTCGTGGAGCGCGGAGAGCTCCCGCAACGTCGCGCCGTCGCGCTCCCGGCTCGAGAGCGCGAAGGCGAGCTCGGCGCGGAGGCTCTCGGTGCCGGAGGCGGCGCAGTGCTCCTCCATCCAGCGCAGGGTGTGCCCGATCATCGCGAGCTCGTGGTCGATCGCCGCCTGCTCGTCGAGGGCTGCGCGCCGTGCGTCGCGGCGCATATGGAGGATCCCGAGGCGCTTCTCGATCACGGGGTTCTGCGGACGGTCGGAGACCAGGCACGACTCGAGGGCGGAGATCTCCTCGTCGAGCCGTGTCCGGCCCACGACCTCGAGCGAGCTCCGGGACGCGCGGTGGGCGATCGCGAGGCGGACATAGAGCTCGATCAAGCGCTCGATCCCCAGGAAATCGTCGGCGTGTGTGCTCGGATGGCTTCGTTCGCGCAGCGCCGCGGCGATCTTCTCGAGCGCATTGAGCTCGCGACGGTGCTCCTCGCTCATGCGCATCAGGAGCACAGCGCGGGAGGACGCCGCCTCCGCGTGGGCCCGAGCGTCGATGCGCGCGTCGACCGCTCGCCTCACCCACCCGAGGTGCGGCATCATGAGGAACGCGAGCACCTCGGCGACGAAGAGTCCCACCATCGCGGCCTCGAGATCGAGTGCGAGCAGCATGAGCGCTGCGGGGATGGTGAGCACGAGCGCGTAGGTGAAGTGAACGAGGGTGAAGCGTCGGTATACGCCCGATGAGTGCTTCCACCCGGTCCGGTCAGCTCGCTGCGCCATACCAACTCCTCCTGGCCGTCGTCCTCCGTGTCCGGGCGCAACGTCCGTGCCCCGCGCGTTCCGTCGCGAAGACGTACCCCCGACAGTGAAATCTTCCGCAGCCCAAGGGCAGGGCTCTAGGCGAAGCGCGCACGCGTTCCCCAACGCGGCTGGCCGCGTCGAGCGCTCTCGCCACGGTGCGTGCGCTGACGCTCGCTCCGCGCGCTCGGGCGCGCAGGCCCCCCGTGGCGTAGGAAGTCGCGGGGACCACGCCGGCTCGGCCTTGACGAGGCTGATCCGCTTCTCGATCGCGGCGGCCGACGCGTGGGGGTAAGGAGGGGCCATGGTCACCTTCTTCGGGACAGGTTTGCTCGGCAGCGGTTTCGTGCGCGCTCTCCTCCGGCGCGGTGAGACCGTGCACGTCTGGAACCGGACGGCGGACAAGGCGCGCGCCCTCGAGGCCGACGGCGCGCAGGTCTTCGACGATCCCGCCGCGGCGGTGGAGGGGGCCGAGCGCGTGCACCTGTCGCTGTCGGACGACGCCTCGGTCGACGCCGTGCTCGAGCGCGCGTCGCCCGGCCTCGGGAGGGACGCGCTGCTCGTCGATCACACGACGACGTCCGCGTCGGGCACAGCCGCGCGGGTGGCGCGCTGGAACGAGCGCGGCCATCGGCTGGTCCACGCCCCCGTGTTCATGGGCCCGAAGAACGCGCTCGACGCGACCGGCCTGATGCTCGTGTCTGGAGAGCGCACGCGCGTCGAGGCTGCGCGCCCACACCTGGAACGGATGACCGGCAAGCTGGTCGACCTCGGTGAGCGCGTCGACGCCGCGGCAGGCTTCAAGCTGCTCGGGAACCTCTTCCTCATGTTCGTGACCAGCGGTCTGGCCGAGCTCTTCACCCTCGCGCGCGCCATGGATGTCGATCCGCGCACGGCTGCCTCGCTCTTCGAGCACTTCAACCCCGGTCTGACGCTGGGGGCTCGGATCGATCGCATGCTCGCGGCCGACTGGTCGAAGGCGTCCTGGGAGCTCGCGATGGCGCGCAAGGACGCGCGCCTCATGGTCGAGGAGGCGAGCCGATCCGATGTGTCGCTGGCGGTGCTGCCGGCCATCGCCGCGCGCATGGATGAGCTCGTCGCCGCCGGCTACGGCAAGTCGGATTGGACGGTCCTGGCGAAGGACGCGCTCGAGGGCCTCCCGCGCGGCGCCTGAGGCGGCCGGCGCCCTCTACGACGCCGTTCGAGACGGCCTGTGGCGAGGCGTCGTCCGCGCAGCGGCCCGCTCGGCGGGCCGGGCGGCCTTCGGAGCGTGCGCGCGGGCGCGGCGGGGCGGCGCCTCGGCGCGCGCGCCATGGAGGACGAGGTCGACCACCTGCTCGACGCGGCGGTCGCTCACGACGAGGTTCTCCATCTGGATCCAGTTGACGATCGGCGCGACGACGCACTGGACGACGAGCTCGGCCTCCGCGCGCTTCGGCAGCTCCCCGCGCTGGACGGCGCGCGCGACGATCTCCTCCGGGATGCACCGGGTCGTGCGGTTGAGGTACGCCCAGATCGCGACGAGCTCCGGGTGCTCGCTCTCGGCGGCCATGACGCGAAAGAGCCCGCGACCGCGCGGCGTCGCGACGGTGTCGCGGATCCGGCGCGCGAAGGCGACGAGGTCGGCGCGGAGGGAGCCCTCGTCCGGCGTCGTGAGGAGCTCGTCGATCGCGATGTGGAGCGCCGCCTGCACCAGGTCGGCTTTCCGCGGCCATCGGCGGTAGATCGACGTCTTGTTGACCCCGGCTCGCTCGGCCACCACCTCGATCGACAGCGCGCGGTAGCCGACGGTCGACAGCTCGTGGAGGGTGGCGTCGAGCACCTTCGCCACGAAGCGTTCGCCGCGCACCTGCAAGCTGACAGACGACATCCGCGCTCAGGATATCCGACAGCGACGCCCGCCGGCAATGGAAAGCAACGATCTGTTGCTTTGGCGAAACGCACGCGCTCGGCCGCGCATCGCAACGAAGCGTTGCAATACCCCGCCGCCTCTCCCGTCATGACGAAGACCTCCCACATCCTCCCTCTCCTCGCGATCCTCACCGCCCTCGCCGCCGCTTCTTGCAAGAACGCCGCGGGGGCCGCCACCCAGGAGGTCCCGCGCCCCGCCGCCACGAAGGTGACGACGGCGAGCGCGGTCCTCCGCGACGCCCCGACCTGGCTGCTCCTGACGGGGCAGATCAAGGGCGCGCACGAGACGAACCTCGCCGCCAACGTGTCGGGGCGCATCGTCTCGACCAAGGTCGAGCGCGGCAGCACGGTGAAGGCGGGCGACGTCCTCGCGACGGTCGACGTCCGCGCCGCGAGCCTGTCGGCCGCGGAGGCGAAGGCGCACGCCGCGTCGGCGCTGGCGCAGGCCGACATCGCCAGGATCGAGTGCGGCCGCGCGAAGAGCCTCGTCGCGAGCGGCGCCATCAGCAACGCCGAGCTCGACCGCGTCGAGGCGCAGTGCAAGACGAGCGAGCTGACGGTGGCCGCCGCCCAGGCCCGCTCGGACCTCGCGGCGAAGAACGTCGGCGACGGCGTCATCCGAGCGCCGTTCGCCGGGTCGATCTCCGAGCGCTTCGTCGACGTCGGCGCCTTCGTCCACCCGGACACGAAGGTCGTCACGATGGTCGATCTCTCGGAGCTGCGCCTCGAGCTGACCGTCCCCGAGACGAGCATCGCGTACGCGCGGCCCGGGGCGAAGGTGCGCTTCAGCGTCCCCGGCTACCGCGACCGCACGTTCGAGGGGGAGGTGCGCTACGTCGCGGCGTCCGTCCGCCAGGCGACGCGCGACGTCGTGGCCGAGGCGGTCGTCCGCGATCCCGACGGCGTCCTCCGGTCGGGGATGTTCGCGTCCGTTCAGCTCGCGCGGGACACGGCGAAGTCCCCGTCGATCCCGAGGAGCGCGGTCGTCGCGCGCGACGGCAAGGACACCGTGTTCGTGGTCGTCGACAAGAAGGTCGAGCAGCGCATCGTCCAGCTCGGCGACGACGTCGGCGACGGCCTCGTGGCGACGCTCCGCGGCGTCGCGGACGGCGAGCGCATCGTGGTCGCCCCGGCGCCCGAGCTCGCGAACAACCAGCCGGTGGAGTGAAGGGAGCGTCGCATGCAGTGGCTCGCCCGCATCTCCATCAAGCGCCCGGTCTTCGCGACCGTGATCATGATCCTCTTGGTCGCGCTCGGCGCGATGTCGTACGGCAAGCTCGGGCTCGACTACTTCCCGAACGTCGACATCCCCGTCGTCGTCATCACCACGACGCTGCCGGGCTCGGCGGCGCAGGAGATCGAGTCCGACGTCACCGACAAGATCGAGGGCTCGGTCAACACGATCAGCGGCGTCGACGAGCTCCGCTCCACCTCCAGCGAGGGCGTGTCGATCGTGATCGCGTCCTTCGTGCTCGACAAGCCCGTCGACGTCGCGGCGCAGGAGGTGCGCGACAAGGTCAGCCAGATCCTGCCGGAGCTGCCCAAGGGCATCGACCCTCCGGTCGTGAGCAAGGTGGACCCCGGCGCGAGCCCCGTGCTCTTCGTCGCTCTGCGCTCGAAGGAGTCGGTGCGCGACATCTCCGAGCTCGCGGACAAGGTCGTCCGGCGCCGGCTCGAGACGATCGACGGCGTCGGCGAGGTGAACCTCGTCGGCGCGCGGAAGCGGCAGATCAACGTGCTGATGGACCCGATCGCGCTCCGCTCGCACGGCCTGACGGCGTTCGACGTCCAGCGCGCGATCGGCGCGCAGAACCTGAACGTCCCCGGCGGGAGCGTCGAGACCGGACCGGCGGACATCACGCTCCGCGTCGCGGGCCGCGTCGGCTCGGTGGCCGAGATCGGCCGGATCATCGTCCAGCAGCGGGACGGACACCTCGTCCGCGTCGACGACGTCGCGCGCGTGGAGGACGGGTCGGAGAGGGAGGAGTCCGCCGCGCAGTTCGACGGCGAGCGCACGGTCGTCCTCCAGATCAAGAAGCAGTCCGGCAAGAACACCGTCGCCGTCGTCGATCAGGTGCTCGCGCGGATCGACGACATCCGGGGCGAGCTGCCGTCCGGCGTCGCCCTCGAGGTCGTCTACGACAACTCCGGCGTCATCCGCACGTCGACCCACGCGGTCCTCGAGCACCTCGTCCTCGGCGCGGTCCTGGCCGCGGTGATCGTGCTCGTCTTCCTCGGCAGCGGCCGCAGCACGGCGATCGCCGCGCTCGCGATCCCGATCTCGATCGTCGGGACCTTCGCGGTCATGTACCTCTTCGGCTTCACGCTGAACTTCCTCACGCTGCTCGCGCTGGCGCTCGCGGTCGGCCTCGTGATCGACGACGCGATCGTCGTCATCGAGAACATCATGAGCTTCATCGAGAGGCGCGGGATGAAGCCGTTCCCGGCCGCGGCGCTCGCGACGAAGGAGATCGGCCTCGCCGTCCTCGCGACGACGCTGGCGCTGATGGCGGTGTTCATCCCGATCGCCTTCATGGACGGGATCATCGGTCGCTTCCTCCAGAGCTTCGGCCTGACGATGGCCTCGGCGATCGGCGTCTCGCTCTTCGTCTCGTTCACGCTCACCCCGATGCTCGGCGCGCGCCTCCTCAAGCGGCACGATCCGAACGCTCCGCCCGGGTTGCTCACGCGCGTCGTCGACGTGGTCTACAAGCCCATCGAGCGCGGGTACGTCGCGCTCCTCCGGCGCGCGATGCGCTTCCGCTGGGTCGTGATCCTCGTCTGCGTGGGCGCGCTCGCCGCGCTCGGGCCGATCGGCTCGCGGCTCACCGGCGGCTTCATGCCCCCGAACGACAAGGCGCAGTACCAGATCACGCTGCGCGCCAAGGAGGGGACGAGCGTCGCCGAGACGATGCTGGTCGCCGATCGCCTCGCCCAGGACGTGAAGGCGCTGCCCGGCGTGGCGCACACGCTCGTCACGGTCGGGAGCGACGCCCGGAAGACCGCGAACCTCGCGACCGTCCGCGTGCTCCTCACGGAGCCCGACACGCGCGAGATCGCGCAGGACGAGATCATGCAGCGGACGCGGACCGAGATCGTCCCGCGGCTGGGCAAGGACTTCCGCGTCGCGGTCGAGGAGGTGCCCGACTTCGGCGGCGGCGACTCGAACGCTCCGATCCAGTTCGCGCTCACGGGCCCGGACCTCGACGAGCTCGGGCGCATCGCCACGCGACTCACGGGCGAGCTCCGCGAGTTCCCCGGGGCCGTCGACGTCGACAGCTCGCTCATCGTCGGAAAGCCGGAGCTGCAGGCGAACATCGATCGAGACCGCGCGGCGGACCTGGGCGTCAGCGTCGCCGACATCGCGTCGTCGCTCCAGCTGTTCGTCGGCGATCTCAAGATCTCGACGTACGCCGAGGACGGGCAGCAGTACGACATCCGGGCGCGCGCGGAGGAGCGGTATCGATCGGACGAGAGCGCGCTCCACCTGCTCAGCGTCCCGTCGACCAAGCTCGGGAGCGTCCCGCTCAGCGCCGTCGTGCAGCTGGCGCCGTCGACGGGGCCCTCGACGATCAACCGCCTCGGGCGCGCGCGGACCATCAACATCACGGCGGCGTCGGCGCCGGGCGTCGGCGACTCGGTGGTCCAGGCCGCGCTCGAGGACATCGCGGCGCGCGCGAACCTGCCGCCCGGCTACCAGCTGTCGCCGACCGGGATCACGAAGGAGTCGGCGAAGATGGGCAAGGCCTTCATGCTCGCCTTCGGGATGTCCATCCTCCTCATGTACCTCGTGCTCGCGGCGCAGTTCGAGTCTTGGCTCGAGCCCTTCGTCATCCTCACGGCGCTCCCGCTCACGGTGCCGTTCGGGCTGCTCTCGCTGCTCGTCTTCGGGCAGGGCATCAACATGTTCTCGATGCTCGGGCTGCTCGTGCTCTTCGGGGTCGTCCAGAAGAACGCGGTCCTCCAGGTCGACCACACGAAGCACCTGCTCGCGCAAGGTCATAGCCGGCTCGACGCCATCCTCCACGCCAACGCCGACCGCCTCCGTCCGATCCTGATGACGACGCTCGCGTTCGTGGCGGGCATGGTGCCGCTGCTCGTCTCGCGCGGGGTCGGCGCGGGCTTCAACCAGGCGATGAGCGGGATCGTCGTCGGCGGTCAGGCGCTGTCGCTCCTGCTCACGCTGCTCGCGACGCCGGTGATCTTCTCGCTCGCCGACGACGTCGCGCGCTTCGTGAAGCGGATCCTCCCGAAGGGGGCCTCTCCGGAGGACAGCGGGCGGGACGAGCTCGACGGCATCGACGCGGCGCCTGCCGAGTGATCGACGCGCGGCGCGCCGGTGGTGTCGCCTCCCCACCGTCGGCGCGCCGCGCCGGGGCCGGCGCGCGTCGCGCCGGCTCGCGACGCGGGCCGGGGAGGCGGCGCCGCTCAGCCGTGGACCTCGTTCGGGTCGAACAGGCGCCCGACGACGTGGAGGATGGACGGGAGGACGAAGAGCGCTGCGAAGATGCAGGCGATCTCGCCGATGGCGGCGAGCCTCCCGAACGACTGCAGCGCCTGGTTGTCCGCGACGATGAGCGAGCCGTACCCGATGATCGTCGTGTAGCTGCACAGCGTGACGGCGCCCAGGTGCAGCTTCACGGCTTGGGTGACGTCACCGCCGAGCAAGCGCGACCGGTCGTAGATGTTGAACGGGTACTCCGATCCGATCCCGAAGGTGATCGGAAGGGCGATGAAGTTCAAGAAGTTCAGCTTCTCGTGCGTCCAGGCGGCCACGCCGACCATCCAGACGACCCCGAGGACGAGCGCCGCGAGGACCACGCCCGTCCCGCGACGGTTGCGCGTCGAGAGCGCGACGACGATCGCGACGGCGCCGAACGACGCCGCGGTCGCGATCGGGCCGTCGCGCTCCATCGAGCTGATCATCTCGGCGAACACGGTGGAGCGGCTCGCGGTGAGCACGCGCGTCCCGTCCGGCAGCTCGATGTTGTCCGTCGTCTTCGCGATGCGGAGCAGGTTGTGACCGTCCGAGAGCGAGACACCGCTCTTGTACTTCACGTAGAAGAGGGTGCCCACCGTGCCGTTCGACTCCTCGAAGCGGCGGCGGAGCAGCGACGGGAGGTCCTTCGCCTCGAGCACGCGGAGCGTCTCGGGGGGGTTGACCTCGTCGACGCGGGCGCGCTCGTCGTCCGGCAGCTCGTGGAGCACGCGCGGCGTCAGGCGCTCGCGGATGCGCTCGAGGACCTCGAGCTTCTTCTCTTGCTCCTCCTTCGTCCCGGGGAGCAGATCGTTGACGGTCGCGATGTCGGCGATGACCGTGCCCTTGGGGTCCGCCGCGTCGTTCGCGAGGATCTTCGCCTTGAGCAGCGGCACCTGCTCCGGCGTGTCGGCGAGCATCATCGCGCCCGCGACGTTCATCTTTCCGCCGAAGACCTTCTCGGCCTTGTTCGACCACTCGCCGGCGCCGCCGTGATGGGAGGTGCGTGAGCCGAGGTTGTGGAAGTTGTACTCCCACGGGTCCTGGATGAACTTCGGGATCTTGACGAGCGCGACCACCGTGAGGACCGCGGCGGCGCCGACGAACAGCCGCGGGTAGCGCGCGGTCACGTCGCCGATGATGCGCGAGATCGAGCCGCGGCTGCCGTCGCCCTCGAGGACCGGCGGCGCCTGCCGGAAGCCGGGCGGGAGCTTCTCTTGCAGCGCCTCGAGCAGGACGATCATCGCGGGGACGCAAGGGATCATCGAGATCCACACGAGCAGCATCCCGACGAAGCCGATGAAGCCGAACTGACTGAACCCGCGGAAGCTCGTGATCGTGAGCGAGCCGTAGGCGATCGAGGCGACGCTCGCGCCGACGAGCTCGGCGCGGAAGGCGTTCCACACGGCCTCGCGGCGGGCGACCGCCGGTTCCATGTTGCGCGCGCGGAACTCGCGGTAACGCGAGTAAAGGACGATCGGGTAGTTTACGCCGTTCCCGAGGATGATCGCGCCGAGGAACGCGCCGGACGAGTTGACGAAGCCGAACGCGTAGGTCGCGAACGCGTAGGCGCAGCCGACGCCGAAGAGCGGCGGGAACCCGACGAGCGGGATCGCCCACATCGAGCGGTAGAAGAACGCGATGCCGCCGAGGATGAGGACGAGCGCGATCCCGGTCGCCATCGCGGCCTCGCTGAGGAGCGACTCCTTCTCGGCCACGGCGTTCGGGATGTCGCCGGCGTAGCCGATGACCATCCCCGGGTGGTAGGTCGCCGGCGACATCGCGGCGACGTGCGCCTTCACGCGGTCGAGCAGGGTGTCGCCGCCCGCGTCGCCCGTGCCGCTCGACGTGGAGACGATGCGGAGCCCGACCATCTGCCCGTCTGCCGAGGCGAAGTAGCCGGTCGGGAAGTCGTCGTGCTTGTTGGCGTGGGCCTCCCACTTCGCGCGGAAGTCGTCGAGGCCGAGGGCGCTCTTCTTCTCGGTGGTCTCGGCGCCGGCGCCTCCCCCCGCGGGGGAGGCCGCCGCGGTCGCGCCGGCGTCGCTGGTCGCAGGGGCCGCCGCGCTCGCGCCGGCGTCCGCGGCCGGAGCGGCCGGCGTGTCGGGCGCCTCGAGATCCTCGACGAGCCCGCTCTTGATCGCGATCTGACGGTCGAGCGTGCGATCGGCGTCCTCGAGCTCGTCGAGCTCGGCGTAGAGCCACTTGTTGTCGTGGAAGAAGCTGCGGACCTCCTTCGTGCCGGTCTCGAGGTAGCCGATGAGCTCGGGCCCGCAGGCCTTCTTGCACGCGTCGTCGGTGCACTGCTCGACGCACGCGATTCGGTCGGTCCGCTCCTTCTCGAGCGTGGCCGAGAGCGTGTCGATGAACCGCTCGTTCGCGGCGCGCTCGGGCGACTCCGCGATGACGATGAGCGTCGCGCCGCCGCCGACGCGCCCGAGCTGGTGCTCGAACGCGCGGAAGCCCGGGCTGTCGCGCGGCAACAGCTCGAGGAAGTCCGAGCGGAGCTCGAGCTTGGAGGCGTAGGCCCAGGAGGCGGCCATCAAGGCGAAGGCGATGCCGAGGACAAGGAAGGGGAAGCGACCGCCGAAATCGACGAGCTTCGTCACGAAACGACGAACCATCACATGCTCACCGCGAGAGGGGACCGACGAGGCGGCGCGAGGGCCGTGCGTGCGGCTTTTTAACACGCGAATCAAGTGACATGAGGCGCGCGCACATTACTACGGCAGCCCTCGTCGCGCGAGGACCCGAGGAGCGCCCGGCGCGCGCCCGGAGGACCGCGAGCGGGCTCAGCGCGCCGCTCCTGCCGCGAGCGGCGAAGGGTAGAGCGGCGGCGTACGGTTCTTGTCGTTCGGGCGTCCGACGTCGACGTCCTCGAACAGGAGCGCGGGCGTCACGATCGACTGCGAGTATTCCTCGACGACGAACAGCTCTCTGCCTGCCGCGACGAGGTCCTTCTTGAGCTTCTTCGGGGCGAACCCCTCGAGCGAGAGGCCCCGCACGGGCTCTTCCTTGCCGTCCTTGTAGCGGACGGCGACGCGCGCCTGGATCGTCTGCCCGCGGCCGATCCCGCTCGACTCGGACAGCTGCCGGACGATGTAGACGGCGCCCTTCGGTCCGGCGGAGCGCGTCGCCGCGGCGAGGAGCTCCTTCTGCCCGAGGCCGCCCGTCGCCGTGACGAAGAGGTTCGCTGCCGCCGCGCGGATGTTCGCGGCGCCGCGCCCGTGACCGTTGGACTTCGGGATCTCCTTGCGCGGGGCGCGCGACATGAGGAGCGTCTTGACGACGCCCTTGTCGATGAGGGTCACCCGTTCGGAGGGGACGCCCTCGTCGTCGGTGTCGTAGCCGCCGCCGAGGACGCGCTTGTTCGGGCCGAGGGCCGTCGGATCGTCGACGACGCCGAGCCACTTCGGCGCGACGACGAGGCCGAGCTTGTCGGCGAACGAGCTCGAGCCGTCCGTCGCCATGCGCTCGCCGGGCGCGCGCGGGATCGGCTGGCCGGAGAGCGGCGCGGCGAGCAGGAGCCGCGCGATCTGCCCGGCGGCTTGGCCCTCGAAGACGACGCTGGCGACGCCGGCCTCGACCTGAGGAGCGGTGCGCTGCGCGGTGAGGTTCTTCGCGAGCGCGCGGACGTCGGCTTCCATCTTCTCGAGCGGCGGGAGGCTCGCGACGTCGCTCGCCGTGAACGCCATGGACGAGCTCAGGTGCTGGCCGTCGTCGGCGATGGTGTCCGCGAGGACGTCGACGCGCACGCGGGTCTTGCGCTCGTCGGTCCACGTCTTCTCGCTCGTGAGCAGGCGGCGCCGAGACGCCTCGGTGCCGCCGCTCACGCGGCCGCTGTCGACCTTCGGGAACTCGCGAAAGACGGCCGAGAGCTTCAGCGTCAGCTCCTTCAGCTTGGCCAGATCGGCGGCGGTCGGGGCCGTCGCCTTGCTCGTGACCGTGTTCACCACGGGCGCCTTGGAGAAGTCCGGTACCTTGTCCTTCTCGGCGGCCTGCACGGCGCGGGAGGCCTTCTTCCGGGCGATCGCCTCGAGCGCTTGCTTGTACTCGCGGTCCGTCAGCTGCCACAGATCGCGCCGGAGCACGCCGTAGTCGTCCTCGCGCGTGACGGTGGCCGAGCCGCCGGGCGAGGACCCGATGAAGTTCGTGTTGTCCTCGTCGGGGCTGCCGACGCGCACCTCGATGTGGAGGGCGCGGCTCGGCTGACGCTCTTCGTCGACCAGCGCGCCGAGGCGCGCGGACACCCAGGAGCGATCCGAGTCCACGACGACGTACCGGAGGAAGTACGGCGGCGCCTCGGAGCCGAGCTTGAGCTGGGCGAGCGAGCGCGCCATCTCGTCTTCCATCGCCTTCTTCACCGCGCCGTCGTCGACGACCTCCGCCGCTCCAGCCGGCGCGGCGAGCGCGTCCGCGGGCGTGAGGCCGGCGTCGAGCGCGAACGTGACGGCGAGCACGGCGAGCGCGCGGGCGAGCGGGATCGTCTTCATCGTGCACCTCGCGCGTCGTCGGCGGTCGTCGGGTCGGAGGACACGCGGGGCGTCGTCGGCCCCGCGCCCGTGAGGGCCGGCGCCTCGAGGACGGGCGGTTTGTCGTTGCCCTTGTCCTTGAGCGCGGTCTCGATCTGTCCGACGAGGAGCGACGGGCTCGTCGCGCTGACCGGCACCCACCCCGACTCCGCGCCGCAGACTCCGTTGAAGATGCCGTAGTCGTCTCCGGCCGCCTGGATGCGCATCAGCATCGTGAGCGGCGTGCCGACGATGTCGACGCCTCGGATGAGCTCGTCGGGCCGGCCGTCCGTGTAGACGCGGTAGACGACGGTCGGCATCACCTTGAAGCCCTGCGTGCCGTGGCGCGACGTGTCGGTGAAGCCGCCCTGGATGTCGACGAAGCGCAGCCCGTAGGGGCGACCCTGCTTCTTCGCCTCCTCGACGAGGCGCGCGCGCAGCGACGGGGCGGGCACCGTCTCGCTCGCCTCGAGGACGAGGTTGCCCTGCCGCGCGACGAGCGGGCGGCCCTCCTGCCGGCGGCCGTGGCCGTTCGACTGGAGGAGCCCGCGCGCCGGCGTGCGGCTGAGCAAGAACTCCTTCAGCACGCCGTCGTCGACCAGCGACGCGCGCCGCGCCGGGACGCCTTCGTCGTCGAAGAAATAGTGGCCGTTGAGCTCGGTGTTGCCGATCTTGAGGATCGTCGGATCGTCGTAGAGCGAGAGGAACGACGGCATCACCGGCTGGCCGAGCTTCTTGCCGAAGGTGTGCCCGTCGGCGTCGCTCCGGAGGCGGTGGGCCTCGAGCCGGTGACCGATGACCTCGTGGAAGAACACGCCGGCGGCGCGGCCCTCGAGGATCGCGGGGCCGGTGAACGGCTCGGCGAGCGGGGCGCGGCGGAGCGCCTCGAGCCCGGTGACGATCTCGGCGACCGCCGTCTCGAGCTCGGCGTCGGTCGGAAGCCCCTCGGGGGTCCATGCCTCGAACGAGCGGAAGCGCGAGAGGTGCATGCCGTCGTCGGCCTGCGTGCTCGCCGTGACCATCAAGCGGTAGGACCGATCGGAGAACTGGACCTCCGAGCCCTCGGAGCTCACGTGCCAGCGCGTCCGCCGCCGCGCCTGCAGCGAGACGTGCGACTCGTGGATCTCCTTTTTACCCTTGAACCGGGCCGACGCCGCCGCGAGCCGTCTCTTCCAGATCCCGACGTCGAGGCCGAGCGCGGCCACCGGCTCGCCGATGTACTTCGTCGGCTTCTCGGTGGAGAAGTCGGGCGACTTGTCCTCATCCTCGGTCCGGACGTCGCGCTGGTTCTTGAGCGCGACGAACCTCTCGACCGCGTCCTTGTAGGCCCGCTCGGTCGCGAGCCACGCGACCTGGCGCGCGGCGAGGGTGTCGCCCGGATCGAGCGGCAGGGCCTGCACGTAGGCGCCCACCGGCGCCACGTTCCGCGACGCGTGGTGCGAGTCGAACTCGCGCGATCCGACGCGCACGTCGACGTCGAAGGTGCGGCCCTCGCGGTGGGTCGCGCTGTCGATCACGCCGTACTCCGCGAGGATGTTCTCGTCCTCGTGGTGAGTCACCGTGTACGCGAGGTGATGAACGGGCGGCCGCGCGCTCGCCAGCGTCTTCATCGCGCGGTCGAGCTCGCCGCGGAGGGCGGCGAGACCGGGAGGCGCGCTGCGCGGCTCGGTCTTCGGGGTGCCCCTCGTCACCGGGAGCGGGGACGCGTCTCCGCGCGTCGCGGTCGCCTTCGCGGCGGGGCCGGCGCTCACGGCCGCGGGGCTCTTCGCGCCGGAGCAGCCGGCGGACGTTGCGAGGGTCGCGATCGCCAGGGCGAGCACGTGGTTTCGAGAGAGGACGGTCATCGAGGGAGTCTCCCCGCGGCCCGGGCGAGGGCCCGGCTTCGCGCCGCAGTGTAGTGAATGCGCGCAGCGTCGTCGCGGTCTGCGTCTCTCCGCGCGGGAATCGCGCGACCGATGCAGAACGCAACGCCCAGCCGCAGCGCAGGCGCAGCGCGGCGCTCCGAGGACCTCGGGGCGGCCCGTCGTGAACCGTCGACGGCGGGCGCGTCCTCGTGTTCGATGGCGCCATAGAACGGAGGCACGATGAGCAGGATCGACTGCGCGACCGAGGAGCCGAACGAGTACCCGCAGAAGCTGCGAGTCCGCGCGCACACGTTCCGCGCCGACCTCGACGAGGCCGCGGGGAGCCATGACGAGGCGCCCGATCCGCACGACTACTTCGACGCCTCGCTCGCGGCGTGCAAGGCGCTGACCGCGACCTGGTACGCGAAGAGGAACGGCATCCCGCTCGAGCGCGTCGAGTCGCACGTCGAGCGCGACGCGAGCGAGGAGCGCAAGGGGAAGTACGTGCTCCACGTCAGCCTCGCGTTCCACGGCCCGGAGCTGACCGACGAGCAACGGAAGCGGCTCTACGACGTCGTCGCGCGCTGCCCCGTCCACAAGCTCATGGCGAGCACCGAGGTGGTGATCGAGACCACGCCGCTCTGATCCGAGCCATGGCGCCGGGCCGCGAGCGCGACCGCCCGACGCCCGCGGCTTCGCGCGTCCTGGGCGCGCCCGGAAGAGGTCTGCGTGAGGGCGCCGAGTGGGCCGACCGGGATGGGGGCGCGGCGGCGCGCAGATCGGTCGACCTCACGCCCGCTTCGGTCTACATCTTCGAGCATGCGCTCCACACGGTTCGTCGTCGCCTCCGCGTTCACGCTCGCCGCCGCGCTCGCCGTCGCCTGCTCACCCGCCGCTCCTCCCGAGCCGGCTGCGCCGACCGTGCCGACCGCGCCGGAGGGCACGGGCGGCGAGAGCAATGAGAGCGGCGCGCCGCGCGAGCGCCCGGCGACCGGCCCCGGCTCCGGCCACGGCGACGGGCCGGGCGACTCGGACGGCAAGGGCCCCGGCAACGCGGACCACAAGGGGCCGGGCCCGGGGCTCGGCGGCGGCAAGGGCGCGGGGCCGGGCAACTCGAACGGCAAGGGGCCGGGCTCCGGCGATCACCGCGGTCCGCATGCGCGCGACGGCGGCGCCTGAGAGCCGGCTCAGCCCTTCGCGAAGCCGGTCGTCGACCGGAGGTCCGGCAGGCTGGCGCGGATCGCGTCGCGGGCCTGATCGCGCACGAGGCCCACGTCCTCCGCGCCGAGGCCCTTCGTCGGGATCGGCGCGAGGACGCGCGCGCGCGCGTGCGCCTTGCCGAACCAGCGCGAGTGCTTCGGGCGCATCTCCCGCGTGCCCGCGAGGGCGACCGGCAGGACCGGCACCTGCGCGCGGACCGCGAGCGCGAAGGCGCCGTCCTTGAACGGCAGCAGATCGCCGTTCTTCGAGCGCGTGCCCTCGGGGAACATCATGATCGAGATCCCGCCCGCGAGCGCGCGCTCGCACTCGTCGAACATGGCGCGCACGCTCTCGCCCTGGCCGCGGCGGAGCGGGATGTCGCCGCCCCAGCGCATCGCCCAGCCGATCACCGGCGGCTTGAAGAGCTCCTCCTTGGCGACCCACCGCATGTCGAAGGGGAGCCAGGAGAGGACGAAGGGATCGGCGACCGACTCGTGGTTGGCGACGACGACGTAGCCGGACCGGTCGATGTCGGCCGGCGGCTCGCCGTCGATCTCGAAGGTCCAGAGCGGGGTGATCCGGCTCGTGGTCCGGCCGAGGCGGCGCATCCAGCGTCCCGGCTCGCGCTGCGTGGGGTCTCCGCGATGGCGGAGCGACGACGCCGCCATGATCGGCAGGAACGCCGTCACGCAGACCGCGAACTCGGCGTAGGTGAAGAGGCCCGCCAGCGCGTGCTTTGCCACGCTGCCTTCATACTCGAGACGGGGGGGCCGCTCCGTCACGACTCTGCCACGACGGGCGGCCCGCGCTGCCACGACGGGCGGCCCGCGCTGCCACGACGGGCGGCCCGCGCTGCCACGACGGGCGCCCGCCCTTGGGAGGCAGGTGGGGGGCGGCCGCTCAGGGTTTCGGAATGCGGATCGTGCTGATCATCATCGAGCCGCTCGCCGCGTACGCCAGCGTGAGCGGGTGGAGCACGAAGGGGCCGAGCTCGATCGCGCCGAGCCAGAGCGCGTCGTGGACGCGGTCCATCCCGAACGCGATCCCGAGGAGGAGCACGAGCCCGAGGCTCGAGGGGATCGGCGTGCCTTCGTAGTATTTGACCTTGCCCCGCTCGTCGGAGAGCGAGGCCGCGGTCACGTTGTAGCGAGCGAGGCGAGAGATCCCGCACGCGACGAAGTAGCACAGGATGACGGCGTCCCAGCCCCCGCGCAGACCGAGCGCGAAGCCGAGGGCGGCGGGGGCGACGCCGAACGAGACGATGTCGGCGAGGGAGTCGAGGTCCGCTCCGAGCGGGGACGACTTGCGGCGCCACCGCGCGACGGCGCCGTCCAGCGCGTCACACACGAGCGCGATCGGCAGGAGCACGAGCGCGGTCCAGATCGCGCTGCGCTGAGCCGTCGCCATGTAGCTCATGCTCGCGAGGATCGCGCCTGCGCCGGAGACGGCGTTGCCGATCGTGATCACGTCCGCGAGCGCGAACGTGCGGATCAACGAGAAGGGCTTCTTCTTCGTCCCCGTCGGTCCGTGCGCGGCGGCGTGGTCGTCAGGCCCGTGGGGAGCTTCCACGTCCGCCAGCATATTCTCTGCGTCTGCTCGTGGGATCACTCACGACGGCATGCACGAATCGCTCCCCCGGCCGTCGCGCGCCAGCGCGAGCGTGGCCGGGCGGCGCTCTCGCCCCGACGCCGCGGCCGTGGCGGCGGCCGCCGGTCCGTGAAAAGCTCGGCCGACCCGATGAGCCCGGCGCTCCGACCGTACCAGCGCGACGCCGTCGAGGCGGTCCTCCGCGCCCGGAAGGGCGGCGTGCGTCGGATGGTCGTCTGCCTCCCGACGGGGGCGGGGAAGACGGTGGTCTTCTCCCACCTCGCGAGGCTTGCCCGGCGGCAGGTGCTCGTGCTGGCGCACCGCGAGGAGCTGCTCACGCAGGCGCGCGACAAGATCGAGCGCGCGATGGACGGCGCGGCGGTCGTCGCGATCGAGCAGGGCGCGGAGCGGGCGCCGGCGGACGCGAAGGTCGTCGTCTGCTCGATCCGCTCGCTCCACGAGGAGCGGCTCGCCCGGGTGATGCGCGGCCGCGACGTCGGGCTCGTGATCTACGACGAGTGCCACCACGCCGCCGCGGACGACAACCGGCGCGTGCTCCGGCAGCTCGGCGTGTTCGACGAAGGTTGGACGGGCACCTTGCTCGGCTTCACGGCGACGACCGCGCGCGGCGACGGCAAGGGGCTCGACGACGTGTTCGAGCGCATCGTCTACTCGCGCGCGCTGCCCGAGATGATCGAGGACGGCTACCTCGCGCCGCTCCGCGGCTACCGCGTGTCGACGTCGGCGGATCTCGGGCGGCTGTCGTCCAGCGGCCTCGATTTTCGCGAGGACGAGCTCTCCGAGGCGGTCGACATCGAGGAGCGCAACGCGCTCGTGGCGCGCTCGATCCAGGAGCTCGCGCGCGACCGACGGACGATCGCGTTCGCGGTGACGGTGAACCACGCGCGGAGCTTGTCGCGCTCGCTGAACCTGCTCGGCGTCCCCGCGGGGATCGTCCACGGCGCGATGCCGAAGGACGTCCGCGCCAAGGCGCTCGAGGACTTCCGCGAGGAGCGGACGCAGGTGCTCTGCAACGTCGCCGTCCTGACGGAGGGCTTCGACGATCCCGGCGTCTCCTGCGTCGCGATGGCGAGGCCCACGCGCTCGGAGGGGCTCTACGCGCAGTGCGTCGGCCGCGGCACGCGGCTCCACCCCGGCAAGAAGGACTGCCTCGTCCTCGACTTCGTCGATCTGTCGGCGCTGAGCCTGTGCACGCTGCCTTCGCTCTTCGGGGCCCCGCGCGACCTCGACCTCGACGGCGGGGACGCGGCCGAGGCGCGGCGCGCCTGGCAGCGGATCCTCTTCGATCAGCCGGGCTTCGAGCTCGAGGCTGGCGCCCTCACGCTCCGCGAGATCCAGGACCGCGCCGCGAGCTTCGATCCGCTGGCGCTCACGACCGACGCGGAGGTGCGCGCGATCTCGGGCAACGCGTGGTTCTCGCTCGGGCGCCACGGCGTCGGGCTCCACTTCGAGCGCCGCGCGGGGCGGCCGAGCGAGGTGCTCGTCCTCCGGCGCGCGCCGCGGGGGAAGGCCTGGGAGGTGGTGCTCGACGGGAGGACGATGGATCGCTTCTCGCGGATGGAGGAGGCGGTGCAGGCGGTCGACTACGAGATCGATCGGATGGGCCGCTCGGCCGCGCGGTCGGCGCGGGACGACGCCCCGTGGCGTCGCGCGCCCTCGTCGACGCCGCCGGCGTCCGCCGCCGAGGCGCTCCGGCTCGCGGTCTGGAAGCGCGTCTTCGGGAGGTGACGCGGGCGCGCGGAGCGGCGAGCGCGGACGGAGCCCGCGCGGCGCGAGCTCCGGGAGCCGGTCCCCGCGGACGGTCAGCCCCGGAGGTGCCGCGCGAAGAGCGCGATGAGCTCGCGGCGGAGCGTGGCCTCGGAGTGCGGCGGCGAGTCCTGCCAGACGAGCGTGTTCATCACGCCCATCATCGCCTGCGTGATGGTCCACGCGGTGAGCTCGAGGTCGCGCGCCGCGACGTCGGTGCGCTTCCGGAGCGCCGCCGCGAGCGACTCGGCGAACACGGTCTGGCTCTCGGCGAGCGTCGGCATCAGGCCGATCGAGTGGGCGATCTTCAGCACGGCGCGCGGGACGCGCTTGTTGGCCGTGTACGTCGCGAAGCAAAAATCGACGATCTTGCCGATGCCGTCTTCGAGCGACAGGTCGTGCGTCGAGGCGAGGACCGCCTCGAACGCGCGGAGGTTGTCCTCCGTGACCTTCGCCGCGAGCGCCGACAGGATGCTGCGTCGATCGCGGAAGTAGTCGTAGAGCGAGCCGATGCCGACGCCGGCGCGGTCCGCGACCTCTTGCAGCGTCACGTCCTCCTCCTCGCCGCCGCGCGAGAGCCGCTCGGAGGCCGCGCCGAGGATGGCTTCGACCACGCTGCGCGACCGCGACTGCCGGGGCGCCTTTCTCAGGTACGCGTCGTAGAGGGAGGAGATCCGCGACACGGCCTCCACTCTACGCCACGACGCGCCCGCGTTTCAGCCCGAATTCGACGCGCGCCGAGCCGGCGCGCGTCCGGCGCCGTCACGACGGCTGCGAGATCTGGATCCGCTTCACGTTCGGCAGCGTCTCGAGCGTCTCGACCAGGACGGCGACCGTGATCGAGACGGGCAGGCTGACGTCGAACGTGAGCGTCGTACGTGGCTTCTCGTCGAGGCGGCGCTCGTACTCGACGTCGACCACGTCGGCGCCGAGATCGGAGATCGCCTTCATCACGGCGTGGGTCGACGACTCCGCCTCGTCGCCGTCGCCGAGGACGACGGCGATCCGGCGCTTGGTGACGAGATCGTTCTTGTCCTCGAAGCGCCGGAAGACCGTCAGCGCGAGGATGCCGAGGAGCGTGACGGCCGAGCTCTCGACGAACATCCCGGCGCCTGCGCAGAGTCCGATCGCCGTGACGAGCCACAGGCCCGCCGCCGTCGTGAGCCCCTGGACGCTGAGGCCGCTCCGCAAGATGGCGCCGCCCGCGAGGAAGCCGACGGCGGAAACGACCGACGCCGCGATGCGCGACGCGTCGACCTCGACGCCGTCGCTCTGGCCGAAGTGCTGGTAGTAGACGAACTGCGACGACACGATCATGAACGTGGCCGACGCCAGTGCCACGATGACGTGGGTGCGGAGACCGACGGGGCGTCGATGTCGACCGCGCTCGTAGCCGATCGCCCCGCCGAGGGCGGCGCCCGTGGCGATCCGAAGGAGCAGCTCCGAGTGGGCCAGCATCGATTCGCGCCGGTCCTACGCGAGCAAGAGTCGGAACGCGAGGACGCCGACGCCGGAGGCCGTCACCTCGCTGCCCACGAACCGCTGGACCGACCACGCCAGCGCGCCCGGTTCGGGCAGCGGGGCGTCGAGGTGCCAGTAGGCCGCGGTGAGCTCGTAGCCGAGCACGAGCGCGAGCCCCGCGATCATCACCTGGGGGCGAAGCGGTTTCTGGGCAGCGCCCCACACGAACGCGAAGACGCCGAAGACGGCGACGAGGTCGTTCACGAGCTGCCGCGGGTGCTCGTGCAGCCACGGATGGGCCTCGAGCCCGCGCCAGAGGAGCGCGTGGATGGCGAGCACGCCGAGCATCGCGCCGAGCGCCTGGCTCGCGATGAGGCTCGTCACGCGGTGCTCGCGGACGGCGGGGGCGAGGGCGGCTCGGTCGCGTGACCGCGCGTGCGCGCGCACCGTCACCATCGCGGCGGCTACGGCGCCGAACGTCGTCGAGGCGTTCGCGGCGACGGCGTCGGTGGCGGAGAAGCCGAGCACACGGTGGAAGACGATGCCGCAGCTCACGACGAGAGCGAGCGCGAACCCAACGCCAACCCCGAGCGCCGCCGTGTGGCGGCGCGCTGTCGAATCGTCTGCGTACACAGTGGGCACCTCGTCTGCCATTGCGACCGGTCTGTCAGGCTAGCACCCGAACCGCCGCGGCGTGATGCGGCGTGGCGTCACGCGGCTGCTCAGCGCGTGATCTCGACGCGATCGATCCGGACGGGATCGAACGGTCGATCGTCGGGGCCCTTCGGCACGCGGGCGATCTCGTGCACGACGGAGGCGGGCGAGCACTCACCGAAGATCGTGTAGTTGCCGTCGAGCTGGCGCGTGGCCGCGTCGGTGATGAAGAACTGGGAGCCGTTCGTGTTCTTTCCGCGGTTCGCCATGCAGAGGAGCCCAGCGCGGTCGTGCCTCGATCCCGGCCAGATCTCGTCGGGGAGCTCGTAGCCCGGGCCGCCCGTCCCGTTGCCGAGCGGATCGCCGCCCTGGATCATGAAGCCCTTGATGACGCGGTGGAACGTCGTGCCGTCGTAAAATGGTCGCTTCACCCAGCGATCATCCGAGATGCGGAACGGCCGCGTGCCGCGCGCCAGGCCGACGAAGCTCGCGACCGTCACCGGCGCCTTGTCGTCGAAGAGCTTGCAGCGGAGCACGCCCAGGCTCGTGGTGATCGTCGCCGTCAGAGGACCGCTGCCCTCGAGCCCGGCCGTCGCGTCGTCGAGCGTGAACTTCCCGCCGGTGGGATCGCTCCCATCGGGCGAGTCGACGACGACGTCCTCGACCGGCGGCGGCGGCGGCGGTCGGTCCTCGGCGGCGGAGGCGGGCGACGGCGCTGTCGGCGGCGGCGGCGGCGGCGGCTCGCGCTCGGGGGCGGGGAGGCCGGGGGGCTTGTCGAGGCACGCGGCGAGCAGCACCGAGCCGAGCACGAGGGAAGAGCGGCGGAGCGCGAGCATGGCGACATCCTACTCCGATCGGGCGCTCCGTCGGACACCCACTCCTTCGGCGCGGCTCGGCGGATCGGCGTGACTCGCTCTGCCCCCGCGGCTCGCGTATCCTCGTCCCGTGCGGGGCGAAGAGGTGAGGGGCGGGTCGCTGTACGAGCTGGCGGTGCAGATCGAGGCCGAGGGCTTCGACGCGACCGAGCTGCGCGAGCTCGAGGCCGAGCTGGAGACGGCGGAGCGTCCGCCCGGGCTTCTCCGCCGGCTCGGCGCGCGCGCCCGCGAGGCGGCGGCGCAGCAGTGGGAGCGCTTCGTCGGCGAGCTGCGCGAGAGCGGGGAGGCCATGCGCCTCATCTCCGGCGCGATGCGCGGCGAGTCGCTGAGCCCGGAGGATCGCGACAAGGTGCGCTCGCAGGTCTTCGATCTCGTCCGCGTGTTCCCAGCGGGGGTCATCGCCGCGGCCAACAGCGCGTTCCCCATCCCGGGCACGGGCCTGTTCACGCCGTGGATCCTGCTGCGCCTCGGGCTGATGCCCTCACGCTGGCGCGAGGCCCACGTCATCGAGCAGCTCCGCAAGAAGCAGCGCGCCGCCGAGGCGTCCGGCCGTCACGACGCGGCCCGTCGGTTCGGCGCCGTCGCGGAGCGCATCGAGCAAGAAGCCGACGAGCGCGACAAGGTCGGGCACGACGCGAACCTGCTCACGGCGTGGGATCGGAACGGCAACGAGCGGTGGGATCCGAACGAGATCGAGGCGTACCTGAGCGAGCTCGAGAAGGTGAAGGGCTTCGCCCGACGGTTCGCGGTGCGTCGCGACTGGTACTTCTCGGAGAACGGCGCGGTCTTCGGCGCCGAGCGCCTGAGCGAGCTCGGAGCGATCGACGCGGACGGCAGGTCCGCGCGCCTCCTCGTTTGCTACGGCGGAAGGACGGGCTGGGTGTCGCTCGCGCACGTCCTCGGCGCCGAGCCGACGTTCGACGGGGCGTGAGCGCACCGAGGGTCGCGTCAGGTCACGAGGGCGTGAGTCGTGAGGCCGCGAGGTCGTGAGGTCGTGAGGTCGTGAGGTCGTGAGGTCGCGAGGTCGCGAGGTCGTGAGGCCGCGAGGCCGCGCGGCGAGCGCGCGGCTCGGCGGGTCCGGGTGGGGGGGCGAGTGGAGCGGAGGAGCGACGTGGCGCTCGTGGCGGGATGGAAGCGCGAGGCCACGGCCCGCGGCGCGGGGGCGTGGCCTCGTCGGTCGAGGGTGGAGGCGGCAGGAGCGCGGAGTGGCCCGGCCGCCGGGGATGGGTCGTCGTGAGGACGTGATCAGTCGCAAGCCTGCTGGGTGCAGGCGCCGTCCGGCGGCGTGCAGATCCCGCAGCTCGCGTTGCAGCAGACCATGCCCGCCTCGCACGTCCCGCGTCCGCACGGCGATCCGCCCGGCGGCGCCGGCATCGGGACGCAGCGCGCCTCGAGATCGTGCGACTCGCACGCCGATCCCTGCGCGCAGGTCGTGGCGGCGCAAGGGTGGGTGCCGGAGACGCACCTCGTGATCGGCGGGCATGGCGCGCGGACGCAGGTGACGGTCTGCAGGTCGCAGAAGGTGTCCTCCGAGCAGCGAACGCCGTCGCACGTCACCGGGGCGTCCGGCGGCGTCACGGGCGGCGTCTCCGGCGCGGTGGACGTCGGGTTGCTGGTGGGAGCGGGCGATCGCTCGTCGGCCGACGCCGGCGAGGCGCTGGCGTTGACGTCGCCTGGAGCAGGGGAGCTCGGCTTGCCACTGCAGCCGAGCGCGACGCCGCCGAAGAACAAGAGCAACCAGGTTGATGTAAGTGGGCGTTTCATGGCCGGAATTTAGGCAGCCGCCCAACGCTCGGCCAGAGACGGCGGGCCGCGCGACGGGCTGCGCGTCCGTCAGGCGCCGCGGCCGCGGTGCGGGGCCGCGCCTCCGCGTCAGTCGCTGCAGGGGCCGCGATCCTCCGGAGGGCCGCCGGCGGCGTGCGGCGCAGCCGTCTTTTCGTAGAGCGTGAAGGCGGCTGCCTGGCCGCGCGATCGCCAGCGCGGGCCCGGTGGCGCGTTGGCGAAGGGATCGCGCGCGCCGCGCGTGAGGACGTAGTCGAAGTAGAGCCCGTCGACGCTGTTGCGGAAGAGGCACGGCGACGTGGCCCGGGCGAGCGACGGGCGCGCCGGCGGCGCTCCAGCGTCGGTGTAGCGGAGGGGCCAGTGCTCGAGGCCGGTGAAGGAGTAGGCGTTGACGCCGCCGCGGCGGATCCGGTGGTACGCGGCGACGTGGAGCCACGGCGCGAACTGCGCGTGTCGGGACCTGCGGTCGAAGTTGAGCGCGACGACGCGAGCCCCGGGCCGCATGACGCCGATGAGCGCGTCGAAGCCGGCCATCTCCTCGCGGTCCGCCGCGCTGATCTCGCGGATCGCGACGACGCTCGCGGCCAGCGTCGCGACGACGGCGGAGGCGAGCCCGATCCGCGTGAGGATCGCTCGCGGTGGGGGGCGGAGGATCGGGATCGCGAAGAGCGCCAGGAGCGGCGCGAGGCGCTCGTTCAGGAAGAGCCCGACGCCGGCGCGATGCGGGGTCGCCAGGAACACCGCGAGGACGGCCGCGAGCGGGACGAGGCGCGTCTTCATGCCGGACAAGGAGCCCTCGCGCGCGCGCATGCTCGCGACGGCGAGCAGGACGACGCTCGCCCACCAGAGGATCGCGAGCGCCTCGTCGGCGTGCGTCTGCCAGATGTCGTGGAGCCACAGCGGAAAGAGCGCGAACGCGCGCGCGGGGGTCGCGTACGAGACCTCCTCGCGCTCGAGGAAGGCGCTGCCGTGGGCTGTGATGCGTCCGCTCGCGATCCAGAGCACGCTCAGGGCGGCGCTCGGGAGCAGCCACCAGGTCTCGCGGATCGCGCGGACGCCGCGCGTCGTGAGCGCGAGCGCTATGGCGGTCACGACGAACACGAGGAACGAGCTGACGTGCAGATAGAAGAGGACGACTCCGAGGACGGCGAGGATCGCGCGCGCCTTCACCGATCGTGAGCTCGTCGCGCGCACGACGGTCGCGACCGCGAAGACGAGCACGGGGATCGACGCGACGAACGGGAGCAGCCCGAGCACGAGCGCCCGGTTCCAGAAGAGCAGCGGCGCGAGCACGGCCAGGCGCCGGTCCGCGCCGAGCGCGTCGAGCAAGCTGCGGAGCGAGAAGGGCAGGGCGATCGCGATCGCGACGAGCAGGATTCGGGCAGCGATCTCGGGATCGCGCGTGAGGATCGCGATGGCGGCGACGACGACGTGGAAGAGGACGTACGGGGTCTTGGGGAACGCGAGCGCGTAGTGCTCGGCCACCCGGTACGCGGGATCGTTCCAGTGCGCGAGCGACGACGCGACCGCGACGTGCTCGGGCAGATCGGTGAACGGGAGGTGCCTTCCGAAGAGGAGCGGCGCGGCGGACGCGGCCGCCACCAGCGCGAGCACGATGCGCCCGGCCTTGGGCTCGCGCGGGCGCTCCGGCTCGGGCTTGGGCTCGCGCTTCGGCTCAGGCTCTGGCTCGCGCTCCGCGCGGACGTCGGCCTCAGTCGTCGTCGCCGTAGCCGTAGGCGTCGCCGAAGCCGGCATCGCCACCTCCGCCGGTGCAGGCCTGCGTCATCGCGACGATCGCCGTGAGCGCCAGGAGCAAGAGCGGGAGGTGGCCGAGCAGGTGGAGCTGACGCCGTCGGACCATGTTCGGAGGCCAGCTTAGGGCATCGGACCCGAGCGGGCAGCGCCGATTTCCCTGCCGTCCTCCGCGAGGGCCGCCGCCGCATGGAGCCGCCGGTGCTGGCCGGAATCTGGCGGGTGGCCGCTCGCGGACCAGGTCGTCGCGGAGAGCTGTTGACGTACCGGAAACGTTGGCCTATGAAGGCCTCTCGCAACGCAGAGGCGTCGCAGGCTGCGGGAGTAACTCAGTGGTAGAGTGCCACCTTGCCAAGGTGGACGTCGAGGGTTCGAATCCCTTCTCCCGCTCAAAATAAGTAAGTAAAAGCGGCCGGTTAGAGCGATGCTCAGCCGGCTTTTTCTTTCGGAGCACACTCTTTCGAGGTCGGAGCACACGCCGGAGCACACTCCTGTCCGCGCGACTCGCGCGCGCCCATGATGTCGATGACCTTGGCGACGGCCGCGCGCTGATCGGTCGCGAACACCGTCCGGTAGATCCCGTCCGGCACCGCGTCCGACTTCCACCCGCCGATGGAGTTACGGACGGCGTTCTCGACCTTGGCCCTCGCCGTGAGGTCAGTGAACGTCCGGCGCATCGCCTTCTGCGTGAGGACGAAGGGCAGACCGATCGCCTTCGACACGACGGCGAACGGCTTGTTCAAGACGCACGGCGCCCTGAACCCGCCTTCCTCCGTCGCGAAGAGAAGATCGCTCTCCTTTTGCTCGTCGGTCGTGAGCTGCGTATCGATGTGCCAACGGATGACGGCCATGGCCTCGGGCGGAAGCCCGACGCCGTAGCGCAACCCGTTCTTCGTCATGCGCATGACCTCGTTGCCGCGTGTGTGCGAACGCCGGAACCAGATCATGCCCTTGTCGAAGTCCACGTCCGACTCGCTGCCCTTCCGGCGAACCGGACGGAGCATCGAAGGACGCAGGCCCATGATGAAGCCAAGGAACGTCATCGCGAAGTGCTGCGGGTAGAGCTCCTTCATCGTCGCGAGGAACTCACTCACCTTCTCGGCGTTCTCGCCGAGCGAGTTGGGATCCTCGGGCGTGAAGGTCTCGACCTCCGACGTGTCGAACATCGAGATCCCCTCCGTCGCCGGCGCGGCGAGCTTGAACCGCCGCTTCGCTTCACGGCAGATCGTACGCAGCTCGCGAAGCCAGGTGTTGCACGTGGTCGGCGAGTAGTCGTCGGCCATGATCAACGCCTGGACCTCCCGGCGCCACTGCTCGATGCGCTCCGTGGGGAGCGTCTCGATGTAGTAGTCGCCGAGCCCGTCGACGCGAGCGCCGGACTCGCCGGTCACTCCGTCGATCAGATGCGCGAGGAGCGTCTTCTTGTTGTCGCGGCTCTTCGCGCTCTTGATCTTCCGGTTCGCGATCTTCTCCTCATTCACCGAGATGGCGAAGTCGGCGAAGCGCGTCTTCGACGGTGCGGCTACGACAAGTCCGACGCGCACCTTTTTCTTTTCGTCGAGCAGGTGCGCCGCTGCGTTGTCCGCCGACACGCAATCCAGCAACACCTTCTTGACCTCCTTCCTCTTGCCCGTCAGCGGGTGCACGAGCAGAGCTCGGATGAGGAAGCCGCCTTCCTTCAACCGGTAGACCCCGTCGTGCTTCGTCGTCATCGTTTCGTGCTTCCAGCGGACTTTCCACTTCGTGTCCATGTGAGCCTCCGTTGTCGTGCGGAGGCGCTGCAGGACGGTCCGCAGAGACAGTAGCATGCGAGGACGCACCGCAGAGGAAGCGGTCGAGCTCTTCACGGCTCCACATGTACGTGCCGACGCCGCCGCGACGACCCGCGGGCGAGACCCGGCCTTCGAGGTGCGCCTTCCGAAGCGCGCCGGTCGTCTTGAAGCCGCAGTAGGCGGCCGCCGCGGCGGTCGTGAGAAACGTCGGCTTCTCGCTCGTCATGGCGCCCTCTTCGCCGGAGCGCCCAACGCCTCGAGCGCGATCAGCACGGCGCCGCAGGAGTCCTGGCAAGAGGAGTGCCTGCACGTCTCGAAGTCCGGGCAGACCCGCCCGAGCGTCGTGATCTTCTCGAACGCGGCGCGCAGCCGATCGTTCTCCGCGCGGAGCTTGAGCACGGGATGCTCGTCGCGCGCTCTGCGAAGCGCCTCTTCGACAGCGACGCGGCGAGCACCGTCGAGCCGATCGTCGATCACCTTCTTCAGACCTTCGAAGGTCGCGCGGTCATCGGACCAGCCACGCCGAAACTGGATCCCCGGCACACGACCGTTGCCGATCGCGTTCATGAGGAGCTCCGCGAGGCTGATATCGACCTGCATGGCACGACTCCGCTAAGCAACCGCCTTCGTATTCAACGCGGCTCGAAGCATGGCGACTTCGACGCGCAGGCGAACGCATTCGTCGGCCGCGGCCTTCAAGACTCCGACGGTGATGAGCGCCGTCGCGAGCGCCTCTTCCTTCTCGCGGCGCTCGAGTCGGAGCTCGGAAAGGAGTTCGACGCAGCGCGCCTGCGCGGCGGACAGCTTCTCGACCATCTCGTCATACTCTTGATCGCGATTCATGAATCACGCTGCCTTTCGTACTGCCGGCGCCGTCGACGGGCGCGTCGCAGGGATCGTGTCAAACCACGACGACGGCAGATCGGCCGACGTCTGATCGGAATCAGGTGCGAGCTCGGCGGCCATGCGCTCCACCTCTTCGTGCGCGACGACGAGAGCGAGCAAACGGTCGAGGCTCATGTGCTCGATCAACGCTTCGGTATCGATCGCGTTGCGCATCGCGCCCTCCCCGACGTGCTCTGGCAGGTTCCGCCGGCGCGGCGCACGGCCATTCGCTCGTACGAACCTCGACGTGGCGTATGCACACGACGATGGAGGAATACGCACAGCGCCCCGAGCGCCTGTCCGAAGCGCAGCGTCACGAGCTGACGGCTGCACCCGAGCTCGTTCGCGATCTGCTGATGGGTCTTCCCGTCGTCGACCGGAGTCCCGGCCCACATCGTCAGCAGCACACGATGGTTCGACGGCAACCGGTCGACCTCCTCACGTACGATCGTGTTGGTCTCGATCTCGTCGATCACATCCTCCTGCGTCGGCACGTCCTCTTCGGCCGGCGTCCCGAGGACGTCGTGCAGCGAGGCTCCGCGCTCGCCGACGCTCGTCGGTGCGTCCATCGACACGGTCTCGAAGCCTGGGTCGGCGGCGTCGAGCGCCTTGCAGATCGCGCTCCGCACGTGAAGGCTCGCCCAAGCCTTCAAGGACGAACCTCCGTCCGGACGCCACGTCTCGAACGCGTTGATCAAACCGAGGTACCCCTCCTGCACGAGGTCGTCGACGTCGATCCCTGGACGCGCGTACCGGTTGGCGATCCGCTCGACGAGCCACCGATACTGCTTGGCGTCTTCGCTCGTCATTCCCATGGGACCAACCTCCCCTCCTTGCCGAATCTCGGTTCTGCTTTCTTCGACCACCGCCGCATCAGAAGCGGCTCCATCTTGGACATCGGAATCGGCACGTCCGGGAGGTACACGTTGGCCCCCTCGACCATCAGGCGAGCGAGTTCGTGCGCCGCGTCGTGCGCGCTCGGTGCGTCGTCTACCTCTGCAATGAACTCGTCGTGGATGAACGCCACGATCCGTGCGTTGAAGAGAGGACTTGCTTGATCCACATATGCTGCGCGCGCGATCCGCCAGCCAGCATTTTTCGCGCAGTCGGCGCCGAGCGCCTGGAAGCCGTTGTTGCAGGCGGCGCAGTAGGTGGCGTTCCCACGTATCCGCTTTGTGAAGAGTGTCTCGACGACGGCGCGGTTCGCGGCGTTGTCGCAGAGCGCGTTGATGCGCGCGAAGTAGTGAGGCATCTCGGGCCACGCCTCGAACCAATGCTCTTTGAGCCGTTTCGCCTGCTCGCGCGTGAGGACGACGCCGTAGGACTTCTTCGCGTACGAGACGAGAGAGTCGATCCCGAGACCACCAGGGAACCCGAAGTTCGCGACCTTGCCTGCGCCGCGGGCTTCCTTGACCTCTCTCGTTGCTTTGTTCTTCTTCGCATCCTCGTACGTCGTGCCGAGGATGAGCGCGGCGACGGAGAGATGAGGATCGAGCCCGGCGTTGAGCGCGTCCGCGAGCCGGGACTTCCCGAGCCACGACACGCAGCACTGGGCGAGGGTGTAGAGCTCGAGCTGCGGGAAGTCGGCCTGAGCGAAGACGCGTCCAGGCCGCGGGATGAACGCCTCGCGCGCGCCGTCGAGCGTCCCGGTTCCACCGCAGAGCTCGCAC
>JAHBWA010000082.1 GCA_019637195.1 Labilithrix sp. | reverse complement strand
GCTCGGAGATCCCGACGTCACGACGGTCGACAGCCCGGTCGCCCTGCGCGTCCCCGGCCTCGCCAAGATCACGGACCTCGACCACACGTGCGCCGTCGACGGCGACGGGGCGGTCTGGTGCTGGGGACGTGGCCCGTTCCTCCAGAGCGACGCGTCGGCGACGACCGTGCAGCCGAGCCCCGTGAGCGTGCCGCTCCCCGGCCTGGCGAGCAAGGTCGCCGTCAGTCCGACCGTCGGGTGCGCGGTGCTGCGCGACAAGCGCGTCACCTGCTGGGGATCCAACGCGGCGCTCCAGGTCGCCGAGGATCGGCCGACCACGGCGCAGAACGAGCTGCCGCGCGCCGTCCCGCTCGCCGCCGGCGCGAAGGACATCGCGGTCGGGGGCGCGACCTTCGCGAGCTACGACGACGGCAAGCTCCTGAGCTGGGGCGCCTCGCCCGGCGTTGGACGCCCGACGCCTCTCTTCTTCGACGGGTGGCCTACGCCGGTCGCGCTCGACTACGTGACGATGGTCGTCACGGCCGGCCCGGAGACGTGCGCCGTCGCGAACGGCGTCGGCTGGTGCTGGGGCGCCCCGGACGTCGTCAACACGGCCACCGCCGTCGACAAGCACGCGCGTGCGCTACCCACCGCGGTCGACACGCCGGAGCCGATCGCGCGCATCGCCACGACGCGGTCTTGGAGCGTGTCCGAGAACTACACGACGTACCTCGAGCGGCGCCGCTGGTGCGCTGCGTCGGTCTCGGGCGAGGTCTACTGCTGGGGGCTGAACAACGCCGGCCAGGCCGGTGACGGAACGAAAGAGTTTGCGCTCGGGGCTGTCCGCGTGAAGGGCCTCCCAGCGCCGGCAGCCGAGGTGAAGGTGATGCCCTATTCGACGTGCGCGATCCTGACGAACGGCAAGGTGTACTGCTGGGGTAACAACGGCAACGGCCAGCTCGGCGCCGGACTGCCCAAGGGCTCGGTCGTCGATCCCGTGGAAGTGAGCCTGCCGTGAGGCGCGCGTATTCGCTTGGTGGGCTCGGCCTCGCGGTCGCCGTCGGCGCCGCGCTGTCGACGCTCGGAGCCTGCGGCGCCGGCCGAGACCGCTTCGATGAGCCGCCGCCAGGGTTCGACGTCGGGGAGGACGCCGGCGCCGACGCCGAGATCTGCTACGCTCAGTGCTCGCTCGACGGCCGCTCGGTCGTCGACTCGTGCACGGGTGCGGTGCAGGAGGCGTGCGCCGACGACAAGGCGTGCGGCGGGGCGAAGTGCCTCGAGCCCTGCGAGGCCGCCGGCGAGGACCGGAGCTCGGACGGCTGCGAGTTCTATTTTGCCGCCCCGCGCTTCGAGCCGTGGCCGCTGCAGTCGTGCCACGCGGTGTTCGTCGTCAACAGCTCGAACCAGCCGGCCGAGCTCGCGCTCGAGCTCGGCGATCGGACGCTGGATCTCGCCCATTCGGTCTACCGGGCGGTACCGAACAGCACCGATCTCGAGCCTCTCCAGGGGCCGATCGCACCCGGCGAGAGCGCGATCGTCTTCGTGTCCGACCGCGACCAGACCAAGTCACGCACGCTCCAGGAGAAGTCCGACTACATCAGCTGCCCGAAGGCCGTGACGGCGGCCATCGAGGAGGACTTCGGCACCTTCGGCTCCGCGATCGGCAAGGCGTTCCGCCTGACGAGCAACGTCCCCGTCGGGCTCACCTCGATGTTTCCGTACGGCGGAGCGGCGAGCTATACCCCGTCGTCGACGCTCGTCCTCCCCGTGAGCGCGTGGGCAAAGGAGCACGTGATCGTCAACGGCTGGGAGACGAGCTCGGGCTCGCCGACGACCCAGATCTACGCCTCGGAGGACGACACCGAGATCACCATCCTCGGCAAGAAGGCCATCCGCAACGGCAACGGCTTCACCGGCGCCGCCGCCGGGGTGCCGACGAAGATCACCCTCGCGAAGGGGCAGTTCGCTCAGATCCTCCAGGTCGAAGAGCTCACTGGCAGCGCGGTCTTCTCGAGCAAGCCGACCATCACCCTCGGCGGGAACTCCTGCGCGAACCTCCCGAGACGGCAGCCCGCGTGCGATACCCTGGCCCAGGTGATCCCCCCGTACGAGCAGTGGGGCTCGGAGTACGTCGGCGTGTCGTATCGACCGCGCCCGAAGGACGGTGACGAGCTCGTCTGGTACCGGATCGTCGGGGGCCGCGACGGAACGGAGCTCGACTACGATCCGGTCAAGCCCGCCGGCGCGCCCCTCACCCTGAACGCGGGTGAGCTCGTGCTCTTCCGGGCGCGCGCGCGCGAGCCGTTCGTCGTCCGCTCGCGCGACGCCGAGCATCCGTTCTACCTCGGGATTCACATGTCCGGCGGCTCCGGTCCGGGCCTCGGCGGGATGGGGGATCCTGACTTCGTCAACGTCGTACCAGCGGGGCAATACAGGAGCGCGTACAGCTTCTACGCCGACTCGAGCTACCGCGAGAACTCCCTCGTGATCGTTCGAAAGAGCGTGCGCGGCGAGTTCAAGCCGGTGTGGCTCGAGTGCGCCGGCGAGCTGACGGACTTCGTCCCCCTCGGCACGCGGGGCGACTACGAGTACCGGCGCGTGGACCTCTCGCGCGGGTTCAGGGCGGGCGAGAAGTTCGGCGACAAGACGTGCATCGCCGGCCTCCAGCGGACGCGGAGCGAGGGCCCCTTCTCCGCGACGATCTGGGGCTGGGACATCGCCGCGAGCTACGGCTATCCGGGTGGGACGGCGATCCGCAAGCTCGTCGACGTCCCGCTCGCCGGCGTGAACTGACCTCCCGCGCGCGTCCGCTCGACGCGCGCATCGCCGGCGAGGACCGGCGCGCGGCGGTCGACCGTGACCGAGCACGCGCTCCGACCCGCTGGCACGAGACACGTTCATAGGCCCTCCGCTCTCGGAGGGCCTCGCCGGGACCACGTCCCGATCCCGACGTTCCTGACCCTCAGCACGTCCATGCCTGACCTTCACGGTCGAGAGCGCACGGGATCTCTTTTCTTTCGTCCACCGCTCGGCGCGGACTCGGACTCCGCCTGGCTCGCATCGACGTGATGACCAAGGCGGACTCGACGAGCGCCGGGACAGCAGGAGACAGCAGACATGAAGAGCACGGCAGTTACTCTGGCCAGCATCGCGGTCCTCACGGGCGCGGTGATGGCGATCGGCGCGGCAGGTTGCAGCAACGAAGACGACGGCGTGGCCGCGCCGGACGTCGACGCAGGCGCGACCGACGCGGGGCGCGACAGGTCCGTGCCGAACAACGGCGACGACGACGACGACGAGCCGGCGGAGAGTTGTGCCTCGAAGGACCCAGTCGACGTCACGACGGTCGCCTACGCGAAGGCGCTGAGGTCGCCGGGGGCTTGCTCGACCGCCGAGGTAGCGACGCTCTCGAGCTACTACGATCTCAACGTGAGCACCCTCTCGATCGCCGGTTGGGCCGGGAGCGTGAGCGCGGCCTGCGCGGCCTGCGCGTTCACCGCGTCGGACGCCGACGAGTGGGGGCCGCTCCTCTTCCAGGGTGACACGTTCGTCGGCGCGAACCGCGGCGGGTGCCTCGAAATCGCGAGCGAGAAGGAGGCATGCGGTAGGGCGTACGAGCAGGCGCTTCGGTGCATGCTCGTCGCGTGCCTCCCGACTTCGCAGGGGGGCTTCGGCACGTGCAGGACGCAGTCGGAGTTCGACGCGTGCCGCACCGACAGGGCGAGCCTCCTCGCGGGGCCGTGCGCCGACGCATATGCGTCGCTGCAGACGGAGTGCGGATCGTCGCTGAGCAGCTACGAGCAGGCGTGCACTCCGAGCGGCGCGAAGTATGTCTTCCAGGGCACCATCCCGGCTCATTGCGGCGGCACCGCCCCGGGCGGGGACGGGGACGCCGGCGCCGACGGCGGCTGAGCGGAGGACGACCAGGGCCGCGCGCAGGCGTCACGCGGCCCGGTCGACGGCTCTCGCCGTCGCGGTCGGTTGCTCAGAATCGGAGTGAGCTGCAGCAGTGGCGTGAGCCGCAGCAGTGGTTCGCGAGGCTCTCGCCGCTAGGGGAGGGGCGCGCCCGGAGTCGCGCAGCGGCTCTGCGCCGCTGTATTTCGTGGATTCCAGCGTAACCGCCGTTCTTGCGGTTGGCTGGCCCAACCATTTTGTCTAGGCTCCGCGGCGTGGCCGACCTCCTCGGCGTGTTCGCGGCGAACCTCGGATCGGCCATCCCGCAGGATAGGACCGATGGCGTGCGCGCCTTCCTCGGCGAGGCTTTCGACGTCGGGCGCCGCGCGTGGCCGAAGCTGGAGCTCGAGCCGGGCGCGTTCGTCGCCAGTCTCGCGCGTCACGCGCGCGAGACGCCGGAGAAGGAGCCGGTGCTCGCCCTCGAACATGCGGCCGACTACTTCCTCGCCGTCGCGTGCGCCGTGCCGCTTCCGGGGAGCGCCGACGCGCTCCACCGGCACGTCCTCGTCGACGTCCCGCGCTGGATCGGCACGCGGGCTGTCGGCGTCGCGGACGACGTCCTCCAGCTCGTGGCGATGCGGCTCCTCGTCGCGGAGCCGAACGAGCTCCCCCGGATCGCGGAGTACACGGGGAGGGGCGCTCTCGGCGGGTTCGTGCGCGTCGTCGCCACGCGCATCGCGCTCAACCTGCAGCGAAGGCGCGAGCCGCGCGACGACCTCGCGCTCATCCCGATGGGTGCCGCCCCCGACGTCGACTTCTCGCGCTTTCGCTACCGCGCGGAGTTCCGGAGAGCCTTCGAGTCCGCGCTCGTCGCGCTCTCGGTCGACGAGCGGCTTCTCTTGCGCCTCCACGCCGTCGAGCGGATGCGCGGGGAGGACATCGCGCGGCTCCTCGAGGTCGATCGCTCCACCGTCGTGCGTCGGATCGCGCGCGCGCACGAGCGGCTCTTCGAGGGGACGAAGAGCTCGATGATGGCCGCGCTCCGGCTCTCGACCCGAGAGTTCGAGAGCGTCGCGCGCGAGGTCCAGAGCGCCGTCGACCTCACGCTGAGTCGAATCCTCGCCTGATGCGACCGACAGGGAGGGGAGCGTGTCCGGGAGACCAGTCCGTCGCCGATCTGCTCGGCGGGACGATGGCGCGCGCGGAACGCGCCGCCCTCCTCGCGCACGCCGCCGACTGCACCGAATGCCGGGCGCTGCTCTCCGAGCTTGCTGGCACCGAGGAGACGCCAGCACCCGCTCCGACCATCGATCGATACATCTTGCGCCGGACGATCGGTGCCGGCGGCATGGGCGTGGTCTACCTCGCACACGATCGCGAGCTCGATCGTGAGGTGGCGCTCAAGGTCCTGCGCGACGAGCCCACCGACGCAGCCCGAAAGAACGCGTTGCTCCGCGAGGCGCGGGCGATGGCCAAGCTCGCGCATCCGCACGTCGTGGGCGTCTTCGACGTCGGTGAGCACGACGGACGAGTCTTCCTCACGATGGAGCTCGCCCGCGACGGTACCTTGCGTGACTTTCTCGCGCGCGAGCGGCGCTCCTTCGCCGCGATCGCCGCGATCTTCGAGGGCGCCGGTCGCGGGCTCGCGGCCGCCCACGCGTCCGGCGTCGTTCACCGCGATTTCAAGCCCGAGAACGTCCTGCTTCGGGACGGACAAGCGCTCGTCACCGACTTCGGGCTCGCGCGGGTCCTCGACGACGGGCCCGCGCCGACCGACGGCGCCCCGCGGGGGACGCGAGGCGCCAGGGAGGGGGCCAGAGGATCGCGATCGCGGTCGACCGCGATCGCCGGCACGCTGCCGTACATGGCGCCCGAGCAGCTCCGCGGCGAGCGCGTCGACGCGCGGACCGACGTCTTCGGCTATTGCGTCACCTTGTGGGAGGCGCTCCATGGAACGAAGCCGTTCGCGGGGCGCACACCGGCCGAGCTCCTGGCGGCGATCGCGCGCGGTCCGGACGCGCCGCTGAAGCGCGCGGACGTGCCGGCGCGGGCGAACGCTGCGCTTCGCGCGGGGCTCGCGTTCGATCCGGAGCGGCGGCCCGCCTCGATGGAGGTGCTCCTCGAGGCGCTCTTCGCCCGCCCCACGCCCCGGGCGAGGGCGTGGCCCGTCGTCGCGGGCGCGCTCGCCGTCGTGGCCGTCGGCGCCGTGTTCGTCGCGAGGGAGCCCGCGCCCTCGCTCACCACGCGCACGGAGGGATCCGCCGCGACCGATCCGCGTCTAGGGCCGGCGGCGGCGCCGCCGGCGACATCGGTCGGTGCGGTCCTCCTGGCGTCGTCCGCGTCGGGGGCCGGTCCGCTCCCCAGCGGGGGATCGAACCTCGCGCGCGCCGTCACCGCGAAGAGGACAGAGGCGCCCGCATCGTGGGGGCCGCCAGCCTCGGCGGCTCCGCCTCCGCCGCCGTCCGGGCGTGGTCCCGGCGGGGTATTCGTTCGGCCGCCGTTTTGAGTTACGACGCGGCGATGCGCTCCGACCGCCGCTCCGGCTGGTGCCTCCTGCTCGTGCTCGTCGTCCTTCTCGGCGGATCGCCTGCCCGTGCGGGTGAAGCGCCGAGCGACCCGACGAACGAGGCCCGGTCGGCGTTCCTCGATGGCGCCTCGCTCGTGGAGGAGGCGCGGTGGGCCGATGCGCTCGCGCGCTTCGAGCGCTCCGCCAAGCTTCGGCCGCACCCCGTAACGACGTACAACGTCGCGGCCTGCCTCCGCGCGCTCGGCGCCTACACCCACGCGAAGCGGCGATACGCCGAGGCTCTCCGCGCGAGCGAAAGCCTGCCGGCGTCCGACGCGCTCGGGCCGCAGGTGACGGCCGAAATCGAGGGGCTCCTCGCGCAGCTCGACGCCTCGACGGCCAGGGTCGACATCACGATCGATCCGGTGCCGGCGAAGGTGTCGATCGACGGCCGGCCGCTCCTCTTCGAGCGTCCGGACCTCGCGTTGGCCGGCGTGCGGGACCCTGGCGCCGCCGAGAACGTCACCGCCCGTCGCTTCGTCGTCGAGCTCGATCCGGGGGTGCACACCGTGACCGTGCAGCGAGAGGGCCACGCCGACGCGCTCGTGACCTTCAGCACGCGCGCGGCCGAGCGCGCGGCGCGTGACTTCAAGCTCGATCGGCTGCCGTCGACGCTCCGCATCGAGTCGAACCGGGAAGACACCGTCGTGCGCGTCGACGAGGTCGACGTCGGCGTCGCGCCGGTCACGCTCACGCGGCCTCCGGGCGCGCATCGCGTCGTGATGGTGAAGCCGGGCTTCGTGACCTTCGACACGCGGATCGTGACGCGCGCCGGTGAGGACGTCCATGTCGCCGGCAGCCTCGAGAGGACGCCGCTCACGAAGAGGTGGTGGTTCTGGACGGCGATCGCCGGCTCGCTCGCCGCGGCCGCTGCCGTCTCGTACGCCGTCGTGCGGAGCGGGCAGCAGCCCGAGGTCGCCCCGTTCGACGGCGGCACGCTCGGCTGGACGGTGCCGGCGCCATGACCAAGCGCTTCGCGCATGGGCTCGACCTGCGGTCGCCGGCGGGGAAGAGCGGCCTCCTCGTCGCGGTCGTCGCGGTCGTCGCGCTCGCCGGCTGCGGTGCTCCTTCGCCCGTGAGCCAGGGGGAGACCGTGGTCATCCTCGATACCGACCTCCCCGTGCCGGACGTGGTCACCAACGCGCGGATCGACGTCTACGGCGAGGATGGCCTATGGCTCGCGTCGCGCGAGGTCGTCGCCGACGACCGTGCCGCTTGGCCGCTGAGCTTCGGGCTCGCCGCCGGGGACCGGCCCGAACGACGCCTCGTTCGCCTCCGCGTGTTCCCGCGGCACAGGATGCGCGGCTATCGCGGCGCGCACGGTGCTTCGAGCGTCGGGGCGACGGCCCTGCCCGAGCCGGTGGCCACGCCTTCGACGCTCGACGGGCTCTGCGCGGCGCCGCCGGAGCTCCCCCTCGGGGGGGAGGTGACGTTGCGCTTCGGGATTGCGCCCGTCACTGCCGCGCCGGACGCGAGCCGCTGCGCGGTGGCGAACGGTGACCTCGTGAAGCCCGTTCTCCTCGGAGGTGCGGCCGCGGCTCGGTTCACCGCGAGCGCGCCTGGCACCTATCGCTTCGAAGCCGAGCGCGTGGTGCCGCCCGAGCGCGAGTTTCTGCTCCTCCTGCGTCGCGACTGCGCCGAGCCGGACAGTCAGGTGACGTGCGCCGGCGTCGCGCGCGGGAGCGGGATGGACGTGGCGCTCGAGGCCGGTTCCTACACGTTGATCGCGACGGCGAACGGAGCCGATCAGGCCGGGGAGATCGTCCTCCGTGCGACACGGGAGGGAGCGGCGCCGCCTGCCGCGTCCGCGGAGCCGGCGCACGACGGAGGGACGCCGGCCCTCTCGCCCGCGTGGCCGCGGCTCGTCGACGGAGCGCGCGACGCGACCCCGCCGGAGGAGCCGCGCGAGGAGGTGTCGAGCGAGACGTTCGCCCTCGTCGACGTCGTGCCCGGGCGTACGCTCACGGCGACGATCGTCGCGTCGACCGCGTGTGTCGGAAAGCCCGCGGCGGTCCTGGCAAAGGACGAGCAGCGGCTCGATCTCGGGAGTCTCCTCTCGTGCGTCGACGGAGCGATGCAGCCGCCGCCGAGTGCACGACCCTCGACGCCGGGCGCCCCGACGCGCGCGGGTGCCGGCTCGGCTCCGTCGCCGTGCGAGCCGACCGCGCCCGAGCGCGCTTGCGTCGAGGGTGGGATGTACGTCATGGGGAGCGAGCTCTTCGGCGGCACTGGCGTCGCCGCGTCGGCGCCCCTGCGCATCGCGCGCATCGCGACGTTCTACGTCGATCGCGACGAGTACGGAGTCGCCGAGTACCGGGCCGCGCGGGCCGAGGGGTACACTCCGAGGTTCGCCCCGTACCTCGGGACGACCGAAGGACCGCTCGATCCGGCGAGCGGTCGGCCGCTGAACGTGTGCACCTACAGCGCGACGCCGCTCGGTCGCGAGGACTACCCGCTCAACTGCGTCACCTGGCCAGTCGCGCGGGCCCTCTGCCAGCGCCGCGGCGGCGACCTCCCGACCGAGGCGATGTGGGAGTACATGGCGCGCAAGGCCGGTCGATCGCGCGTGACGCTCTACCCGTGGGGGGACGATCCGCCCGACTGCGCGCGGACCGTCTTCGAACGAAGCCCCGAAGGCGCGTGCGCGAAGAAGCCGACGGACGCGGGCCCGCAGCCGCGCGCCGCGAACGCCGGCGACGTGAACCCGCTCGGGATCCGCGGCCTCGGCGGCAACGTCGGCGAGTGGTGTCGCGACACGTTCGCCTCGTACGAAGACCCCTGCTGGACCCTCGCGCCGCTCGACGATCCCTGGTGCGACCGCGAGTTCGCGCCCATGCGCGCTGCGCGGGGCGGCCACTGGGCCGAGCCGGAGTCGCTCATCCCGGCAGCCATCCGCGACGCGACGGGCGCCATGACACGCGCGCCGACGATGGGATTCCGATGCGTCTACACCACACCCTGAGCCAGCGCGCGTTCCGCCCGGCGTCGCTCGCCGCGAAAGCCGTCCTGCTCGCCGCGGCGTGTGGCGGTCCCGATCCCGTACCCGCCTCGCAGGTGTTGCTCGTGATCGAGACCGACGCGTCGATCCCGCGCGCCCGGCTCGCAGGGGACGACCTCGTGCTCTTCGATCGCCTGCGCGTCTCCGTCCACGGCGCCGGCGACGAACGGCCGTGCGCGGGCTGCACGCGTGACTTCGCGCTCGCCGCGGATCAGGACGAGATCTCCGTCGGCGTAGCGCCCACGGACGGGAGCGCCGTCGCGCACGTCGAGCTCTACGCGGAGCGGAACCTCGACGCCGCCGGAGCGCCCGACGTCGGCAGCTCACTCTCGGCATGGGTCCGGCTCCCGCCGACCCCGCCGCGCGCGGTGCGGCGCGTGAGGACCGTCCTCGCGATGGCGACGCTGGGCGAGCCGCGCGGCTCGCGCGAGGAGCCGGTCGACGGGGACGCCGACGTCGTCGCCGTGCCCGCGCGCTGGCCAGACGCGAAGGTCGTCCCGTGCACCGCGCCGCTCGATCCCGACGAGGCGTGCGTCCCGGGCGGCGTCGTCTGGATGGGCAACGCGCTCCGAAGACCCGGCCCAGCGGGCGGGCTCGCGCCGCGTCTGGTGCGCATCTCGCCGTTTCGGGTCGACCTGCACGAGGTGACCGTCGGTGAGCTTCGCGCGAGCGGACTCGCCGTCTCCCGGGGTGACGAGACCGATCCGGGCGAGGCGCCGGAGTCGCCGCCGTGCACGTATTCGGCGGCCGCTGGCGCGGACGAGGAGCTCCCGGTCAACTGCATCTCGCACGCGCTCGCGGAGGCCTTCTGCCGCGCGCGTGGCAGGACGCTCCCGACCGAGGCGCAGCGTGAATACCTCGGCGGTGGGCTGCGCGGCGCGCTCTACCCTTGGGGCAACGACGATCCCAGCTGCGACGACGTCGTCTTCGGTCGTAGCAGAGGCAGCCTCGGGCCGTGCGCCGACCGCCCCGATCGACCGGCGCCTGTCGGTTCCGCGCGTCGCGACGTCCTCCTCGTGGGCGGACGTCTGGTCGTCGACCTCGCGGGCAACCTCGGCGAGTGGGCGCGCGAGCCGTACGTCGGCGCCGACGCTCCGTGCCACCGTCAGGGCTACCTCGTCGACCCCCTCTGCGAAGACGGAGCTTCCGAGGCGTTCGTCTCGCGCGGTGGGTCCTACGCCGACGTCCCGCTCGGCCTTCGCGCGGAGGTCCGCTTCCCCGCGCCGAAGGCGGCCGCCATCATCGGCTTCCGCTGCGCGCGTGACGCGCGGTGAACGCTCCCGGGCGAAGGCCGAACCGCGCTCGTGCGAGGTCCAGACTCTCCGCCCGATCGCGTCACCGCCTCACCAGAAGCACTGCCCGGTGACCGACTTCCCCGACGTGCTGCTCATGTAGTAGCGGCCGAGGCCGGCGTTGTAGGTGATGAACACGCCGCTGTCGAAGTTGTTCGTCCGGAACCTTCCGCCGACGGACGTGAGCGCGCATTGGACGTTGCCGCCGTTGTAGCCGAGCTCCATCGTCGCGTTGCCGACCAGGCCGCCGTAGTTGTAGGAGCCATTGACGTTGATGCAACGTGCGCTGCCGTGGGCGTTGCCGCTTCCGCCGATCCACCACTTGGCGCCGTCCGACCAGACACGGACCTCGTCGGTGCTCGCGGAGAAATTGTTGTCCGTGTAGTACGGGTCCTGGTTCGACACGCGCGTGAGGTAGCAACGGCGTGCGGACGTGGCGGCGGCGAGCTCCACGCGTGAGCCGCCGCTCCACGATTTTTCCGCGGTTTGACCGGCGATGGAGTTGACGCACATCGCGACGCCGCTAAGGCGGGCGCCGTGACCTGTCCCCGAGCGCACCTGGAGCCACCAGCGCCCGTCGGCGGTGTACACGTCGACGTTGGCGGTGGTGTAGAGCGTGTGCCCAGGCACGGTGCCCGGCGCTCCGCCGGACGAGCTGAGATTGCCGCCGACGCCCGCGAGGAAGCAGGTCACGCCCGTCGACGTCCCGAGGTCTACCCTGTTCGCGCTCGTCGGCAGATTGTGGGACCGGTCCAGGCGAGTGAGCGAGCCCCAGCTGAACGCCTGCGTCGTCGAACCGACGTTCTCGGCGTCGGCGGCGGCCACCTCGCTGGACGGCTCCGTGTCTTCGGACGGCTCCGTGTCTTCGGAGTCCACCGCGCAGCCTGCGCCGCCGGCCACCCCGGTCAGGGCGACGGTCATCAGCGTGGTGAGCGCGAGCGCTCCACGCGGAACATGCTTGATGAAGTCGATGCGCATCGTTTCATTCCCTTTCGATGATGACGACGCAAGCGGGCCGAGTACGCAGCGCACGTCGCGCTGCGTACCGGACGATGAGCCGTCGTGCCGCGGACGAACGCCCGCGCCCCCTCGCCGTCGAACGTGCTCGTGCCCCCCTGACACGCGCCGTGGGGATCTGATGCACGGAAAAATTCGCGCCGGGTCGACGGCACCTCGCGGTCCGTCGAGCCGACGCGGTGGTCGAGTCGCGGGCGCGCGCGTGGAGGCGGCGGACGCGCGTGAGACGTGCGCCGGCTCGCGTCGTCGGCGACGCTCACGTCGCGTCATGCGCCGTCTCCACCTTGCGGTCCTCGCGCTCGGCCTCAGCGCGTGTACGCCTGCTCGCGTCGACCTTCGACATGTGACCGAGATCCGGACGGCGACCCGCTTCGTCGACGCGGGGACCGAGGCGGTCACGCCCGCTCACGTCGTCACGGGCGACCGGCTCCGTTCGATCCTGGACGCGGCCCGCTGTCACGAGGGGCTCGTCCTCTGGAAGGGCGGAGTCCCGGCGACGTTGACCCTGGAAGACGGCTCCCGCCTCTCGGTCGACGGCTTCAGCTTCTACGGCCGGTTCCTCAGGGTGAGCCGCCGGCAGTGGTGCGAGCTCACCGAGGATGGTTGGCGCGCGCTCTGGCAGCCTTGAAACGATCAGGGGATCGGCGCGTCGAAGGAGACCGCCCAGTTCGCGAGGCTCCCGCCGCTCTGCGAGGGGGCCCTGTCGGAGTCGCGCAGGTTCCCGCGCGGGCCGGTCGTCGGCCCCGGGCACGTCTGCGGCGTCGCGCGGAGCGCGTAGCGGAGGTGACGGTTTCGCGCCGTCGGCGCGGCCGAGAGCGTGATCGCGACGGCGTCGTCGCCCGCGAGCGCGACGCCCTCGATGAACGGCGTGTCGGGCCCGTCGTCGGCGTACTCGAAGCCGTACGCGCCGGGATCGATCACGCTCTCGGTGTCGAGCACGAGCGGCGGCGAGGGGACGGCGAAGCGCACGGTGATCGCGCGGTCCGCGAGCGTCACGCTCGTCGGCCGGAGCGGCTCCCACGCCTCCTTGTCGAGGACGATCTTCGCGTACGCCTTGGCGAAGTACTCGCCGAGCCGGCGCTCGCCCTCGCTCGTGTAGTGGATGCAGTCGTCGGCGAACGGCAGCATGTACGTCGGTCCGACCAGGACGACCTTCCCCGGCGCGCGCACGTGCGCGTCGAGCTGGAGGACTGGGATGGCGCTGTAGGGCCGATCGTTCCAGTTTGCCATCTGCGAGACGAGGAGCGGGACGCCCTCGCTCTGCCTCGTCTCGGCGCGGACCGCGGTCTCGTAGTCGCGCTGCCACTCGACGAGCGCGTCGGCGTAGCTCGCGATCGCGCCCTTGGTGCCGTCGGTCCCGTCCAGCGGGAAGTCGTCGTTGTAGTGGTCCGACTCGCCGTGGATCGTCGTGATCGCGCGCACGATGTACGGGCGACCAGCGGCGTTCGCCAGGCGATGCGCGTCCTTCATCTCGCGGAGCGCGTCGTCGAACGCCTTCACGTAGCCCTGGCCGTCCTGGAACGCGCAGCCGCCCTTGCGGAGGCACTCGTAGACGTTGCCGCTGCGCCCGTGCACCGTGACGAGGACGTCGTGCCTCGCGCGGTCTCGCGAGAGGAGGCCGACCTCGTTCGCGAGCCCGGAGGACATCGTCTCGACCGGATCGTCGAAGTAGCGATCGCCCTCGACGAGCGGCACGAGCGCCTTCGGCTCCTCGTACTCGCGGCAGCCATCGTCGTCGCAGCTCTTGGCGACGATCACGCCCGTGTCGAACATGAGGTTGTCGTACGGCTGCTCGACCGAGAGCACGGTGCGGGCGGCGAACCCGATCGAGTTCGACTGCCCGGTCGACAGCACGTGGTTCACCGTCGGTCCGGTCAGCGGCGGAGCTCCGTCGCCGCTCGACGAGCACGCGGCGACGACCAGGACGGAGACCGCGGCGGTCCCGAGAGCGCGTGTGCGGACGTCGAGCGAAGAGCCCATCCCCCGAAGGATCGCAGAAATCGCGCCCGGATGCGCCGGGCGCTGCGCGGACGCGTCCGGGCCGCTACGCCGCCGCGGTCGCCGAGCTCAGCCGTCGCGGTCGCCGCGCGTCTCGAACGGGGCCGTGCGCGGCTTGCCGTCGCGGCCCTCGCCGAGCAGCTCCTCGACGCGTTTCTGCGCCGAGTCGAGCTTGTCCTGCGACGCGCGTGAGAGGCCGACGCCCTCCTCGAAGAGCAGGAGCGACTCCTCCAGCGGGAGATCGCCGCGCTCGAGCTTCTGGACGATCTCCGACAGGCGCTTGACCGCGTCCTCGAACGAGAGGTCCGCGGGGTTCTTCTTCGCGTCGGGTGCGTCGCTCACGGCCTCCTCGCCTTCCTCGCTCGGATCATCGCTTCGTCTCGATATATGCCGGCAGCCGGGGCGCGAGCACGAGCCGCGCCTCGCCCGGAGGGAGCCCGGGTACCACGGCGAAGCCCTCTTCGTCGAAGGCGATCGGCACCGCGAGGCCGTCCGATCGCACGACCGAGCCGACGAAGGCGTCGCCCGGAGCGCCGCCGTCGTCGCGCGTGAGCCGGAGCCACGCGACCTCGTGCACGGCCGGCTCCGCGAACGCGGTCGTCGCGCCCGCGAGCGCGCGCCGCGCCGTCTGCCGAACCGGACCGTCCGGATCGAGCTCGGCCGCGAGCTCGAGCGTCACCTTGCGCGCAGGCGCGCTCGCGTCGGCGGTGCGCGCGGCCAGCGCGGCGACGGCGGCGCGCCGGACGTCCGCGTCGGTCTCGTACGCGTAGAGCTCCGCGAGGCGACCTGCGGCGTCGGGGAGACCCGAGAGCCCGAGCCCACGCGCCGCGTGTGCCCGGAGGACGGGATCCTTCGAGCCGAGCAGCTGGCCGACCTTGCGTGACGTCGACTCGTCGGCCCGTCGCGCGAGCGCGAACGCCGCGAGCGGGGCGTCGCCTCCGGCGGACTCCGCGCGCAAGGCGAGGAAGGACGTCTTGACCGCCCCGTCGGGATCGCCGCCGCCGAGGGCGAGCGCGAGCACCTGGCGCGTGACCGCGTCTTCCTCCTTGGCGAGGCGCGCGAGCAGGGCGCGGGTGAGCGCCGGCGACGGGCGGCGCGCCGTCGAGGCCATGACGGCGGCGCGCCGCACGCGGGCGTCTGCGTCGTCGATGAAGTCGGTCGCGGCGGCGTCGTCGAGGGCGACGCGCGCGAACACGCCGAGCGCGCGCTCGGCCGGCACGCGCGAGCGCGCGAGGCGGAAGACCGCGTCGTCCGACGCGCTCCTGCGCTCGCCGCGCATCAGCGCGCGCACGACGTAGGCGCGGGCCGCGAGCGTCACCTGCGGCGTCGCCAAGAGGCCGCCGACGAGCTCGCCCGCGTTCGGCGCCGGCGAGCGCGCCAGCGCGTGCAAGGCGTAGTAGGCGAGCTCCGGATCGCCGAGCAGCTGCGGCGCGACGAGCGCCTTCGCGGCCGCCGGCTCGGGCGAGCGGCCGAGCGCGCGCACCGCGGCGACGCGGAGCGCGCGATCGGGGTGCTCCCACGCGCGCGCCGCGACCAGCTTGGTGATCTCGGGATCGAACACCCGCTCCGCCATCTTGAGGCCGATCGGCGTGGTCGCGTCGTCGGCGACGATCGCCGCGGTCGCCTTGAAGCGCTCGGGGGCGGCGAGCAGGATGAACACCTCGCCCGACGCCGCGCGCAGCCGGATGTCGCTCTCGGCGATCGCCGTGCGCGCGAGCAGCGACGTGCGCGTGTCGCCGAGCTCCGCGAGCGAGACGAGCGCCGCCGCGCGCACGTTGACGTCGTTCGAACGCGCCGCCGCGTGCAGCACGTCGAGAGCGCGGAGATCCCCGAGCTGCCCGAGCAGGCGGAGCACGGCCGGCGGCGCCCCTCCGCCCGCCGTGCCGTAGAAGCCAGGGTCGCGCGGAGGGTAGAGCGCGAGCGCGCGGAGGGCCGCGCCCTGACCGCTCCCGCCGCCGCGCGCCGCTCCGTACAGCGCCTCGAGCGCGCGATCTACTCCGCTGCGCGCGAGCGCGATCGCGGCGATCTCGCGCGCGAGCTCTGCGCGGGCGATCGGATCGCCCTCCTCGAGCGCGTCGGCCCCGTTCGGCGCGCGGGACATCGGCAGGCGCCCCACGAGCCCGGGGTTTCCGGCGCCGACGATCGCGAGCAACCCGGCGCGCGCGCGCTCTTGATCGGCGAAGCGCGCGAGCCCGCGCGCCATCACGACGAGGGCGCGCGTGTCCGACTTGAGCTGGGGGCTCCGCTCGAGCGACTCGACGAGGAGCGCGATCGCCTCCGGCGTCCCGATCGACGTCGCGCGCTGGATGCCGCGGATGCGCTCGTCGGGATCGCTGCTGCGGACGAGGCGCGCGGCGTGCTCCGCGCCGACGCGCGCGCGGAGGTTCGTCGGCTCGGTCCTTCCGGGCGCGCTCGTCGTCGCGCCGGGGCGTGTGGCGGGGCGCCCTGGCTGCGCCTCCGCGCCGATCGCGAACGTGGTCGCGACGGCGAAGAGGGCCAGCCGAGCGCCGCGCAGGCTCATGGCTTCGGCGCCGGGGTGGTCGACCTCGCGGGCTCCGTCGGCTTGACGGTGGGCGTGACGAGGATGCGCAGCGCGATCCCTGTCTCCGCCTGGGGCTGCCCCTTCACCGCGTCCCAGCCGACGGTCTCGGCGACGCCGTCGCGACGCGAGAGGTTCGAGAGCGTGCGGACGATCGCGAAGCTCCGCGCGAGCGCGTCGAGCTGGGCGTCCTCGCCCGTGCCCGGGCGCGCGCCGACGGCGAGCGTCCAGTCCGGGTGACGTGAGAGCTCGAGGGCGAGCGCGCGCAGCGTGGTCACGCTCGCCGGATCGACCTCGGGCAGCGCGCGCGTGCCGCCTAGCTTGATGGGCGTCGCCAGGCGCACCCTGCGCTTGTCGTCGATGACGACGAGGGGCTTGCCGCCCTCGTCCGGGCAGCCGTCGTCGTCGTCCACGCCGTTGAAGACCTCGGCCTGGTCCGGGCACTTGTCTTCTTCGTTCGAGTACGTGTCGCCGTCGCGATCGTTGCTCGGGCAGCCATTGCGCGCGGGATCGGTCGAGGGCTCGCCGGGGGCGTTGGGGCAGGCGTCGTCGACGTCGGCGATCCCGTCCTTGTCGTTGTCGGGATCGGGGCAGCCGTCGTCGTCCTCGAAGCCGTCCCGGTCCTCGGGCTGGTCCGGACAGCGGTCGAGCGCGTCGTCGACGCCGTCGCCGTCGCGGTCGCGCGCGGGGCAGCCGTTCCGCTTCGGATCGCTCGACGCCTGGCCCTTCTCGTTCGGGCACGCGTCGAGCGCGTCCTCGACGCCGTCGCCATCGGCGTCGGCGATGGGGCAACCGTTCTTCTTCGGATCGCTCGAGGGGACGCCCTTCACGTTCGGGCAGGCGTCCTCCTTGTCGATGATGCCGTCGTCATCGTTGTCGATCTCGGGGCAGCCGTCGTCGTCCTCGAAGCCGTCCTTGTCCTCGGGGATCTCGGGACAGCCGTCGACGTCGTCCTTGATGCCGTCGCCGTCGAGGTCGTGGGCGCGCGGCGTCCACCCGACGCCGACGATCGCGCGGAACGCAGGCACGCCGACCGCCTCGGTGAGGCCGATCTCGCCGCCGATCGTGACGAAGGTGTCGCGGTAGTGACCGAGCTCGATGCGGTCGCTCAGCGCGAGCTGCACGGGCGAGAGCGCGGCGCTGCCCGGATCCCCGGCGCCGAACGGACCGACGGGGCCCGCGGGGAGCCAGCCGTGGAGCGCGACCTCGAAGCGCTGGCGGTTGCCTGGGTCGACGCCGAAGACGCCCGGGCGCATCGCGAGGCCGACGCTCCACGGGATCTCGTCGCCGAAGCGCACGCCGCCCGCGGACGCGTCCGGCCACGTCCGGTGCTCGGTGCGCAGCTTGTAGCCGACGCTCGCCTGCGCGACCGCCACGAGAAGCGTGTATTCCGCAAGGATGCGCGCGGTGGCGGTCGGGGCGCCCTCGCCCGCGAAGCCCGCGCGGTCGCCGGTCGGCACGCTCACGTAGCCGAGGCCGGCGAGGCCGAAGCCGCCCTGCTCGTTGCGGATGATCGCGCCCTTCAGCGAGAGCCCGATGTCGCCGAAGCCGGCCGTCGGCACGTTCGGCACCTGCGAGACGGAGGCGGGGAGCGGCGCGCTCCCGTCCTGGTAGAGGAGGACGGGCACCGCGGCGCCGACCGCGAAGCGCTGGCCGATGCCGAGGTTCACGATCGCGTCGACGCCGAGCGAGTGCGCGAGCGGCCGGAGAGCGACCGCGTCGGTGCCCGCGCGCCCGAGGGTCACCGGCCGGAACGCGTAGTGGCCGTACGCGCCGATCGTGAGCACGCCAGGCCCCGGCGTCACGGCGGGCTCGACGACGAGCGACGCGTTCGGATCGGTCGAGGGGCGCCACGTGCGCATGTCGAGCGCGGGACGATCCTGCGCGCTCGCGGTGGCCGGCGCGCCCGCGAGCGCGAGGGACGCGCAGGCGAGCCCGCACGAAAATCGAGTCACGGTCGCGGCTGCGAGCCTCTTCGGGAGCCCCATCGATGCGTCGCACAGTACGCGACGCGCGGCTCCGGGGTCTACCGCATACGGGCCCGCGCTCGGGCCTCACAGTCGGTCACGCGCGACCCGTCGTCGGGGGCGCGGGCTTGGCTATTCCGCTTCGCCGTGCGTGAGCGACGACTCGCTCGGATCGCACCGGACGGGCAGCTCGTGCGCCATGCGCGCGCGCTTCGTCTCGAGGTAGTGCCGCGAGAAGGGGTTCGGCGGGATGACGACCGGGAGCCGGCCGGCGACGGTCACGCCGAGGGCGGAGAGGGCGTCGACCTTCGCGGGGTTGTTCGTCATCAAGAGGACGCTCTTCACGTCGAAGTGCTCGAGCATGTGGGCCGCGGCGTTGTACTCGCGCGCGTCGTCCGGGAGCCCGAGGAGGCGGTTGGCGTCGACGGTGTCGTGTCCTTGCGCCTGCAGCTCGTACGCGCGGATCTTGTTGGCGAGACCGATGCCGCGGCCCTCCTGCCGGAGGTAGAGCACCGCGCCGGCGCCGCGACGCGCGACCTCGGCCATGGCGTGGTCGAGCTGCTCCTTGCAATCGCACTTCAGCGAGCCGAACACCTCGCTCGTCATGCACTCGGAGTGGATGCGGATCGGCACGGCGTCGTGCCCGCGGACGTCTCCGAAGACGAGCGCGACGTGCTCCTTCGAGCACGCGCCGTCGCCCGGCTCGGTCGTCAGGAAAACGTGGGTGTGGAAGAGGCCGAAGCGGGTCGGAAGCTCGGCCGACGCGAGCCAGCGGGTCTGGACCTGAGGCCGGATCACCCTCTCGGGGACGTGCATCTCAATGTTCTCCTGATATTTCGAATGCTTACGAACGAACGGACCAGCTCGACGTGTTGTCGAAAGGCTCTGCGTGCCCGCAAACCCTAAGGCCGACGAGCGGTTCTGTCATCCATGGGTGCGTCACGCAAGGTCAGATGCAGCCGCGTCCGACCGCGTTGTCCGCCGCGGGCTGTCGGCCTTTCGTCGGCGCGGCAGGGCCTCTCGTCGGATCGGGGTGACGGATTCCGGTCAGGCGTCGCGGGCCGGGGCCTCCGGGAGGCGCCCCAAGCGGGGTGGTCGTCGGGTCGGACGGGCGGCGCGGGTGTTGCTAGGCGCGTCGGCGGCGGCTCCCAAGCCGCGTTCCTCGCTTCGAATGCGCCGAAAATCACGGCGTTTGCCGTCCATCGTCAACCAGGATTCACGCCCGATGTCTCGTAACGCCGCGCTCGCGCCGCTCTTCGTCGTCCTCCTCACCACCGCGGCTTGTTCGGCGAGTCCTCCGACCGCGGCGACCACCCCGTCGGGTGCGCTGGCCCCGAGCGGGAGAGCCGCCGACGACGATGCGAGCGACGCACCGCAAGACGCTCCGAGCGGCCCCGCCAGCGGCGCCTTTCCGCGCGACGAGGCGCAGACGGCGCTCCGCGCGGCCGAGGGCGGTCTCCACTCCTGCAACGACGGCGCGTCCCCCCGCTCGCTCGAGGTGACGTTGCGCTTCGACCCGAGCGGCAACGTGAGCGACGTCGACGTCTCGCCCGCCGACGATCGCGCCGCCGCGTGCGTCCGCGCGCGGCTGCGCGACGTCTCGGTCATGCCGTTCGAAGGCGGCCCGGTCACGGTCAAGCGGTCGATCGCGCTCTGAGGAGCGCCGCCGCGCGCGCCGCTCACAGGCTTCCGTCCGCCGCCAGGCGGCAGGGATCGGGCGCGCCGGGCTCCTCGACTTGCAAGGTCGAGTGCGCGATCCCGAGCTCGTCGTGCAGCGTCTTGCACACGTCGCCGAGGAACCTCGGGTGGCAGGAGTCTCCGGGCATGACGAGGTGGGCGGTCAGCGCCGTCTCGGACGTGCTGACCGCCCAGATGTGCAGGTCGTGGACCTCGACGACGTCGGGCAGCCCCTCGAGGAACGCGCGCACGGCGTCCACGTCGATCCCCTCGGGCACGGCGTCGAGCGCGAGGTTCACCGACTTGCGGAGGAGGCCCCACGAGCCCCCGACGATGACGACCGACACGGCGAGGCTCACGATCGGATCGAGGAGGTTCCAGCTCGTGAACAGCAGGACGACGCCCGTGACGACGACGGCGAGCGAGATCGCCGCGTCGGCGACCAGGTGCAGGAACGCGCCGTGGAGGTTCAGGTCGTGCTTGCCTCCCTTGCGAAACCCGAGCGCGGAGAGCCCGTTGATCGCCGCGCCGATCGCGGCGACGACGATGACCGTCTTGCTCTCGACGGCGCTCGGGCTCCCGAGGCGCCGGATCGACTCCCACGCGATCGCCCCCGTGGCGACGAGCAACAAGACCGCGTTCGCGAGGGCGGCCAGGATCGTGATGCGGCGGAAGCCGTAGGTCCGGCGCTTGGACGGCTTCTTGCGCGCGAGCCAGGTGGCGCCCCACGCGAGCACGAGCCCGAGGACGTCGCCCAGGTTGTGGCCGGCGTCCGCGATGAGCGCCATCGAGCCGGAGACGATCCCGAAGATCACCTCCGCTACGACGAAGCCCAGGTTGAGCGCGACGCTGACGAAGAACGCGCGGTCGTGGTTCACCGGTCCGTGAGCGTGCGTGTGTCCGTGGTCATGCGGCATCGAACGATCCCTCTCTCGGCCGCGCGGCGGGCGCGCCTCCCGCCGGCGTCCTGCTCGCCCCGAAGGCCGCGTAGACGACGGGCAGGACGAACAAGGTGAGCAGCGTGGCGGTCACGAGGCCGCCGATCACGACGGTCGCGAGCGGGCGCTGGACCTCGCTGCCGGGCGACGTCGAGAGCGCCATCGGCACGAAGCCGAGCGCGGCCACGAGCGCGGTCATCAGCACGGGGCGGAGGCGGCGCTCCGCGGCCACGCGGATGGCCTCGACGTGGGAGAGCCCGTCCTCCTCGAGGTGGCGGGCGAACGAGACGAGGACGAGGCCGTTGAGGACGGCGACCCCGAAGAGGGCGATGAAGCCCACCCCCGCCGAGATGGAGAAGGGGATGTCCCGGATCCAGAGGGCGACGACGCCGCCGACCACGGCGAACGGGATGTTGAGGAAGATGAGCAGGCCGCTCCGCACCGAGCGGAAGGCGAGCCAGAGGAGGAACGCGATGAGCGCGAACGCGAGCGGGACGACGATCGAGAGCCGCGACTTCGCCTCGGTGTAGTGCTCGAACTGCCCGCCCCACTCGGCGCGGTAGCCCGTCGGGAGCGTCACCTCCTTCGCCACCGCCGCGCGCGCGTCCTCCACGACCGACAGGAGGTCTCGGCCGCGGACGTTGAACTCCACCGCGAGCCTGCGCGACTGGCTCTCGCGGCTGACCTGGGCGGGGCCCTCGGTGAAGGTCAGCTCCGCGACGTCGCCGAGCGGCACGACCTGACCGCTCACCGAGCGGAGCGGCAGCATCCGGAGCGGCTCGAGATCGCCGGCGAAGTCGTGCCGCGTCTTCACGGCGATCCCGAAGCGGCGCTCGCCCTCGAGGACCTCTCCCGCGCCGTAGCCGACCGCCATGGTCTCGGTGATCTGGTTGATGTCCTCGATCGTGAGCCCGTAGCGCGCGAGCTTCGCGCGGTCCGGCACGACGCGGAGGTAACGGAGCCCGGCGACCTGCTCCACGCGCACGTCGACCGCGCCGGGGACCGATCGGACGGCCCCGGCCACGCGCTCGCCGAGCGCGCCGAGCTCGTCGAGATCGGTTCCGTAGAGCAAGACCGCGACGTCGGAGCGGACGCCGGCGACGAGCTCGTTGGTGCGCATCTGGATCGGCTGGGAGACGGCGCCTCCGATCTCGGGCACGGCCTCCTCCGCGACCTCGGCGATCTCCTTCGCGAGCGCGTCCTTCGTGAGGCCCTTGCGCCATTCGCGCCGGTCCTTGAGGCCGACGTAGACGTCGGACTGCTCCATCCCCATCGGATCCGTCGCGACCTCGGGCGCGCCCGTCCGGCTCACGACGTGGCTCACCTCGGGGATCTCGCGGAGCGCCTTCTCCAGGCGGAGCGAGGTCGCGACGGACTCGCTCAGCGCGATCCCGGGGAGGCGTCGGGCCTCCACGAGCGCGTCGCCTTCGTCGAGCTGCGGGACGAACTCGGCGCCCACGCGCGTGAAGAGCGCGACGGCGCCCACGAGGTAGAGCGCGCCCGCCCCGAGCGTCAGCCACCGGCGCGCCATCACCTTGTGGAGGAGCGGCACGTAGGCGGCGTGGATCTTCCGCAAGAGCCAGGTCTCCCGCTCCGTCTCCTTCGGCTTCACGACGTAGCTGGTGAGCACGGGGACGACGGTGAGCGAGAGGACGAACGCGCCGGCGAGGGCGAGGAGCACGGTGGTCGCCATCGGACGGAACAGCTTCCCCTCGATGCCGATGAGCGCCAGGATCGGGACGTAGACGATCGCGATGATGGCCTCGCCGAAGACGCTCGCGCGGCGCACCTCGAGCGTGGCCTCCTCGACCATCGTGATCCGCTCTTCGGGGGTGAGCACGCGCCCGAGTCGGGCGCGCGTCTCCGAGAGCCTCCGCACGGCGTTCTCGACGATGATGACGGCGCCGTCCACGATGAGGCCGAAGTCGATCGCGCCGAGGCTCATCAGGTTGCCCGACAGCCCGAGCGCGTTCATCACGGTGACCGCGAACAGCATCGCCAGCGGGATGACCGCGGCGACGACGAGGCCTGCGCGGAGGTCGCCCAGGAGCAGGAAGAGGACGGCGACGACGAGGAGCGCGCCTTCGAGGAGGTTCGTCCCGACGGTCTCGATGGTGCGGTCGACCAGGACCGACCGGTCGTAGAACGGCTCGATGGTGGTGCCGGGGGGCAGCGACGGCTGGATCGCCGCGAGCTTCGCCTTGACGGCCGCGGTGACGGTGCGTGAGTTCTCCCCCAGCAGCATCATCGCGACGCCGATGACGACCTCACCGTCGCCGTTTTGCGTCGCGGCGCCGCGGCGGAGCCGCGGTCCGAGCTCCACCTCGCCGACCGTCGAGATCGTGATCGGGACGCCCTCCGGCGTCGCGCCGATCACGATCCGCCGGAGATCGTCGAGGTCCTTCACCAGACCGTTCGTGCCGATGACGAACTGCTCGCGGTTGTGCTGGATGTAGCCGCCGCCGGCGTTTCGGTTCGACTTCTCGAGGGCGTCGATCACCTGCGCGACCGAGACGCCGGCCGCCTGCAGCAGCTTGGGGTCGAGGACGACCTGGTACTGCTTCTCCTCTCCGCCGAAGCTGTTGACCTCGATGACGCCGGGCACGGTGCGGAGCTGCGGAGCGATCTGCCAGTCGAGGATCTCCTCGCGCTGCATCAGCGAGAGGCGGTCGTTCTTGACGACGAACTGGTAGATCTCGCCGAGCCCGGAGGTGATCGGGCCCATCTCGGGCTTGCCGTACTTCGAGGGGACGGCGTCCTGGACCTCGCGCATGCGCTCGCCGACGAGCTGGCGGGCGAAGTAGATGTCGGTCTCGTCGGTGAAGACGACCGTCACCACCGAGAGCCCGTACTTGGAGATCGATCGGATCTGCGTCGAGCGCGGGACGCCCGCCATCGCGCGCTCGACGGGCACCGTCACGTACTGCTCGACCTCGACGGGCGACAGCGCGGGGGCGGCGGTGATGACCTGGACCTGGACGTTCGTGATGTCGGGGACGGCGTCGACGGGCAGGTTCGCCGCCGACCGGAGCCCGACGAAGACGAAGAGCACGGTCGCGACGAGGACGATCACCCGGTTCCGGAGCGACCAGGCGACCACGGCGGAGAGGAGGCCCACGTCAGTCCTCCTCGGCGAGCGACCCGCGCAGGACCGCGCTCTTCACGGTGAAAGCGCCGTCCACGACGACCGCCTCGCCCTCGCGCAGCCCGGAGAGCACCTGCACCTTCCCGAGGTTCGACTGCCCGAGCAGCACCTCGTGGAGCTCGAAGTCGCCGTCGGGCTGACGCACGAAGACGACCGGCTTGCCGCTGATCTCCACGATCGCCGTGCGCGGGACCACCAGCACGGGCGCGGTCGCATCGGTGCCGATGGCGACGTGGGCGATCCCGAAGAGGCCGAGGCGGAGGACGTCGTCCTGGTTCGTGAGGCGCACGCGCGCGGTGACGGTGCGCGCGATGGGATCGATCTGCCGGCCGATGTACTCGACGGTGCCGTCGAAGCGGCGCTTGGGGAACGCGTTGAGCTGGACCTCGGTCCGCGCGCCGACGTGGATCTCGTCGAGGTCCTTCTCGAAGACCCGGCCGAGGAACCACACCTCCGAGAGATCGGCGATGTCGGCGATGGTCTCGTCGGCGGTGAGCGGCTGCCCGACCACCGCGGCGCGTGAGATCACGACGCCGGAGATCGGCGCGCGGAGCGTCAGCTCCGAGCCGTCGCCGGTCGCTCCCAGCCCGAGGGTGCGGAGCTGCTGGTCGAGCGCCCTCGCCTCGGCCTCGAGCGCCTCGGCCTCCGATCTCGCGCCGAGCGCCTCCTGGTTGGACGCGAGGCCCTTCTGCGACAGCTCCTGGAGGCGGGTCGCGTTGACCCTCGCGGTCGCCGCCTTGGTGGACGCCGCGGCGTGCGCCGCGCGAAGCTTGGCCAGGTCCGGGATGCGCACCCTCGCGAGCACGGCGCCCTTCTGGACGGCGCTGCCTTCCTTGAAGAGCACCTGCGACAGGCGACCGGGCACCGGGCTCGCGACGCGCGCGTTCTTGTCGGGGTCGACCGAGACCTCGCCCGGGAGCGCGAGCGTGATCGCGAGCAGCTCCTTCGTCGCGGGCGCGAGCTTGATCCCGGCGTCGGCGACGACCTTGTCGGAGAGCTTCACCCTCCGCGGGAGGCCCTCGTGCTCCGGCTCGTCCTTGTGCTCGGCGGACGCGGCCGGCGTCGCGGCGTCGACGTTGGGCGCGGCGTCGGATTTCTTGCGGTCGCACGCCGCGAGGGAGAGCGCGGCGAGGAGGAGGAGAGACGGCCTCATCGCAGCCCTCCTTCCAGCGGGAGACCGAGCGCGCGCGCGAGCTCCACGGAGGCGAGGCAGAGGGCGCGGCGCTCCGCGATGTTGGCCTGGAGCAGCTCGATGAGCGTCTGCTGCGCGAGGAGCGCGTCGCGCACGCCGAGGCGCCCCGCTTCGATCTCGACCTCGAGCTCTCGCAGGCTCTCGCCGGCGCGCGCGAGCCGCTCGGGCGTCATCGCCTCGACCGCGAGGCGGTGCGCCGTGTAGGTCGCGCGCGCCTCAGCGAGCTCGAGCCGGAGCTCACGCTCGACGCGGGAGCGCGCGATCGTCGCGCGCCGGGAGAGGGCGTCGGCCTCGGCGATCTCGCCCGCGTAGGTGCGCCCGACCGGCGCCGGCAGCGGGATGGGGATCGCGACGCCGAGCCCGAAGACGCGCTCGCTGAAGCCGTCGTTCTGCGCGAACGCGGAAACCGTCGGGTTCGGCACGCGCGAGCGCCGGAGCTCCTCCGCGCGGGAGGACGCGGCGCTCTCGTCCGCGTGCGCCGCTTGCACCTCCGGCCGTCGCGACAGGTCCGCCGCCTCGGGTCGAGCGTCGAGGCCCAGAAGCGGGGTGAGGGCGCCCTCGACCGCGACGCCCGCCGCGGAGGGCTCGCGCCCGATCACGAGGGCGAGGCGCGCGTTCGCCGTGGCGACGGAGCGCTCTGCGGCCAGCTTGTTCTGGAGCAGGCGGAAGGTCGCGGCGTCCGCCAGGTCCGCGTCGAGCGCGGCCGCGACGCCCTTCTCGGCCCGGGCGCGCGCGACGGTGCCCATGCGCTCGCTCGTGGCGAGGAGTCGCTCCGCCAGGCGCAGCTGCTCGCGCGCGGCGAGGGCCTCGAAGAACGACGACCACGCGAGCGACGCGGCGTCGCGCTTGCCGAGGAGCACGCGCTTCTCCTGGGCGGCGAGCGCGGCGTCCGCGGCGCGCACCCTGCTGCCTCGCTGACCTGCGATCTCGATCTCCTGCGAGAGCGTGACGTACCAGTTGGTGGCGGAGGTGGTCGGGATCGAGCGCGTCCCGCCGGAGAGCGCGAGCACCGGGTTGCTCGGCAGGAGCACGCCGCTCGCGGTCCTTCGGCCCTCGAGCGCGACGGCGGCGGCTCGCTCGGCGCGGACGTCGAGGCTCGCGGACAGCGCGCACGGCACGACCGTCGCGCGCGTGATCGTCCCGTCGCACGCTGGACGCTCCTCGGCGTCGGCCTCGGAGGAAAAGAGCAGGCACGCCGCCGCGGCGGCTCTTCCGATTGTCTTCCACATGTCGACTCCGGCGATGCGCGCGCGAGGGTCGCGCGCTCGAGCTCCGAGGGCGCGCGGCGAGGAAGTCCCGCTGCGCGCCGCGGCCTAGGAAACGGTGAGGGGTGGGGGCGCCAGCGGCGCGCACCAGGCGAGGAGCGCGGCGCGGACGACGAGCGCGAGCGCCCTCGGTGTCACGGCGCGCTCCCTTTGCGGCGCGGCGCCGAGCCGTGCTGGCCGCGAACGAGCGGCTTCGTGCCGCGTGAGATGGCGTCGAGGATCGTGCAGTCGTCGATGCCCTCGTCGCCGCTGCAGCGGTCGACGAGCGCGCTGAGGGCGCGGCGCATCCGGCGCAGGTCGTTCATCTTGCGGTCGATGTCGGCGAGCTTCGCGAGCCCGCGGTCTCGGACCGATCGACAAGATTTCCCGTGGGTCACCTTGAGCGCCAAGAGCTCGGAGATCTCGTCGAGGGTGAAGCCGAGGTCCTTCGCGCGCCGGATGAACCGCACGCGCTCGACGGCCTCGTCCGGATACACGCGGTAGCCGGAATGGCTGCGCGCGGGCTTCGGGAGGAGTCCCTCGCGCTCGTAGTAGCGGATGGTCTCGACGCCGACGCTCGACTTCTCGGCGAGAGCCCCGATGGTCATGGTCGCGCCCTGCATGGCCTGAAGAGTATGGCCCCTGGACTCTACTCCAGAGTCAATGGATATTTTGTCGTGTAAATTCAATGTGTTGAATAAAACAACACTTGCGCATATGTACAACTGTTGGCCCGCGGCGACGGCGCGGCGCGTCGACGACGAGGTGGTCCGCGGGGCGCCGCGCGGGCGCGTCGGGACGCGGGCGAGGCGATCGCGCCGCCGGGGGGGCGCGCTGCGGTGCTGCCCGCCCTCGCCTGGGGAGGCGGAGTATCATCGGGAGATGGGGCTCTTCGACAAGCTGAAGGAGCGCGTCACCGACAAGCTCGCGGAGCGCGCCGCGAAGCACGGCGCCGCTGCGGCGAAGGCCGCGGCGCGGAAGGGCGCCGAGGCGGCGACGCAGGCGGCGAAGGACGCCGGGCGAAAGCTCGAGGAGGCCCTCTTCGGCGAGCGTGACGAGCTCCCGAGGCAGGACGACGACGCCCCGAAGAGCACCGATTCGCGCGCCGAGCGCAAGCGCAAGGAAGAGGCGCGGCGCAAGAAGGCCGAGGCCGTCGGCGAACGTCTACGCGCCGCGGACCGTCGGGTGAAGGAGCGCGCGGCCGAGGCCGAGCGCGGCCGCGGAGACGCCGAGCGCGGCCGCGGAGACGCCGAGCGCGGCCGCGGAGACGCCGAGCGCGGCCGCGGAGACGCCGAGCGCGCGGCCAAGCGCGCGCGCACGGAGGCCGAGGTCGACGCCGAGCTCGCCGCGCTCAAGAAGAAGCTCGAGCGCCGCTGAAGCTCAGGCCGCGCGGCGGCAGAGGCGCGTGAACATCTCCTCGAGGATCGCGTCGGCCGAGCGCCGCGAGCTCTTGAGCGCGACGTCCGTCTCCTGCACGACCACGAGCCAGCGCTCGAGCTCGCGCGGCCGGAACGCCCGGAGCTTGCGCGCGTGGTCCCGCGCCTTGAACGCCGGGTAGATGCCGGCGCGCCGCGCGGCCTCGTCGATGCTCGCGCCGTCGCGCAGCGCGGACTCGAGCTTGAGCAGCTGGCGCAGCGACCAGGCGATCGCGCCGACGAGCGGCAGGCCGCGATCGCGCGGGTCGTAGACGTCGGCGAAGAGCGCGAGGACCTTGCCGAGGTCCTTCGTGCTCGCCGCGTCGACGAGCTTCCACGTGTCGGCGAGCTTCACCCGCGTCACGCAGATCGAGACGGCGTCCTCGGTGATCGGCGCGCCCAGCCCGACGTAGAGCGAGAGGCGCTCGAGCACGTCGTCGAGGTACGAGAGATCGGGGCCGCCGATCTCGGCGATGAGCTCGCACGTCTCGGGGTCGATCGCGTGGCCCTTCGCCTCGGCGCGCTGCTTGATCCACCCGGGGAGGCGGCGGCTGTCGACCGTGGCGCAGTCGACGAGGAAGCCGGCCTTCTTCGCGAGCGTCACGAGCTTGCGCCGGCCGTCGAGCTTCTGCGCGACGAGGACGAGGCACGTCGTGTCGACCGGCTCCTTCGCGTACTCCGCGAGGCGGTCGAGCGGCGGGAGCGACTTGCCGTCGTCGCCCCCGGACGTGCTCGCCTCCGCGGAGCTCGCGTCCCAGCGCTCGAGCCCGCGCACCAGGACGACGCGGCGCTTCGCCATCATCGGCACGGTGCGCGTCGCGGCGAGGACCTTGTCGACCGGGGTCTCGCCCGCCGTGAACTTGTCGAGGTTAAGCTCGGCGAGGCCGCCGCTGATCGCGGCCTTGGTGATCGCGGCGAGCGCCTGATCGCGGAGGAGGCGCTCCTCGCCCGCGAGGAGCCAGACCGGCAGGACGTCGCCGGCCTCCGCGCGCTTGATCGCCTCGTCGGGCGTCATCGAGCTCAGATGGCGGCGTCGTCGTGCTTCGCGCGCGCACGCGACGAACGGCGACGCGCCGCGGCGATGCCGATCCCGACGACGGGCAAGAGGAAGAAGAGCGCGGCGCCCGGACCCGTGAAGAGGCCCGACGGCGCGACGCCGACGACCTCGCAGCCGCAGCCCTTCGGGCGCGTCTTGATCTTCTCCTCGTCGGTCTCCTGCAGGCCCTCGGCGGGGACGAAGCCGGTCGCGGTCCCGGTCGGCGTGACCTCCGACGGTCCGTTGTCCACCGGGGCGACGGGCTCGTCGTTCTTCGCCTGGTTGGCGCCGGCGTCGTAGCCGTCGACCTTCTTGATGCTCTTCTCCTTGGCGTTGAACGCCATCGCGCGGCGGTCGACGACGGGGTTGTCGCCCTTGAGGATGAGGTGCGCGGGCGAGCCGATCGTCGTCCCGTCCGACGTGCGGACCTCGACCTTGTACTCGCCGGCCTCGTAGCCGCGCGTGCGCGTCAGACCGAAGTCGAAGCGCGTGCCCTTGAAGATCTTGCCGCTCGGATCGGCGAAGTCGACGTCGAGGCTCTCGACGCTGGGCGACTGGTTCTGCAGCGCCTGGCGGTTCATGACCGGCTCGTTGTGGCCGTCGATGAGGGAGCGCTCGTACGCGACGGTCTTCGTGAACAAGAACTTCATCGACTGGTGCGCGGTCAGCGGCGCCTTCGGCAGCTCGATCGTCACGTAGAGGTGCCACGCGCCGGAGACCTCGGTCGCCTCGGTGCTCCTCAACTTGAACGTCCCCACGGCGTGGGCGGCGCGCGGAAAGGCGACGAGCGTGGCGATCGCAGCGAGGAGGGCGAACAGTGCCTGGCGGATCTTCTGGGCGTGCATCACGGCGGGAACGCTACCCGAAGTCGGAGGGGCCGGACAACGCGCGTTTCTACGGAATCGGCGCTCTCGCGCCAGGCTCTGCCGCCCGCGATCTTCGGGCAAACCCAAGGAAATTGCGCCCACGGCGTACGTAGTAGGACGATGCGTCTCGCGCCCATTTCAGGGCGGAGGCCGCGTTGACACCCCCCCGCCGGGCAGGCACACTTACCCGCGGGCGTGCCCTATTTTTCTTAGATTTCCGCCCGCTTTGCCGAATCGAGAACCGGAGCTCCGAGAGTGATGACCGAGGGTCAGGCGACGGCGACGAAGTCGGGGGCACCGGACCCCCTGATCGGTCGCGTGATCGCGGACCGGTTCAAGATCACGTCGCTCATCGCGCGCGGCGGCATGGGCAAGGTCTACCTCGCCGAGCAGGCGCCGCTCGGGCGGCAGTGCGCGATCAAGGTCCTGAACCCCAACTACAACGGGGACGCCGATCCCGAGTTCCACCGCCGCTTCTTCCGCGAGGCGAGCATCACGTCGAAGATCACGCACCCGAACTCGGTCACGATCTTCGACTACGGCAAGACGGACGACGACATCTACTTCATGGCGATGGAGTATCTGGAAGGCCAGACGCTCCACATGGCGCTCCGCGAGGCCGGCGTCATGCACGAGCTGCGCGTCGGGCGGATCACCTCGCAGATCTGCCGCGCGCTCCGCGAAGCCCACAAGCTCGAGGTCATTCACCGTGACCTGAAGCCGGCGAACATCTTCCTCACGCGCTCGAGCGCGCGCGCGCTCGACGCGTCGGGGGCGATGCCGCCGGTGAGCGAGGAAGAGGAGGACTTCGTCAAGGTACTCGACTTCGGTCTCGTCAAGCACCTCTCCGAGCGGCCGGAGGAGCAGCTCACGCAGACGGGCCTCTTCATGGGCTCGCCGAAGTACATGGCGCCGGAGCAGATCCAGGGCGGCCACGTCGACGAGCGGACGGACATCTACTCGCTCGGCATCATCATGTACGAAATGCTCGCGGGGAAGGTCCCGTTCGAGCGCGCCACCAGCGTGAACATCCTCATGGCGCACGTCGGCGAGCCGCCGCCGCCCATGCGCGCGGTGAACCCGAGCCTCGTCTGCTCTCCGGCGTTCGAGGAGATCGTGATGGCGTGCATCGCGAAGGATCCGAAGCAGCGGGTCGCCTCGATGGATCAGCTGCTGCAGGCGATCCGGCGGGCGCACGGCGGATCGCTCACCGGCCAGATCGCGGCGGTCAACGTCAGCGGGCAGTACACGCCCCCGGGCGGCAACTCCGCGCCGCCGCCGCCGGTGTTCGCGAGCGGTCCGGCGGCGATGGCCGCGGCGAGCGGCTCGCACTCGATGGGGATCCTCCGGGCGCCGCCGTCGAACGACACGGGCTCGGGGCCGCTCCCGCAGCCGCGCTCGAAGCTGTGGATCCCGTTCGGCGTCCTCGTCGCGGCCGTGCTCGGTGGCGGGCTCGGGATGCTCGCGTTCCACTGGAGCGGGCCGGAGCCCACCGCCACGTCCCCGGCGAGGCCGGCGTCATCGCCCGCGTCCGTGTCCTCGGCGACCGTCATCACGGCCGACAGCGCCTCGACGACGCCGACCGCGCCGGAGCCGGCGCCTGCGACCGAGCCGACGCCCGCCGTGGCGCCGGTCGCGCGACTCGCGACCCTCGAGCTCACGACCGAGCCGCCCGGCGCCTCCGTGCGCGTGGACGGAAAGGAGATCTGCTCGGCGACCCCGTGCGACCTCACGCTCAAGGGCGATCCGTCGAAGGCGCACAAGCTCGTGATCTTGCGTGCCGGGTACAAGTCCGAGACGCGGACGGTCCGGGTGAGCGACTCCCCGGTGCACGTGAAGCTGTCGCACTCGAGCGGCGGCGCGCGCCCGCACGGGACCTCGGCTCCCGCGACGAAGCCGGACAGCACGACCCCCGAGGGCTTCAAGGGCCTGCCGTACTGAGCGGCGCGGGCGCGTCGACCTCCAGAGCGACGCGCCGGGGAACGTCGACGCGGCCGGGCGCGTCAGCCCCTCCAGAGACGCGCCGGGGAACGTCGACGCGGCCGGGCGCGTCAGCCCGCCTTGCGCCGCACGAGCGGGACGACGCTGCTGATCGGGCGCTCGCGCGCGGCGGCGTCCTCGCGCATGTCCTGCAGGTACGCCTGCGCGTGCGCGAGCAGGATCTGATTGCAGCGGAGGTCGGGCTGGAGCTCTTCGATCGCGGCGAGCAGCGGGGCGCGCTCCGCGGCGGGGGTCTTCCGGAGCTCGTGGAGGACGAGCTCCTTGGCGTCGTTCGCGCGCGCGACGAGCACGGCGTCGAACCGCAGGATACCTTCGCGCTCGTCGGCGAGGACGGCGCGCATCTTGTAGAGGAGCTGGTCGGCGGTCATCGTCGTCGATCTCCCATCGTGTCGAGATCAAACGGCCGCCGGGGCCGGGACTTCAGTCCGTCAGCTCGAGCTCGCGATCGAGAGCAGCTGCTTCGTCACCGCGACGCTCCGCTCGTACGCCGTCCGCGCGAGCGTGAACTCGGTGATGTGCGCGGCGGGGTCGCCCTCGATCTCCTGCTGGAGCTGCTCGGCGATCGCCGTTCGCGTCGAGGCGATGACGTCGACGGCGGTGCGGAAGCGCTCGGCGCCGAACCCCGCCTCGACCTGCGCGCGCACGACCTGCCGGTGCCCGGCCTCGAGCGGGTCGATCGCCGCGCGGATGGCCGCTTGATCGTCCGAATAGAGCGCCTGCACCAGCGCGTCGAGGTCGGCGAAGACGTCGCGACCGCCGGCCGCCGTGAACGTCGTCGCCCCGCTGACGTTGGCGGGCGTCGCGACGCCCTCGAGCACGGGGACGCGGACGGTCTGATCGTTGCCGAGGAACGCGCCGGTCGAGGGGTCGAACGGCGCAGTGTCCGTCCGGGTGCCGCCGAAGAGGTACTTGTTGGCGTACCGCGTGTTCGCGAGGTTCAATAGCGCATCGCGGATCAGCTTCACCTCGTCGCCGAGGAGGCTGCGCGCGTGCGCGTCGGCCGTCGTGTTGGCGCCGGCGATGGCCGCCTGCCGCGCGCGCGACAGCAAGTCGCCGCTCTCCGTCAGCGCGGTCTGCGCGATCTCGAGCTCGCCCTGCGCGCGGGTGGCGATCTGCGAGTGCTGATCGAGCAGCGCGACGGCGTAGTTCTTGCGGATCATCGAGCCGTAGGCGGCAGGATCGTCCGACGGCTTGGTGACGCGCTGGCCGTTCACGGCGACGCGCGACGCCTGATCGAGCCGGCTCGACGCGCGGCCCTGCGCGAGCACCATCATGCCGACCCGCGAGCGATCCGTGACGCGCATCAGAAGGACTCCAACAACGTCTGCATGAGCTCGTCCGCCGTGCGGAGGACCTTGGAGGCGGCCTGGAAGGCGCGCTGGTACTGCGCGAGGTCCACCATCTCTTCGTCGATCGAGACGCCGTTCGCGCTGCTCTCGAGCTGCTCGGCGACGGCGAGCGTGTCGGTCCGGAGCTGGGTCTCGGCGTTCGCGCTCGACTTGCGGAGCCCGATGTCGGTCGCCAGCTCGGCGAAGCGATCGGCGAGCGTCCAGCCGCCGAACGCCGCGGCGCTCCCGAGGTCGCCGAGCCGGAGGGCGACGCCGTTGCCGCCCGGGAGCTCGGCGGCGGAGCCGGCCGCCGCGACGTGCTCGGGGTGGCCGGTGAGCGACGGCTCGACCTCGAGCAGCACGGCGGCGCCCTTCTGCGCCGCCGGCGGGACGAACAGCGCCCGGCCCGTGGCTCCGGTCGAGTCGTAGCCGGTCGTGTGCACGGCGTTGAAGGCGTTGGCGACGTCGAAGGCGTACGCGTCGAGCTTGTCGCGCGTCGCCGCGAGGTCGACGTCGCGCGCCTCGCGGAGCCCGCCGAGCACGCCGGTGTCGATGCGCGAGGTGATGTCGCTCTTCGTCGCCCCCGTCGCGAAGAAGCGCATCGCGCCGTTCGCGTCGAGGTCCACCGACAGCGGCGCGGAGCTGTTGCCCTCGACGAGCACGGTCCCGGCGGCGAAGAGGGTCACGCGACCGTCGGCGCCCTCGACGGCGCTGGCTCCGATCCGCTCGCCGACTTGACGGACGGCGAGATCGCGCTGATCGCGCAGACCGCTCGGGTCGCCGCCCGCGCCGAGCGCGGTGGCGATCTGTTTGTTGAGGTCGGCGATGGTCGAGAGGGTCGCGTTGAGGTCGTTCACCACGTCGCGCGAGCGGCCGAGGAGGCTCTCGGCGGTGGCCTCGAGCGTCTTGGCCGTGCCGGAGATCGTGGCGGCGAGGTTCTGCGTCTTGGCGATGACGTCCATCCGAAGCGAGGGATCCGTCGGGAAGGCGGCGAGCGCGTTGAACGACTGGACGAGCGCCATCGCGCGGTCTCCGACCGATCCGTTCGGAGGCGCGATCGCGGTCTCGATCTCGGTCAGCGCGTTGCCGCGCGCGTGGGCGGCGGAGAGCTTGGACTGCTGCGCGACCATGTGGCCGAACGCGAAGCGGTCGAAGGTGCGCTGCGTCGTGGCGACCCGGACGCCGCCGGCGAACGTCGTCTCCAGCACCGCGCGTCGCCGCACGTAGCCGGGCGTCGAGGCGTTGGCGACGTTCTGGCCCGTCGTCATCAGCGCGGAGCTCTGCGCGAGGATGCCGTCGCGCGCCGTCCCGAGGAGGCTGATGAGGCTCATGGCTCAGAGCTTCGCTTCGAGGCGACCGCGACCGCTCGGGTGGCAGAGCTCGATCGCCTCGCGCACGTAGTCGCGCGCGTGCGCGAGGAGGAGCAGGTTCCGCCGGAGCTCGATCTTCAGCTCTTTGAGCGCCGCGACCAGGGCGGGGCGCTCGGAGGCGGGGGCGCCGTGCACACCCAGGAGGATCTTCTCCTTGGCGGCGGCGGCCTCGGTCACGGCGGCGCCGTCGAGCCGGCGGATCGCCTCGCGCTCCGCCTCGAGCGCGGCGCGCATCGTGGAGAGGAGCTCGTCGGCCGTCATCCTTCGTCTCCGCCGACGAGGCCGACGAGGGACGCCGCGATGCGCTTGGAGTCGACGCGGAAGCTGCCGTCCTTGATGGCCGCGCGGAGCTCGTCGATGCGCGCCGTGCGCGAGGCGAGCTCCTGGGCGCGGCCCGAGACGGAGACCTCGAGCGCGCCGCCGGCGGCCGGCTTGGCCTTGGCGGACGCCGCGCTCGCGCCGGGGTCGATCTTTTCGGTCTTGTCGACGGGCTTGGCCGCGGCCGGGGCGGTGCGGTCCATCAGGTCGAGGTAGCGATCGGTGATCCTCATGGTCTCATTCCCCACCCTCTCGAACGGCCGGCCCCGGCGGGACTTGAGGGGCCCCGGTCATTTTTTTCGCCTCGGGGCCCGGTGCGACATGTGGGGCGGGGCCCGCGCCGCGCTGGGCCGCCGAGATCGCCTGCTCGATCGCGCGGCCCATGCCGAGCCCGCCCGCGGCGCTGATCGACGTGGCGAGCGACTCGATCGCCATGTCGGCGTAGCCGCCCTCCTTGCCGGCGACCTTGGTGGACGAGAGCATCTGCCGGACGAGGATGGCCTCGAAGTCGCGCCCGACCTTGGCGGCGTCCTCCTTCGCCTTGGTCTCGGCGGCGCTCGTGGCAGGAGCGGCCGCGGGGGCCTGGATGCGGAAGCTCATTGGATGACGAGCTCCGCCTCGAGGACGTTGGCGCCGCGGAGCGCCTGGAGGACGCCGGCGAGCTCGCGCGGGGCGAGGCCGAGCGCGCCCAGCGCCTGCGCCACGTCGGCGAGCGTCGGCGCCTCCTTCATGTAGCCGACGGTGGGCTTCGGATCCTCGGCCTTCACGTCCGAGCGCGGGAGGACGGCGGTGCTCCCTGCGCCGAACGGCGCCACCGGCTGCGAGGCTTCGGGCGTCTCCTTCACGACGATCGTGAGGTTGCCGTGGACGACCGCCGCGGGCGACAGCCGGACGTCGCCGCCGGCGACGATGGTGCCGGTGCGCTCGTTGATGACGACGCGCGCCCGTCGCACGGGGATGACCTCGAGGTCTTCGATCGCGGCCATCAGCTCGACGGGCTTCATCTCGAAGCCGGGCGGGACCTTCACCTTGACGACGCCGCCGTCGAGCGCGCTCGCCGCGCCGGGGAACTTCTGGTTCACGGCCTCGGCGATGCGCGAGGCGACGGTGAAGCCGGGGTTCCGGAGCTCGAGCCGGAGCGCGCCGCCCTCGAGGATGTTGGCGGCGACCTCGCGCTCGACGATCGCGCCCTCGGCGATGCGTCCGGAGGTGAGCGAGCCTTGCCTCACGCTCGAGCCGCTCAGGCCGCGCGCGTCGATCCCGCCGAGGACGAGGTTGCCCTGCGCCACCGCGTACGTCTTCTGGTCGGCGCCCTTGAGGACCGTCTGGACCAGCATCCCGCCGGTGAGCGAGCGCGCGTTGCCGACGGAGGCGACGGTGACGTCGAGCTTGGTGCCCTGCTTCGCGAACGCGTGGAGGTTCGCCGTCACCATCACGGCGGCGACGTTGCGGAGGCGGATCTGCGGCGAGTCGACCTGCACGCCGAGGCGGCGGAGCATCGAGAGGACCGACTGCGCCGTGAACGGCACGGTGACGTCGTCGCCCGTGCCGGGCAGGCCGGTGACGAGCCCGTAGCCGACGAGCTGGTTGTCGCGCGCGCCGCCGGCGTCGACGAGGTCGCGGAGGCGCTCGGCCCGCGCCTCCCGCGGCGATAGGAGGCACGCGAGCACGGTGAAGAGCGCGAAGACGAGCGAGAGACGACGCACGGAGGGCTCCTGAGGGCTCAGAACGGGTTGGCGGATTCGATGAGGCGGGCGAGCCAGCCCTTGCGCTGCTGGTCGGCGATGTCGCCGCGCCCGGTGAACTCGATCTGCGCGTCCGCGATGCGCGACGAGGCGATCGTGTCGTCCTTCTCGATGTCGACGCGGCGGACGAGGCCCGAGACGTAGAGGTGATACTCCTCGTTGTTGATGAGCACGACCTTCGTGCCCTCGAGGAACAGGTCACCGTTCGGCATCTCGCGCGACACGCGCACGGCGATGCTGCCTTTGAGCTCGCCGGCGCGCGCGGTGTCGCCGGCGCCCGCGAAGCCCGACTTCGACGCGTACTCCATGAGCTTCGTCGGGTCGATCTCCGGGTAGGCCTTCTTGAGCGCGGGCAGGAAGCCCATGAGCGCGCTCGCGCCGCTGGTCCCGCTGCTCTCTTGCTTCAGGTTCGTCGTCGACGCCCCCTTCGCGTTCGCCTGCTCGTCGATCTTGATGACGACGAAGTCGCCCACGCGGGTCGCGCGCGTGTCCTCGAGCCAGCCGCCGCTCGTCTCGCTGAAGAGCGAGCCGTTGGCGGGCCTGGCGGAGGCGGCGTCCTGCGCGTAGGGGCCGGGCTCGTAGACCCGGTGGCGCGGCTTGAACGGCGCGATGTGGCGCGGGCCGCAGCCCGCGAGCGAGGTCATCGACGCGAGGAGGACGCCGGCGGCGACGAGGCGGCCGAGCGTGCTCCTGCGGGGCGCCTGCGGTGTCATGAGCCCTCCAGGGCGACGGCGTGGTCCTTGTCGATCGCGCGGCCGCGGAGGACGCGCCCCGACGGCTTGATGGTGATCGGGAGGATCGCGCCGACGTCGCTGTCGACCGCCGCGACGCCGGCGACGCTGACCTCGACGAGGCCGCGCCGGATGACGAGGGTGATCGGGGCGCCGCGGGGGATCTCGGCGAAGGCCGCGTCGGGCGGCAGGACGAGCTCGATCGGCGTGAGCACCTTGTGGAGCGCGGCGCCGTCCTCGTCGAGGAAGGTGACCGTGGCCTGCGCGGTGGCCTTTCCCGCGCGCCTCGGGAGGACGGGGAAGTCGACCGTCACGCGCTGGAGCTCGGCGGGGACCTCGACGGCGGAGGCGCGCACGTTCGCGAGGGAGGCGCCGCGCGGCAGGCGCGCGCCGGCGAGCGCCGATCGGATCGCGTCCGTGACCTCCGCGGCGGTCAGCCGGCGGCTCCTGCGCGAGACGCGGACCGCCGCCGGGATCTTCTTCGGCGGCGTGACGCCGGCCGCGGCGAACGCGCGCTCGATCTCGTCGCGCTCGACGATGCGCGACGCGCCGATCGGCGGCGTGGGCCCGAGCTCGACGTCCGGCGCCGACGCGCCGAGGATGTCCCGAGCGTGGACCTTCGCGCCCCGGACCTCGGCGCGCGGGATCGCCGCCGGTCCGGCGGTGACGCCGCGCGCGGGCGCGTCCGGCGGCGCGCCCTCGGCCTTGGCG
>JAHBWA010000081.1 GCA_019637195.1 Labilithrix sp. | reverse complement strand
ATCCCGGGACGGAGCACGACGGCAGACCATGGCGCGGAAGGTCTACAAGGTCACGTTCGAGCGCGACGAAGATGGTTGGTGGGTCGCGACGGCCACGGACCTACCCGGGTGCCGCACGCAGGGGCGATCGATCGCTGAGGCTCGCGAGAGGATCCGCGAGGCGATGGCTCTCTGCGACGTGCCGGAATCCGCGGAGCTCGAGGAAGAGATCCGACGCTCGTAGACTCTGGCGTGCACACGCGCGCCACGTTCCTCGAAGCCAAGCCTGAATTCTCCGAGGTCGACGGCCCGGTCATCGACGATGCGCTCGCGCGCGCCTCGCCGGATTGACGCCGGCGTGTGGGGTGAGCTCGCGATCGATGGTCACGCCGAGCTCGCGGCGCACCTGCTCGCGAACAGCCCTCTCGGCAACGCGGCCAAGCTCGCGGCTAAGCTCGTGGCTAAGGCCGACGGACAACGGAGCGTCTACGAGACCGAGTTCCGCCGGCTCGTCGCCATCGTCGTATGCGTGCTCCGGTTAACGTAGCCCCACGTCGTCCGCCTTCGGTCCCGAGGTCATTTGTGCGGAGCACGGCCTCTTGGCGTTCGTCGCTCAGCGCGCTCTCTGAAGCCACCGCACCTCGACGTCCCATTCCTCGAACCTCCCAGTGCGCCGCGCCGTGTCGAGCGTTGACGCATCGTACGCAGTCGCGTAGCGGTGTCTCAGGGGCACTGCGCCTCAGGAGGGACTCATGGCGGAGAACAAGAGCGACGCACTCGTGACCAGCGCCGAGGCCGCTTTCCTGACGGGCCTTTCGGCGTACTTCGGCTTTCCTGTACCCCCGACGTTTGCGAAGAACGTCGTAGCCGCCACGAGTTCGCTGGTTGTGGCGGCGCTCACGGTGCCGACCGCATGGCTCGAAGGCGTCGCCGTACGACTGCGCGCCGATGCGGAGGCGAAGGCAAAGGTGGCCGGTGGCGCTGTTCCGATCGCGCTAGAGACCATCGCAGCGGACCAAGAGCTCGGGCGACGCGCCACGATGCACCTCGGCGGGAGGATGCTTCGGGAGCAGACCAACCGCGAAGCCGTAGCGAAGCAAACTCTCGAAGAAATCCGAGTCAATCCCCCGCGCGAGGATGCGACGGCAGCGATCGACGAAGACTGGCTCGACATGTTTGCTCGTCATGCGGAGACGAAAACGAATGACGAAATGAGGGCGTACTTCGCTCGCATCTTGGCCGGGGAGATCCGCAAGCCAGGCTCCTTCTCTCCTGCGACTCTTGAAGTGCTCGCCCGATTGACGCCGGATCTCGCGTCATTGTTTCAGCAGTTCTGCAATATCAGCGCGACGATCGGAGATGATTCAGAGCCCTGCGTCCTCTGCGCTCCGTACGGTGCACCCGGTGCAAACGCTCTTGAGCCGCTTGGATTCAGCTACTCGCAGATCTGCCGCCTTCAGGATGCGGGGCTCGTTCGGTCGGACTTCACCTCATACAAGGTCTTCCCATCCGCATTCTTGGCATTCGTCCCGCTCGTTCTCGCGGGGGCACCAGTTCCGCTCGTTAGCGACAAGCCTCACGACGAGCTCCAGCGAGAACTCGCGGGGAGAGGGGAGAGACAGAGCTGCCTGAACTTCTCGCGTGCCGGCGAGGAGATCCGGCAGATCGTCCATATGACGCCAAACACGCTCTACGCAGCGAAGTTCATCGAATGGGCGGGCAAGCATGGAATGAGGCCGAAGCCTTCGCCCTGAGCGCGAGCCTGCGGTGGCAATCTCTCAAACTTGCAGATTGCACGCAGACGCGTTCGATGCGAGCTTGGACGCTCGCCAAGAAAACGCCCGGCAGCGTGTACGAGACGCTCCGGGCTGGCCGACCTTCAAAGGAGATCGACCCATGAAGAATGCATCGAACATCGCTCGCGCGCTAGTTTCTGTTGGAATCGACCCCGACGAGCTCCGCCGACAGCTCGCGAAGGAAGAGCGGATCACCGCGCGTTGGCTCGGAGCACTCGCGCGATCGTCTCATGCGGCCGATCGAGCGCTCGCCAGCCACCTTCGGGCGGTGGCGTGAGCCCCCACGTCCGCCGCGTCGCGCATGAAGCGCTCGACATGATCCTCGACGCCATCGCGCAAGAGCACGCCACGCCCGCGAAGAAGCCGCGGCGACGCCCGAACCCGCCGATCCCGGTGATCAAGGAAGCGAAGCCAGAGCTCGACGCCAAGGTGAATCGGGCCCTGAAGCGGGCAGGCCTGCTCTAGCGGCGCAACCCGAGCCACGCGAGCGTGCGCGCGAACCACGACCGCTGAGCGATCGGCGACGGCAGGCCGCGCGCACGCGAGCACGCTTTAGAGTGAGCCTTCAACGTGGCGACCTCTTCGCGGAGCTCTGCGATCTCGGCCTGGAGCTCGTCGAACGTCTTGCCGAGAGTCTCGTCCAACCCCCGGACAAGCCCGTCGAGCTCCTCGCGCTCGACGTAGCGCGCGCCTCCGAAGGCTGCGATGTAGCGCTCTCGTGTTGTCGGCTTGCTCTCTTGCTTGGACATGCTCGACGAGCGTAGGAGCGTGCGCGCGGCGCTCTGCTCTCGATCGTGTGCATGGTGCACGCTTGACCCTGGCCGCGCTCGCGATGGCCCTCTCCGGCGACAGTGGCGATCGATCGCTCATGCGTCCCGCGTAAGGGTTGGTTCTCGAACGCGCGACCTACGCGCGATCTGTCCGCGGGTTCGCGAATTCCGCTGCCCACGGAAAGCGATCGTCATTTGCCCCGTGTCGATTTCTGACGCCTGCGAGCTGGCCGGGCTCCGCCAGGGTGTCGAAACGCTGAATTGACCCTGCCAGCCCTAGACGTTGCGCCTGCCGTTACTAGCTCTGGGCATGTCGTCCGAACAGAACCAAGTCCGCGTCTCTCTCTGGAATGTCTGCGTCGTCAACGAGGAGAAGGCGAAGCGAATCAACGGGCGCTCCGTCAAGGAGGGCACCTACCGCGCCAGCACCGACAGGACCGAGGCGTTCTTCGTCCTCGACGGCGCGGTGGAGGTCTTGCCGGCCAACCCAGGCGGCCAGCCTCTCCACGCGTACCCGTGGGCCGCGTCGTGGCTCGAAAGCGAGCTCGCCCCGAAGGCCGAGCGCCTCTACCCGAAGGGCGAGGACGACCGCAGGCCCGACGCCCACGTCTACGCGCGCGCAAGGGTCGGCGCTGCAATCACCGCGAACGGGCTTGCTGAAGCGGGTTCCACTCCGCCGATCCCCGGACGCGATGGCGCCACCGACCTGACGCGCGAGATCTCCCTCGGCGCTCGCGTCGATAACGCGCTCGCGTTCGGGTGCAGCCGCGAAGGCGCGGAAGAGGTCGTGCGCGCCGGCCTGCCGCCCGAGTGTCTCGATGGGTTCGAGCTGAAGGCGTTCGTCGCCAAGAGGTGCGCCGAGGGCTCCCGCCTCGAATGTGGGTCGCGGGCCAAGGAAGCCGATGCTGCTGTCGACCGCGCTCGCGAGGAGAAGGAAGCCGAAGAGCGCCGCCGCCGTGAGCTCGAGGAGGAGGGAAACAAGATCGTTCCCGACCTCGCGCGCGCCACGAAGGCGGACTTTTTCGTTCTTGACGAGGTGACGGGCGAGCTCACAGTCGTGCACGACGGAGGCATCGGCCTCAATCACGACGGTCGCGACGGAAAGATCAGCCCCACCCAGAGGGGGCTTCGCACGGACTCGCCGGATCTCCCGCCGGTCAAGCAGAAGGACCTCCCGCTACTCCGCCACGTGACCGCGATCGAGTCGGTGACGGACTTCATCACGGGCCGCAATCTCGTCGAAGAACGAAACCGCCTCCGCACGTTCGAGCAAATCCCCGCGGGCAAGGGTACCGATCTCACCGACCCGGGCACGCACTACGTCAACGAGCAGATCCGAGCACACGCCGACGTGCACGGCCTCTGGCCTCTCGCTCACTTCGGGAACCGGGGCGCGCGTGCGTTGATCGCGGCCCTCTATCCGGCCGGGGGCGTCGCCTACGACGTCGCGCTCGACGATCTGATCGACCTCGCCGCGGAGAAGTTCCGAGAGGTATCCGGCGAGACGGTGGCTCAGGCGCAGAAGGACTTTCACGAGCAACAGGCCCGCGCGCGAGCGGCCGGCGAGGTGAAAGGAGCCGCGCCACACGAGTACAAGGCATACTTGGAGGAATCACTCGCGAAGATCGAGCGGAACGCACGCGAGACCACGCGCAGGTGGACGCCTGAACAGATCGAGGCCGATCTCAAGCGCGCGTTCGCCGGCCCCGGGGCGATCTGGACGCCCGGAAGTCTGCGCCGCCCGCCTTCGGCCGAGTGGCTGAATCGCCATCGCGCCGAGGTCCCCGAGCTCGATCCGTTGAAGGACGACGTCCTCTCGATGTTCGAGGGCCGCGATCACGTCGTCGGCGCGGACTTCGAGACCGAGCTCGCAGCGAAGGGCGAGGTCGTCACCCCGACGTGGCGCCACCGCGTCGCGGCGCTTATGCGTGCATTGGGGTTCGCGAAGAAGAAGGTTCCACACGAGGGCAAGCGCGTCGCCGCGTGGGTCCGCGCCACCGAGAACGAGACGCCTGCCGACGACGCCGCGAACGAGAGCGAGGCCGCGGAATGAACCGCGCCGTGCGTTTCGATCACGGCCGCATGGCCGGTCAACTCTCCCTTTCGCATGCGCGACGGCGGGGCCCTCGTCCTCGACTCCACACCCGCCGCGTACGATGCGGTCTACCCATACCCGACAGGGCCGGAGTTCCGGCCCCGTGCCGAGGTCACGAGCCCTGCATCGCTCTCCACCTGGGCGGGGCTCCCGCTCGTCCGGGGGCACTTCACCGTCGACATGTCGAACGTCTCGCAGGCGATCGGGTACGTCCGCGCCGCGAAGGACGGCGGCGACGGGTGGATTCATGCCGAGCTCGTGGTCGTCGACGACGGCGCGATCGCAGACATCGAGGCGGGCGCGCTCGTCGAGCTCTCGGGCGGGTACGTGACCGACGTGCGGCCCTCGCGAGGCATGCACCGGGGCCAGACGTACGAAGGCGTCCAGACCACGATCCGCATGAACCATCTCGCGATCGGCCCTCGGAATTGGGCACGCGGCGGGAACGAAGCGAGGGTGCGATGAAGCAGCCGATCCACGTCCCGCGCGAGCTCCTCGTGATGCTCGTCCGGAGCTTGCCGGCTCCCGTGTACCGACACTTCGCCGACGCGATCGTGACGCGCGACATGCCCAAGGGCTCTCTTCGCGACTTCGACCGCATCGCGGCCTCCATCCCGGGCGCTCGCCGGTGGGGAAGCCATTGGACGATCCCGATCGACACGTGGACGGATCTCCGCGGCGCCGATGATCCCCCGGCTCAGTGCGTCTGTTGTCGGGAGCTCGTGGTGTCTCGACCTCCACGCGCAGGGGACGTCATCGCGACGTGTCGCGGCAAGCTCGTGGCCCACCGTCCGCGCGCGGAGCGGATGCATCCAGAGGCCACGCGCATGTTGGTGCACGTCGGCGAGCCGCCGCCCCCGCCCAAGCCCCGCCAACGTCGTCGTCGGCGCTGAGAACGCGCAGACAACCGAGTTGGCAGGCCGACCCCTAGATCCCAAAAGCACGAGGGCCCGATCCGGACCATCCGAATCGAGCCCTCGCCGATGCCCATTCACTAACCGAGCCTGAAGGAAGGCCCTCACACGTCACAAGCCCCGCGGAGGGGGCTCATCACATGTCTCATCAAGATAGTACCAACGCAGCGCAGATCACGGCTTCCGGCACCAAGTACACGGTCTTTCCGCTGCAGCCGCTCACGCCCGCCGGCGAGTGTGCTTGCAGCGAAGGCCCGGCATGTCCGCGGCCTGGCAAGCACCCTTCGATCCGTTGGGGCGACCTCGAAGCAGGCCAACAGGTGTTCGGTCCCGGCGGTCACGGACTCGCGACGGGTGCGCGCTCTGGCGTCTTCGTGGTCGACACCGACACGCCCGAGGCCGACGCCCGCTTCCGCGCTGCGTGTGAAGACGAGGGTTGGGGCCTCGACACGTACACGGTTCGCACGCCGAAGGGCGGACGGCACTACTACTACGTGTGGCCGGGGTTTCCCGTGCGTTCGAGCGTGGGCGAGCTCCTCTTGCAGCCTGGCGACGTGGACGCGCGCGGCAAGCCGAACAGCAAGATCGACGTGCGCGGCGACGGCGGGTTCGCGGTCACGGCGGGAAGCCCGCACAAGAGCGGCGGCAAGTACGAGACCGAGATCAACGCGGCGCCGTGCGAGGCGCCCGACTTCCTCCTCGATTGGTCCGGTCTGCGCGGTCGCGAGATCGTGGCCTCCGCTCTGGCGCCGATCCCCGTGGACGTGAACACGGACGAGGGCCGCAAGCGCGGGGAGCTCGGGATCGAGGCGTGCGCCACGATGGAGGAGAGCACGCAGGGATCGAACGGTTCGCTCGCGCTCTTCAATCTCTCGCTGCGGCTGATTCGCGATCTTGAGCTACCTCTCACGGTGGCGCAGGGGCTCGTGGAACAGCACTACAACCCTCGGTGTGACCCGCCGTGGAGCGCTCGCGAGATCGAGCACAAGCTCACGGACGCGCGCGACAAGTCCGACCGCTTGCCCGGGCTCGTGCCCGACGACTTGCTCGACCGCGTGATCGAAGACCAGGAAGCCGCTCGCAAGGCCACCCGCACGGAGCATGTCTCGACGCGTCGCCAGCGCGACCCGAGCCACCGCTACAGCTACAAGATCGGTGCGCTCGCGAAGAACGACAGCGCACGGAAAGCGACGCTGAACGAGGTCATTCACCACTTCGGGAGCGAGTCTGACGCGGCGGATTGGACGGGCGTCTGGCAATTCAACTCGTTCTTGGAGCGCGTCGAGTGCGTCAATCCTCCGATGCGCTTGGACGCCGAAACGAACGGGCTCTCGAACGGGGACACCGTAGACCTTCGCTCGTACCTTGAGCACGTGGGCTTCCTCGCCACGAACGACATGGTTTTCGATGCGGTCACCGCGGCGGCTCGCGCGAACGCGTACCATCCCGTGCGCGAGTACCTCGGAGGGCTCGAACCGTGCGAGGGCGCGATCGATGAACTCGCGACGCACGGGCTCGGCCTGACGGACGATCTCGATCGCGCCTACGTGCGAAAGTTCCTGATCGCCGCCGTTCGTCGCATCCTCACGCCCGGGTGCAAGGTCGACAGCGCGCTCACGCTTCACGGCCCCAAGGGCATGGGGAAGTCCTCGTTCGTGTTCGATCTCTTCGGCCACGCGTGGTCGACGGACAGCATCGGCTCGATCGATGACGAGAAGGGCGTCGGCGAGAGGATCGCGGGCAAGTGGGCCGTCGAACTCGGCGAGCTACGAGCGCTCAAGAAGGCGGACATGCGGGAGACGGTCCTTCAATTCATCCCGAGGCAGTCGGACCGCTATCGCGGCGCGTATGCGCGCGGCAACGCGATCGATCGCCCTCGTCAGTGCGTTTTCATCGCCACGACGAACGACAAGGAGATCTTCCAGGACCCGAACGGAGCCGAGCACCGGCGCTTCTGGATCATCTCTCCGCCGAGGATCGATCGCGAATGGGTCCTCGCGAACCGAGATCGGGTGTGGGGCGAAGCACACGCCCTCGCGCTGACGAACGAGCCGCACTGGCTCGACGCCGAGCAAGAGGCCGAGCACTTCCGGCGGATGCGCGCGTGGGAGATCGTCGACGATCGCGAGCACGCGATCCGCCAGTATCTCGTTGGCTGCTCCGAGGTGACCTCGCAAGACATCTGGCGATCGCTCGGCAACCTCGGTGCCGTGCCCAAGGGCGAGCAGATGCAGATCGCGAAGGTGCTCCGTCAGCTCGGATGCATGCGCAACGCGGACACGTCCAAGCGCACGTGGCTCGTTCCCGAGGCGCTGTCGAGGGAGCCGCTCGCGCCCCAAGAGCAGGCGCGGCGCGCGGCCATCGCCACCGCGGAGGGAAGGCTCTTCAACTAAGCGACCTCCGAGCAACCTCCCAGCAACCTTGTTGATTGGAGATAGCGAAGGAATTTAGGGCGGTTACTGCACTTCAAGCAACCCAATCAACCTCAATCTAAGGGAGGGATAGAGGGTATGCACGCCGCCGCGCCGTGGCGCTGGCGTGGCGCTGGTGGGTTGAGTGGTCGGGAGGTTGATGGTTGCTGGGAAGATGCGCAGGTGCCCGAGAGTTTTCGAGAAAAAGGCAATCGACCTCATTCGCGGAGGTGGATTGGACATCGACGGTTCGGGCATCTGCTCCCCATCGCTCGCGACCGTCGAACCCGCGCAGACGGTTCCTACTCTTCTCCCAACATGAACCGCGAGACCTGTACGGCCATCTGTCAGACCTTCGATCGCGTCGAGCTCCGCTCGGCCATCCCCGACGACGAGCGCGCGGAGGCGTTCGCTCGCGCTCTGAAGAACATGGGGGCCGACGCGTTCGAGGCGCTGGAGGCCGCCGTGGCTTTCGAGCGCGCCACGCACCGGCCCGTCGTCGCGCCCGTGCACGAAGAGTGAGCGCCGGCCGGCTCAAGCGGGAGATCCTACTCTGAGAGGCCATGCTCAGCGATTCTTGCCACTGCGCGATCACGAAGAACGGAGCGCCCGCGGGTTGCTCGTGCATCACGGTCAAGGACGGGCCTCATGGCCCCCGCGTGATCGAGGCGCCGGCAAAGGCCGATGGTCGGGGCTCTGCCCTCGCCGCCGCTCACGCCCGTGCGAACGCTGACGCGCGGATCGCTGCACACGCAGGGGCCCCGGTCGGCTCGCGGACTGCGAGCGGTCGAGTCGAAGACGCGCGCGGCTTCCTCCCGCGCTCGGCTACGGGCGACGGGCAAGCGCTCGCCGAAGCTCGCGAGCGATCGGCACGGTCCGCACGTGCCGAGGCCGCCGCAGGTCCGCCTCGTGGCGCGATGCTTCGCCGCTGACGTTACGCGGTCGCCGGCTTCGGGCCGGGCCTGCAGAGCGCGCAGCGGTGTTTCCTAGGCGCGAGGTCGCGCGTGTGGTTCCGCATCGTCGTGGCGCTGATCTTGAGCTCGCGCCGGATGAGGACGCCGCATTGCGCTGCTTGCCAGCGGTGGCGGATAGACTCCCGCACGGCGTCCGGGAGCGCGTTACGTGACGTGCTCGGGCCGCGCCCCCTCCTCGCGATGTCCGAGGTCACGCGACTGATCCGCATCAGATCGGTTTCGGTGCGCTCGGCAATCTCCTTCGTCGGCACGCCGGCCAAGTAGAGCAGCCGGACCGCGGCATCACGCACGGGCGCCACGAGCGCCTCGACATCATCCTCGTGGAGCTCGAGGAAGTCCTCGATCGCCATGAGAGACCAGCCCGCTAGCGCGAGGCTTCGGACGGCGCGCGCCTCGACCTTTGATCCTGCCCTCGGTCGGCGATCGAATCCAAGCGAGCGAAGAACCTCGTCGTCCACGATGTCGTGCTCGTGCTTCAACGCGATCCGCTCTTCGGGCGTGGCTTCGGTCCAGACGTACTCGTCGCCTTCGAGCGTGACGCGCGCGTTCAAGGTGCAGCCTTCGCCGCGAGCACCCGCGCGGCTCGCTGGAGATCGTCCGCGATCGTGGTCGTCTGCGCCGGCTTCGGTGGCTCGGCGGATCGCACGGGGCGGAGATACTGGCGCTTCAGGTACCAGGCGAGCGCCCGGCGCGTGGCGGCGCTCTTGTACGCGTCGCGCTTGCCCGTGAAGACGTCGCGCGCGGTGTGGAGACCGACACCCGCCTCGATCATGCCCCGCGCGTAGAAGTCCGCCGCGCGCTCTCGCTGCGCTCGCTCCGTGGGCTCGTACCGCTCTGAAGCGGCCTTCTGATCGTTCCTCATTGCATCCGGATCGTAGGAACCTCGACGAGCCCTCGAACGCGTGCACGGGTGAAAACCTCGGTCTGCGTGTGACTCGCCGGTGCGAAGCCCGCCCTCGCCCCGACCCGCCGGAAAAACGCCCCGGCCGCCCCCCCGCGCTGGCGGTGGCGATCGAGCGGGCGCGTCGTCGTCGCGATCTCGGCGCTCGCCTCGCAAGTGTGCGCCGCCTCTCGAACGACCGACGCATCGCGCATCCGTGGGGCGTGCACCACGCGTGGAGAACCTTGGCCCTTCTCCACGATCTCGGGCCAGAAACGCCGACAGATCGGGTGTTGGCGCCGGGTTGAAGACCCTGGACGGGCCCGCCGCGCGGACGTGGGAGGGATCGACAGGACGCGGGAGGATTCGCCCTTTACCTGGGCCCGCCGATTACTACCTCTCTCCAGTCCGCAGGAGTCCTCGCCAAGCCCCGGCGAGCGCATGCGCGGGAGAAAGGGCGCGTGCGGTCTGCACGCGTGGAGGCTTCGTCATGAGCGACGCGACTCGTCGAGAGCACACGAACGTCTACAAGCTGGCGAGCAAGGATTGCGCGTGGTCGTTTTGGGAGCCGGGAGCTCCCGAGCCGTCCAAGCCTTGGTGCTGCAAGAAGCACTTTGACGACCACCGCCGCGGCGAGCGTCGGGCCCGTGCCGCCGAAGCGCAGAGGGCATCGTGACCCCGCCCAGGCTCCCGTACCTCCTCACGGTGGACGACGTGGCCGAGCTCCTCAGGACCACGCGCAAGGCGGTCTACTCGCGGATCGAGCGCGGGCTCTTGCCCGGTGTCGTGCGCGACGGTCGCCGGGTCTTGCTCCTCAGGGACGATGTGCTGGAGTGGATCCTCGAAAGACGAGCGGCCACGCCGGGAAGGTCCCCGTCATGTCCGTGACCGTGAGGAAGTACGAGAAGAGCAAGCGCGTGGGGTTCGAGGTCGACATCCGGTTCGAGTGGCCGCACGGTGGAGGAACGTTCCGCCGTAGGTTGCGCGCGCCGGTGAACACCGAGAGCCAGGCGCGCCGATGGGGCGAAGCGAAGGAGCGTGAGCTCTTCGCGGCCGGGCCCGCGAGCCCGATCACGGAGAGCAAGCGCGCCACGCCCGACCCCGACAGAAAGGAGGTCCCGACGCTGGCCGAGTTCTGGCCGCGTTTCATCAGGGAACATTGCGAAGCGAACAAGCAGAAGCCTTCCGGGATCGAACGGAAGCAATGCGCGTGGCGGACGTGGCTCGAACCGCGTCTCGGGTCCAAGCGCCTCGATGAGATCGGGGCCTCGGACATCTCCGCGTTGAAGGGCGACCTAGCCAAGCGTTCGTCGAAGAGCGCGAACAACGTGCTTACCGCTCTCTCCGCGTGTCTGAAGTTCGCCGGGCCCGAGGGCGTGCGCCGCTCCGAAGGTCTCGGCATCATCGAACGTGTGCCGAAGATCCGGCTCTTGCCCGTCGACAACGAGCGGACGCCGGAGTTCTACGAAGAGCACGACTACCGCCGCCTCGTGGATGGCGCCGCGCGTGTGAGTCCGAGCGTTCGTCTGCTCGTTCTCCTCGCGGGGAGCGCGGGCCTCCGACGTGGGGAGATCATCGCGCTGAAGTGGACAGACCTCGACCTGAAGCGAGGGAAGATCCACGTCCAGCGATCCATCTGGTGGGCGAAGGACGGCAAGCGACACGAGACCGTGCCGAAAGGCGGTAGGGGCCGCGTGGTGCCCATGACCGGCCCACTCGCGGAAGCCTTGAAGGCGCACCGAAACCTTCGCGAGCGCGTCGTCACTCAGGACGACGGAAGCGAGCTCACGAACAAGGTGGTCCGCATGTGGCTCGAGAGAGCGCAGCGCGCCGCCCGTCTAGAGCAGTGCGGTGGCATCCACCGCTTGCGCCACACGTTTTGCTCACACCTCGCCATGCGCGGCGCGACGGTCATGGCCATCAAGGCACTGGCCGGTCACGCAAGCATCAGCACGACCCAGCGCTACATGCACCTCTCGCCGTCGACTCTGGACGCTGCGATCGGGCTCTTGGACGCGGCCTGGAACGCGCCCGAAGTTGGAGAAACGGTGGAGAAGGTGGCCGCTTCGTAAGAAACGGCCGAGAAACTGGTGGAGGCGCCGGGAATCGAACCCGGGTCCGAAAACTTCGAGGCCACCTGCGTCTACGTGCGTATCCAGCCGTTTGAATCGTCCCGATTTGCGCCGACTGGCGAGCTCTCCTCGGGACTATTCACCTGTTTGATCTCGCCTTGGTCCCGGTGACCCGGACCTCAGCCAGCCAGTTTGTTGACGGTCTTCCCAGGGCACTGGCAGGCCCTTGGGTCGACCGGCTCTCAGACCTGCTGTTTAGGCAGCGAGGGCAATTGCGTTATCGTTCGCAATTGTGTTTCCCGCGAGGTTTTTACGTGGTCCCACGAGACCCACGGCACGCAGCAAGATGGTCGAGATCTCCGTCGAAGCCGATCGCCCCCATGGCGATGAAGCGTGATGCAACCTAGGGCGCCGCAGCCGTCGGCGCAAGGCTGGACGCGGCCGTCAGGGCGGGGAGCGAGGGGAGCGGCGCGACCGGGTGGGCGCTCGGGGGCGCTTCCTGGGGCAGCCGCGCCGCGGCAGGGATAGGATCGCCGGCCGAATGAGCGCGAGCCGATCCGTCCCTCCGCTCGGGCTGCGCGCGTCGACCGCGGAGCGCGCGCCGGCTGCGGAGCGCGCGGCGACCGCGGGGCGCGCGCGCGTCGTGGTTGTCGCGCTCATCGCGGTCCTCGTCGCGGGGCCGGCCGCTTGCGCGGGCGGCCAAGGCGCGGCGGTCCAGGCGCCCGTGGATCTGGCGATCGCGCCGATCGCGAGCTTGCCGGAGGCCGGGATCGTCATCGGGGACGAGCCGAACGACAGCGGGCGCTGCTCGCTCCGGCTGATCGCGGCGCGCATCGAGATGTCGTCGCCCGGCTGCTACCTCGACGAGCGCATCAGCAAGGGGCCGGGCCTCCTCTACTACCCGTGCGGGGGCGACGGGGCCGTGGAGGCGGACTTCGGGCCCCAGCGTTACAAGGGGAGCATCCGGAACGGCGAGCTCGAGCTGGAGCTCTCGACGGAGCTCGACTGGGACGACGGCTGCCGGTGGGGAACGAACGCCGTCATCAGCGGCCCGCTCACCACGAAGCACGGCGAGCCCACGACGAAGAGCCTCTCGTGGCGCTACCGCGACCGCGTGCTCGTCGGCACGGGCTGCTCCGGCGTGTGCACGGCGCGGACGACCCTCCAGGTCTCGAGCACGAGCGGCCGCACGCCCGAGCCACCGCACCACGACGACGACGAGGACGACGACGACTGAGATCGTTGGGAGGTCGGGGCCCCGACGCTTCCGCTCTTCCGCGCGCCATGTGCGCCCGTGGGACGCGTGACGACCTGCGACGCCCCAGTCTGGGACCGCGTTCACGTGCGTTCACGCGCGGATCGACGCCGCGGTCCCGCGATGTCGGGGTAATTCGAGACCTGGACGTTTCGTCGGGGGAAAGCCTCGAGAGGGCGCATCGCTTGCAGCGGTCGGATCGGCATGAAGAAGCATCCGCAAGAGCCAGTGAGCCGGGAGCAAACGCGTCCGGCGGGGCGTCCGGACGACGGCAACGCCTTCGTGCCCGACACGATCGGGCAGCTGAGGCCTATCCCTGCCCCCGACGCCGAGGCGTTCGCGGAGGAGTTCATCGGCTCCGCCACCGCCGGCGAGTCCGTGAGCGAGGACGCCGAGGACGAGGTCGTGGACGAGGAAGAAGGCGGTCCCTTCATCGTCCTCGACGCCGAGGCGCGGCTCCCGTCCGAGCCCGAGGAGCGCGAGCCGGCCAGCGAAGGCCACGACGACGTCCAGCGCGCCCAATCCACGCGCGGCGCTCGGTGGGCCGCCAAGGGCGTCTAGCGAGCTCGACCCCGCGCCGTCCCGGCCGTTCCCCCCGCGCGCCCGTCCCCCGGGCCGGCTCGTACCCCCATCGGGACAATCCGCCGGATTCGACAACTACGTCTTGTGATCGAGGGACCTCACGGTCCACGATCGCTCGACTAGCTCTCGTATGGCCGCGCCCCCGCCGAAGCCGAAGTCCAAGCAGACGCCGGAAGACCTCGCCGAGGTCGAGCGCGCGCTCTCCGTGCTTCAGGGCCGGCACCCCGAGCACGAGCGCGTGCGGCGCGAGGACGAGGAGAGCCGCGCGCGGCGCAGCGCCGAGCTCGACGCCGTCTCGACCCTCGAGACGCGGCGCATCCGCTCGCGGCGCGCGCTGATGGTCGGCGGCGTCACCGCCGTGGGGATCGTCGCGGTCGCCGGCGCCGTCGTCTTGCGCAGCGAGCTCGCGCGCCGCGGGCGCATCGAAGAGGCCGCCGATCCGTTCCGCGCGATGGGGTTCGTCGTCGTCGACACCTCGAGCCGCGGCGAGCCGTCGAAGGTCGCGGCCGAGGTCCCCGCGGGCTGCGTGCTCGCCACCTCCTCCACGGGCGCGAACGTCCGGATCGCGCACGCCGGCGGCGCCGTCGAAGGCCCGGTGCCGGTGCTGACCTGCCTCTGCGAGGGAGGGCGCGTCACGGTCACCGGCGAGATGAAGGCGGGCGAGGGGCTCGCCCTCCTCCGCATGGACGCGAGCGCGTTCGGCGGCTCGCGCGCGTTCGCCTTCCTCCCGTTCGCACCGGGCACGACGGGACAGAGCGATCAGGCCTGCGCAGAGGGCTCGCTCGACGCCTGGCTCGACGCCAAGCGGTGGGTGCAGGAGTCGCCCGCCGGCGCGGCCCACCCGTCCGCCGCGGTCACGCCCGCCGCGGGCGAGCGCTGGCTCACGGCCGATCCCCGGCGCGCGGCGCTGAGGAGCGCCGGGTTCGATCTCCGCGCGATCGTCCGACCCGAGGCGCCGTTCGCCGTCGTCGAGGTCGCCGCCGAGTCGTGCGTGCTCCTCGTCGCTTCGCGCCCGGACGATCGCCCGAGCCTCCGCCTCAAAGGAGGCACGCTCGCCGTCGGGCCTGCGCCCGGCAACACGCTCTGGTGCACCGCCGCCGCCGCGCTCGTGCTCGCGCAGCGCGAAGGCGCCGGGGAGCTCGGCGTCCTGTCCGCGCCCGCCGCGCGCATGGGCGGGCTCGCCGGCGCTCGGGAGGCCTCCGCCCGCGCCGAGCTGCCGATCGGCGCCGCGACCGTCCCCGCGGGCGATCGCGGCTGGAGCGCGCGCCAGGTGCTCCTCGCGAGCGGGATCCCGGAGACGCTCATCACCTCCGCCGACGCCCCCGACCTCGGCGGCGACGCCGAAGCGCGCATCGTCGCCCTCTCGCTCGAGAAGCCGGGCGCGCTCGTCGCGGATCTGCCGCCCGACGTCTTCTCCTTCTGCGAGCCCGCGCTCGACAAGGCGCTCTCCACCGTCTGCGTCTTCTCGGGACCGCAGAAGTGGCGCGCGGACGGCGCCGGGACCGTCGCGGGGCTCGCGCGCGCGAAGCATCCGTTCTGGCTCTTCGGCTTGCAGGGCGTGAACGAGCCGGCCGCGCTGAAGGCCGAGACGCAGCTCGTGAACCTCGCCCGGCGGCTCCGGCGCGAGGGCTTCGAGCCGACGACGATCGAGGCGGTCACCGATCTCGACAGGGGCGCCGAGGTGCTCGGCCGCGCCAACGAGGACGCGATCGTCGCCTTCGCGCTCGCGCCGGTGGCGCCGTGGGTCTTCCCGTACACCGACGGGCCCGCGTGGAGCCTCGAGGGCGAGCCGCGCGTCGTGCCGATCGCGCCGCTCGAGCGCGTCACGGTCACCGGCGTGTCGAAGTCGCTCCCGCCCAAGGCGATGCGGCGCACCGTGGTCTTCCGCCGGCAGAAGCGCTAGCTCGGGAGAGACTTCCGGCTCGCTCGCGCCGCCGGGACGCACGCAGGGAGGTCTCATGAGCCGCATCCGATTCAGCGACTTCGAGCGCATCGTGTTCTTCACCGGCGCCGGGATGTCCGCCGAGAGCGGCATCCCCACCTACCGTGGCAAAGGCGGGATCTGGGCCGAGTACGACTACGAGGACTACGCCTGCCAGCGCGCGTTCGATCGCGATCCCGAGCGCGTCTGGGACTTCCACGACAGGCGGCGCGCCGCGGTGCGCGCCTGCGAGCCGAACGACGGCCACCGCGTCGTGACCGCGGTGCAGGAGAGGAGGCCCGGCACGCTCGTCGTCACCCAGAACATCGACGGCATGCACCAGCGCGCCGGCGCCGCCGTGACCGCGGAGCTCCACGGCAGCCTCTGGCGCGTGCGCTGCGACGCCGACGAGATCGTCCGCGACGACGACACGGTGCCGATGACGCCGCGCAAGTGCAGCTGCGGGGGCTACTGGCGCCCCGACATCGTCTGGTTCGAGGACTCGCTCGACCACCGCGTCGTCTGTCGCGCGCGCGAGGCGCTCGAGGCGTGCGATCTGCTCGTCAGCATCGGCACGTCCGCGGTCGTCTATCCGGCCGCGGAGCTGCCGCGCATCGCCGTGCAGCGCGGCGCGGTGACCGTCGAGATCAACCTCGAGGACACGCCGCTGAGCCACCTCTACCAGCACCGCCTCCGCGGCAAGGCGAGCGACGTGCTCGCGGAGCTGAATCGGTAGGCGGGGCGGTCACGGCTGTCATGGCGGCGCGGCGTAGTCGCTCGCGGAGCTGAATCGGTAGCGGCGCCGGCGTGTGGCGGTCACGGCGGCGCAGCGTAGTCGCTCGCGGAGCGGCGTAGTCGCTCGTGGAGCGGCGCCGGCGTGTGGTGCTCACGGCGGCGCGGCGAGCGGCGCCGCGTACGCGCTCGACCAGCCGTCCTCGAAGACGCGCGCCAGGCGCGGCGGGAGCGCGCCGCCTTCGGCGACGATCGCGACGTTGCGCGTCTTGAGGAAGTAGTCGCCCTCCCAGTTGCTCGTGCCGATCCACGCGGCGCGGCCGTCGACGACCATGTACTTCGCGTGGGCCACCCGCGAAAACGGGATCTCGCCGCCCGACCACGGCGGGACCGTGAGGACGCGCACCTCGACGTTGGGCGCGGTGGAGAGCGCCTCGAGCGCGCGGCGCGCGCGGCCGCCGGCCTTCGCTCCCCAGTGCGAGACGAGCAGCCGGACGCGGACCCCGCGCGCGGCGGCCCGCCGGACCGCGTCGTCGAGCGTCGTGAACGCGCTCTCGTCGCGGTTCTCCGTCGAGTAGTGGAGGACCTGGACGTCGACGGAGCGGGTCGCGCCGTCGAGGAGCGCGACGAGGCGGTCGAGGTCCCAGCCCGACTCGTCGGGGAGCCAGCCCCTGGGGCTCGCCACGACCGAGAGCGCCTCGCCGCTCGCCGCTCGGACGCTCACGCCCCGGCGCGCGGGTCGCGCCCGCGTGCTCGACGGCGCGCTCGCGTACGAGAGCGCCCAGTCGGTCTCGAACACGTCGAGCAGCGCCCGCGCGATCGCGCTCGAGCGCACGCGGACGCCCATCTCCTGGATGTGCGCGAGCGCGCGCCAGTCGAAGTTCTGGCTGCCGACGAACGACTCCACGCCGTCGACGACGAAGTACTTGGCGTGCTGGACGCCGCCGTAGCGCGGCGCGCAGTCGATGGTCCTGACCGCGACGTCGGCGCGCCGCAGGCGCTCGAGCGTCTCGGGGTACTTCGAGGCGAAGCCGGCGTCGGCGAGGAAGCGCACGCGGACGCCGCGGAGGACGGCGCGATCGATGGCGGCGAGGACCGGCGCGAGGCGGCTCGTGCTCGCGGCGTCGCCCTCGGCCTCGCTCGCGTAGAACTGCGCGAGGTCGAGCGTGCGCGCCGCGCGATCGATCATCTCGGGCCACACCTCGGCGGCGTCGCGGACGTCGGCGTGATCGAGCGACGTCTCCACCGGCGCCGACTCGACGAGCTCGATCTCGGCGCGCTCGGGCGCCGTCGCCGGGGCCCGCGGTCCGGCGGCGCACCTCGGCCCGGACGCGGCGCGCGGCCCGCACGCGCCGAGCGCCGCCAGCGTAGCGAAGAGCAGCGCCCGCTTCACGGACGCAACGATACGTCCACTCGCCGGGACGCCGCGCGAGAATTGGATGGTCCCGTTGGGTGCGGCTCCCGGTGAGCGCCACCCCGGCGAACTACGACTGTCACTCGTCCATCGGGCCCACAGCTCTTCCATCGGGCCCACGGGGAGGGGGCGACGCGGCCGCGGAAGGGACGAGGTGTCACGGGAGGTCGACCCCGCCCCGCCTGCTAGACTGAGGTCCATGAGCGCTGCCCGTCCCCGTCTCGCGACCGCCGAGGATCTCGCGGCGATGGCCGAGGACCGCCGCGCGGAGGTGATCGGCGGCGCGCTCGTGCAGAAGGCATCGCCGAGCTTCGAGCACGGGGACGCGCAGAGCTCGATCGCAGAGCTCCTGAAGCCGCGGTACCAGCGCGGGCGCGGAGGACCGGGCGGGTGGTGGATCGCTACCGAGGTCGAGATCGAGCTCTCCGTGCACGACGTCTACGTCCCCGACGTCGTCGGGTGGAGGCGCGAACGTACGCCGGAGCGGCCAAGAGGGCGGCCCATTCGAATCCGCCCCGACTGGGTCTGCGAGATCCTCTCCGCGTCGAATGCGCTGAACGACCTCGGGATCAAGCTCGCCGCCTATCACCGAACGGGAGTGCCCCACTACTGGATCGTCGATCCAGCACGCGAGACGCTGACCGTCCACCGTTCGAGCAGCGACGGCTACATCGTCGTGCTCTCCGCGGGTCGCGGAGAGACGGTGCATGCAGAACCGTTTCAGGAGCTCCCGGTGCTCATCGACGACCTGTTCGGTGGGCCCTGACGGGCCCGTCGACACCCGAGGCCTCCCAGGTATCGGGGGACGCATTCGAGCATCGCGGCGGGTGGCGGGATGTGGTCGTGCTGACGATGACGAAGGGGCACTGACGCTCGCTCGCCGCCCGGCTCCCGTGACGCCTCCTCCCACGTCGTTCGGCTCGAAAGCTCCGAACGGAATTGGATGCCAAGGCGCGCGCGCCACGCTAGCGTTCCCACGCGCGCGCGTATCCCACGCGCACGCGTACCCTGCGCACGCGAGAGGGCCGTTCGGCTCACGAGCGGCGCGAAGACCTGACGCCCCGGAGCCCGCACCCATGGCGAAGCGAACCCCTCCCAAGACGGTCCTCATCACGGGAGCCTCGAGTGGCATCGGCCGGTCGCTCGCGCTCGAGTACGCGCGGCGCGGCGCGCACGTCGTCGTGACCGCGCGTCGCGAGGCGGAGCTCGCGGAGCTGTGCGACGAGATCCGGGCGGCCGGCGGCAAGGCCGATCACCTCGTGTGCGACGTCGGCGATCCGGTCGCCGCGCACGACGTCGCGAAGCGGGCCGCGGAGATCCTCGGCTCGCTCGACATGATCGTCGCGAACGCCGGGGTCGGCGCGTCGGCCCACGCGTCGCGCCTCTCGCTCGAGGACGTAGTGCGGACCATCGACGTCAACGTGCGCGGCGCGATGGCGACGCTCATGGGCGCGATCCCGATCATGCTCGAGCAGAAGCGTGGGCACCTCGTCGGCGTCTCGAGCCTGGCGGGGCGTCGCGCGCTCCCGGGCTCCGCCGACTACAGCGCGAGCAAGGCCGCGCTCTCCGTCTTCATGGAGGGCCTCCGGCTCGACCTGTCGCGCGCGGGGCTCGACGTCACGGACGTGCAGCCCGGCTTCGTCGAGACGCCGATGACCGCGAAGAACGACTTCTCGATGCCGTTCATCTGGGACGCCACGAAGGCCGCGAGCTACATCGCCGATCGCCTCGAGCGCGCGCCGGCGATGGTCGCGTTCCCTCCGCCGCTCCGCTTCCTCACGCGGCTCGCGCAGCTCCTGCCGTTCTCCGTCCACGCGTACGCGACGCGCCGGGCCGCGCGCGGCTCGAGCAAGCGCACGGGCTGAGTCGGCGGATCACAGCGGCGAGGTCGGATACGGCCCCAGGAACAGCGCGTCGAGGTCCATGACCGGCGCGCGCGCGCCTTCGTCGTCGAAGCGCTCGCGCGACAGCGCGGCGAGGCCGCGGGCGACCTCGTCGAGCGCGCGATCGGTGAGGCCGACGGCGGCTGCGTTCCGGCGCAGCCACGCCAGCGCGACGAGATCGCACTGGAGCTCGGTCATCGCCGGCTGATCGAACGGCCCGTGGTTGTGGAAGTGCGCCCAGTCGTGCAGCCCCCACAGGAGCGCGTCGAGCGTGCTGGCCGCGAGCCAGAGGACGTCGCGCGGACGCGCGCGGTGCTCGTAGAGGAGATCGGTGGCGTCGTCGATCGCCCACGGCGCGAGCGCGAGCTCGCCGTCGAGCCCGTAGCCGAACGCGTGGAGGCGAGCGAGCTCGCGCGGCAAAAAAGAGCACTCGGTGTGCATCACGAACACGAGGCCCGGAGGGTTCTGCCCCTCGATGTGCGAGGTGGCGTCCTCGAACGTCGGCGCGCCCGCGGGCCGTCGCCACTCGATCACGTCGCTCTCGCACCACGACCATGCGTCGAAGACGCCGTCGGGCACGACGCGATGCATCGGCGGTACGTCGAGCCTCTGCACCCGCGTGAGCGTCGGGGCTCGACCTCCGTCCGGGGGGGCTCCGCGTGCGTCGCTCGGCATCGACCACGACACTGGCAGACGAAGGAAAGGCGCGCTAGAAGGGAGAGAGTTCTCGAGGGCACCTCGAGTCGAGTTATCGATGACCCAGCTCCTGCCACCAAAGAAGGAGGTCGCGCTCGCGCTGCTCGAGAGGTCGAACGTCGACGTCTACCTCGACCCGAGGGCGAAGGGCGTCGTGGTGCCTCCGCAGTTTCGCAAGGAGCCGCGCCTCATCCTGAAGATCGGGCTGAACATGCCCGTCCCCATCCCGGATCTCCGGCTCGACGACGAGAGCATGAGCTGCACGCTCTCGTTCAACCGCGCGAAGTTCTTCTGCGTGGTGCCGTGGCAGAGCGTCTTCGCGATGGTCGGCGACGACGGTCGCGGGATGGTCTGGCCGGACGACGTGCCGCAGGAGCTCGCGGTGCGCGCCGACGGCCCGCGGCCCGTGGCCCCCGGTCCGACCGCCGTGCCGTCGCCCGCGCCGGCATCGGGTCGCGGCAAGGGCAAGTCGCGCATCCAGCCCGACGCCCCGCGCGAGGCGACCGCCGAAGCGGGCGCTCCTGCCGGGCGCGCCAAGCGGCCGCGCAAGAAGAAGGAAGAAGCGGCGCGGCCGGTGCTCGTCGCCGTCCCGCCGCCCGAGAAGTCGTCTCCGCGCGTCGAGAAGCTCGACGACCGCCGCGAGGCGAACGCGAGCGCCGAGCGCGCCCCGGCGGCGCCCCGCGTGACCGGTCCGGCGGCGGGACCGCCGCGGCCCAAGCGTGAGCTCCCGCCGTACCTGCGCGTCGTGAAATAGGGTAGAACGCGCGCTTCGATGGCGCGTGTCCGGGCAGGGGAGAGGGGGAGGCTTCGCCTGTCGAGGCTCGCCGTCGGCGCGGGCGTGCTCGGCGTGGCGCTCCTGTGCGATCTCTACCTCGCCGACTTCGTCCACGACAGCTCGATCCGCCAGCTCTTCATGCTCGCGGCGTGCAACGTGCTCGTCGCGCTCTCGCTCAACGTCATCAACGGCATGGCGGGGCAGTTCTCGATCGGCCACGCCGGCTTCGTCGGCCTCGGCGGCTACACGAGCGCGGTCATGGCGTCGAACCTGCACGAGATGCTCGGGGGAGGCGAGCCGACGTTCGCGCGCTCGTTCATCGTCGTGCCGGTGTGCCTGCTGGCGTCCGCGACCCTCGCCGGGCTCTTCGGGTTCCTCGTCGGCCTCCCGAGCCTCCGGCTCCGCGGCGACTACCTCGCCATCGTCACGCTCGGGTTCGCCGAGATCTTCCGCCTCGTGATCGCGACGGCGCAGGCCGGCGAAGGCGGCAGCCCGATCGCGCGGGCGCTCTCGCGGCTCGGCGGGCAGAACGGGTACATGGGGATCGACAACCAGGGGATCCCGCTCTACGCGGGGCCGTTCTGGGTGTTCGGGCTGGCGTTCGTCCTCGGCGTGGTCGCCTGGCGCATCAAGTTCAGCGGTTGGGGCCGCGCGCTCCGGGCGCTGCGCGAGGACGAGATCGCCGCCGCCGCCGTCGGCGTCGATCCGACGCGCTACAAGGTCACGTCCTTCGTCATCGCGGCCGTCGGCGCCGGCATCGCGGGCGGGCTGATGGCGATCATGCGCGACGGCACGCCGATCGTGAACCCGGACAACTACAACTTCCAGGCGTCCTTCGACGCGATCACGATGGTCATCCTCGGCGGCTCGGGGAGCGTGACCGGCGCGGCGATCGGCGGCGTGTTCATCACGTTCTCGATCAAGGCGATCGAGCAGGTGCAGGCGACCTCGGCCGTGCAAGCGCTGCGGCGCGACTTCGAGTCGCTCGACCTGAACGCGCTCCGGATGATCGTCTACGCGCTCGTCCTCGTCCTCCTCATGGTCGTGCGGCCCGAGGGGCTGCTCGGCGAGCGCGAGCTGTTCCAGAAGAAGCGGCGCCCGCGCGGGGGAGCCGGCCCGGACGCGCCGCCGCCCGCCGCGAAGGCGAAGGCCTGACCATGGAGCGCGCCTGACATGGGGCTCGTGCTCGAGCGCGTGACGAAGAACTTCGGCGGTCTCCGCGCCGTCGGCGACGTCAGCTTCACGGTCGGCGACAAGGTCATCTTCGGCCTGATCGGCCCGAACGGCGCGGGCAAGACGACCGTGTTCAACCTCATCACGGGCGTCTACAAGCCGGACTCCGGCAAGATCGCCTTCGGCGGCGCCGATCTCGTCGCGCTGAAGCCCGCGCAGATCGCCGGCGTGGGCGTCGCGCGCACGTTCCAGAACATCCGCCTCTTCGGGCAGCTCACCGTCGTCGAGAACCTGCTCGTCGCGTGCGAGCTCCAGAAGAAGGCCCACCTCGCCTCGGCGGTGCTGCGCTTGCCCGCGCACTACGAGGACGAGGAGACGATGTACGAGCGCGCGGTCGAGCTGCTCCGCATCTTCGACCTCCACGAGATGGCAGACGACGCGCCGACGTCCCTCTCCTACGGCGACCAGCGCCGCCTCGAGATCGCGCGGGCGATGATGCTCTCCCCGTCGATCCTCCTGCTCGACGAGCCCGCCGCCGGGATGAACTACGGCGAGGCCGAGGGGCTGAAGACGCAGATCCGCTGGCTCCGCGACACGTTCGGCGTCGCGGTCGTGCTCGTCGAGCACAACATGCAGGTGGTGATGGGCGTCTGCGAGGAGCTCCACGTGCTCGACCACGGCGAGACGATCGCCGAGGGATCGCCGGACGAGATCCGGCGGCACCCGAAGGTCCTGGCGGCGTACCTCGGCGAAGACGAGGCGGCGCCGGCCGTGCGCGCCGCCGTCGAGGAGGCGTCGAACCCGCTGTTGCCCGACGTCGCCCCCGCTTCGCCCGGCGGCGGCGCTCCGGAGGCGCCGTCGCGCGCCGAGAAGCTCTCCGAGCCCGAGCTCGCCGATCTGTCGCGTGAGCTCACGCGGAGCCTCGAGCGCGGCCTCTCGACGCCGGACGAGGAGCCGCCGGCGAGCGACGAGGAGTCCGCGCCGCGCGCCGCGGAGCCTGCGGCCACGCCGCGCGACGCGGAGGAGCCGCGCGGCGAGGCGGACGGCGCGGCCGCGCCGCGTGACGAGAAGCACGCGGCCGACGCGATCGAGGTCGTGACGGAGCCCCCGAGCCCGCCGGCGGAGGCCGCGGCGGTCACGCCGTCGGCGCCGGACGTCACGGCGCTCGACAGCGGGTGGGGCAGCGATCCCGAGGTGCCCGCGCACGACAAGCACGTGAACGGCGCCGACAAGGGGAAAAGCGGCGCCGGCCCACACGACGACGACGCTCCACCGAAGAAGGGGGGCAGCTGATGCGCGTCGCTCATCCGACGCGCGCGTCGCTCGCGATCGTCGACGGCGCGCCGCTGCTCGAGCTCACGGACGTCAAGGTCTCCTACGGCGGCATCAAGGCGCTCAAGGGCATCAGCCTGCGGGTCCTCCCCGGCGAGATCGTCGCGATGATCGGCGCGAACGGCGCGGGCAAGACGACGACGCTCAAGTCGATCATGGGGCTGCTCCCGCTGGCCGGCGGCGCCGTGAAGCTCGCGGGGCGGTCGCTCGCCGAGGACTCGACCGAGAAGCGCGTCGCGGAGGGGATCTCGCTCGCGCCCGAGGGCCGCGCCATCTTCCCGACCCTCACGGTCCTCGAGAACCTCGAGCTCGGCGCGTACCTGCACCGCGACGCCAGAGCGATGAAGGAGACGCTCGAAGACGTCACCCGGCTCTTCCCGCGCCTCGGCGAGCGCATGAAGCAGGAGGGGGGCACGCTCTCGGGGGGCGAGCAGCAGATGCTCGCCATCGGCCGCGCGCTGATGGCTCGACCGCGCCTGCTCTTGCTCGACGAGCCGTCGCTCGGCATCGCCCCGAAGCTCGTGCAGCAGATCTTCCGCGCCATCGCGGAGATCGCCCGGAGCGGCGTGACCATCCTCCTCGTCGAGCAGAACACGCGCATCGCGCTCGCGACGAGCCAGCGCGCGTACGTCCTTCGCACCGGCGAGATCGCGCTCGAGGGCGACGCGAAGGAGCTCGCCTCGAACCCCGAGATCCAAGCCGCTTACCTCGGGGGCTGAGGGCACCTCGAGGGCTGAAGGCGCCTCGAGGGCTGAAGGCGCCTCGAGGCTGAAGGCACCTCGAGGGCTGAAGGCACCTCGAGGCTGAAGGCGCCTCGGGGCTGCGGGCCCGTCGGCGCTGAAGGCACCGTCGGCGGCGGCGCGGCTCAGCGGGCGGAGGCGCAGCCGCGGCTTCGCGCGTCGTCGGCGCGCTCGCGGACGAGGGCGCTCTCTCCGTTGACGTAACCCTGCGCGAGCGCCTCGCAGGTCTCCTTCATGCTCGCGAGCTCGGTGCCGTAGGGATCCAGCGCCTGGACGATCGCGACGCGCGCGCGCGGCGCCTTGGCGAGGAGCTCGGCGAGCACGGGATCCAGCTGAGAGGCACACCGCGAGAGCGATCGCTGGAGCGGGACCGTGAGCGCGGCGTGCACCTCCGCGGGCCGCTCACTCAGCGCCCTCCTCCAGACCTTCGCGAGGCGCGGGCACGGCAGCGCGCTCGTCGCCGCGACGCCGAGGAGCCCGGGCTCGGCCCCGGTGGCGATCCAGTCGAGCACCACGTCCTCCGTCGCCGCCATGTCGACCACGGCCGTGACGCACGACGGGTGGTCGCGCGCGTCCGTCGGCACCGCGAGCAGGACCGACTTCGCGTCGCCGCTAGCCTCCGGGAGCGCGATCCCGTCGCACATCGCGCCGCGCGTCTTCGCGTCGACGAGGCGCCGCTCGACCGTGGCGTGGGCGGCCGGGCCGACGCTCGCGACCAGGCCCGCGATGGATCCGCTCCGTTGCCCGCTCGCCGACCGCACGATCGCGCCCTCGAGCTCGGCGAGGAACGGGACGACGCGCGGGTCTTTGCGGGGCAGGGCGCTGGCCGCGCTCTCCGCGCGGGCCGGATCGGCGAGCGACGCCTTCATGAACGTCGTGCCCCACGGCGCGCCCCGCGTCACGGCGGTCCACGCGGCGATGTACACGCTGACGTCCTCGCCGGCGCGGCTCTCGAGGGCCGTGACCGCGCGCGGATCCGTGTCGGCGAGGCGGCCGAGCGCCGCGATCGACTCACCGGTCGGGTTCGCCGCCAGCCACGCGACGTCCTTGCGCGCCTCCGCTTCGCTCGCGCTCTTGGGGGCGCAAGCGCCGGCGGAGAGCGACACCGCGAGGAGTGCGGCAGCCAGGGCTCGCTGCTGCGGGCGGAGCGGTCGCGTCGGTCGCATTCGGGAGAGAGTAACGCGGGTTTCCACGTTCCACGTAAAAGGTGGCAGCGGTGGGGCCTCGTCCGGCATCCTAAGGAGGTGCGCGTCGTCGTGAGCGGAGGGACCGGGTTCGTCGGGCGGGCGCTCGGCCATGCGCTCGTCGGCCGTGGCGATCGCGCGGTCGTCCTCACGCGCGGACCGGCGCGCGACATGTCCCACGCGTGCTCCGAGTGCGGGGCCGGCGGCGAGGTCGAGTTCGCGACGTGGACGCCCGAGCGCGCCGGCGCGTGGATGGACGTGGTCGACGGCGCGGACGCGGTCGTCCACCTCGCGGGGGCGAGCGTCGCCGACGAGCGCTGGACCGACGAGCGGAAGAGGCTCCTCCGGTCGAGCCGCATCGCCTCGACCGAGCTGCTCGCCGAGGCCATCGCGAAGGCCGAGAAGAAGCCGTCGGTCTTCATCAGCGTCTCGGGGGTCGGCCACTACGGGATGAAGACCGGCGACGCCGTCGTCACCGAGGAGACGCCGCCCGGCGACGACTTCCTCGCGGTCCTCGCGCGCGACTGGGAGGCCGCGGCGAAGGCCGCGGCCGACGCCGGCGTGCGCGTCGTGCACCCTCGCTTCGGGCTCGTGCTCGGGCGCGGCGGCGGCGTCTACGGGAAGCTCGCCCCGATCTTCAAGGCCTTCGTCGGCGGTCCCGTCGGCGACGGCAAGCAGTACATGCCGTGGGTGCACCTCCGCGACGTGGTGCGCGCCCTCGAGGCGATGATCGAGCGGAGCGATCTCTCGGGAGCCTACAACGTGACGGCGCCCGAGCCGGTGACGATGAACACGTTCGCAGAGGAGCTCGGCGCCTCGCTCAATCGCCCGTCGCTCATGCGCGTGCCGCCTTTCGCGGTGAAGCTGGCGATGGGGGCCGAGGCCGCGCAGGCTGTCCTCACGGGGCAGCGCGCCGTCCCGAAGCGCCTCGTCGAAGCCGGCTTCGCCTTCGTCTTTCCCGACCTTCGCTCCGCGCTCGCGGATCTCGCGTCGGCCGAGCCGACCTCCGCCGCCGCCGTCTGAGCTACGCGCGCCCCCCGCGAGGGCTCAGAGTCGCTCGAGGCGGAAGGTTCGCTTGGCGGCCGGCGCGTCGGTCGCGATCGTGTCGAAGTAGACGAGGATGAGCTTCCTGTTCGCCGCCGAGTAGTGCGCGGCGCCGAGCGCCGTGACGGGCGTGCTCGACGACGCGACGGTCTCGCCGTCGAGCTGGACGCGCCAGCCGTTCGGGGCGTCGAGCCCGTCGATCTCGAAGGCGGGGTACGCGCGCGGCGCCTGCGCGCTCAGCGCGAAGGTCATCGGCCCCACGCCGTCCGAGAGCACGCGCAGGCGGTAGGCGGCCTTGCCGATGTCGTAGCCGAGATCGACCGCGCTCACGTTGGACAGCGCGTCGAGCGCGGGGCGTTGCGCGTCGCCGACGCGCGCGAGCGCTTCGTCGGGCGTCACGCCGAAGTGGAGCTCGTTCACTCGGGTGACGCCGGCGTTGGGGGCGAGCGTCCGCGCGGTGTCGGTCCAGTGCCGCTCGACGGTCGACGTCGAGCTCAAGCTGGCCGGTGTGTCCTGGAGCAAGGTCGTCACGCCGAGGCCGCCGGGACTCTCGTTGTAGAACGTGGCGCTGCGCGAGTCGGCGGCCTCGACGACGTTCCACGTTCGCGTCGTGTCGACCGACGTCGACGAGTGCTGCCAGCTGGCCGGCAGCGCGAGGTCGGCCGTCCCCACGTTGTTGACCTCCGTGCGCGCGACGACGCGGCCGGACGCGTAGATGCACCAGTGGGTCCAGATCTTCGCGTCCGCGCCCGACGGCAGGTAGTGATGCGCCCACGTCGTGAAGGTGATGCGCGCGGGGGTGGAGTCGACGAGCTGGTAGTACCCGGCGTCGACGTCGGTCGAGGTCGCGACGAGCTGGCCCTCGATGCTCGCCGAGAAGGGCTCGAAGAGCGACGACGCGAGGAGCCCGGCGCTCACGTCGCCCGAGGGCAAACCGAGGTCGATGAGGCGCGTGGGCTTCCAGGTTCGCCCGCTGTCGAGCTCGAGCCGGAAGAACCCGTCGACGTAGACCGCGATCACGTCGGGCGTGACCGCGGCGACGAGGGCGCCGCGCGGTCGCCGGTTCGTCGCCTGCGCGGCGTCGTTCGCGTCGCCGGAGTCGACGGCCGCCGCGTCGTCGTCCCCTCCGCCGCCGCCGTCGAGCGCCGGTGTGTCGCCGCCGTCTCCGTTCCGTGCCGTCTCTTGCTTCAGGTCGTCCGCCAGCAAGAGCGAGCAGCTCGACAACAGCAGCATCGACCCCGTGGCAGCTGCGACGCGCAACACATCCGCGATCGTAGCGCCCGCGCGCGTGAGCACAACGCCCGTCGGAGGGGCGCCGCACGGGAAACGGTGGGGGCAGCGCGCACATCCGCGGTGTCGTGTGCTGCCGACGCTCCTCCCGCGGAGGTGCCCGCGCGGGCGCGAGCTCCGTCAGCGCACGACGAGCCGGCGCGCCGGGGCCGTCGCCGGTGCGCTCGCGTGGCGCGTGAGCCGCGCGGTCGCCTCCGGGACGGTGAGCGTCCCGGCGAGGCCGAAGCGGAGCGGCACCTCGACGAGCGCGCCCGTGGGCGCGACGCTCGCGCGGATCCCGAGGACACCCTGGAGCTGGCGTGCGCCGTTCGTCGACGCCGCGAGCCTCACGCCCGGAGGTAGCGGTACGCGGACGTCGACCTCCCTCTCGACGTCGCCGTCCTGGCGCAGCATCACGCGGAGGGTGCCGGTGCCGCCGGCGCGCGCCTCGGCGGGCCAGACGACCTCGACGCCCACGGGGCTCACCTGCGGCGGAGGGGGCCGCGTCCACGCTCGGAGCACGGGGCGCTCGAGCCGCGCGACGAGGCCGGGGCCCTCGGTCTCGAGCTCTACGCCGAGCGCCCCGGCGGGCAGCGGCACGTCGACGAAGCCGTTCGCCGGGACGACGACGCGGCGGTCGAGGACGCCCGCTCCCGGTCGAACGACGCGGACGCGGGCGCGCGTCGCGCCGTGCCCTTCGAGCTGCGACGCGAGGAGCGCCCGCACGACGCCGAGCGTCGCCGACGACGAGCCGTAGCCGCCGGTCACGTCGCGCAGCGCGGCCAGCTTGCCGAACAGCGCCGCTTGCGAGGCGGCCGAGTCGCCGAGCTTCTGCGCGCGGAGCAGCGCCGCGTAGACGAGCGCGTGCGTCGCGCGCGAGTCGGCGCCGGGGAGGGCCATGTCGCCGGTGGGCGCGACCTTGGCGACGCGACGGAGCTGCTCGACGAGCCGCTTCGCCGAGGTGGCGCGGTGCGGGCGCTCGGAGAGCGCGAGGACGGCGCTCGCGAGAGAGGCGGGATCGTTGCTGCCCTCGAGCGCGCGCGTGGTGTTCGCCACGTAGGCGCCCCAACAGGGGAGCGGCGCGGGCGCGGGCGCGGGCTCCACGTCGAGCGCGTCCTCCGTGGGTGGAGGGCACAGCCCGACGGCGCTCGCGTCCGAGGCGCGCTCCACCGGCGTCCGGAGCGGACGCTTGGTGAGGGCGTGCACACGCGCGCGGAGCGTCCAGGACCCGGCCGCGCTCGCGCCGCGCGCAGCCTCGTCGAGCTTCGCGTACGCCTCGAAGCGGCCGAGCGAACGCTCCGCCATCTCCTTGGCGACGGCCGCGATCGCCCGGTGGCGGGGGGTGCTCCGCTGCGTCGCCCAGCGCTCGATCCGCAGCGCAGCCTCGAGCGCGTCGACCAGGGAGAGCGCCGACGTCTGACGCTCCGGCTCGAGCGAGTCGAGCGCCGCCGCGACGGCGTCGTCGTAGCCGCGCTCGAGCACGAGGCGCGGCGCGCCTGAGATCGAGTAGCCGTGGTCGAGCGCGAGCGCGAGCTCGCGCTTGCCTTCGACCCACGCCGTCTGCGTGAGCCCGCGCCGCTCGCCCGCGGGCGCGACCTCCCACGTGTGCCTCAGCACGTCGTCGGCCAGCCCGGGCGCGCGCGTCGTGACGACGAGCGCCGCTCGCCCGACGCGCTCCGCCGTCGCGCGGACGCGCACCTGACGCGCGCCGTAGGCGGGGACGTCGACGGTCGCGGGCGCCGCCTTCGGATCGAGCGCGATCGCGCCCTCGGCCGCGGCGCTCACGGTGGCGCGGACCGCGGCGCTCGTGCGGTTGCGGACGGTCAGGCTCGTCTCGACGACGTCGCCGACGATCCAGCGCGCGCCGGCGTCGACGCGCGTGGAGAGGGCGATCTCGCTCGGGACGCCGAGCGAGGTCGACGCCGGCGGCAGGCCGTCGGGGACGCCGACGAAGGCGAGGCGCCACGTGGTCTCGACGTCGCCGAGCGGTATGGTGATCTTCACGCGGCCGGCGTCGTCGGTTCGGACCGGCGCGGTCCAGAAGGCGTCGCCCGTCGCGAGGCCCGCGGTCCCGCGGCCGTAGCCGATCGTCCCGACGTTGCCGAGCCCGATCCCTTCGCCGCGTCCTCCTCCTCCTGCGCCCATGCCTTCGAGGCCGAGCCCGACGGAGCCGAGCTCCGTCCCGGTGAGCTCCTCGAAGAGCTCTCGCCAGGCTCGGACCGTGTCCTCGCCCACGACCATGTCCCACTTCGCGTCGACGATCCGGTCTTCCTCGACGGCGTCGGCGTACGGAGACCGCGAGCGGAGGACGCGCGCGAACGGATCGCGGACGTCGTCGGCCGTGCCGACGATGCCGTCGGGGCCCGGCGCGCGCAGCTCGAAGCCGCGCGCGACCGTAAGGAACGGCGCCGGCGTCGCTTGCGACCGGACGAACTGGATCGTGCCGCCCCACGGATCGAGGAGCGTGTCTTCGCCGAGGGCGCCGCTCCGGACGAGGCGGCGGACGAGCGCGTTCGGATCGCGGAACATGGGCTCGTCGGGATCGAGCGCGCGGCTCGAGCGCTCGGCGCGGACGGCCTCGAGGACGCGGAACAGCTTGAGGCGCGTCACCCGACGCGCGACGTTGTCGAACGTCACCTGCGGATCGACCGCGGAGAGATCGGCGAGCGTCAGCGCCTCACCGCCCGGCGTCTGCGGGGGCTCGTCCATCGCGTCGGTGACCAGCGTGAACATCTCCGGGTTGAAGACCCAGCGGCCGCGCTCCTTGCGGCGCACGTCGATGAGCGTCCGCGGGGACGACGTCGCCTCGAAGACGGCGCCCTCGAGCGAGCGAAGCACCTCGGCGAAGGCCTGCTTCAGCTTCGTCGAGGCGTGCTCGCCCGGATCGCGGATCGGCGACGTGGTGGTCTGCGGCGCGAGCGAGAGCAGCGCGCGCCGGAGGGCCTCGGTGCGCGGGTCGCCTTCGAGCGTCGCGCCGCAACGCTCGGCGTCGACGCCGAGCGCGTCGCAGAGGGTGGCGCGCGTGTCGAGCCGGCGGACGTCGGCGTGGCCTCCGCCGAGCTCGTCGACGACGACCGCGGAGACGGCGCCGGGCAGGCCGCGTCCGTGACCGTCGGAGAGCTCTGCTTCGACCACGATCTCCCCGCCGGGAGTCGCGCGCCCGCCGACGCGCTTCACCGTGAGCAGCGGCGCGACCGTCGGGACGACGAGGAGCGCGGCCGACGCGACACGGACGGCGCGCGCGCCCTCTGGCGCGGCGGCCGAGATCGTCCAGAGACCGTCGCCGGCCTCGGGAGGGACGACCAGCTCGCCGCTGGCGGTCCCGTCGGCGCGCGCTTCGAGCCAGGTGGCGATCGCCTGCGGGCGCCTCGCGGCGCGGATCACCGCGCTCCACGAGCGCGTGTCCGGCCGCGTCCGGTGGACGGTCACGCGGACCGTGTCCCCTGGTCGCGCGACGGTCGGCGCGACGCGCACGATGCCCTCGGCGTCGCGGTCGATCGAGACGCAGAGGATGAAGCCGTCGCGGCCCTGCGCGCTCGCCGCGGGCGCGCCGTTGGCCGCGCGCTCCGGCGTGATCGCGATCGCCGCCGCGACGCCGCCGGCGCAGGGGCCGACGTTGCGCGTCGCTCCGACGCCGCTCGGCGCGCTCCAGGTGAGCTCGCCCTCGCCGTTCGCGTCGGTCGTGACGAGCGTGGAGAGGCCGTCTCCGGAGACCGTGAAGCGCCCGGCGACGCCCTCGCCGCGGCCGTCCAGCACGCGCAGGCCCACGCGCTGGGTGAGCCCGGGCACGATCGCGCCGGCCTCCGGGTAAAGCTCGGCGGTCGCGGTCGGGACGCCGACGGCGATCTCCCGGCGTACCGAGAGCGCGTGCCCCTCGACGACGGCCTCCGCGACGAGCACGAGCGCGGTGCCGGTGGACTTCACGAGCGTCGGGGCGTCGCGCGCGCCGCTCGCGGCGCCGGCGCCGTCGGTCCTCACCCGCGTGCCGACCTTCCGCCACTCGTCGTCGGTCGACGGCGGGATCGCGCCGCGGGGGCCGATCCACCAGCGGAGCGGATGATCGACGAGGGGCTGTCCGGTCGCGTCGCGGAGCCGGAGCGAGTAGGCGACGCGATCTCCCGCGAGGACTCCGCCGCGGTACTTGTTTGGTCGCCCGGCGGCGAGCGTCGGGCGCCACTCGGCCTCGATCGTGGGCGTCCCGGGCGTCTCCTCGCGTGGCTCGAGCTCGATTTGCGCCGCGGCCGCTCCGCTCGCTTCGGCCTCGACCCGCAGCGTCCACCGCCAGACGGGCTCGTCGATGCGCGGGATCGGCACCCGCGCCATGACGATCCCGCCGCGATCGCTGACGAGCCGAGCCTTGTGGCGCGCGACGCCGCCTTCGAGGAGCGAGACGACGAGCGGCGCGCCCGCGAGCGGCTTGCCCGACACCGACGAGACGCGGGCCCACGCGGAGACGGTGCTCGTCGGGACGACGCGCGCGTCGGCGACGTGGAGCTCGACGGTCGCGGCGGGGCTCCGCCTGACCGAGACCGCGTGCGTGCGGGTGTGGCTCCCGTGCCTCGCGCCGACGAGAAGAGAGAGCGTGGCCGGAGGCCCCGGCGGCACCACGATCGAGAGCCGAGCGTGGCCGTCCGGACCGGTGCTCGCGGCGACGGTGGGAGGGGGTGCGTCGCCGTCGAGCGACTCCGGATCCCAGCCGGCCTCGATGATCGCGCCCGGGAGCGGTCGCGCGTCGGTGACGGTCGCGAAGCCGAACGCCTCGAGCGTCAGCTCGATCGTCCCGCCGGGCGCGGCGTCGGTGGCGCCGTGGATGAACAGATCGAGCCCGCGCGCCGCCGGGTCCGGCGGCAATGCCCGCGAGTGACCGACCGAGAGGAGCGTGGCGAGGACGAAGAGGAAGAGGACACGACGAGGCCCGCCGGCGCTAGGACGCTGCACGACCGCGATCGACAGGCTCGCGCCGGGCAGGTTCCCGCGCCCGGGCGAAACACCCGGACGAGAATCTTCCGCGAACGGCGTGCGAGGCTCGCTCGGAGCGGGGAGCTGCATCGTCGGGGCGCGGCGTAGGCTAAGATGACGGGTCGATGGTCTCGCGGCGCCTCCTCTGCGGCTCGCTCTCGGCGTTCGCGCTGGCGGCGTGCAACGCGCTCGTGGGCTTCGACGACTTCGAGCGGGTCCGCCGCGTCGCCGAGCCGCCCGACGAGGAGGAGGAGCCCGAGGAGCGTGACGCCGCGCCGCGTGACGCCGCGGTGGTCGATCCGCCCGTCGTCGAGGCCGGGCCCGACGCCCCCGAGCTGGCGAGCACGACGTGCCCGGCGTCCGCGCCCGCCTACTACCCGGCGTGGAAGTTCCCCGGACCGCGCGCCCGGCCCTGCACGCCGGCCGATCTCACGTCCTTCCTCACGCACGAAGGCCAGACCTTCGAGTCGCAGAAGTCGGCGATGGAGGCGCAGAACGCGGCCTGCGCCGCCTGCGCCTTCACGCTCGAGACCGACAACGAGTGGGGGCCGATCGTGAAGACGAACGACGGCCGGGTCTTCGTCTCGTTCGGTCACTGCTACGCGCGCGCCGGCGCGCCCGAGGCGTGCGGGGACAGCGCGCTCGAGCTCGAGTGGTGTCTCCAGAAGATTTGCAACGTCTGCACCGACGGCCAGAGCCTCGCGGACTGCCGGCTCGCCGAGCGGGAGAAGGGCTGCAAGCGCGGCCTCGACCGGACGCTCGCCGCCTGCGGGAACAACGCGCAGATCATCAACAACACGTGCCGCGGGAGCGGCGACGTGGTCGGCGTGCTCTGCGGCGGCAAGTAGACCGCCGGCCTCGTGCGGGGCTCGGCGGGGCCTCTCGGATGCTCAGGCGGCGACGCCGCGGGAGCGGAGGACGTCGCGCAGCACGGCCTGCACCTCGGGCGTCGTGGCGTGCAGCGAGCTGCGCGCGAGCTCGATGAAGCGCGCGCCGCGCGATCGCTTGAGGCCCTCGAGCGCCGCGGAGCGGTCCGCCGGCGCGCCGTGCTCGAGGACGCCGAGCAAGAACTCGGCGGCCTCCATCGTGTCGACGCGCGCGAGGGCGCGCAGGGCGGACGCGCGCACCGGCGCCTGCGGAGCCTCGCGGACGATGCGCGAGAGCGGATCGAAGGCGTGCTGGAAGTACAGCGACTCGACCGCCTTGGCGGCGTGGTCGACCACGGCCGGATCCGAGTCGCGGAGGCCCGCGCGCACGGTGACGAAGCTCCGCTTGAAGAACAGCTGCTGCATCGCGGCGAGCACGCCGACCTTCACGGCGCGCTCGGGCCGCTCGAAGAGCTTCTCGAGCGGGGACAGCACGGGGTAGAGCTGGAGCTGCGCGAGCTGGTCGGCGAGGCGGACGCGCGCGTTCGTCGCGGGACCGCTGGCGTCCTCCGGACGCCCCTCGACGGCGAACGCGGTCAGGCGGGCGAGCATCGCCTTGCGGCGGATGAGGTCCGGCCAGCGGCGATTCAGGAGGACGTCGGCGCACGCCTCGGCGGCGCTGCCCTGCTGCTCCCACTCGAGGAGGTCGTCGTGCCAGACGTCCGGGAAGTGGTTGTCCTGCCGCAGGTGCGACGGGAGCGGCGCCGTGTCGATGGGCTCGTCGCGGACGCCCTCGTAGCGCTTCGCGGCGCGCGCGTAGTGCTTCCGGCGCGCGTCCTCGAGGTCCATCCTCGCGAGCTCCTCGTAGAGCGCGCCGACGCGCGCGTAGTGCCCGACCTCACCGAAGGCGAGGACGGCGGCGAGGAGCGCGTTCTCGGCGATCTCCGCGGGCGCGCCGCGCTCGAGGTGCTGCCGCGCGACGTCGCGCCAGAGCTCCGCCTGCATGACGACGTAGTGCGACGACGCGCTCGCCATGCCGAGCACGCGCGCGTACTCGGCGGCCTCGCGGGCGAGCGTGGCGGCGGCCGAGAGCTCGCCGCGCTCCTTCGCCGCCTTGAGCGCGTCCTCGAAGTACTGGAGCGCGAAGTACTTGAGGTGGTCCTCGCGCAGGATGCGGATGCAGTTGACGAAGCCCTCGAGCACGTCCTCGAACATCCCGCCCTCGCGCCCGATCTGGACGAGGACCTGGAAGCAGTCGAACGCGCGCTCGCGCTGGCCGACGCTCTCGAAGTAGTCGGCGGCCTCCTCGAGCAGGCGCACGGCGGCGACGTTCGCCTCGCGCGACTGTCGGGCGTCGCCGCACTTCTTCGCGCAGCGCGCCAGGTTGAACTGCACGAGCGCGGCGTGGTACGCGTCGGCGCCGCTCGTGACTACCTGCGCGAGCCGTGACCAGAGCGCCCGCGCGCCGCGCCAATCGTCGGCCTTCTCCCGGTAGATCGCCGCGGCGGCGACCAGGCCGGCGTTCTCCATCTCGCGGGCCGCGCCGGCCATGTCGTCGTTCGCGGCGAGGGTGCGCGCGCGATCGACCGGCGGGACGTTGGGCGCGAGCGCGAGCGCGCGGCGCCAGCCGTCGGGCTCCGAGAACGCCATGTACCAGTGGACCGTCAGCGCGCTGCGCGCGTCGTTGCGCTGCACCAGCACGTCGACCAGCGGCCTCAGCACCGAGAGGTAGTCGTGCTCGGCGACGTGCGTCTGCTGGGCCGCCGCGACGAGGGCGTTCGCCGCCTCGTCGAGGTCGCCGCGGCTCATCGCCGCCCGCGCGCGCTCCCGCAGGTGATAGAGGTCGTCGAGCATCCGTCGTTCTCGAGCTTACCCTCGAAACGGGCGGCCAACGCTTCGAATGGCAGCGCGCGCTGCCGGCCACCGAGGCGCCTGCAGAGAGAGTGATGAGGTCATCCCGTCGTCTCGCCGTCACGAGGTCATCGCGTTGGCTCGCCGTCACGGCGCTCGCCGTCCACGTCGGCTGCGGTGGCGCGTCCTCGCAGCGCGCGGCGCTCGGCCCGGCTGCGGCGGCGGTCGGGGCGCCGGCGCCCGCGCGTCCTCTCGAGATCCTCCCGGCGGCGCGCGTCTACGAGGTCGATCCGTCACGCTCGCGCTTCGAGCTCTACGGCATGGACGTCCTCGGCGGGGAGCACATGGGGACGTTCGGGGCGTGGCGGGCGCGGATCGAGATCGCGCCGATGCCCAGGATCGCGGCGACGGTCGACACGGGCTCGATCGAGATGGCCATGGCGGGCGCCACGGGGATCCTGAAGAGCTACCTCCTCGAGACGCACCGCTACCCGACGGCGACGCTCGCGGCCACGCTCCGCCGGACCGACGGGGTCCCCGAGGAGCACGTCGTCGAGGGGACGGCGACGCTGCACGGCGTCGCGCAGGCCATCCGGTTTTTCGGGCGGCTCACCCCCGAGGACGACGGCTTTCGCTTCACGACGGACTTCGTCCTCTCGCGCAAGGCGTTCGACATCCGCTACACGCCGCTCGAGCCGCTCCTCCGCGACGACGTCCGGATCGTGCTCGACGCGTTCGCGCGGCCGGCCCTCGAAGACGCTTCGGCGCGGCCGGCCTCCGAAGACGCTTCGGCGCCGCCGAGGCCCGCCGAAGCGCCCGCACCCGTGCCGTCGACGTGGTACACGCCGCCGCCGTGAGCGCTCCGCGTCGTCAGGACGGCGGCAGGCTCGATCGTTCGGTGGCTTCGCGGCGCCGCTTGGCGAGGCCGCGGGGCAGGGCGATCAGCGTCTCGACGAGGCCGATGACGACGTAGAACCCGAGCAGCCACACGAGCACGAACGCGGGCTTCGTCTGGAGCGAGACGACGGTGCTCGACGCGACCGCGAACAAGACGAGGCCCACGGTCCGCGCGTTCGGCCGGAGGTCTTTGAACGAGCGGAAGCGGATCGTCGAGACCATGAGGAACGCGAGGAAGCACGTGAGGCCCATCATCGGGTAGACGTACTTCGGCCCCGACAGGTCCCCGCCGATCGCGTGGTTGGCGACCACGAGCGAGATCAGGATCCCGGCGGCGCCGGGCACCGGCAGGCCGATGATGTACTTGCCGGGCTTGGTCGGCTTGCCGCTCTCGCTCATCGAGAGGACGTTGAACCGGGCGAGGCGCACGGCGGCGGCGCCGACGAACGTGAAAGCGATGACGATGCCGACGGTGCCCTTCTGGACGAGGGACCACTTGTAGACGAGCAGCGCCGGGGCGACGCCGAACGACACGACGTCGGCGAGCGAGTCGATCTGCAGGCCGAAGGCGCTCTGGGTCTTCGTGAAGCGCGCGACGCGCCCGTCGAGCATGTCGAAGAACAGGGCGTACACGAGCAGGAGCGAGGCCCGGTAGTAGTCGTCGTCTCCGGTCGAGGTCGCGCTCAGGCGGATCGAGTCGAACCCGCAGAAGATGCTCGACAGCGTGATCATGTTCGGCAGGAGGAAGAGCGTCTTCCTCAGGTCGAGCTTTCGCCGGGGCGCTGCCATGGGTCAGACTCTGCCTTAGCCGCGCCCGATCGTAAAGGCACCCGTTCGGACCCCCGGGGGCAGGGGGGCGTCCCCGCGCCGGGCGCCTCCGGCGCGATCGCGCGGCCGACGGGCGGGCGGCCGGCGGGGCAGGGCGGGGCGGCCTCGACTCCACGGAAATTGGCCCGAAGCCGTGGCGGGGCCTACCCTAAAACCATGCGCTCCGGTGTGCCAACGCGCCTCCCGACCCGTGCCGCGGTCTCCTCGCTCGCGGCCCTGGGCGCCGTCCTGGCGCTGGGCTGCTCGCGCGCCGACAGCGCCGCCGACCGTCATCTCGCGGAGATGCGCGAGGTGATCGGCAAGGTGCAGGCGGAGCAGGATCGGACGAACCAGCGCGTGGGGCTGCTCGAGAGCGCGGCCGACGAGCGCGCGGCGCGTCCTCGCAAGGTCGCCCCGGCGGCGGCGGTCGCCCCGCGCACGGTGCAGATCGGCGACACCGACGACGGCGTGAACGACGATCCGAACGATCCGAACGCCCGCCCCGAGATCCGGGTGCAGGGACAAGGCGGCTCGATCCGGCCCGTCCGTGGCAAGTCGTCCTCGGGGAAGGGTGAGGCGCGGGTCGACTTCGCGGACGAGACGCCCGGCTCGGGCGAGCCGCGGCCGTCGATCCTCGATCCCGAGGCGAAGCGCAGCTACGACAACGCGCTCTCGCTGGTGAACGCCAAGCAGTACGATCGCGCGCTCGAGGCGCTCGCGGGTTTCCTCGTCCGCTGGCCGGACCATCCCTACGCCGAGAACGCGCTCTACTGGCGAGGCGAGGTCTACTTCGCGCGGGGCGAGCACCTCCGCGCGGCCGAGCAGTTCGAGGCCGTGCTCGCGCGGTTCGGCGGCGGCAACAAGGCCCCCGACGCCCTCCTCAAGATCGGCATGTGCCACGACCGACTCGGCTCGGCCGATCGCGCGAGAGCGTCCTGGGATCGCCTGCGACGAGATTTCCCGCGCAGCGACGCGGCGAAGAAGATCCCACAGCCGTCGAGCGATGACTCGCGAGGACGCGGTGTGGGCCCGAAGGAGAGTCGATGAGCTTCGTGAATCCGTCTCTCAACAAG
>JAHBWA010000080.1 GCA_019637195.1 Labilithrix sp. | reverse complement strand
TTCTCTGCGCCACGAACCTGCGCAACGACAAGGAGAACTGCGGCGCGTGCGGAGTGTCGTGCACGGCGCTCGCGCGGGGCCTGAACATGGGCGCGCGCTGCGTGGAGGGCGCGTGCGTCTTCGAGTGCATCGTCGCCGGAGACCCCTTCTACGACTGCAACGGCATCATCGACGACGGCTGCGAGACGAACGTAGGCAAAGACGACGAGAACTGCGGCGGGTGCGGGATCAAGTGCGCGCCCGGCGTGCGCTGCATCTCCGGCCAGTGCGGCTGCCCGAGCGGCCTCGTCGACTGCGGCGGCGACTGCGTCGACACGCGCTTCGACGACATGAACTGCGGCGCCTGCCACAACGAGTGCCCGCCCTTCCCGGACGACGGTTGCGACCCGATCCCCGCGGAGAGCTTCTACGGCTGCGGGGACCGCGCGTGCGGCGCCCTCAAGTGCCACTACGGGTTCGGAGACTGCAACCGCGACCTCGGCCTCGGCTGCGCGTCCGACGGCTGCGAGACGAACCTGCGCACGAACCCGGAGCACTGCGGCGCGTGCGGCGTGAAGTGCTCCCCCGGTCAGGTCTGCCGGGACCAGGGCAACGGCCCCGAGTGCAGCGACGCGTGCGGAGCGCTCGGCCTCGGCGAGTGCCCGTATCCGCTCGCCGGGCGAGACGCGACCGCCTGCATCGACTTCCGGAACGATCCGAAGAACTGCGGGGCGTGCGGGATCGTCTGTCCGGCCGGCGTCAACCAGGTCGCGACCTGCGAGAAGGGCGTGTGCGGGCGCGTCTGCGAGCCCGGGTTCGCCGACTGCAACGGCGATCCGATCGACGGCTGCGAGGTCGACCTCGGCTCGCACCCGGCGAACTGCGGGGCGTGCGGCAATGCGTGCGACTTCGCCGAGGGCCAACCCTGCGTCAACGGCCAGTGTCTCGTCGCGCCTTGCGACGGCGGAGTGGTGACGAAATGAAGCGCAAGCCACGCTCACGCTGGATCGCGGTCGGCTCCGCGTCCGCCCTCGGAATGCTCGTGGCCGCGTTCGCGAGCTGCGCGACGAACTCCGACGGAGACACGACCGATCCGGACCCGACGGTGACGGTCCCGGAGGCCGGCGCCGCCCCCGACGCCGAGATCGAGGCGAGCCTGCCCGAGGCGGGCTGCGAGCCCACCGATCCGGGGTGCACCACCGAGGTCGTGCCGTGCGAGACGGTCTCGCTCTGCCTCGTGCCGACGGGCGTGGAGACCGGCGACATGCTCACCGGTGTGTGGGGCAGCTCGTCGAGCGACGTCTGGGCGATCGGCTCCGGCGGGACGATCCTGCACTACGACGGCAAGGCGTGGGCGCGTACGCCGACGGGCCTCTACAACACGCTCCGCGGGATCTGGGGCACGGGGCCGAACGACGTGTGGGCGGTCGCCAGCACCGGCGTGATCCTGCACACCGACGGCTTCGCGAACGGCACGGCCACGTGGGAGAACCGGCCGTCGCCGGTCCCCGCGCTCCTCGCGTCGACGCAGCTCCTCGTCCGCTCGGTGTGGACGAGCTCCTCCGACGACGTCCGCCTCGGCGGCGTGCCGTTCGACATCCGCACGCGAGGCGTCGCGGGGCAGTACTGGACGCGCGGCGACCAGTGGCTGCGGACCCCGCTCGCCGACGGCGGCGTGACATGGCGCACGGTGGCGGGCGCGCCGACGGTCACGAGCATCTGGGGCTCGTCGGCCTCGGACGTCTGGATGCTCGGCGACAACAGCGCGGCGGTGCCGCACGAGCGCGCGCTGACCTTCCACGGCACGCCGGACGAAGCCGACGCGGGCGGCGCGGTCCCGGTCGAGCACCGCGACCCTCTCACCTGGCGCGCGGTCGACGCCCAGTCCGAGCACACGCTCGAGGCCGTCGGCGGGACGTCCGCAGGCGACGTCTGGGCGGTGGGCCAGCGCGGCACCATCCGGCGCATCGGCGAGGACGACGATCGCTGGCGGAAGGTCGACTCGCCCGTCACCGAGACGCTCCGAGCGGTCTGGGGCAGCGGCCCGAGCGACGTCTGGATCGTCGGCGATGACGCGACGATCCTCCACTACGACGGGACGAAGCTCACGCCGGTCAGCGCGCAGCTGCCGCTCGGTCCGAGGCCGGACCTCCGCGGCGTCTGGGGGAGCGGGCCGAACGACGTCTGGATCGTCGGCGACCGCATCGCGCTCCACTACACCGGGCCCAAGGCGGGCACGAACGGCAAGGGTGCCCCATGAAACACCTCGCTAAGCATCGCTCGATGCGCAGGCTCGCGCCGTACGGCGTGATCGGCACGGCCACGCTGACGATGCTGGTCGCCTGCGCGGACTCGGTCGTCCTCGGCAGCGAGGACGACGCGCCCGACGGCGGGACCGTCACCCTGCCGCCGAGCGAGGGCGGCGTCGTCGACGCGGACGTCGACGACGCGCTCCCGGAGGTCGGTCCCGACGCCGACGGGGGGACACCGATCTGCTCGAAGGACGGCTTCTGCCACAGCGTCCTGCCGAAGGGGCAGCACCTGGTCGACGTCTGGGGCGACGGCGAGGGCACGGTGTGGACGGTCAGCCGCGAGGGCAACATCCTCCGCTGGGACGGCGGCGCCTGGACGATCCACCACTCCGTCGCGGGAGAAGCGCGCTCGGTCTGGGGCAGCGGCCCGACCGACGTCTGGGTCGCGACCTCGCTCGGCCTGCTCCGCGGCCAAGGAGAGACCGCGGCGAGCCTCGTCTTCTCGTTCGTCCCCGACCTGCCGGGAGACGAGTACATCGCGCTCCAGTCGGTCTCGGGCACGGGGCCGAACGACGTCTGGATCGTCGGGAGCGTCGAGTCGTACGACTCGTACCCGCCCGACTTCTACAACCGCGTCATCCACTACGGCGGCGACGACGCGGACGGCGGGACGGGCTTCACGCTCGACGACGATCTCTCGTCGCGCTGGATCTCGTTCCGTCGCGTGTGGGCCAGCCCCGGCGCCGGCGTTTGGGTCCACGGGATGTCGGTCGACGACGAAGGCTGGACCTACGCGCGCGTCTTCCAGCGCGCCGCCGGCGCGACCACCTGGACCGAGTTTCCCCTCCCGCGCGATCCGAGCAACATGGGGACGACCGCGTCCACGGTCTACGGCGCGGGGCTCAGCTCCGACTCGACCGTCGTGCTCCGCGGTCAGACGCTCGCGCAGGGCTCGGCGCTCTGGCGCGGCACGAGCGCGGACAACGGCCTGACCTTCTCCTTCAGCTACGCGCCCGAGAAGGCCTGGCACCGCTGGTACTACGCGTTCTGGGGCACCGCGCCCGACGATACGTGGGGCGTCGGCGCGCAGGGCCTGCTCAACCACTGGGACGGCACGAAGTGGGACGTGGCGACCGCCCGCCTCGGCGAGGTGCCGATCGACAAGTCGTTCTTCGCGATCTGGGGGACGACCACCGACGACTTCTGGGTCGTCGGCGACGAGATCGCCGTCCACAAGTCCAACGCCGGCAAGCCGTGAGGGAGACGCCGATGAGCATGCGCCACATCGCCTTCTGCGTCGCCGCCGCGACGAGCTCGGTCCTCTCGATCGCCGCGTGCAGCGAGTCGACCGACGAGCCGAACGCCGAGCAGCCCGAGGACCGCGACGCGAGCGCAGCGGACAGCGCCGCGCCGCAGCCCGAGGTCGACGCGCGAGCGCCGGCCGACGCCGGGCCGACGAAGCCGCCGTTCGACGGCGGAGACGAGAGCGTCATGTGCGCGGGAGATCCGTGCGCCGTCGAGCTCGTGGCGGGCGAGCGGCACTTCTGCGCGCGAATGAGCGACGGCACGGTGCGCTGCTGGGGCGACGACATGCGAGGGTCGCTGGGCGTCGCCGGCGCCGGCGCCGCTGGCGACGGCGGGTGGTCTGCCCCCGCGGTGACCGATCTCGCGGGGGTCACCCAGATCGCGGCCGGAGGGACGACGTCGTGCGCGCTCGTCGGGGACGGCGGCGTCCAGTGCTGGGGCGGCAACGACAAGGGCCAGCTCGGGCTCGGCGCCGCGGCGCCCGTGACGGACAACCAGCGTCACCCGGCGCCGACCCCGGTCGCGCTCGAGGGCGCAGTCTCCCGCGTCGCCCTCGGTCCGACGACCGCGTGCGGCATCCTCGCGAGCGGCGAGGTCTGGTGCTGGGGCGACAACTCGAAGCTGCAGCTCGGACGGACCACGACCACCGGCGCGGGCGCGCCAGGCCGCGCCAGGCTCGGCGACGTCGCGGTGGCGCGGATCGCGCTCGGCACGTTCACCGGCCTCGCCGTCACGACGCTCGGGGACGTCGTGTCGTGGGGCGCGGTCGCCGGCGCCGAGGGCTCGGTGTCCGCGCGCGAGACGTCGCTCGGCGTCGATCTCCACCCGCTCCCCATCGGCCTCGGGCCGGTGACGAGCCTGTCGGTCTCCTCGACGACGCTCTACCGGCCGCCGGGGGTACCGCAGCGGCCTATGCAGGGCATCGGTCACGCGTGCGCGATCGTGGCCGGCGAGATCTCCTGCTGGGGCGCGTCCCGCATGGGCGCGCTCGGCACGGGTCTCCCGGAGCCCGTGCGCACGCCGCTGCCCGCGCCGGTCGCGAGCGACATGGCCTGGGCGACCCAGGTCGTCGCCGCCGGTGAGCTGTCCTGCGCGCGCCTGACCGACGGCACGGTCGAGTGCGCGGGCGACAACGCCTTCGGAGCGCTCGGCCGGGATCCGGCTGTCGCCTACTCCCTCTTCTTCGAGCCCGCCGCGTTCGAGGGATACGCCGTCGCGGTCGCGGCGGCGGCGAAGACGGTCTGCGCGCTCGAGAAGGGCGGGAGCGTCCTCTGCTGGGGCAGCAACGAGCGCGGCGAGCTCGGACAAGGGCGGAGCGACGACGCTCCGCATCCGGAGCCCGTGCCCGTCCGCTTTTGAGCCAGCACTCCGGTGAAAGGTCACACCTCGATGCACGCCTCCGTCCGCCATGTCGGCTTCGTTCGTCATCTCCTCTGCGGGGCAGCCGTGGCCTCGACCATCTTCGCGTGCTCCACCCGCCAGGGGTTCGACGAGCAGGCCCCGCTCATCGCGCCCGCCGAAGACGGCGGAGCGCTCGAGCCCGAGGCGCCGCCGAAGACCTGCGGCGTCCACTGCTCGCGCGATCTCAAGCAGGTGCTCATCGGCTGCGAGGGCGACGAGAAGGTGGTCGCGACGTGCAGCGCCGACGAGGGATGCGGCGAGGGCAAGTGCGTCGACGCGTGCACCGCCGCGGTCCTGTCGAAGGGCTCCATCGGGTGTGACTTCTGGACCGTGGCGCCCGCCCAGTACGCGCAGATCCGCGGCGGGTGCATGGCGGTGATGGTCGCGAACACCTGGGACCGCGGCGTGTCGCTCACCGCGGGCTACGGCGACGGTGACCTCGACATCTCGCAGTCGACGTACACGGTCTCGCGGAAAGACGGCGACCCCGTCTACACGCCGCTCGAGGGCCCGCTCTCGCCGGGCGACGTCGCGGTCGTGTTCCTCTCCCACGATCCGCTCAGCACCTCGGTCGGCCGGCCGACGTGGTGCCCGGAGGGCACGACGCCCGCGCTCCTCGAAGACACGACGCGGCGGGGCACCGGGCGGCTCCCCGCGTTCCACATCAAGAGCGACGCGCCCATCTCGGCGTACTCGATGTACCCGTACGGCGGCGCCCGCACGGCGATGCCGACGGCCACGCTGCTCCTCCCGACGGCGTCGTGGACGACGAGCTACGTCGCCGTGAGCCCGTACAACTTCGGCAACGCCCCGGCGGAGCGCTCGCTCCAGATCATCGCGAGCGAAGACGACACGGTCGTCACGATCCGGCCGACGATCCCCCTGAAGGCGACGCCGAGCGTCGCGGGCGCGCCGGCGGGGACGCCGGTGACGTGGACGCTCGCCAAGGGCGAGACCATCCAGGTGGTCCAGCCGGCGCTCACGGGCAGCCCGCTCGAGAGCAACAAGCCCATCGCCGTCTTCGGCGGCTCCGAGTGCACGAGGCTCCCCACCGACTTCTGTGACCTCCTCCAGCAGCAGATCCCGCCGTTTTCGCACTGGGGGAGCGAGTACGCCGCGGTCCCGTACAAGCCGCGCCCGATGAGCTTCTCCGCCGAGGTCCGCGAAGAGGTGCCGTACACGATCGTCGGCGCCGTCGACGACACGAAGCTCACCTACGATCCCGTGCGGCCGCGCGGCGCCCCGGAGACCCTCCGAGCCGGCGAGTCGGCGCATTTCTACACCGACGAGATCTTCGTCGTGAAGAGCCAGGACGCCGAGCATCCCTTCCACGTCAGCATCTACATGACCGCGGCCACCTTCCAGGGCGAGACCGCGCCCGGGAGGCTCGCGCACATGCTCGGCGATCCCGACTTCGTGAACGTCCCGCCGACCGGGCAGTACCTCGACCGCTACGTCTTCTTCACCGACTTCACGTTCCCGGAGACGACGCTCACGGTCGTGCGCCGGAAGACCGAGCGCGGCTTCGCTCCCGTCGAGCTCGCGTGCGCCGGGGAGATCACGGGCTGGAGGCCGCTCGGCACGCACGGCGAGTACGAGTTCGCCTGGGTCACGCTGACCCGCAGCTTCCACGGCGAGAAGTTCGCCGAGGGCACGTGCGACTACGGACGCCAAGAAGCGCACAGCGACGGCCCCTTCGGCATCACCGTCTGGGGGATCGCTCCCTACGCGAGCTACGGCTACGTCGGCGGCACGGGCCTCCGCCCGATCCACGACGTGCCACCGCCGACCGTGAAGTGACGACGGCGAAGCGGTCGCGCCGGCGCGTTCGCCGACCGTGAAGTGACGACGGCGAAGCGGTCGCGCGCCCGAGCCTCGTTCGGCGTGACCGCGCGCGCCGTCAGTAGAACAGGTACGGCCACCAGTTGCGCATCGGCTTGCCGGTCGCGTCGGTGGCCTGGTTGCCGAGACCGGGGAAGCTCTGACGCCAGTAGACCTGCCAGGCGCCGCCGCAGTCCGGCGCCAGCGCCTCGTAGCGCGCGTACTTGGCGCGCGAGAACGGCTCCTGGGCGTCGCGCCCGCCGGGTCCGTCCTTGAGACCGTAGTGCTCGCACGACGAGAGCACCTCGCCGTCGTTCTCGTCGTAGTGCGCGGTCGCGTTCGGCGCGAAGTGCACGTTCCCGCACCCTTGATCGTAGCGGGCGATCGAGCCCGTCCGACCCTGGAGCTTCCAGGCGACCGAGTTGGGCGAGTCGAACGTCAAGCACCCCGGGCCGTCGCAGGCGTACCAGTCGCGAAACGGCGTCCCGTGCTTCTCGTGGAGGTCGAGGTTCGCGAAGGCCTCGAAGCGCGGCGCGAGCTCCGGCACCGCGCCGCTCCGCGCCATCCACTCGTAGCCGTGGCCGGCGCTGTGGAGCGCGCAGCCCGGCCCGCGCGTCGAGTTGATGTAGAGCACGCGCACCGTCCGCCCGCACGCCTGGAACGCGGCGAAGTCGCGTTCCCCGAGGCAGCCGTTGCCGGCGCACCGCTCGAAGCTGCCCGCGATCGGCGCGTTGTCCCGGTCGCGGATCGGCTTCGACTCGAGGATCTCGGCGAACGTCGGCTGCACCTCGCGCCCGCCGGGGCACACGTACGGGTCGTGATCCCCGTTCATGTGGATCCAGACCTCGTGGACCTGCCCCTCGCCGATGAGCTCGCACAGGGGCGCCCCCATCCCGTAGGCCTCCGCGAGCTCGGGACCGAGGAGCTTCGAGTAGTCGATGTTGTAGAAGGTGTCGTCCGCCGCGCACGAGATCGGCACCCTCGAGCCGTACTTGTGCGTCCAGCCCGCGGGCGGGACGTCGTCGGCCAGATCGACCCACTTCACCACCTCGTACTCGAGGAACGGCTCCGCCGCCGCGCCGCCGGAGTAGCCGTGGTAGCGCGAGCCCTCCGCGAGCGCGGCGATCAACGCGGTGACGTGGGGCGCGAAGCGCGCGCGCGTCGCGGGGTCGTTGTCGAGGTTGATGGCGAGCACCCGCGGCCGCATCTTCGTGATCGCGTCGTGGTGCTCGACGAGCCACGCGTCGCTGTTCGCCTTGCTCTCCGCGTTCGGCCACTCGACCGGCGAAGACGGCCCGGGCCCGACCACGACCGGCGCGTCTGCGCCGGCGTCGCGCGCACGCGGTTGGCTCGGCGACGACTGCTGGTCGACGCCGGCCGCCGCCGAGCACGCGGCCGCGAAGAGCAGAACGACACCCGAGAGGGTCCGCGCCTTGGTCATCGCGCCCGTCCACTGCACGCGCCACGCCCGGCCGCGCTCGCGGCGCGAGGCTCGATTTCACGCGCGCACGAGGGGATCGCGCGCGAGCCGTGAGGCGCTCGCTCCCCAACTGCGGCGCGGGCGCGGGCGAGGGCGCGGGTCGGCCGGACCGGTGGCCCAGGCGTCCGAGGGGGCGAGACCTATTCAACTGATAATACTTCGTTTTTCTTCGAACCCTCGGTCACCGGCCAGGGTGAGAACAAACGTTGACACCCCGGGAGGGGCAGGATTACCGTGGGCCACGGAAAAACGGGGGATTTTCCCGTTCTTCTCGATCGCCCTACCCGCACTCTTGCTGCCGCTCGTGCGTCGAGCGGCTCCCTCGACGGAGAGCTCGACATGAAGAAGCCTCGCACCGCGGTTGCCCGCTCGTTGTCCTCGGGCCTTCTCGGGATCCTCACGCGCTCGTGCCTCCTGGCCGCGCCCGTCGTCCTCGCGTCGACGGCGATGGTCGCGTGCGCCGACGAGAACGATCCCAAGACGTGGGTGAAGCGCCTCGACGATCCGGCGCAGCGCTCGGCGGCGATCAAGCGCCTCGACGAGATGTTCAACGCGGCGATGGGCAGCGAGAGCAACAACCGCGAAGCCCCGAAGGTCAAGGCGGTCGTCGACGACTCGATCGAGGCGCTCGCCAAGACGTACACGACCGGCGGCCTCGACGAGAAGACGCGCAAGGACCTCATCAAGCTGATCGCGGACATGGGCGATCCGCGGGCGGCGCCGGCCTTCGCGAAGGCGTTCAAGGACTACGAGCCCGGCAAGAACGACGAGGACGTGAAGTTCGCGGCGCAGGGCACGTCGCGCCTCTCCAACACCGGCAAGCTGACCGATCAGCAGCTCGTCGACGCGCTCTGGGACTGCTTCGCCAAGCTCCAGCCGTCGAAGGCCAAGTCGATCAACCTCGTCAAGGACCTGCAGGCCGCGGTCAAGACCGTCAAGCACCCGTCGTGGGGCCCGAAGGCCGTCGCGCTCCTCAACGCCCCGGTCACGGATCCGAAGAACCCCGAGCAGGGGATGGATCAGCTCCAGTTCTGGCAGCTCACCGCGGTCCAGCTCATCGGCGACACGAAGTTCACCGCGGGCGTCGGTCCGCTCGTGAAGGTCCTGATGACGCCGACGAAGAAGGACCTCACCTTCCCCGTCCGCCTCGCCCTCCACAAAATGCCGAAGGAGGCCGAGCCCGAGCTCATCAAGGCGCTCAAGGGCGAAGGCGACTACGAGAAGCTCGCCGAGGCGTACCCGGAGAAGGCGTTCCTCCCGTTCATCGCCGAGCCGCTCGCGTACATCTCGCGCCCGGCCGGGCTCGCGGCCATCCAGGAGGCGCTCGCGAAGGCCGACAACGACTCGAACCGGACGTTCCTCGCGACCTACCTCACGTACTTCCCGACCGATCCGAAGAACGTGAAGGCCTACACCGACGCGTACGCGAAGATCGCCCCGAACGCGGCGATCCCGCTGATGGGCGGCGCGAACGGCCACGCGATCCTCGCCGGCACCGCGGCGAACTTCTTCGACCCGAGCCTCACCGAGTGGATCTTGAAGGAGGTCGCGAACGCCAAGGGCGAGGCGGCCGACGCGATGCCGGCCTCGGGCCTCCCGGCGGCGATCAAGCTGATGACCGTCGAGCAGGCGAAGGCCGTCGGCGAGGCGGTCGACAAGATCCCCGGCCAGGCGATCGAGAAGGACATGTTCAAGAGCGCGAGCGTGGTGCTCGACAAGTGCAAGAAGGACGCGGCCTGCTACCTCGGCGTCCTCGACACGCCCGTCCCGTCGTCGCCGCCCGCGGCGAAGATGGGCCACGTGAAGGCCGTGTGGATGGCCGTCGAGCTCCACCCCGACGACACGCGCGTGAAGCTGATGGAGCGCGTGGAGAAGGTGAAGGACGGCTCCGTCCGCCTGGCGATCCTCGAAGGCATCGACACGCTCTCCCCGACCGGCGACGCCGCGATCGCCGACAAGCTCGAGAAGCTCGTCGAGACGGAGCGCGCCGCCGGCAACGCCGCGGGCACCGACGAGATGTACCGCATCGCCCTGAAGCTCCGGTCGCGCGTGCCGTGATCAGGCTCGAGGTCACGCGCGGCCAGCTCGCCGGGACGGCGATCGAGCCCACGTCGGATGTCGTCCGCATCGGACGCGCCGAGGGCAACGATCTCGTCGTGCCCGATACGCACGTCTCGAGCGAGCACGCCAAGATCGTCTTCTCCGCGGACCGCTACGTCCTCGTCGATCAGCGATCGACGAACGGCACGGCGATCCTCCGCGGAGGAGCCGGCGGCGGCGACCACGCCGAGCGCATCGCGCTCGACGACGCCAACAGCCGCGAGGCGACGCTCGAGGACGGTGACGTCATCGAGCTCGGCTCCCAGGACCGCATCGTCCACGTGACCGTGAGCATGCGCGAAGACGCGGACGACGCCCGCGTCTTCGCGATGAAGAAGATCGAGGAGCTCGTCCCGCGCGCGACGATCCTCGAGAAGGACGACGGGAGGATCCGCGTCCTCTACGAGGCGCTCAAGCGCATCGGCAGCGCGCAAGATCTCTCGGAGGTGCTCGTCGCGATCTGCGAGTCGAGCTTCACGATCGTGCCGCTCGCGACGCACGTGACGATCATCCTCCGCGACGACGACGAGGAGTCCGCCGCCGCGAAGGGCGCGTCCGGCTACGTGCCGGTGATGACCCGCGTGCGCGGGCAGGACGCGCCGCCCGCCCAGGCGATCCCGATCACGCGCTCGGTCTTCCGCAAGGTCGTGAGCGAGCGCGCGGCCGTCGTCGCCGCCGACGCGCCGCGCGACGTCGGGCAGAGCGAGTCGCTCATGGGAGCGCAGATCCGGTCGACCCTCGGCATCCCCTTGTGGAAGGGCGACGAGATCCTCGGCGTCATCCAGGTCGACAACCGCGAGGCGACCGGCGTGCTGACGGCGAGCGACCTCGACATCATGGCGGTGCTCGCGCAAAACGCCTCGCTCGCCGTCGCGAACGCGCGCGTCGCCAAGCGCCTCCGCGCAGCAGAGGAGCGGCTCAAGAAGGAGAACGCGTTCCTCAAGGGCAAGGAGCAGGAGCGCCGGAGCGGCGGCAAGAAGGACGGCGCGCCCGAGATCATCGGCAACAGCGCGCCGATGAAGCAGCTCCTCCAGCAGCTCGAGAAGGTCGTCAACACGCGCGTCACCGTCCTCATCGAGGGCGAGACCGGCGTGGGCAAGGAGCTCGTCGCCGCGAGCGTCCACTACCGCTCGAACCGGCGCGACCGGCTCTTCGTCGGGCAGAACTGCGCGGCGATGCCCGAGACGCTCCTCGAGAGCGAGCTCTTCGGCCACAAGAAGGGCGCCTTCACCGGCGCTCACGAGGACAAGCGCGGCCTCTTCGAGGTCGCCGACGGCGGCACGCTCTTCCTCGACGAGGTGACGGAGATGCCGCTGTCGCTCCAGTCGAAGCTCCTCCGCGTCCTGCAGGAGGGCGAGATCCGCCCGATCGGCGCGACGCAGGAGAAGAAGGTCAACGTCCGCATCGTCGCCGCGACGAACCGGAACCTCGAGAAGGAGGTCGCCGAGGGCCGCTTCCGCGAGGACCTCTACTACCGCCTCAAGGTCTTCCCGCTCCGCGTCCCGCCGCTCCGCGAGCGGCGCGAGGACATCCCGCTCATCGGCGCGCACTTCCTCCAGCGCTTCTCGATCGAGTTCGGCAAGCCCGCCGGCGGGTTCTCCCAGCAAGCGATGGAGCTCCTCCAGAGCTACGACTGGCCCGGCAACGTCCGCGAGCTGCAGAACGAGGTGCAGCGCCTCGTCATCCAGATCGACACCGGCGGCTTCGTCACGCCCGACATGCTCTCGCCTCGCGTCCGTCAGGTCGAGGGCATGATCGAGCGCGTGCGCCCGACGAAGGGCACGCTCAAGGAGATGATGGACCAGGTCGAGCGCTGGCTCCTCATCGAGGCGCTGCGCGAGCACGGCAACAACAAGACGGCCGCCGCGAAGTCCCTCGGCATCACGCGCGAGGGGCTCCACAAGAAGCTGCGATCCTTCGGGCTCTGATCCGAGCTCGATCTCGCGTCGGGAACGCGCCGCGCCCTCACGCGGACCCGTGGCGGCGCTCGGGGCCGGCACCCCGGCTCTGCTAGCATCGTGTCCGATGCCTCGGACCTCCTGGCCGCTCGCCCTGCTCGTCGCGTGCGCGCCGGCGCCCGTGGTCACGGCCAACGTCGTCGGCGCGTCGCCGGTGCGAGGCACGGCCCCCGCGACATCGCCCCTCGCGTCGTCGTCACCGGCGCCGCCGGCCGACGACGAGGGCGCGGGCGATCGCGCGTGTGAGGCCGCCATGTACACGGACAACGTGGCGGGGACGCGAGGCCTCCACGCCTTCGAGGATCCTTCCGGGCTGTACGGCTTCGCCGACGCCAAGGGAGTCACGGTGATCCCGCCGCGCTTTCGCTTCGCCTACGAGTTCTCCGAGCACGGGGTCACGGCGGGGGTCGACCTCTCGGGCCGACCCGTCTTCATCGATACCGGCGGCAACGTCCTCGCGCAGGCCTTCCTCTTCGACAACGGCCCGGACTATTTCTCGTCCGGGCGCGCGCGCATCGTCGATCGCGGCAAGGTCGGCTTCATCGACGTCCGTGGGCGCATCGCGGTCCCCGCCCAGTGGGACGGCGCGACGTCCTACTGCGGAGAGCACGCGTTCGTCTGCAACGGTTGCACACGCCAGCGCGGAGACGACTCCGACGTGCTCGCGGGCGGCGTGTGGGGCGCCGTCGACCGCCGCGGTCAGGTCGTCACTCCGCTCGTTCACCCCGACGTCGAGCACGCCGAGCGCGCGCTGGCGGGTCGAGCGCCGTAGCCGCCGGCGGCCGCGCAGAGCGAAGCCGAGCGCGCGGAGAGCGAGCCGAGCGCCCGGCCCCGCTCAGTACCAGACGGCGCCGACGCTCAGGGTCCCGATCGCCGACTGGGTGGCGTCGGTGTGCGGCGCGAAGAAGAACGCGACGCGGATGTGAGGCTCCGGTCGCGCCGGCTCGGCGTGAAGGACCGTGAGGTCGACCGAGAGCTCCAGCCCGAGCGGGTTCAGGCGCGTGCTCGCCATGCTGCTGAAGGCGCCGAAGTGATACAGCGCCGGGCTCCACGCCGCGCCGAGGACCACCCCCTTCCAGCGCGCGTCGTCGAGCTTGCCGAGCGCGACGAGGCCCCCGATCGTGAGCGGCACGCTCGCGAAGAGCTGCATCGAGCTCCCGTACGCGACGGCGTGACTCCGCTTCGCGACGTTCGAGCAGAGCTCGCCCTCGGGCTCCGCGATCCCGACCGGCGCGCGCACGTGGTAGGCGTGGAGGTCGAGGCCGGCCGTCGCCCGGAATCCCCACCACGACGACGCGCCGTCGGGGTCGAGACGTGACCGCGCCATGAAGCCGATCCGGCCGCCGGCTCCGCCGCCGAACCCGGTCGCGCCCGCGCGCGCGCTCTGACCGTACATCGCGATCGGCGCGGTCCCGGTGCCGGTCGAACAGAGGCCGCCCACGCCGAACGTCCTGTCCGGCGGCGCGATCGTCGAGAGGTTCAAGCGGAGCTCGTAGGTGAGGCCCGCGCCGCTGCGCCTCCGCCACGCAGCGTCCGTCGTGGCGTGCATCGTCGCGGGGCGCGGCGAGACCGCGACGCCGACCTCCTCCACCGCGTCCCACGCGAACGTGCGACGCCGGCCGTCGGCGGTCTCGACGACGAGCCAGCGCCCCTGGGCCTGCTCGACGACGCGGCCCTCCACCACGCGCCCGTCGCGGAGCCGGATCTCGTCTGCGGCCGCGACGCCCGCCTCGGCTCGCGCCGCGCGCGGCGAGATCGTGGCGTTCGCGGCGAGGATGAGGCCGACGGCCACGGCAGGTCCGCGCACGAACGACGATCCCGCTGCCATCCGCCTCCGACGGCCTCCCGAGAAGCAAGCGATGAACCGCGGCGGTGCGACACCGAGCGATCCGTGCCGCCCCAGGTTCGGGACGAGGTGCCCTCACGCGCGAGGGGCCTCGGAGCGCGCGTCGCGGTCCGACCCGCCCGAGCTCACGACCAGGACGTCACCGACCGCGACGACGATCCCGCGATGCGCTTCGCGATCCCGGCTCGCCCCAGGTCAGGATCAGGACGTCACCAGCCCGAAGGACGATCCCGGAGAGCTCGTAGGGCGGAGCGTACACGACGGTCGCGGGCTCGCCGGCTTCGTTGAAGCGATGCTCGACGCTCCACCGGCCCTCGTCCGAGGCGACGTCGCGCACCGACGTGAGGCCGCGCTCCCCGTCGGCCTCGTACGGGAGCCGCAGGATCTCGAAGAGCGCCCGCTCGAGCGTGACTCCCGGACGCGCCGGGTCGAGGTTGGTCGCGACGAGGAAGCGCTCGGGAGGACGCTCCTCGCCGTAGTCGACCACGATGGTCGCGGTCCGCGACATCATCGTCGAGACGTCGAAGACGAACGGGCGGCCGGCGCCGTCGACGATCTCGTAGACGCCGACCCGGACCTTGAGCGCCTCGAGGTCGGCGACGAGCGCGCTCACCTGGTCGAGCGTCAGGAAGTCTCGCGAGAAGTTGACCGGTCCCTGCACGTCTCCCGGCGCGACCGAGTACGGGATGAAGTTGTTGAACAGCGTGTTGATGTCGAGGTTGCCGACCGGCCCCTCGACGCCGTCGGGTCCGACGAACGTGGCGGCGAGGACCATGTTGGTGATGCTGAACGGCACGTTGCCTCGATTCTCGAACTCGGCGAGCACCTCCATGATCGCGCCGCTCGCCGAGATCTCGTGGCTCTGCGCGTAGCTCTGGGCGAACGTCAGCGCCTGGCGGAGCTCCCGCGCCTGCTCGGCAGTGAAGGAGAGCGTCACGCCGACGGTGTTCGACCAGTCGATCGTCGACGACACGCCGCTCGTGAGGATCACCGCCCCTGGCCCCCACAAGCCGAACGGCGGGGGGACGAGGGCGGCCGGGTCGTCCTCCTCTTCCTCCGCGACGAGGTCCTCCTGGAGCGCGAGCGAGATCGGGCCGAACTCGACCGTGATCTCCTCGCTGATCGTCTCCGACCCGCCGAACGTCGAGGAGAACGACTCCTGCTGCGTGACGCTCATCGACAGGATGACGCCCTCCTCGATCGTCTGCGCGGTCTCGTAGGTCCACGTCTCGCCGCTGGTCGCCGTCAGCCTCAGCGAGATGAGCGGCGGGCCGACGATGCGGACGTTCATCAGCGGCACGTCCGCCACGCGCGGGTTGAAGCGCAGCGGCATGCTCGCCGGGTCGAAGGCGTGGAGGACGATCTCGTCGTAGTCGGACATCCCGTCGCCGTCCGTGTCGGCGAGGAGCGGCGACGTCCCGTGGACGTGGATCTCGTCGACGTCGGAGATCCCGTCGCCGTCCGTGTCGACGAAAGCGCTGTTCGTCGCCGACGTGTCGCAGCCCAGCGTCCGCACCGACCAGGCGACGCAGCCCAGGACCGCAGCGGACCGAACGATCCCGCGAGCCATGCCCGGAGGGGAGCAACGGGCGTACCTCGCGCAGCACAGCCGCGCTCGTTCGCGTGCCGCCTACCGCGTACGTTGAGTTCGGGCACTCGCCGGCGCAGACGGAGACGAAGACCCCTGAGCCTGTCGCGCCTTTGGAGGAAGTGTCCTTCCTTTAGCCGCTGAACAGAAAAACAACGCACCCCACTTGACTCCCTCCTCGGGCGCCCCCAAGTTCTCGGCCATGAAACACTACCGCTTGCTGATTCGCGCTTTCCGAATGTTCGTCGCGCTCGAGGTCATCCACCACCGATAGCGCATCGTGCTGGCCCTTGGTGCGCCACCCTCTCGACGGACTAAGCTTGAGCCGAGCGACGGCGCTCTGGCTACGTCGAAGTGGAGGCAGTGCGCTTCCTCTAGCCGCTCATGCGGCATCCGAGCGTCGTCGCTCCTTTTTTCAACGCCGGCGCGCCCGACCGGCGTAGTGCGCCGCCTTTGCGCTCTCGGCTATCGGGCGTCATCGACAACTTCTCGCGTACCGTCGATTGAGCCTCGCGCCGAATGGCTCGCGGAAGTTGGACGGGCGCATCATGGGCATGACATCCGCGAGGTCCTTTCGTCGATGCGCCCGACGCCCGCAACGCGACCTCAATCGATCAGCTTCGGGATACGGAAGGACGGCGCCGCGTACTCCACGAATCCCCGTCCTTCAGGTCTGGAAAGAGCGCCGCCTCGGCTTGCCGCCACCGGAATGCTCGCCAGCCAGCAATGCGTCGATCGCCAACACCGTGCTCCTTATCGCAAATCGCAAGCGTCCTGCTGCCGGAAGTTTCTCCACGTAGCCAGCACGGGCGCGCTCAGGGCATCGCGTCTACACGCGTCGACGGTACGTCGATGTCGAGTGAGACACGTTGATGCCGTATTCGCTCGACGCCATCGCTCCCGCGATAGCGAGGAAATGCCGCCTCGTGGTCGTATAGGACAGCAGAGCGATGCGTATCTGCCCCCGACTCGTAGGGCTGCAGCGTCGGCCAATCGAGCCGCTCGAAACCGCTAGCAACCGAAGCCCATCCTTACCTCCACGTCGATTACGCAAACGGCGCGCGCTCACGAGCTTCCGCGTGCGCCATCTCATGGGATTGCGCCATGACCACGAATTGACTTCCGACGCGCTTGGCGAGTCTGTACTGTGGAAGTCTTCGCCGCGTGTCGACGAAGGCCGTCAGGGGGAACGAGGTCTTCGATGGGGGACGAACGTGCACGTGGCCGACATGACCTTTCCCGCAGTCCTGCTGAACTGAAGGCAGCGGGTCCGCGAGCACTCTCCCGCGCGCCGCCCCTCGTTCGCACACGCGTATCGCTCGATCCGTAGCGCCGCTCTCACGCTCCGGACACCGCACGCTCATTCCAAGACCACCCGACGTGCCCAGCTAAGGTGCGTCGGCCTCGCTCGCCCCTTGCTCTTTGTAACTTACGCGTCTTGTCCGTTCATCCCACGACCAAGGAGCTCACATGGCCTCTCTCTCGCTCGACGATCTGACCAAGGCAGTCTCCGGTGGCGCCGCCGCCATCCGCACCATCACCCGGCTCGAGCCCGCCGGCGGCCCCAACGACAAGGTGTTCCCTCCGACCTACGTGAAGGAGCGTAACGCCGAGACGAAATACGCCATGGAGAAGCGACGCGTCGACGGCCGCGAGGTCCAGACCGTGCTGCTCGACTCGGTCGCCTCCCAAGCCAATCGCTTCGAGGACGCGCTGGCCGAAGGATGGCGCCGGCGTGAGCTCGCGCTTCCCGTCGTGCAGGTCGACTTCTCGAAGGAAGCGGGCCTGGAGGACCTCGAGCAGATCACCGCACTTCACGCGCCTCACCGCATCGCCGACGCGCTCCTTCGAGACAGCCTGCTCGACGGCGTCCCGTTCCGTCAGACCGCCACGGGCAAGGAGATCACCGACGCCAAGCCGACACACGCCACCGCCATCTACAAGTACTGCCCGACCGCGCTCGTCTTCGGGGTCTGGGACAGCACCGGACCGAAGGGCGGGCTCGGAGCGAAGTTCCAGCGGTGCCTCGTCTCGGAGATCGTCGGCGTCGACGTCATCACCGGCGTGAAGACGGCCAGCCGCATCGATCCCGCCGGCATTCAGACGAAGGCTGGCACGGTCTACAAGCACAAGGACCCGAGTCAGGAGTGGACCGTCGACGAGGGGGAGGCAGAGAAGAAGGGCGGCAAATCCGTCGAGTTCTCACGCAGCAGCGGCGGAGACGGCAAGAAGGGTTCTCCCTCGGCGATCAACCACGGCAACATCCCGCCGAGCATCGAAACAGACGCCGGCGGCGTCACGATGAGCCACGCCGTCCAGACGACCGTCCTCACGCTCGCCGGCCTGCGTCGCCTCCGGTTCCAGACGAGCTGCGCGGGAGAGCGCATCCCCGACGAGAGTCGCGACGCCGCCGAGGGCGCCGCCCGCACTACGCTCGCCGCACTCGCGCTGACGGCCATCGTCTACCAGCGGGAGAACGACTACGATCTGCGCTCCCGCTCGACGCTGGTCGCCACCGGCCCGCTCGTCTTCGAGGTGGTCGGACGCGAAGGGGGCGAGCCGGCGCGTTTCTCGCTCACCAAGGACGAGGCCGCCAAGCTTCTCAAGGACGCCGAGGGCGCCGCTCGACAGTACGGCCTGGGCTGGGACGCGACCCCGATCACCCTCGTGCCTGCGCCGAAGCTGGCCGGATTGATTCGAAAGAGCCGCGAGGTCGCCGCGAGCTCCGAAGGCGAGGCGGGGGACAGCTGATGCTCGCGCTCGAGGTCGCACTCCTGACAGGCCGATACGTCGCCACGGCGTTCGACGACCGCGGACGGGCCGAGTGGCCCCCGCACCCGGCGAGGCTCTTTTCTGCGCTGGTCGCGACGCACTTCGAGGCGCTCGAACGCTCGACCGGCGAGCGAGCCGCACTCGAGTGGCTCGAGCAGCTCGGCGCACCGCAGGTGATCGCGAGCGACGCTTTCCATCGAGATGTGACGACGGTCTTCGTGCCCGTCAACGACACCAGCGTCGTCAGCTCACTGGACGACGAGGCGCGAGCCGTCGATGAAGCCCGCGACGCGCTCGCTGCGGCGCGGGCCACCGGAGGCAAGGGCGCCGCGACGCTCGAGAAGAAGCTCGCGAAGGCGGAGGCTCGATTCGCCGATGCGCTCAAGCGGGCCGTCGAGCCCGTCGCCCCCGGCAAGGAAGGCAAGGACGGTCCGCCGCGCGCCGCCTCGCTGCTGCCCGATCGTCGAATCCGGCAGCCGCGCACGTTCCCGTCGGTCATGCCGGTCGAGCCTCGCATCGTGTTCAGCTGGCCCGACGCGACACCGTCTGCGGAGCAGCGCGCGCTCCTCGACGCGCTCGCGGCGCGCGTCGTTCGACTGGGCCACTCATCCTCGCTCGTGACTGTGCGCGTGAGTGACAGCGCCGACGACGAGGCGCGATCGCGCTGGGTCCCCGACGAGACGGGTGAGGTGCGCGCGCCGGAGGACGAGGCCACGCTCCGCGTCGTCGCGACCGGCCAGCTCGCGGCGCTCGACACGACGTTCGCAGAGCAGGCTGACGTACCGGGTCGCGTGATGCCGGCCTCGTTCCAACGGTACGTCCGGCCTTCCAGCGGCGGAGAGAACCCGGTCCCGACCACGGCCTTCGGACAAGACTGGATCGTGCTTCGGCGCGTCGCGGGGCCGAGGCTACCGTCGACGCGTGCCGTCGACGTCGCGCGCGGAGTTCGCTCCGCGCTGCTCAAGAGTTTCGGCAGCGACGCGCCGGAGGTCCTGTCCGGCCATCGCGCGCCCGGCGAGCGTAGCGATCGGACGCACCTCGCGATCGTGCCTCTGCCGTTCGTCGCGAGTGACTACGCAGACGGCTCAATCCTCGGCGTAGCGCTCGTCGTCCCCAGCGGCGCGGCTCGCGACGAGCGGCTCGCGATCTACCGCGCCGTCGACGCCTGGAGGCGTGGCGACCGTCGCGACGGACGGCTGAGGGTCCACCTCGGACGCGCCGGCGTCCTCGAGCTCGCGGTCGTCGAGGACGAGGCTTCGCAGAAGACGCTCTCTCCGCAAACCTGGTGCGCGCGGGCGCGCCGCTGGTCGAGCGCGACGCCGATCGCGCTCGATCGCAACCCTGGCGACCTACGCAGCTCCGATCCACGGAAGGAGGCACGCGCCTACGCCGAAGCCGAGGAGACGATCGCGACCGCGTGCGAGCACGTCGGCCTCCCGCGACCGGCGCTCGTCACCGCGATGGTGTCGGCGCCGCTCGCCAGCGGCGACAAGACGCGGCACTTTCCGCCTTACGGAACGGGCAAGCCGCCGATCCAGCGCGTGCTCGTCCACGCCACGATCACCTTCGCCGAACCCGTCGAGGGTCCCATCCTGCTCGGCGCGGGCCGCTACCTCGGCCTCGGACTGTTTCGCCCCTCGAGGAACCATGGCTGATCTCACGCCAGAACACTTTTCGGAGTACTTCACCGCCGTTCACGGGAAAGACGCGACGCCGTTCCCCTGGCAAACGAGACTCCTGCAGCAGGTCGCGCGCGACGGGAGATGGCCGGAGACGCTCGACCTTCCCACGGGCTCGGGGAAGACCGCGGCGATCGACGTCGCGCTCTTCCAACTCGCGCTCGACGCCGCGCTACCCCCGAAGGAACGACGCGCGGCGCGGCGCGTCGTCCTCGTCGTCGACCGCCGCACCGTCGTCGACCAGGGGTATGCGCGCGCGAGGAAGATCGCCGACGCGCTCTCGAAGGCCGAGAGCGGAATCCTGCGCATCGTCCGCGAGCGACTCTGCTCGCTCGGCGGGACGAAAGCGCCGCTGCGGTACGCTCAGCTCCGCGGAGGCATGCCCCGCGACGACGACTGGGCGGCGCGTCCCGACCAGCCCGTGGTCGCCGTCTCGACCGTCGACCAAGTCGGCTCCCGTCTCCTGTTCCGCGGCTACGGCGTCAAGGACGCCATGAAGCCGATCCACGCAGGGCTCCTCGGGCACGACACGCTCATCCTCCTCGACGAAGTCCACCTTTCGGAACCATTCCGTCAGACGCTCGCCGCGCTGTCCACCTATCGCACGATGACGACGAGACGCCCCGAGTCGACGTCAGGATCGAACGCACCGGATCCGTCCGGCGGCGCGTTCGCCGAGACTCTCCCCGACCGCTGGCAGTTCGTCTCGATGTCGGCCACGCCAGGCGACGACAAGCCGTGCTTCTCGCTCGACGAGACGGACTACGCGGACGCTCGCCTCAAGCGTCGCCTCGACGCGAGGAAGCCGACCGAGTGCCGTGAGGTCAAGGTCAGCGGCCGCGAGGAGGCAAAGCGCGCCGCCTTCGCCGAGGAGCTCGCCAAGCAGGCGACGCGCTACGCGTCGGCCGGACGCATCGTCGGCGTCGTGGTCAATCGCGTCGCTACCGCGCTCGCGGTCTTCGCGCTGCTGGAGCAGCGCTACGGGACCGAGCACGTCCACCTCGTCACGGGACGCATGCGCCCGCTCGACCGAAACGATCTCGATCGCCGGATCACGGAGCTCGTCTCTTCCGGCCGCACTCGCGACGCGAACGCACCGCCACGCATCGTCGTGTCGACCCAGTGCATCGAAGCCGGCGCCGACTTCGATTTCGACGCGCTCGTGACCGAGTGCGCGTCCCTCGATGCGCTCCGTCAGCGCTTCGGACGCCTCAACAGACTCGGCGACATCGAGGACGCGGCGGGCACCGTCCTCGTTCGCTCCGACGTGATCGCCAAGGACGAGGCCGACCCGGTGTACGGCGCTGCCCTGACCAAGACCTGGGCCTGGCTCGCCGCCGCCCCGCGTGACTTCGGGATACGCGCCCTCGGGCGCGAGCTGCCTCCGCACGGCGAGCTCGTCGCGATGCTCCCGCCGAAGGGCCGCGCACCGGTCATGCTCCCCGGCCATCTCGATGCCTGGGTCGAGACCAACCCTCCTCCGAGCGTCGATCCCGACGTCGCGTTGTGGCTCCACGGTGTCGAGCGGAAGAAGGAGGCGGACGTCCAGATCGTCTGGCGCGCAGACATCACGCGCGAGCTCATCGAGCACGCGTCGGGTGCGCCGACAGACGCCAGAAAAGCGGCGCTCGAGGCGATCCTCGAGCGCCTCGAGGTCTGCCCGCCGAGCGGGCTCGAGGCGCTCGCCGTCCCGTTCGCGGCGGCCAAGGCGTGGCTCGAGCGCTCGACGAGCGGAGCGCCGGAGGTCGCAGACGTCGAGGCCGGCGTCAGCGTCAGCAGGAAGGACGACGACAGGGATCGCCGCGCCTCGAACGATGGCCTTTGGGCCGTCGCGTGGCGAGGAGCCGACGCCACCACGGCGGTCCGCGCAAGCGAGCTCCGGCCCGGAATGACGATCGTCGTTCCAAGCACCTACGGCGGGCTCACACGCGAGACCTGGGATCCGTCGGCGTCAGCTCCGGTCGAGGATCTCGGCGATCGTGCACGCTTCATCCAGACCGGCAGGCCGACGTTCCGGCTGGACGCAGCTCGCTGGGACAAGCCGGAGCTCTTCCCGCGGCTCCCTGTCCCGTCGGACGACGAGGCCGCGACCGACGATCCGGTCGACGACGTGAAGCCGTGGATCGACGCGATGAGCGCGCTGACGTCACCCGCGGTCCCAGAATGGGCGCGGGAGATCCTGTCGGCGCTCAGCGAGCGAAGGTCGAAGCTCGTCGTGGTACCTCAACTCGACGGAGTATCGGGCTCGCTCGCACCCGCCTATTTCGCGCTCGTCGGTGAACGCGCTCCGAAGAAGCACGGAGATCTAGAGGCTCGCAGCGATCAGGAGGAGCGCGGCGACCAGGACGTTTCGACCGAAGACGACGGCGGATCCGCCGCTGGCGTGGAGGTACCGCTCGACGAGCACATGCAGGGAGTCAAGTCCTACGCCGGGCAGTTCGCCGAACGCTGCGGCCTGCCCACCACGCTCGTACGCGACGTCGAGCTCGCAGCCCGATGGCACGATGCCGGGAAAATCGATCCTCGCTTCCAGCGCTGGCTGCGGGGAGGCAGTCCGCTCGCGGAGGTAGCTCCCACTCCGCTCGCGAAGAGCAACGTCGTCATCAACGACCGCGCCGCCCGACGTCGCGCGAGAGCTCGCTCCGGCTACCCCGTGGGCATGCGTCACGAGCTCGCGTCCCTATCCTTGCTCGAAGCGGCGCCCGAGCTCCTCCGCGACGCGACGGACAAGGATCTCGTCCTCTACCTCGTTGCGTCACACCACGGGTGGTGCAGGCCCTTCGCGCCGGTCGTCGAGGATGCGGAGCCCGTCGAGCTCGTCTTCCAGGCTGAAGGGATCACCGCGCGCGCCTCGAGCCGCAACGACCTCGCCGCGCTCGACTCCGGAGTCGCCGAGCGCTTCTGGACGCTCGTCGGGCGGTACGGATGGTTCGGGCTCGCCTGGCTCGAGGCGATCCTTCGCCTGGCCGATCACCGCCGCAGCGAGTACGAGCAGCGACGCGGCTCCGAGAAGAAGCTTCCGAACGACGAGAACGCAGAGAAGGAGTCACGATGAGCGAGATCCTCTTCACGGGACTGGACGGAAAGAATCCGCTCGCGTTCCTCGCCGCTCTCGGCGTGCTCAACATCCTCGCCGATCGGTGCACGACGCCGCCTGCGCCGAAGATCGCTTGGAAGAACGTGGGCACGTATCGACCGGTACTCGTGGACGGTCCCGCTCCCCGAGACCTGCTCGACATCCTTGTCGAGGATCTCGCGTCGTTCGCCGACGAGCGCGCGCTCGATCTGCACTACAAGAAGCCCGGCGGTGCGGACGCGCACGACCTCAAGCCTCTCCCCCGACGCTACGCGGAGTACCTCGAAGACCTCCGCGACCGCGCGTCACGCCGCAGCCTCGCCTTCGCAGGTGCATTCGCCACCGACGTCGCTGTCGACAACAACGGCAACACCAAGCCCACCGCGCTTCACTTCACCGCCGGGCAGCAGGAGTTCCTCGCGATGGTGACCGAGCTGCAGAGGGGGACGAATCGCGAGGACTTCGAGGAAGCGCTCTTCGGGCCATGGCGTTACGCACGTCCGCTTCCCGTCCTTCAGTGGGACAACGCGCAGTCACGCGACTACGCGCTCCGCGCAGGCGATCCGTCGAAGGAGAAGAAGCTCGGCGTGCCGGGCGCCGATTGGCTGGCGTTCCGCGGCCTGCCATTCATTCGCGTCGTCCCCGAGGACGACAAGATCGTGACGACGGGCTGCCGAGGCGGATGGAAGTCCGGCACGTTCCGTTGGCCCATCTGGAATGCATCGCTCGGCCGCGAGGTCGTGCGATCCGTTCTCGCCTCCTCGGAGCTGTTCGACCTCGAACCTCGCGTCCTCCGCGCACGCGGCGTCGCAGTAGTATTCGAGGCATCCATCAACCGCAGCGATCAAGGCGGATATGGGAGCTTCTCTCCTGCGAGCGTGGCGAGTCGACGCCAAGAAAGACGCTAATTTGGCGGTACGACTTCGCGGCATTCGAACGATCGACCTGCTGCGGTGAGCGTACACCGGCGACCGTTCAAGGCCGCGCGACTCTTCATGTCACATGCGTAGGGGTCCAACGAGCGGCATCTCGCCGGCAAGCGACGACATCCGTCACGCCTGGAATGAAGAAGAGGTCGCGAGCGCGGATGCGAAGAAGCATCGCACAGTTGACCATACGACAGCAGAGCGTTTCGCCACGTGTGCCACGCAAGAAGTTCCAGTCTGTAGCCCGCGCCTCCACATGACGCAGCAACGGCCCCGCGTCCCCGGTCGCGCGGCGAGCGCCCAATCGACAACATTTCGCCGTCACCGCTCGCAGGCCACTCGTTCTTTGAAAATCGGGACTTTGCGGGCCAAGCCCGAGACGCGCCGACTTTGAGGACGAGGACGCTTCAGTCGTCCACCCCACCGCTCGCATGACGCTTGCGAAGTCCTCGTGATCGCGAGGGACCTGCGGGGTCCCCCTCTGTCGGCGACGGCCGGCAGCTTCGTTGAAGCCGCATCGCCGTCATCTCGGTGCGCAGCACCGCGAGGTCCCTCTGTCGGCGACGGCCGGCAGCTTCGTTGAAGCGAGCCAGCCGCGAAGATGCGGAACTCGTCCGGCGGATCCCTCTGTCGGCGACGGCCGGCAGCTTCGTTGAAGCAGCTCCTCGAACTGCCGCGCCGTCCGCCGGTAGCGGTCCCTCTGTCGGCGACGGCCGGCAGCTTCGTTGAAGCAACGGAACGACCCGAGCGTGACTCCATTCTGCGCGCCCCCTCTGTCGGCGACGGCCGGCAGCTTCGTTGAAGCGGCGACCTTTAGCGCAAGCACGCGCGCAAGCAGTCGCGCCCTCTGTCGGCGACGGCCGGCAGCTTCGTTGAAGCAAGAAAGAGGTCGCGTCGATCCAGCGCAAGATCACCCACCCTCTGTCGGCGACGGCCGGCAGCTTCGTTGAAGCTTCGAGCATGCCGACGGGACTCCGATCGACGTGCCCGGCCCTCTGTCGGCGACGGCCGGCAGCTTCGTTGAAGCCAACAACCACGTCATCGACGTAGCGCTACCTCCGGCGCCCTCTGTCGGCGACGGCCGGCAGCTTCGTTGAAGCGCAGGTCAGGCACTTCCAGACGCTGCCGCGAAGCACGGCCCTCTGTCGGCGACGGCCGGCAGCTTCGTTGAAGCAACGGTCCCCAAGAGCGTGACTTGAGCCACGATACGCCCCTCTGTCGGCGACGGCCGGCAGCTTCGTTGAAGCGACGTCGAAACGGGCCGCGCGCAACAGGGCTTGCGCGCCCCTCTGTCGGCGACGGCCGGCAGCTTCGTTGAAGCTACCCCCATCCCTGTCGTAGGGACCGTGGAAGCCCAGCCCTCTGTCGGCGACGGCCGGCAGCTTCGTTGAAGCGAATCCTGCCGGGCGTGCCCATCATTCCGGGCACTTCCCCTCTGTCGGCGACGGCCGGCAGCTTCGTTGAAGCGTCCTCGTCCTCGACAATGCGGGCGGTGACCGAGACCCCCTCTGTCGGCGACGGCCGGCAGCTTCGTTGAAGCGCGGATCGCGTAGAGGCGCTGACCTCTCGGAGCGCGGATCGCGTGGGCCTTATCGACGCGCCGGAGAGGGACACCCCCTTCGGCGGATACTGCTCACCAAGGACCGACGCGAAGGACTTCGAGGCAAGGGGCGGCGACCTCGGGAGCGCGCGCTACCGGCACATCGCGACGGTGCCGCGCTCGCCGATCGTGTCCTCGACCACGCCACGCTGGGCGCACGGCTCGTCCTCGCTCCAAGCGCGCCAGTCGCCGGCGCGACCGAGGCTCGCGGCGTGAGCCCTCCACGTGTCGTACTTGCCGCCCGCCGACGAGCGGAACGCGGTCGGCTGCTTGCAGACGCCGGCGGCGTCGTTCGCGGCCTTCTCCTTGGCCGCGTAGTCGAGGACGATCTCGGCCATCTGCGGCGTCGTCGAGTTCCAGCAACAGGTCTTCGAGCGGTTGTACTCGAGCTCCGCGAAGACGTAGTCCTCGAGGGTACGGTACTGCGCGTCGACCTCCGCGCGCGACTTGCCGTACGCGCGAGACATCACGTCGTAGAGCGCCTCGAACGCGCCCTCACGCTTCGTGCGCTGCGAGCAGCTCGCGGGGCGCTCGAGCAGCGAGCGTCGCGCGCTCTCGATCGTCGCGAGCGCGGCGTCGCGCTCGGCCTCGGGGGTGTCCTCCGCGAGGAGCGTCTCGAACCGCTCGGGGCGCGAGGCGATGCCTTCGACGTTGCGGTCCTCGATGTAGACCGGCTGATCGTGTCGCGGGACGATGTTGTTCCAGCGACCGCTCTGGAGCGCGGGCGTCCGCCAGCGACGGACGCCTCCGCCGAGCTTCGCGAAGGCGTTGCCGTCCGCCGCGTTCCCGCGGCCGCCGGAGTACGGATGCTTGAAGTAGCTCGCGCTCTGCGCCTCTTCCTCCCAGACGGGCTGGCGTCGCGGCATCGACCCGCTCGCGGTGGAGACGCGCAGCTTGTCGCCCGGCGTGTGGACGGCCGTCATGATGGGGAGCACGTGGCCGATCCCGTTGCGCTGCCAACGCTGCACGAGGATGTCGCCGGGCGTGGTCGCCGCCGGCGTGATGTGGAACATGTTCGCGCCGTCGGCGAGGTTCGCGCTGCCGAAGCTGCGATCGAGCAGCAGCATCAGGTAGCCGGCGCGCTTGTTGAGGAAGAGCTCGTCGAAGTACGCGCCCGCGCCGTCGCCCTGTGCGAGGGTCCGGTCGTCGCCGACGCGCACGCCCGCGGCGCTGTCGTCGGTGCCCACGTGGCGCGTGCGCAGCGTCGCGTCGCTCGGCCAGCGCTCGCCGGCGGACCAGGTCTTCTCGTGATCGCGGTAGAGCGTCTTGAAGCGCGGGAACCCGGCGACCGGGTTGCCGTCGCGGTTCACTACGCCGAAGTGACCGTAGTAGACCGGCTGCCCGTTGCTGTAGCCGGTCATGTAGAACGGCAGGTGGTACCAGGCCGAGAACGTCATGCGCAGCCAGATCGCGAGGTCGGCGCACTCGAGCACCGGGCCGTCCATCGTGCGCCCGTACGGGGTCGTGATGCGGATCGTCTTGCCCCAGCGCACGGCGTCCACCTTCTCGAAGGTCGCGACCCACTGCTGGAACTTCTCTTCCCAGGTGAGGCCGCTGTTCTCCGACCACACGAGGCCCGCCTTGCGCGCCGCCGCCGTCGTGGTGTCCGACCAAGCGTTGTCGACGCTCCACACCTCGGCGTCGGTGGACTTACGCAGGGGACCGGTCAGCACCTCGCGGATCTCGTCCTGCGACGCCTCGACCTGCTCGTCGATATCCTCGCCGTCCTGATCCGGCGCAGCGCACCCGATTCCCATCGAGACCACAGTCGCGAATAACGCCGGCAGGAAGGCTTTGCGGTACATATCGCTCTCCACGCCACATGTAGGTGCACCCGCAATGCCACCACAATTTTCCGTCCGCACAAGACGTCCTGGACGAAACTTCCAACACTTAGCGTGGGCTATTGGGGTGCTGTGGATCCCCATCGACCGGATCGTCGTGTCCACATGCGCTCCGTGGCGGGGACAGGTCCGCGCCGCCGGTTTTCGAGACGCCCCGCCCGCGCGGGCCTCGCTCCCTATCCCCTGACCTTTGCGACTCGCTCCGCGCATCGCGCCCTCGTGGAGAGCCTCGCAGCGAGCCCCCGTGGCGAGTCCTCACATCGCGCCCCTCGTGGCGAGCCATCGAATCGAGCCTCGTGGAGAGCCATCGCTTCGCGCCATGTGGCGCGCCCTCGTGGCGAGCCATCGCATCCCGCCATCGTGGCGAGCCCTTTCGCCGCGAGCCCACGCATCGATCGCTCCTCGAGGCGAGCGTTCACGGGCGTCCGCTCGCCGCGACCCCGATGGGTCCTGCGAGCCGAATCCCCACGCCGGGCCCTCGTTCGGTCGAGCCTCGCGTTTCGAGACCTCGAGAAGGATCGATCAACGGATCGGAACGGGAGGCGTCTTTCCGCAGGTTCGACCGCTCGGGACCATCGCGCACGCGCCGTTCGGGGAGCACCTGCACGTGAGCTCCATCGCGCTCCGGCAGCACGACAGGTACTCGTCTTGCGCGAGCCGGCAGATGCACGCTCCGGGATCGACGTCGTACGTCCCGGAGGTCACGGTCGTCGTCGACGCCGGCGAGCGGGCACACGCCGAGAGCGCGAGCGCGGCCGCAGAGAGCACGAGCACCGACGCGCTCGTCCTGCGGCGCGAGCGGCCACGCGAACCGCGGACCTCCTCGGTGGTGATCTCGAGCATCGCAAGCACCTCGCTCACGAGGAAGCACGCGCCGAGCCGCGGTCCCACTGGCGCGGAGGATCGCCCCGCGACGATGTCGAGCCCGAGACACCGCCCGGAGGACGCGCCCCGCGCAACCTAGCTCGCGTAGCGGCCGCCCCCCCTCCGCCACGCCGAGACAAGCCTCACGGAGCGCGCGGCCGGGCCTCCGCCGCGCCGAGACGCGGGCCCCGTCGCCGCTGCGCCACCGCCACAGCGTGGCGATGACGCCGCACCCGGATCGGTCCGGGCGCGCGGAGCGCGCGGCGTCACAGCTCGTACGGGAGCGCGCGGACGCCCGCGTCGAGCGGGGCGGCGAGGACCGCACCGTCGCGCGGGTCGATCGCTCCTGGAGCGACCTCGAGCATCGGCGCGAGCGCGAACGCGCGCAGGTGGAGGCGCGGATGCGGGACGACGAGGCGACGCTCCTCGACGACGACGCCGTCGATCCAGAGCACGTCGAGATCGATCGTGCGCGGCCCGTTCACGACGCCGCGCACGCGGCCGAGCTCCGCCTCGATCTCCATCAGCGCGTCGAGCAGCGCGAGCGGATCGCCGCTCCACTCCACGAGGAGCGCAGCGTTGAGGTAGTCGGGCTGCTCCGGTCCGCCGACGGGCACCGTCTCCCAGACACGTGACCGCGCCAGGATCGGCGCGACGATCGCGACCCGCGACGCGGCCTCGCGCAGCGTCGCGAGGCGATCGCCGAGGTTCGCCCCGAGCCCGATCGCGGTGCGTGTCACGCGCGCACGCCGCGGCCCGCGCGCGACCTGCCTCGCCCGCTCGAGCGCGCGCGACGCGCGACGCCCTCCTCCACCGTGCTCGAGGCGAGGCCGTGGATCAGGGCGCGTTGCCTTGCAGCTGGAGCGGGTTCGTCAGCGTGCCGGCGAAGCCGCCGTTGACCTTGCCGTCCTGCACGAAGAAGAGGAAGGCCCCGTCCTTCAGACCGCCGACCGCCGCGTCGACGGTGATCACCGCGCCCGGGTTCGTGTCGAAACGAAGGCCGTGGATCTCGGTCGTGGTCGTCGAGCTCGCCTCGATGCGTGAGGCCGTCGACGTGGCGTACCCGCCCGCGAGCTCGGAGAGGTCGAGGTTGCTCACGCTCCCCGAGGCGGCGGTGGCGCTGATCGAGAAATCGCAGCTCTGCCCGGTCTCGATGGTGTCGCACGTCCACCAGACGTGCCAGTGACCGCCTCGCGCGTACTCGATGAAGACGCCGACGCCCTCGCCACCGACCGCGTTCATCGTCTGATCGGCGTCGATCTCGACGAGCATCGGCGCCGGGCTCGCGGGCGAGCCTGGGTTGCCGCTCGACGCCCCCGGCGCCGGATCGGGAGAGTACGGCTGCGGCTCGGACGCGAGACGGCGCGGCGGCTCGTCGTCATAGACGCAGCCAGCGAGGGTCACGAGCGATGTCCCGACGACGAGGAGGGCAACGAGAGACTTCATGGCATTCACCTGAGCTACCTGCTGCGAAACCCACCGCCGCTACGAACGGCCGGTGCGGAGGAGCGCGACGGAGACGACGAGCGCGAGGGCGCCGAACGGACCGACGGCGTCGACGACCGGAACGACGGCGTCGACCGAACCGACGGCGTCGACGACCGGAACGACGGCGTCGGCGTCGACCGAACCGACGGCGTCGACGACCGGAACGACGGCGTCGGCGTCGACCGAACCGACGGCGTCGACGACCGGAACGACGGCGTCGGCGTCGGCGCCGGTCGAACCGACGGCGTCGGCGTCGAGCGAACCGCGGGAGCCGACGAGCGGAACGACGGCGAAGGATCCGCGAAGCTCGGCGTGGAGCGAACCGCGGGCGCCGACGAGCGGAACGACGGCGAAGGGTCCGGCGAGCTCGGCGTCGAGCGAACCGCGGGAGCCGACGAGCGGAACGGCGGCGAAGGCGCCGCGTAGCTCGGCGCGGAGGGGGCTGCGTAGCTCGGCTGCGCGCGCATCGCGGGCGCCGACGAGCGGGACGGCGCCGTCGAGCTCGGCGCCGACGGATTGGCGAAGCTGGGCGCGGGGTTCGTCGCCGCAAGACCGCGCGCGCCTCCCGGGACCGACGCCGACGAGGCCGGGCCGCGATTCGGCACGCCCGCGCCCTGCGTCGCCGGACGGAGGTGCGCGGGCGCCGCCGCGCCCGCCGCGACCGCGGTCGCCGGCGAAGCAAACGCCTGCGCGCGGCTCAGCCCCTGGTTCGACGTCGGCGGAGCCACGACGGCGCCGTGGCCCAAGCCCAGCTCCTCCGGCCGTGGTCCCCTGTTCCCGTTTCCGAGGCCAGGGGTCGCCCCCGCGCGCTCCACGACGCCGGCCCCCGGGCTCACACCGCCGCTCACGCTCGGGCTCGCGACGACGCGACCGCCGCCGTTCACGCTCGGGCTCGCGACGACGCGACCGCCGCCGTTCACGCTCGGGCTCGCGACGACGCGATCGCCGCCCCCCGTCCCCGGACGCGCCGGCACGTAGTCCTGCGTGCGGCCGTAGTGCTGCTGGCGCGCCGCCGCGCCACGGACCACGTGCGTCCCGACGGTCTGGTGGTAGACGTAAGTACGGGGACAGTACACGTAATGGTCGTGGTGGTTGTACCAGCCGTACGACCACCCGTACGCGACGCCGTGGTGCCAGTACCAGGCGGGCGGCGCGGGCGCCCAACCGACGTAGCCATAGCCCGCCGGCCCGACGCGCCAGGTGACCCACGCGCCCGCGTAGCGGCGACCCGGGATCCACGCCCAGCCGTGCCCGGGCAGGTGCACCCAGCGCCCGTAGTGAAACGGCGCCCAGCCCCACGAGTAGTCGGAGACCCACACGTAGTCGGTCGCGTCGCTGTACGTCCAATGGCCGGCGGTGACGTAGGGCTGAAAGTCGTCACCGACCTCCTCGCGCGACGGGACCCAGACCGTGCCGTACGAAGCGTCGTCCACCCAGACGCCGTGACCGTCGAGCGCGGGCTTGAACTCGGTGAGCGCGCTCGGATCGGTGTCGGAGTACTCGTCGCCGTCCACGCCGATCAGGATCTCGCGCGACTCCGCGGCGGCCTGGGCGCGAGCCTCTTGCTGCGCGGCGAGCTCGGCGGAGGTCGCCGGCGTGAGCGCCACGTACTGCACTTGCTGCGGGTACTCCGGCTCGGGCTCGTACGCCCCGCAGCCCGTCGAGAGCACCCCCGCCGTCGCCGCGAGAGCGAAGAGTGCCGTCATCCACCGCGATAGCCGCTCGCCCATGCCTCTCTATGCATAGCAACTCGTGAGCCGTTCGCCTCCCCCAGAACCGTCGTAAAATCCCTCGGTTTCCGTCCTCTCGCGCCCCCGCAGGCAGCGCCGTTTTGGCGATTTCGAGCAGTTGGCGCGCCAAACCGGCGCGACGCCCCGCGGCCGTAGCTCGAAGGGCACGACACGCGTGTGAAGAAACGGTCACGCCGGAGCAGGCTGCGACTTCACGGACGAGCTCCCGGCGACGCGCTCGCGCCGCCGGGAGAGCCTGATCCGCGCCGGGCTCGGACCAGCTTCGATCCGGGCACCTCGCGCCGACGAATCGACCGGATCCGATCGCGAGCGATGGCTCGCAAGCCACGCCGATCGCAGCGCGCGGCGGCGAGAGCCGCCCGTGCTTCGGCGAGCTCATCGGGCGCCGGCGCACCGAACGATCCCCCGCTCGAGCGACAGGACGGCTGCGAAAAAACATGCCGTGGTCCCGACGAATCGCGAGGGGCAAAAAGCGACGCTCGTCTCGACTTGTTGCGGTGATAGGCTCGATGGCTCGGAGGCGAGGAGCAGAGATGGCGGAGACGTCGAGCATGATGATCGATCGCATCGGAGCGATGCAGGACTTCAAGCTCTATCGAGAGCTTCACTGGGAGGGCTCGTTCGAGGAGTACCTCCAGCTGGTTCGCGAGCGGCCGCAGGTCACGCGCAATGCGTACCAGCGCCTCTACGACATGATCATCAGCTTCGGTACCGAGGAGTACATCGACAACAAGAAGAAGCTGACTCGCTTCAACTTCTTCAAAGACGAGCTGAACGGCGGGGCCAACGCGATCTACGGCCTCGACATCCCGCTGATGCGCCTCGTCCACGTGCTCAAGGCCGCCTCCGAGGGCTACGGCCCGGAGAAGCGCGTCATCCTCCTCCACGGGCCGGTCGGGTCCTCGAAGAGCACCATCGCGCGGCTCCTCAAGCAGGGCATCGAGTACTACTCGCGCACGGCGGACGGCGCGCTCTACTCCTTCGACTGGATCAACCTCGGCGGGACCGACCTCGCCGGCACGTCGACGGATCGCTTCGCGAGCCCGATGAACGACGAGCCGCTGCGCCTCATCCCGCAGGAGTGGCGCCCGAAGGCGATCGAGGAGCTCGGTCTCTCGAACGATCAGTACAAGGTCCGCGTCGACGGCGATCTCGATCCCGCGAGCCGGTTCATCTTCAAGAACCTGATGACCAAGTACGAGGGCGACTGGGGCAAGGTGATGCGGAACCACGTCCGCTGCCGCCGCCTCGTCCTCTCCGAGAAGGATCGCGTCGGCATCGGCACCTTCCAGCCGAAGGACGAGAAGAACCAGGACTCGACCGAGCTCACCGGCGACATCAACTACCGGAAGATCGCCGAGTACGGCTCCGACTCCGACCCGCGCGCCTTCAACTTCGACGGCGAGTTCAACATCGCGAACCGCGGCATCGTCGAGTTCGTCGAGATGCTGAAGCTCGACGTCGCCTTCCTCTACGATCTCCTCGGCGCGTCGCAGGAGAAGAAGATCAAGCCGAAGAAGTTCGCGCAGACGGACATCGACGAGGTCATCATCGGCCACACCAACGAGGCCGAGTACAAGAAGCTCCTGAACAACGAGTTCATGGAGGCCCTCCGCGACCGCACGATCAAGATCGACATCCCGTACATCACGAAGCTGCACGAGGAGATCAAGATCTACGAGAAGGACTTCTCGCAGACGAAGGTGAAGGGCAAGCACATCGCCCCGCACACCCTCGAGGTCGCCGCGATGTGGGCCGTCATGACCCGCCTCGAGGACCCGAAGAAGCACAACCTCTCGCTCATCCAGAAGCTGAAGCTCTACGACGGCAAGGTCCTGCCCGGCTACACGCAGGACACCGTCAAGGAGCTGCGCAAAGAGGCGAAGCGCGAGGGGATGGAGGGGATCTCTCCGCGCTACGTGCAGGACAAGATCTCGAACGCGCTCGTCAACGAGGCGGGCGAAGGCACCATCAACCCGTTCATGGTCATGAACGAGCTCGACAAGGGCCTCCGCCACCACTCGCTCATCACGAACGACGAGCAGCGCAAGCGCTTCCAGGAGATCATCGGCCTCGTCAAGCGCGAGTACGAGGAGATCGTCAAGAACGAGGTGCAGCGAGCGATCAGCGCCGACGAGGACGCGATCATGAAGCTCGCGGGCAACTACATCGACAACATCAAGGCGTACACGCTCAAGGAGCGCGTCAAGAACCGGTACACCGGTCAAGACGAGGATCCGGACGAGCGCCTCATGCGGTCGATCGAAGAGAAGATCGACATCGCCGAGAACCGGAAGGACGACTTCCGGCGCGAGATCATGAACTTCATCGGCGCGCTCGCCGTCGAGGGCAAGAAGTTCGTCTGGAGCACGAACGACCGCCTCCGCCGGGCGCTCGAGCTGAAGCTCTTCGAGGATCAGAAGGACTCGATCAAGCTGAAGACGCTCGTCTCCGCCGTCGTCGACAAGGACACGCAGGAGAAGATCGACATCATCAAGGCCCGCCTGATGAAGAACTTCGGCTACAACGAGGTCAGCGCCACCGACGTCCTCAACTACGTGGCGTCGATCTTCGCGCGCGGCGACGCGAAGGAATAGCCGCCCCTCGCGACTCGGACGGACGGGCCGCCGGCGACGCCGCGCGGCCCGTTCGCGTTTCGCTACGCCGCGCCCACCCGCGGCCGCCGACGCCGCACGGCCGGCTCGCGTGTCGCGACGCCGCGCCCGCCCGCCGCCGCCGACAGTTCGCGGTGGGCGTGTCGATTTTTGACAACCCCTCCGGTCCCCGGCCGACGGGGGCGGACCATGCCCAAGCCGCTTCGCAGTGTCGCGCTCTTCTCGGTGTTCCTCGTCGGGGCCGCGGCCTGCGCGGGGGCGGAACCTGACGGAGCGACGCCCGCCGGCTCGTCCGCGCCGAATGGCGCGGGCGAGGGAGAGCCCGGCGAAGGCGTCGGCGGAGCCGCGAAGGCCATGGACGTGCACCGCGCGCTCGAGAGCGCCTGCGACGAGCAGTTCACCGCGATGCGCGCTCGTCACGACCGCTGTCCGGACCTGCTGCCGCTGGACAGCGTGCCCGCGCTGAAGCTCGCGGCCGACGACGGCGATCGCGAGGCCTTCGTCGCGTCCTGCGTCGCGCGCGGACGCCGCTCGGGGAGCGGCTACGACGCCGCGTTCTTGAAGTCGTGCGCGCAGGCCATGAAGACTGCGCCGTGCGGCGACGACACCGACGTCGTCGCCGCGTGCTGGGAGCCCAAAGGCGAGCTCGCCCGCGGCGCGCGGTGCGCCAGCGACGACCAGTGCTCCGACGGCTACTGCAGGCTGCCCGACGGCGCCCGCGCAGGATCGAGCTGCGGCGAGTGCGACACGCCGGTCTGGGATGGGTACCCGTGCTCCGAGCAAGGCAACAAGTGCGGCACTGGAGAGGTCTGCTGGGGCGGCCACATGGCCGCGAGCTGCGTGCCGCTGCGCGTGCTCCTCCGCCGGTCCTCGTGCAGCTACGACTACTCCGAGGTCTACGAATGCGGTCCCGCGCGGTTCTGCGCCCCGGATGGGTCCTGTGCTCCGAGGACCGTGGTGAAGATCGGCGAAGCCTGCGACTTCGATCGCGGGTTGATGTGTGGCGAGGGAGCGGTCTGCGATGCGGACGGGACCTGCAAGCCGTCGTCGTACGCGAAGCTGGGCGAGAGCTGCGACGATCGCCCCTGCCGCGACTGGCTCACGTGCGACGCTACGACGGGCACCTGCAAGCCGATCGAAGGCCTCGAGTGCAAGTGAACAAAACGCCCGCGCTCGGCCGGTGCAGCGTCGAACGGGGCGCACCGCTGCACGGCGGCCGCCAGCTCCCGCGCACGTCGCGCGGGCGCACGAGGTAGAACCCCCGGCGCCGCCGGGCGCTCCGTTTCGCTTCGCACGCGCCGGTCCACCAACCTCCGCGTCGGTCCACCAACCGCCGCGTCGGATCGGAATGTCAGGCCTGGTCGGACGGAGGGCGCAAATGCCCGCACGAATCCGCGTGGCACGGCCGGTGCCTATGTCGCGACAATGGGGAACCGCGTCTGGAAACACGGCGCCGCCGGTCTCGTCGTCGGCGCGTCCGCCCTGCTCGGTTGCAGCTCACCCCCGGCGGAACCTCCGATCTGCTTCGTTCGCGGCACGCGGGTGCGAACGCCTTCGGGCACGACGCCGATCGAGAAGCTCGCCGTCGGTGACGAGATCCTCTCCGTCGTGGAGTCGACGATGGCGCTCGTCGTCCGGCGCGTCACGGCTCTCCACCGCGCCCACGTCCGTCGTACGCGCACGATCACCGCCGCGGGACGCCGCGTCGTCACGACGGACGAGCATCCGTTCTGGGACGCCGAGCGCCGCGTCTGGACGCGCGCCGGTGACCTCACGGTCGGCTCCGTCCTGGCGGTCGTCGCGAAGGGGCGCCTCGTGCCCGCGATCGTCGAGTCGACGACGCGCGAGGAGCACGACCTCGTCGAGGTCTTCAACCTCACCGTCGAGGGACCGGAGCACACGTACCTCGCGGAGGACGTCGCGGTGCACAACAAAAGCGTCCCGATGGACGATCTACCGCCAGTGGCGACGCTGGGAAACGGAATCAAAATCCAGAACCGCACCAAGCGTGCGTTCGAGCTCCACGTCGTCCCGATCGGGAGCGACGCGGCGGTCCACGTCGACCTCCTCCGCAGCCCTGACCGCCTCGCGATCCCCGCGTATCACTACCTCCCCGCGAGCACGACGCCCCTGATGCTGCCCGCGGGGCAAGCCCGTATCGTCGAGTCGGGCACGCTGCGCGTCACCGACGACCATGGCTCTCCCCAGCTCCGCGCGGCGACCGCCGTGGACGTGGTGGGTGGCCCGAAGGCGCTCCTCGTCGGCAACGGCGTCGTCACGCTCGACGAGGACGGCAGCGTGACCCGCTTCGCCTCGTCGTCGACGCAGATCGCGCCGCTCGGCGCGTGGCCACCCAGGTGCGACGATTCGCGCACGGCGATCGCCGTCCCTTCGATCCTTCCATCCGACATCGGCAGGCACTTCGTCCTCGACGCGCCGGAGACGACCGACGCTTGCCTGACGGTGAGCGCACAACCCGCTCCGGAGGAGCCGAGCGTCAAGCCGCTCACGATCCGGATCTGCGGCGTCGCCTCGCTCTGGCCCTTCGCCGCGGGGGACGTCGTCACCCTCGAGCGCACGAAGTTGCTCGAGGATGCCCCGGAGGGGATCCGACTCGTCCGCGACACGGACGCGAAGGCGCTCGAGCTCGCGCGTCTCACGCAGCAGTCGACGCACCTCCGCCAGGCGGGCCACCGCCTCCTCGTCTCGGAGGACAACTCGTGCGCGATCCCCGGGGACGAGCCGTGCGGCACGCTCACCCTCCCCGTCACCGTCGTCGACCAGTCCAGCCGCGAGCGGATCTACCCCGAGACCGCCCTCCCGCTGGCCGACGGGACGGGCCGCGTGCATGTGCTGGGAGGGACCCGGTCGCTCTTCTCCGCGAACTGTGCGGAGAAGGTCCGCGTCACGGTGGATGTACTGGCGGTGTCAGAGCCGTAACGACCTCTCCCGCGAGGTAGGGAGGAGCGCCCACCGAACGGGATCGCCTTCGCGCCGAGAACGAGCGCCTCGCGACGAGCTCGCCGTCGCGAGGCCCCTTCGACGGTGCGCTCGCGAGCGCGCTGTACAAAGCTCGGCCGTCTGGCGCTAACATCCGGAGATGTCCTCGCGGCTCGCGGCTCGCGTCTGCGCGGTCGTCGGCGTGATCGCCGGCGGCGTCGCGTGCAACGCGCTCACCGGGGCGTCCGACCTCGGCGTCGACGACACCGCGTTCGAGACGACGCCCGACGGAGGCGCCGCGCCCGACGGCGCGGGCGGTTCGACGCCGGACGATCGCGACCGGGACGCCAGCGGTCGGGCCGACAGCGAAGTGGACGGAGGCGGCGCTCCGGACAGCGGGCTGCCACCGGCGACCATCTCCCCGTCGCTGGCCTCGTGCGGGCCGTTGAGCATCTGCATCACGAACGCCGACGGCTGGAGCCCGATGCTCCTGCCGGGCGTGCTCGCCGGAAACACGTGCCCGACGGGCTGGCCGACGCGACGCGAGCACCAGTCCTCCGGCGGCGGGAGCTGCGGGTGCAACTGCGCCCCCACCTCGGGCTCGTGCGGAAACGCCGTGGCTGCCCGCGGCGGCGCAGCGTGCGCCGGCACCCCGATCGCGTACGCGATTCCCGGAAACGGGACGTGCTCGACGAGCCTCCCCGGCTTCGCGCTCCCGGTCGCCTTCTCGGTGCAGACCAACAACGCGCCGACGAGCTGCACCGGCACGGTCGAAGCGAACCTCGCGCCTCCTCGCACGACGGCGACCTGCGAGGGCGCGACGGGCACCCAGGACGCCGCCTGCAAGGCGGACGAGGTCTGCGTCCCGAAGGCCTCGATCCTGCAAGGCACGAACTGTCTCATCCACGACGGCGAGGTCGCGTGTCCGGCGAGGCTGCCACGTCGCACCGTGCTCGGCACCTCGGTCACCGACGGCCGCTCTTGCGCGGCCACGTGCACCTGCGAAGCCAGCGGCTGCGCCGGCGGGACGCTGCGCGCCTTCGAGAAGGCCGACTGCTCGGACTCGATCCGCTCCGTCAGCGTCGACGGCTCGTGCACGACGAGCGGAACCGCGCTCGGCAACGCCGCGTCGTACCAGTACACCGCGAGCACGGGGTGCAGGGTGAAGCAGGCTCCCGCCACGCTCGGCAGCGAGACGGTCACGGCGCCTCGCACGCTCTGCTGCTCGCT
>JAHBWA010000008.1 GCA_019637195.1 Labilithrix sp. | reverse complement strand
CTTCGTCGTCGTTCGCGTCGACGTAGGTGCACGTGACGTCCTCGCGCTCGAGGCCGAGCTGGACCGGATCGGTGCACGTGTTGAGGCTCGGGACGAAGTAGCCGCATCGTCCCGTCGGGAGGCAGCAGCCTGCGAGCGTCGCGCCGTCCTCCCGGCGCGACGGGCACGCGCGCTGCTCACCGGCGTCCGGCGCCGCTCCAGCCGCGTCCGCGGTGGACTCGGCGGTCGGCGGCGGGCCTTCGATCGTGACGCCGGGCGTGTCGTCGATCGACATGCATGCGACTGCCGCGAACGCGGCGACCAGGGGTACGGATACGAAGAGGAGGGGCCGCTTCATGGTGTTTGCCTTCTAGCTCGGGTGAATGTCTGGTCCAGTCCAAAGAGGATCGCGCAGGTGACGACGGGCAGCGCGGCGAGCGCCGCTCGGCCGCCGAACGCGAAGGTGATGGGGGTCCCCACGAGGCCGACGAGGAAGCCGTTGTTTTCGTGGAGAAATACGCCGTCGGTCGCGCGACGACGCGCGGCACGCGTGAAGAAGCCGCCTGCCCACAGCCCGCCGAGGGCCGCCGCGCCCGCGCCGAAGGCGAAGAGCCCGCGTGACCAAGGGGCGAGCCGCGTGAACGCCACCAGGCCCTCGAACGCGATGACGCCGGCGAGGATCGTCGGCCGCGCCGGGAGCTCTAGCCACAGCCCCGCGAGCGTCCCGCCGAGCCAGGCGGCCGAGAGCGCGGCGTAGGTCGCCCACGCCGACGACGAGACGCTCTCCACGGAGAGGAACGCGCCCACCTGCAAGGCCGCGAAGTGGAGCCCCGTGACGCTCGCGATCAGCTTCGCGCGGCGGTCGATCACGGGCCGCCTCCCCGACGATCGACGAGGCGCTCGAGCCCGCGGCGCAGGACCAGATCGAGCGAGTCGACGTCGAGCGGCTCGGCGCCGCGCGTCCGCGCGCGGACCGTCTCGGCGTCGAGCACGACGAGGCGTGTCTCCGAGGGCGGCGCGACGGCGCGGACGTCGTCGGCGCGGAACGGCAGCTCGCGCGACGCGTAGGCGAAGGCGCGATCGGCCACGGCGCTCTCGACGACGAGAAGATCGGGCAGCTCGGAGGCGAGGGCGGCGGTGACGCGCGAGGGGGAGCGCTCGATCGCGCCGAGGCGGTGCCCGCTGAGCTGGACGGACACGACACCGCGCGGAGAGAGGCGCGATCGGACGAGCGCGTAGAACTCGCGGGTGTGGAGGAACGCCTCCTGGAACGTCAGCGGGCTCGGGACGTCGACGACGATCAGATCGAAGACGCGCGACGTGCTCGCCAGGAACGCCTTGCCGTCGTCTTCGACGAGGCGCCACGTCCGGCCCGCGCGCCCGGCGCTCGGGCTGAAGAAGCGTGCCCCCGCCGCGACGACGACGGGATCGATCTCCACCGTGACGAGCTCGTCGGAGAGCGCCGCGAGCGGCGCGACGAGCGACAGGGTGCCGTTCCCGATGACGAGCGCGCTCGCGGGGCGCGTGATCCGCGCCGGGACGACCGCGAGGTACTCGTTGAGGAGGGCGAGATCGCTCGCGTTGAGGTTCTCGAGCCCGTCGAGGTACAGCGAGCGCCGGCCGGCGCCGCTGTCGACGACCTCGACGCGCTGATACGGAGAGTCGACCGAGAACACGACGTCGGCGGAGCGGAGGCCGTGGACGTCCCGGTAGAGCGCGTTGTTCGCGGAGCGCGCGCGCGAAGGGAGCGAGGGCAACAGCAGCGCCGCGGGGAGGGCGACGATCGCGAACGCGCGCGCGCCGAGCGCGAGGCCCGCCACGAGCGCGAGGAGCGCCCAGTGGAGCGCGACGAGCACCTCGACTCCGTGGCCGAAGCACAGCTGGGTGAGGCCGAGGCCGAGCAAGAAGCCGGCGAGCTCGGCGCTGTAGCTGCGTCGCATGCCGTCGACGGGATCGACGTAGCTCGCGACGGCGCGCGGCAGCAGCGTGGACAGCGGCGCGAGCAGCGCGACGGCGACGCCGATCGCCATCACGAGCGGCGCGACGCCGTTCCAGCGATGCGCGGCGAGCCACGCGAAGCCGCGGCGCGGGAGCACCGGCAGGGAGAGATGGAGAGCGCACCCGAGCAGGAAGGCGACCTCCGCCACGCGTCCGAGGCGGCGCATTCGCGGCGCCAGCCAGTAGCCGCACGAGATCGCCGCGAAGAGGGCGGCGTTGACGACGAGGATCACGACCTCTTCGCCGAAGAGTCCGCTCACGAGCTCCCGCACGGCGAGGAGCTGCGTCGTCGCGAGCGCGGCGCCGGCGACCACGAGCGTCGCCGCCGAGCGGACCGGGCTCACCGACGGAGCCGCCTCAGAGGTCGAAGCCAACGCCCGCCTCCAACGCCGCGCCCAAACCGAACGCCGGGAACGCAGCGGTCGCCTCCAAGGCGAAGCGCCAGATCAACGAGCGGCTCGTCGCCGCCGCGACGCCGCCGCCGACGGCGGCGAAGCCCGTCCCGGTCTTCTTGTAGACGTCGAGCGTCTGGCGCTCGGGGTTGTCGAGCTGCGAGGGCGGCGGCGCCGCGGTCGGATCCTCGCGGACCGTGAGCGAGAGCTTGCTGTCGACCTGCGCGAGGCCGCCGCCGAGGAGCACGAACGCGGCGGGCCCCTCGCCGCGCGCCGGGGCGCCGGTCGGCCACCACGAGACCTGGCCCTCGAGGTGGAACGGCAAGAACGGCTGCGCGTCGCGTCCGACGGAGCGAGGCCCGCCCCCCCGGAGGACCACGCCGGCCGTCGCCGCGGCGGCCCAGTGGGCGCCGAGGAAGTGCTGGTACGTGGCGAGGACGCGGGTGGTGGCGATCGACGCGCCGCTCACCCTCGCGGCGTCCTCCGGGCGCGGCGTGCCCAGGTACTGCGTGCCGTTCGCGCGGAAGCAGCTGAAGTCCCCGGCGCGCTGCACCTCGGGGGAGCAGACGCGATCTCCGTCGACCCACGCGAAGTCTTGCCGTACCGAGAGGAACGCCCAGCGCCTCGGTGACGCGGCGCCCGCGCTCTGCGCTGGGCTTGCGCCGGCGACGGGGTCGGGCGCGGGCTCGCGGAGCCGTGGAGGCGTCGCGGCCTCGTCGCCCTCGGCCGCGCGCGCGCTGGCCGCGTGCGCGAGCACGAGGAGCAGCGAGAGCAGCGCGGTGCGGGCCGTCCCGCGCGGACGACGGCGAGCCATCGGGAAGCGCTACCGCTGAAGCCGTCTTATTGCAACCGATTTTCAATTTCAACAGTGCGTGCTAGAGGTCTGGCCGCGCTCATGCTCCGCTCACCCTCGGCCTTCCCGCGAGGCGTCACCGCCCGGTGCGTTGCGGCGCTGCTGCTCGTCGGCGCGTGCGATCCCTCGCGCACGGACCCTTCGTACTGGGACCGCGCCCACGGGCTCGCGCGCCCGGACGCCGGGGCGGGGAGCCCGGGCGCGCCCGGGGAGGGGGGCGGCGGTGAGGGGGCGGCGGACGGTGACGTCGTCGAGCCGGCGGCGAGCGCGTGCGCGCGCGTCGAGGTGACGACGATCTCGTACCGTGGCGAGTACGCGCCGGAGAACGTCGGCGCGATCTGGATCACGACGGCGTCCGGCGCCTTCGTGCGGACGCTCGACGTCTGGGGGAGCAAGCGGCTGAAGCACGCCGTCGCGTGGCTGGCGTCGTCCAACGGCAACGACGTCGACGCCGTGACGGGGGCGACGCGCAAGAGCGCCGGTGGTCACGTCGTCGCGTGGGACTGCCGCGACGCCCAGGGCGTGAAGGTCGCGCCGGGCGCGTACGTCGTGAACGTCGAGTTCACCGAGGAGAACTCGTCGGAGGACAGCCCGCCCGGCCCGCATCGTCTCCTCCCGTTCGACGTGGCCAGCTCGGTGAGCGCCGCGAGCGCGCCCGACGACGCGACGTCCACCGGGCTCCGCGTCGTCCCGCTTCCATGATCCCGCGCGCGATCCGGCTCGCCGCGGCCGCGTTGCTGGCGTTCGCGCCTGCGTGCGACGATCCGCTCCAGGAGCGCGCGATCGAGGCGCTGGGCCCCGAGGCCCCCGGCGTCCCGCGCGGGCCGCTTCATCGCCGGGGCCAGCCGTGCCTGACCTGCCACGACGGGGCCTCGGGCGCGCGCGCGTTCTCCGTCGCCGGCACGGTCTACGTCACCGCGTCCGCTCCCGATCCGGCCCCGGGCGTCGTCGTCGAGCTCGTCGACGCCGATCGGCGAACGTTCCGCGTCGCGACGAACTGCGCCGGGAACTTCTTCGTCGAGCCCGCCGACTTCACGCCGCGCTACCCGCTGTTCGTCGCGCTCGAGAGCGGGAGCTACCGCGTCGAGATGGATACGCCGGTCCAGCGTGACGGCTCCTGTGCTTCGTGTCACGGCGAGCCAGCCTCGCGCTCCAAGGCCGGGCAGGTCTATCTGCACGCGACGCCGCGCCCCTTCGACGCGAGCGGGTGCCCGTGAGGGCGAGGGCGATCGCGGCGCTCGGTGGCGTGATGCTCCTCCTCGGGTGCTCGGGCGACGACGCGCCCCCGCCGCCGAGCGTGACGCCGCCGGCGGCCGGATGGGAGAGCGTCAGCGAGATGCTCGGAGCCCGCTGCGCGTCGCTCGACTGCCACGGCCAGCCGGGGCGCCCGCTGCGCCTGTACCATCGCGCCGGGTTGCGCCTCGCGGACGACGACGTCCCCGGCGGCGGCGCGACGACCGCCGCCGAGCACGCGGCGAACCTGCGCGCGACGGCCGGTCTCGAGCCCGAGGTGCTCGCGCGCGTGGTCCGCGAGGGCGGGCTCGCGCCCGAGCGTCTCACGCTGGTGCGCAAGGCGATCGGGCGCGAGGGGCACAAGGGCGGTGCGCCGCTCGCGGCCGGAGGACCGGGCGACGCCTGCCTCCGGTCCTGGCTCGCGGCGGCGACGGACGAAGCGGCGTGCGCGCTCGCCGCCGCGGTGGAGCGTCCGTGAGGTTCGGTGTGCGGTTCGCGCTCGCGGCGACGCTGCTCGCGTGTTCGGCGTGCACCCGCGTCGCGCCGCACCAGCGCGGCCGGCTCGCGCACCCGAGCATGACGCAGACGAGCTCGGCGGGGCCGGGCGAGCAACATGTCCGCGCGGTCCAAGAGGGCGCGGTCGGTGGGAGCCTCGATGCGACGAGCGGCTGCGGCTGCAACTGAGCGCCCGCGGGTCGTCGCGCTGCTCGCGCTCTTCGCGTGGGTCGCGGCGGGCTCGCCTGCGTACGCCGGCGACGGCGCGCCGTCCCCGTCCGCGCCGCCGGGGGCAGCCGCCCCGCCGTCTGCGCCCGCGCCGACCGGCGCCACCGTCGAAGGCTCGGCGGAGCTGTCGACTTACGCCGACACCGACAACGTCACCGTCGTCACCCCGACCGCACGCGCGGGCGTGCGCGACGACGCGGAGGGCTGGCGGATCGGCGCGCGCTACCTGGTCGACGTCGTCAGCGCCGCGTCGGTCGACATCGTCTCGACCGCGTCGTCGCGCTGGAGCGAGGTCCGCCACGTGGCGGGCGTCGACGGCGAGTACGGCCCGGGAGACCTCCGCGGCGCGGCGTCCGCGTCGGTCTCGGTCGAGCCGGACTACCTCTCGCTCAGCGGAGGGCTAAGCCCGTCGTGGAAGATCGACGACGACCACGTGACGCTCGCGCTCTCGTACGCGGTGGGCCACGACACGATCGGCCGCGCCGGCACGCCGTTCTCGGTCTTCCACCGCACGCTCCTCCGCCACCAGATGGCCGCCGGCGCGTCGTTCGTCCTCGGGCCGTCGGCGATCCTCTGGCTCGGCGCCGACGCGGTCGTCGAGCGCGGCGATCAGTCGAAGCCGTACCGCTACGTGCCGATGTTCGACGCGGCGACGGCGGAGCGCGTCCCGCGAGGCGCGCACGTGGCGCTCGTGAACGCGCTCCGGCGCGACGAGCGCCCGCTCGAGCAGCTCCCGACGTCGCGCGATCGCTTCGCGGTCACCGGCCGATGGCTGCACCGATCGAGCTGGGCGACGCTCCGCCTCGAGGAGCGCCTCTACACCGACTCGTGGGGCCAGCTCGCGACGACGACCGAGGGGCGCTACGCGATGGATCTGTCGGATCGAACGACGCTCGCCCCCGATCTCCGGGTCCACGTCCAGAGCGCCGCTGGCTTCTGGCGGCGCGTCCCCACGGTGAGCGACACGCCCGCCGGCCCCGTCATCCCGAGCCTCCGCACGGGCGATCGCGAGCTCGGCCCGCTCGTGACCGTCACGGCCGGCGCCGATCTCCGCGTCGCGCTCGGCCAGCGCATCGCGGCGACGCGCATCGCGCTGGTCTTCCGGCTGGCCGCGATCCACACGTCGTTCCTCGACGCGCTCTTCATCAGCCAGCGTCAGGCGATCTTCAGCGCGGTGGGCTTCGACGGCGCGTTCCAGTGACGCCGGCTCGCGCGGCCTCGCCGGGGCCGGCCGGCCGGAGTGAGGGCCGCCCCGGGGCGCCACCGGTTGACGGCGCCGGTGAACCGCAATACGGAGACCGTGTGTTGGTGCTCATGGCCTCGGCCCTGGGCTGAAAAGGGAACCCGGCGAACATCCGGGGCTGCCCCGCAGCGGTAATCGAGAACGAACGCCACGTAGCGCACTGGTCCTCCGGGGCTGGGAAGCGGTGGCGCGTAGGAACCCGGCGAGAGCCGGAGCGCTCGTAAGCCCGAAGACCTGCCAGCATGCGATCGCGGGACAAATCCACGATCGGTCGACCTGGAAGCCTCGAGGGAGGTGCGTGGGTCCGAGCTGGCGTAGTCGCCTACGTCCACCGGTCCTCGCTGAATGCGTCACGCGTCACGGAGACCGGAGGACACGATGTTCGATTCGATCAAGCTCGCCCGCAACGAAGAAGCTCAAGCACGACCCGTCACGCGGCTGTGGCTGCGGTGGCTGCCCGGGGTCGCCGTCACGGCGCTGCTCGGCGTCGCCGCCTGCAGCTCGAGCGACGAGGTCACCCCCGCGGAAGACGCTGGCACCCAGACGCCCGACGCCGGCGCCGAGCCGCCCGACGACGGCGGGCGCACCGACACGTCGGACGCTGGAGCGGACGCGGATCGGCCGCCGCCCGTCTTCCTCGATCCGTCGACCTACGCCGATCTCGTGACGATCGACGCGAGCTTCCCCTTCGGCGTGACGCAGCGCCACGAGGCGGACGCGGAGATCAGCGGGAGCCGCTGGGGACGCCACGGCGGCCCGATGGTGACGACCGGCGTGTACGGCGCCGGCGCCACGCCCGCGGTCGTGCACTGGAGCGTGCCGGCCGGCGCGCCCACCGGTCCGGCCACGCGCAAGGAGCAGCCGTTCACCGCCGCCAGCGGTCTGCCGGGGACCTTCTTCTACGGGCCGGACGGCATGGTCGATCTCCCGTTCGGCCCGTCGGCGCTCCTCTCGTACACGGGCGCGGGCGCGGCGTTCCCCGGCGAGGCCCTCCTCTACGACGCGACGTACGGCGCCGTGACGAGCCGCGCGAACGTCAACGGCATCTACTCGGGCGTCGGCGTCGCCGACGGCGCGCGACAGGTCATCGTCTACACCGGGCTGTCGCCGCTCGCGGCCTCGGCCTCGGCGACGAACGACAACGGGCTGTACGCCGCGGACGTCTGCGGCGGCGCCCTCGTCGCGCCGGCGCCGTGTCCCGCGCCGAGGAAGCTCTTCGGCTGGGCGGGATCGTCCGGCCCCGTCGCGGTCGACACGCACGGTAACGCGTTCGTCGGCGCGTCGCTCTCGGGCGGCGCGACCTCCGACGAGGTGTACGGGCTCGCGAAGGCCCAGGTCCTCGCCGCGGTCGCGCCCGACGGCACGAGCCTCGCGGCGGTCGACTCGGGCGGTACGGCGTCGCTCGCCGCGGTCGCGCCCGCCGCGGACGCCGCGGGTTGGGTGCTCGGGCTCGGCTTCTCTCCGGACGCGAACCTCTACGCCGCGTCCTACGTCGAGCAGAGCGGCAAGGTCGCGAAGGGCGCGTCGGTGATCGCGGCGGCGATCACGCGGGCGAACGACGTCACGGGGCTCTCGGTCTTCACCGATCCAGAGGGTGACCTCTGGCTCGCGGTGACGACCGCGAGCGACGGCTTCTACCTGGAGCTCCGCCGGAAGCCGTGAGCCGCCCGTGCGACGCGGCGCGGCCGCCCGAGAAGCTCGAGGCCGGCCGGATCGCCGAGGCGCGGACCATCGAGATGGTCTTCCCCGAGCAGCCGAACCACTGCGGGACGCTGTTCGGGGGTCAGGCCCTCGCGCCGATGGACAAGGCGGCGTTCGTCGTCGCGTCGCGCTACGCGCGGCGCGCGGTGGTCACCGCGAGCAGCGAGCGCGTCGACCTCCACGTCCCGGTCCGCCAGGGCCGGCCCGTCGAGCTCGTCGCCAGGATCGCCGCCGCGGGTGACGTCGGCGTCGGCTGACGTCGGGGAGCGTGGGGGCCGGCGCCGATCCGAGGAGAACGAAGGAAGTCTCGATGCAACCGAAGCCGCTCCGACGAGGCCGTCGCCCCGACCACCACCACACGGTCAACCCCGCGCTCATCGTCTCGGGGGTCCCGCACCTGGTGACGTTCCTCGTGCGGACCTTCGACGCCGTCGAGGTGCGGAGGATGGCGTTGCCGGACGGCCGCGTCATCCAGGCAGAGGTCACGATCGACGATTCGCTCGTGATGATCATGGCTGCGCGGCCCGGCGCCGGTCCCATGCCTTGCTCGCTCGGGATCTACGCGGACGACGTCGACACGACCTACGCTCGCGCGCTGGCCGAGGGGGCGCGATCGATCCAGGCGCCGGCGGACCAGTTCTACGGACACCGCACCGCGCGGATCGAGGATCCGGCGGGCAACCAGTGGACGATCCACACCGTGATCGAGGAGGTCTCTCCCGACGAGCTCCTCCGACGCTCGACGCGGCTCGTCGGGCAGAAGAGCAACTGAGGATTCGCCATCATGAACGCCCCGACGCCGTACAGGCCTCGCCACCACGTCCGCGTCGTCAGCGCGGCCTCGCTCTTCGACGGTCACGACGCGGCGATCAACGTCATGCGGCGGTTGATGCAGGCCTCTGGGGTCGAGGTCATCCACCTCGGGCACAACCGCTCCGTCGCCGAGATCGTGCGCTGCGCGATCCAGGAGGACGCGCACGGCATCGCCATCACGTCGTACCAAGGCGGCCACGTCGAGTACTTCAAGTACATGATCGACCTCCTCCGCGACGCGGACGCGCGGATCCGCGTCTTCGGCGGCGGCGGCGGGACCATCCTCCCCTCGGAGATCGAGGAGCTCCACGCGTACGGGGTCGAGCGGATCTACTCGCCGGACGACGGGCGGGCGATGGGCCTCCAAGGGATGATCGACGATCTCGTCCGGCGCTGTGACTTCGAGAAGCGCTCCCCCGAGATCGAGCCGCACCTGGCCCGGCTCTCGGAGCGCGCTCCGGCGACGATCGGCGCGCTCATCACGATCGCCGAGAACTTCCCCGACGCCGGCGATCGGCTCCGCGCGGCGCTGGCGGCGCGTCCTCGGCCGGAGAGGCGTCCGCCCGTGCTCGGCATCACCGGCACCGGTGGATCGGGCAAGTCGAGCCTCGTCGACGAGCTCGTGCGGCGCTTCCTCGCCGACAGCGCCGACAAGACGATCGCGGTGCTCTCGGTGGACCCGTCGAAGCGCAAGTCGGGGGGAGCGCTCCTCGGCGACCGCATTCGGATGAACGCGATCGACGACCCGCGCGTGTACATGCGTTCGCTCGCGACGCGCCAGTCGAACCTCGCGCTCTCGAAGCACGTCGGGGAGTCGATCGAGGTGTGCCGCGCGGCCGGCTTCGACCTCATCGTCGTCGAGACGTCGGGCATCGGTCAGTCCGACACCGAGATCACCGAGCACGCCGACGTCTCGCTCTACCTGATGACCGCCGAGTACGGCGCGGCGACGCAGCTCGAGAAGATCGACATGCTCGACTTCGCCGACGTCATCGCGATCAACAAGTTCGACAAGCGCGGGTCGCTCGACGCGCTCCGCGACGTCCGGAAGCAGTGGAAGCGCAACCACCTCGCGTTCGCGCTCGCGGACGACGACGTCCCCGTCTACGGGACGATCGCCTCGCAGTTCAACGACCCGGGGATGAACCGGCTCTACGAGGCGCTGATGCGGGTCGTCGCGAGGAAGACCGGCGCGCAGCTCGAGTCGCGAACGGAGATCACGCCCGGCATGAGCGAGAAGCGCTGGATCATCCCTCCGGAGCGGACCCGCTACCTCGCGGAGATCGTCGAGACGTGCGAGGCCTATGACGCCTTCGTCCGCTCGCAGGCGCAGATCGCTCGGCGGATGTACCAGCTCCACGGGAGCATCCAGGCGCTGCGCGCCAACGTCGGGAAGAAGCGCCTGGAGATCGTGGAGCCGACAGGCCCGTCCGACGTCGTGCAAGTCACGCAGCGCATCGAGGGAGAGCCTGCGTTCCTCGGCGAGCTGGTCGAGCTCTACAGCGACCTCGAGGCGCGGCTCGCGCCCGAGTGCAAGGCCCTCCTCGACGAGTGGCCCGCGACCAAACGGCGCTACGCGGCGGCGAAGTACCAGTTCCAGGTGCGCGACAAGGTCATCGAGCTCGACCTCTTCACCGAATCACTCTCGCACCTGCGCGTGCCGAAGGTCGCGCTGCCGAAGTACGAGGACTGGGGCGACGTCCTGACGTGGCTGCTCCGCGAGGCGCCGCCCGGACAGTTCCCGTTCACCGCCGGCGTCTTCCCGCTCAAGCGCGAGAACGAGGACCCGGCGCGCATGTTCGCGGGCGAGGGCGGCCCCGAGCGGACGAACCGTCGCTTCCACTACGTCTCCCGCGGCCTCCCGGCGAAGCGACTCTCGACGGCGTTCGACTCGGTCACGCTCTACGGCGAGGATCCGGACCACCGACCGGACATTTACGGCAAGGTCGGCAACTCGGGCGTCTCCATCGCCAGCGTGGACGACGCGAAGAAGCTCTACTCGGGGTTCGATCTGTCCGATCCGACGACCTCGGTGTCGATGACGATCAACGGCCCCGCGCCGATGCTCCTCGGGTTCTTCCTCAACGCCGCGGTCGATCAAGGCTGCGAGAAGTGGATCAGGAGCCAGGGCAAGGTCGACGAGGTCGAGCGGGCGATCGACGGGATCTTCGCGCGCCGCGGCGTCGCGCGGCCCCGCTACCAGGGAGAGCTCCCGGAGGGCAACGACGGCCTCGGCCTCATGCTCCTCGGTGTCTCCGGCGACGAGGTCCTGCCGCGCGAGGTCTACGAGAAGATCCAGGCGGCGACGCTCGCGTCGGTGCGCGGCACCGTGCAGGCCGACATCCTCAAGGAGGATCAAGCGCAGAACACCTGCATCTTCTCGACCGAGTTCGCCCTCCGGCTCATGGGCGACATCCAGCAGTATTTCATCGAGCGGAAGGTGCGAAACTTCTACTCGGTCTCGATCTCCGGCTACCACATCGCCGAGGCAGGGGCGAACCCGATCTCGCAGCTCGCGTTCACGCTCGCGAACGGGTTCACGTTCGTCGAGTACTACCTCTCGCGCGGGATGCACATCGACGACTTCGCGCCCAACCTGTCGTTCTTCTTCTCGAACGGCATGGACCCCGAGTACACCGTGATCGGGCGCGTCGCGCGGCGCATCTGGTCGCGCACGATCCGGGACAAGTACGGCGGCAACGACCGCTCGCAGAAGCTCAAGTACCACATCCAGACGTCGGGCCGCTCGCTCCACGCCCAGGAGATCGCGTTCAACGACATCCGCACGACGCTGCAAGCGCTCCTCGCGCTGCAGGACAACTGCAACTCGCTCCACACGAACGCCTACGACGAGGCGATCACGACGCCGACCGAGGAGAGCGTACGGCGCGCGCTCGCGATCCAGCTCGTCATCACCAAGGAGTTCGGCCTGGCGAAGAACGAGAACCCGACCCAGGGTGCCTTCGTCGTCGAGGAGCTCACCGATCTCGTCGAGGCGGCCGTGCACGCCGAGTTCCGTGCGATCTCGGAGCGTGGCGGCGTCCTCGGCGCGATGGAGCGGATGTACCAGCGCTCGAAGATCCAGGAGGAGTCGCTCTACTACGAGACGCTCAAGCACGACGGGACCTTGCCGATCGTCGGCGTCAACACGTTCCTCGATCCGAAGGGCTCGCCCACCGTCTCGCCCCCCGAGGTCATCCGCGCGACGCAGGAGGAGAAGGACTACGCCATCGCCGCGCGGGACGCCTTCTGGGAGCGCAACGTGGCGGCCGCGCCTGCCGCGCTCGCGGCCGTCGAGCGCGCGGCGCTCGACGGCGGGAACGTGTTCGTGGCGCTCATGGAGGCATGCAAGGTCTGCACCCTCGGCCAGCTCTCGAGCGCCCTCTACCACGTCGGTGGGCAGTACCGCCGGAACATGTGAGAGGAGGCGCCCCGCGATGCATCTTCCGTCCGTGACGCTCGACGATTGGCGCCGTCTCGTCGACAAGGAGCTCGCCGGCAAGGACTTCGACACGCTCGTCCATCGCGTGACCGAGGGCGTCGCGATCGCGCCGCTGTACACCGAGGCGCCGCCGTCCGATCCCGCGGCGAGGCACGTGCGCGCCGCGCCCTTCCGCGTCTGCATGCGCCACGGCTCGGAAAGCTCGCGCGCCGAGCTCGGCGCGGACGTCGCGGACGGCGCCGACGCCCTCTGGGTGCCGATCGACGCGGCGCTCGCCGGTTCGCTGGCGAGCGAGGTCTTCGCGGAGACGTCTGTCGTCGTCGAGGCGCCCGGCGTCCCGTCGGGAGAGGTCGCCGAGCAGGTCGCGGCGGCGCTCCCGCCGGCCGGCGCGCGCTTGGTCATCCTCGGCGTCGACCCGATCGCCCGCCGCGCCGAGGGAGGCGCCGAGCCCGCGTCGCTCTCCCGCGATCTCGAAGCGCTGGGGCGGCTCGCGCTCGCGATGCGCGATCGGCTGACGGCCTCCGTGGTCGTCTCGACGGTCCCCTACCACGACGCGGGCGCGGACGCGGCCGACGAGCTGGCGCTCGCGCTCTCGACCGGGGCGCGCTACCTCGACGCGCTGCTCGCGGCGGGGCTCGGGCCGGTCGACGCTCGGGCGGCGATCGCCCTCCGGGTCGCGGTCGGTCGCGACACCTTCGTCGAGCTGTGCAAGCTTCGCGCGCTCCGCTCGTGCTGGGAGAAGGTGCTCGTCGCGTGCGGCGCGAGCGTCCTCTCGGGGGGCGGGAGAACGCTCGTGCACGCCGTCTGCTCGTCGCCGGCGCTCTCGACGCGCGATCCGTGGGTGAACATGCTCCGCGTCACCACGCAGGTGTTCTCCGCCGTGACGGGCGGCGCGGATCTCGTCACGCCGCACGCCTTCGATCAGGCGTTCGGCGCGCCGTCGCCGCTCGGCCGGCGCACCGCGCGGAACACCGGGCTCGTGCTGCGCGAGGAGAGCCAGCTCGGCCGGGTGAGCGATCCGGCGGGCGGCTCGTACTACTTCGAGACGCTCACCGACGCCCTCGCGCGAGAGGCATGGAAGCGCTTCCGGGCCCTCGAGCGGGACGGCGGCGTCGTGGCAGCGCTCGAGTCCGGGCGTCTCGCCGCCACGCTCGACGCCGCCTGGCACCGGCGGCTCGAGCGGATCGCGAAGCGGAGGCACGTCGTGCTCGGCGTCACCGACTTCGCGAACCTCGACGAGGCGCTACCTCGCGCGGCTCCGCCATCCGGGGGGCGCGCGCGCGCCGCGGACGGGCTCCCGCTCCGCCGTGACGCCGCGCCGTTCGAGCGGCTGCGCCTCCGCGCCGACGCGATGACGCCGGCGCCCGAGGCGCTGCTCGTGCCGCTGGGCCCGCTCGCGGAGTCGCGGCCGCGCGTCGGGTTCGCGACTGGACTCCTCGCCGCCGGCGGCATCCGCGCCCGCGAGGGGGGCGCCGAGGAGCGCGCGGTCGTCGCGTGTCTGTGCGGCGCCGACGAGCGCTACGCGGCCGAAGCGGCGGAGCAGGCGCGCGCGCTGAAGGCCGGAGGCGCGCGCCGGGTGCTCGTCGCGGGCCGACCCGGCGCGCTCGAGGCGTCGCTCCGCGAGGCCGGCGTCGACGGGTTCGTCCATGTCGGGTGCGATGCGCTCGCCGTGCTCGAGGAGCTCCTCGCCGTGTTCGTCGGTGGGGAAGAGGAGGCGTCGTGACGCGACGACTCCCGGACTTCGCGTCACTCGACTTCGACGCGATCCGCGCGCCGGAGGCTCCCGCGCCCGACGCCAGCGCGCCGGGCTGGAACACCCCGGAGGGGATTCCGCACCGGCCGCTCTACGTGCGCGAGGACCTCCTCGGCGTCGAGCACCTCGGCACCATGCCGGGCATCTCGCCGTTCGTCCGCGGCCCGTACCCGACGATGTACGTCCAGAAGCCATGGACCGTGCGCCAGTACGCCGGCTTCTCCACGGCGGAGGAGTCGAACGCGTTCTATCGCCGGAACCTCGCCGCCGGGCAGATGGGCCTCTCGATCGCCTTCGACCTCGCGACCCACCGCGGCTACGACAGCGATCACCCGCGCGTCGTCGGCGACGTCGGGATGGCTGGCGTCGCGATCGACTCGATCCTCGACATGCGCCTCCTGTTCGACGGCATCCCGCTCGACAAAATGAGCGTGTCGATGACGATGAACGGCGCGGTCCTCCCGATCCTCGCGCTCTACATCGTCGCGGCCGAGGAGCAGGGCGTCGAGCCCTCGCGCCTCGCGGGGACGATCCAGAACGACGTCCTCAAAGAGTTCATGGTGCGGAACACGTACATCTATCCGCCCGCGCCCTCGATGAGGATCATCGCCGACATCTTCGCCTTTTCCTCCGCGAAGATGCCGAAGTTCAACTCGATCTCGATCTCCGGCTACCACATGCAGGAGGCCGGGGCGACCGCCGACCTGGAGCTCGGGTACACTCTCGCCGACGGGCTCGAGTACATCCGGACGGGCATCGCCGCCGGGATGAACGTCGACGCCTTCGCCCCGCGCCTGTCGTTCTTCTTCGCGATCGGGATGAGCTTCTTCATGGAGGTGGCCAAGCTCCGCGCGGCGCGCCTGCTCTGGGCGGAGCTCGTCGCGCGCTTCGCGCCGAAGAGCGCGAAGAGCCTCGCGCTCCGCACGCATTGCCAGACGTCCGGCTGGTCGCTCACGGCGAAGGACGTCTATTGCAACGTCGTCCGCACCTGCGTCGAGGCGATGGCGGCGACCCAGGGCCACACGCAGAGCCTGCACACGAACTCGCTCGACGAGGCGCTGGCGTTGCCGACCGACTTCTCGGCTCGGATCGCGCGCAACACCCAGCTCCAGCTCCAGCTCGAGTCCGGCACGTGCCGGCCGGTCGATCCGTGGGGCGGGAGCTACTACGTCGAGCGGCTCACGCACGACCTCGCAGCGCGCGCGCGCGCGCACATCGCAGAGGTCGAGGCGCTCGGCGGGATGGTCAAGGCGATCGAGGCCGGCGTCCCGAAGCTGCGTATCGAGGAGGCTGCGGCTCGCACCCAGGCGCGGATCGACTCGGGCAGGCAGACGATCATCGGCGTGAACCGGTTCCGCCCGCACCACGACGAGGCGGTGCCGGTGCTCAAGGTCGACAACGCCGCCGTTCGGCGCACCCAGATCGAGCGGCTCGCGCGGCTCCGGCGTGAGCGAGACGGCGAGGCGTGCGACCGCGCGCTCGCGGCGTTGACCGCGTGCGCGGGAGGGGCGGAGGGCAACCTGCTCGAGCTCGCGGTCGTCGCCGCGCGCGCGCGCGCCACGGTCGGCGAGATGTCGGCCGCGCTCGAGAAGGTCTGGGGCCGGCACCAGGCGGAGATCCGCGCCATCTCGGGCGTGTACGCTGGCGAGGTGGGCGAGACCTCGACCTCCGTAGCGGACGTGCGCGCGCGGACGACGGCCTTCCTCGAGCGCGAGGGCCGGCGCCCGCGCATTCTGGTCGCGAAGATGGGGCAGGACGGGCACGATCGCGGCCAGAAGGTGATCGCGACCGCGTTCGCCGACCTCGGCTTCGACGTCGACATCGGCCCGCTCTTCCAGACGCCGGAGGAGACCGCGCTCGCCGCGGTGGAGAACGACGTCCACGTGATCGGCGCGAGCTCGCTCGCGGCTGGCCACCTCACGCTCGTGCCCGCGCTCCGGGCGGCGCTGACCGCGCTCGGCCGCCCGGACATCCTCGTCGTCGTGGGCGGGGTCATCCCCCCCGACGACTACCCGGCGCTCCGTGAGGCGGGCGCCGTCGAGATCTTCGGACCGGGGACGGTGATCGCCGAGGCGGCCTGCGCGCTGCTCGATCGCGTCGAGGACGCTACGCGCGCGCCCGAAGCCGAGCGCGGGGCTGCCGGCACATGACGTCGAAGCGCCCGCGGCTCTCGCTCGACGAGTACGAGCGCGGCGTCCGAGCGTGCGATCGCGCCGTGCTCGCGCAGGCGATCACGCTGATCGAGAGCCGCGCCGACGTCGACGTCGCGCTCGCGCAGGCGCTGCTCACGCGCGTGCTCCCCGCCGCGGGCGGCTCGCGCCGCGTCGGCGTGACCGGCGTCCCCGGCGCTGGGAAGAGCACCTTCGTCGACGAGCTGGGGATGCGCCTCATCGCGCGTGGGAAGAAGGTCGCGGTGCTGGCGATCGATCCGTCGAGCACCGTCTCGGGCGGCTCGATCCTCGGGGACAAGACACGGATGGCGAGGCTCTCCCTCGAGCGCGCCGCGTTCATCCGGCCCTCGCCGAGCGGCCTCTCTCCCGGCGGCATCGCGCGGCGGACGCGCGAGACCCTGCTTCTGTGCGAAGTGGCGGGCTTCGACGTGGTGCTGGTCGAGACCGTGGGCGTCGGGCAAGGTGAGACCGCGGTGGCGGACATGGTCGACTTCTTCCTCGTGCTGGCGCTCGCCGGCGCGGGCGACGAGCTGCAGGGGATCAAGAAGGGCGTCCTCGAGCTCGCCGACGTGATCGGCGTCAACAAGTGCGACGGCGAGAACGCCGGGCGCGTTCGAGCCGCGCTCGGCGATCTGCGCGCGGCCTTGCGCTACCTGCCGCGACGGCGTCCTTGCTGGGAGCCCCGGGCGCTCGCCGTGTCCGGACTCTCGGGAGAGGGGCTCGACGCCCTCTGGGACGTGATCGAGGAGCACCGCCGCACGCTCGAGTCCTCGGGTGAGCTTGCCGCGACGCGAGCCGAGCAGCAGCGCTCGTGGATGTGGTCCTTGATCGGCGAGCGGCTCGACCGCGCGTTCCGCACGCACCCCGAGGTCGAGCAGCGGCTCGCGTCGATCGAGTCGGCCGTCCTCGCCGGGCGGACGACGCCGCCGCTCGCCGCAGACGAGCTCTTCGCCGCCTTCGCGAGCGCGCCGCCGCGGCCGATCCGCGGGAGCGATTGACGATGAATCGCCGCGCGGCGCAAGCCCTGAGTGGGCTGGTGTCCCGAGCTTGCTCGCGCTGCGCGCCGTCGCTCACCGCGCTCCCGATGAAGCCATGCTCACCGGACCGGTGATCGTCCTCCCTGGTCGTTCGTTCGTGTGGATCCGCCGCGACCCGTGACCTGCCGCCAGACCGCGCGGGCGGCGGGCCGGCTCCGCGTCGGCCCTCGCTCGTCCTCGGGCCGTCACGTCATGTAGACGCCGCCGTTGACCTGGATCGTCTGTCCGGTGACGTACGGGTTCGCGGCGACCGCGACGACGATCTGGGCGACCTCCTCGGGCGTCCCGAGGCGGCCGACGGGTATGCGGTCGGGCTGGACCCTCGCGTTGCCGGCGATCATCTCGGTCTCGATGAGCGCCGGCGCGATCGCGTTCGCGGTGATACCCTCGCGAGCGAGCAGCGACGCGTAGCTGTGGACGAGCCCCTCGAGGCCGGCCTTCGACGCCGCGTAGTGCGGGCCGACGACGCCGCCCACGCGCGCGGCGGTGGACGAGACGTAGAGGAGGCGGCCCCAGCCGCGCGCGCGCATCTCCGGGAGCACGGCGGAGGTGACGATGAACGGAGCGCGCAGGTTGACCGCGAAGGTCGCGTCCCAGGTCGCGAGGTGGATCGACTCGAGCGGCATCGGGCGCGCCAGGCCGGCGTTGTTGACGAGGACGTCGACCGGACCGAGCTCACGGCGCACGGCGGCCACCATCTCGGCGACGTCGTCGGGGACGGCGACGTCGGCGCGCACCGCGAGCGCCTCGCCGCCCTGCTTGGCGATCGCGTCGACGACGCCCTCCGCCTCGCGCTGGTCGGTCCGGTAGTTCACGGCCACCTGCGCGCCCGCCTCCGCGAGCGCGAGCGCGATGCTCCTTCCGATCCCGCGACCTCCCCCCGTCACCAGCGCCACCTTGCCTACGAACGGCCGGCCCATGACGAGCACCTCACTCGAAGCAGCGTACCGCGCCCGCCGGCCTTCGTCTCCGCGGAACGGGGCGCCCCTCGGCAGGGCGCGGCGCCCATGGTAGAAATCGGGCTGCATGCGTGTCGTCCTCCTGTCCCCGGCGTATCCCGCGGAGATGCTCAACTTCGCGCGCGGCCTCGCGGAGGTCGGCGCGGCGGTCTACGGCGTCGGTGACACGCCGCGCGACCAGCTCCCCGATCGCGTCAAGCCGTACCTCCACGACTACCTGGCCGTCCCGCGCATCCTCGACGAGGTCGACGTGATGGATCGCGTCTCCGGCTGGCTCCGCGGCGGGAACGTCGATCGCGTGCTGACGAACTGGGAGCCGCTCGTGATGCTCGCCGCGCGCCTCCGCGAGCGCTGGGGGCTCGGGGGCATGTCGGTCGAGACGGTGCGCGCGTTCCGCGACAAGCAGCTGATGAAGGAGCGCGTCCAGGCGGCGGGCCTGCGCGTGCCCCGCTCGCGCCGCGTCCACAGCGCGAAGGAGGTGCGGGAGACCGCCGAGGAGATCGGCTACCCGCTGATCCTGAAGCCGATCGCCGGCGCCGGCTGCGCGGACACCTACAAGGTGACGAGCCCCGCGGAGCTCGAGCAGGTCCTGCCGCTGCTCGGCGGGCTCTCGCAGGCGAGCTGCGAGGAGTACATCGAGGGCGAGGAGCTCACGTACGACACGCTCTGCGTCGGCGGCGAGCCGGTGATGGAGAACGTCTCGCAGTACCTCCCGAAGCCGCTCGAGGCGCGGACGGTGGAGTGGATCAGCCCGATCGCCATCAGCGTGCGCGACCTGTCGCAGCCGCGCCTCGCCGGTGGGCTCGCGCTCGGACGCGCCACGCTCGACGCGCTCGGGATGGGCGACGGCTTCACCCACATGGAGTGGTACCTGACGCCGAAGGGCGAGGCCGTCTTCGGGGAGATCGCGTGCCGCCCGGGCGGCGCCGGCCTCGTCGACCAGATGAACTACACGTGCGACGCCGATCTCTTCCGCGAGTGGGCGCGCGTCTCGTGCTGGGGGCATTTCGAGGCGGACGCGACGCGCAAGTACAACGTCGGCATCGTCTTCAAGCGCGCGCAGGGCTTCGGCCGCATCACGCGCATCGAGGGGCTGCTCGACTGGCTCCGGGCCTGCGGTCCGTGGGTCGTCGAGGAGAAGCTGCTCCGCCCGGGCACGCAGCGCCGCGACTGGAAGCAGACGCAGACGTCCGACGGCCACGTGATCGTGCGCCATCCCGAGTGGGACGAGGCGCTCCGCATGTGTCAGGCCGCCGCGACCGACATCCGGATGTACGCGCAGTGAGCCGTCGCGCCGCCCGCGCCGGTCACTCGGCGTGGTGCAGCGTCAGGAGGGCGGCGACGTCGGCCGACGCCGGCAGGCGGAACGCGTCGTCGACGCCGCGGGCGAGCTCGGTCATCGCGCGCGCGGCCTCGTCGAGCCGGGCGTCGTTCGACTCGCGGCCGGGCCACTCGAGGATCAGCTTGCCTCGCCGGTAGGCCAGCACGACGTCGTCGTGCTGGCGGAACGCGAGCAGCGCGCGGCGGGCGCGAGCGTCGAGCACGCGCGCCGCGAGGCCGCTCGGCTTGTCCGTCACCGCGAAGGCGCACGCGAAGGCCGCGTCGTGGATCCCGCCGGTCCCGCTCTGGCGCCCCTTGGGGACGACCGTGAACGTGCCGAGGAGCTTGCCGCGAGGCCAGGCGACGAGGCGCGTGCGCGCGCCCGCCTCGACGCCGGCGACCGAGAGCTGGAGCCGGACGTCGCCGTCGAGCCAGCGGACCGTCGGCGAGGTGCGGTTCGGCCACTCGCCGCGCGCCGGGACGTACTCGCGGCCTCGGGAGAGGGCGTACGAGCGCCACGTGTCCTCGATGAGCGCGCGCTCGCGGCTCGTCATCGCCCAGAAGGCGACGAACCCGAGGATGACGAGCGGCGCGAGGACCGTCAGAAACAGCGCGACGAGGATCTCGTAGCCCATGGCCGCTCCTCAGCTCGTCGCGTCGATGCCTCAGGTCAGAGCACTCCGGCCTGCTCCAGCGCAGTGGCGAGCTGCCTATCGTCGTACGGCTTCGCGAGGACACCGGCAACTCCGAGCGCGCGGATCTCGTCGACTTCGGCTGTGTCACCGGAGCCCGTGACGAGGAGGACCCGGACGTCCGGTCGGAGCTTCCTGAGCTCGACGAAGACCTCGCGGCCGCGGAGCCCGGGCATGACCATGTCGAGGACCACCCCGGCGACCTCTTCGTGACGCAGCGAGAAGATGTCGATCCCGGTCGCGCCGTCCGGAGCGTCGCACACGCGGAGGCCGAGCTCGCGGAGCGTGGCGACGGTCGACGCGCGGACGAGCGGCTCGTCGTCGATGACGAGGACGAGCCGGTCTTCGGAGGCCTTGCGCGGAGGGCTCGGCGGCGGCGGGCTCGTCCGCACGACGGCCCGCGTCGCCGACATCGGCTGCGGCAGCGCCACGCGGACGACGGTGCCGCCCCCCGGAGCGTCGGCGACCTCGACGACGCCGCAGTGCGCGTTGACGATGCCGTGGACGGTCGCGAGCCCGAGCCCGGTCCCCTTGACCGAGCCTTGCGTCTTCGTCGTGAAGTACGGCTCGAAGATCCGGTCGCGGATCTCCGGATCGATCCCGCAGCCGTCGTCGACGACCTCGAGGACGAGCCAGCGCCCTGCGGGGATGGCGCCCCCGACGCCTTCGTCGACCGTGGCGAGCGAAGTCCGGACGACGATCTTCCCCGCGCCGTGGATGGCGTCGCGCGCGTTCAGCACGAGGTTCATGACGAGCTGCTCGAGCTGGGAGGCGTCGCCGAGCACCGTCGCGTTGTCGGCGGCGAGCTCTGCGTGGACCTCGATCGCCGGGTCGAAGGTGCGCCGGGCCATCTCGACGACGTTCGCGGCGACCGTCTCGACCGAGGTCGGGACCATCAGGCGCCGCTCGCGGCGCGCGAAGCCGATCAGGTTCTTGATCAGCTCGATCGCGCTGTCGGTCACCGCGTCGATCTGCGCGAGCGCCTGCTGGCGCGCGTGGCTCGGCTCGCCCGAGCGCAGCCACGTCACCGAGAGCTTGGTCACCGTGAGCAGGTTGTTGAAGTCGTGGGCGATGCCGGCCACGAGCTGCCCGATGGACTCGAGTCTCTGGGCGCGCGCCAGGCGCCGCTCGCCGTCGACGCGCGCGCGCTCGGCCTCGACCTCACGCGTCATGTCGGTGAACGCCTCGAGGACGTGGGTCATGGTCCCGGCCTCGTCGAAGATCGGCTTCGCGAAGACCCTCAGGTTGACCTTCGTGCCGTCGCGCCGGTGGATGACGAGATCCTCGAGCACCACCGTCGTCCGCGCGGCGATGACGCGCTCGAACGGCATCTTGTCCTCGGGGTACGGCTCTCCGGTCGGCAGGTGCACGCCGTACGGCTCGACGAAGCCGCCGCGCAGCGCGCTCGGCGCCTCGTCGAGCCCGAGCATCTCGCGGCACGCGGCGTTCATGTAGACGAGCTCGCCGGAGGGCACGCGCCCCATCCAGATCGCGACGGGGAGCTCGTCGGCGACGAGGGAGAGCTCGCGGGGATCGGTCATCGGCTTCGTCTCACTCCTCCGGTCGACGTCCTCACCGTCGTCCACGATTATCCCGATTCTACCACGGAACCCCCGCGGCGCGATGGCCGGGCCTCGAATTGCACGTAGGCACACACGATCCTGCGGCTCGCGGCCGGCTCCGATAGATTGAGGACGTGGTCGACTTCGGCGGAGCGACGGAGCACGCGATCGAGGGCTGGATCCCTCGACCGGGCACCGTCGTGGACGGCCGGTACGAGCTCCAGAGCGTCGTCGGAGTGGGGACGATGGGGGCCGTCGTCGCCGCCCGGCACCGGATGCTCGACCGCCGCGTCGCGATCAAGTTCCTCCGGCCCGAGCGCGCCGGCGACCCGACCGCGCTCGATCGTTTTCACCAGGAAGCGAGCGCGGCGTCGCGGATCCGGAGCGATCACGTCGTTCGCGTCCACGACGTCGGGGTGACCGAGCGCGGGATCCCGTTCATGGCGATGGAGCTCCTCGAGGGCATCGACCTCGAGAAGCTCTCCGAGCGCGGGCCGCTCGCGCTCGAGCTCGCCGCGGATTGCGTGCTCCAGGCAGCCGAAGCGCTCGCCGAGGCGCACGTCGCGGGGATCGTCCACCGCGACGTCAAGCCGTCGAACCTGTTCTTGACCGAACGAACGGACGGTTCCGTCCTGCTCAAGGTCCTCGATTTCGGGATCTCGAAGCTCGCGCCGGAGCGCGGCGGGGATCCGTCGCTGACCGCGACGCAGGCCGTGATCGGATCGCCGGCCTACATGGCGCCGGAGCAGATCCGGACGTCGAAGTACGTCACCGCGAAGGTCGACGTTTGGGCGCTCGGCGTCGTCCTGTTCGAGCTCTTGACGACGAAGCTGCCGTTCGAAGGCGACACCGTCGGCAGCGTGCTCGCCGCGGTGACGATGCTGCCGCCTGCGTCGCTGCGCGCGCATCGTCCGGACCTGCCCGAGCGGGTCGAGGCGGCCGTGCTCGCGTGCCTCGAGAAGGATCCGGCGGCGCGGGCGACGCTCGGCGATCTCGCGGCCGCGCTCCGGCCCTTCGCGTCGCCGCTCGGCGTCGTCTCCGCGGAGCGCGTCGCGCGGATGTGCGGCGGACCGTACGGCGCGCCGGGCGTCGGCGCCGTCGTCGATCCGGCGACGCAGGTGGGGGCTGTCGCGACGCGGCCGCTCGCGCCGCCACCCGGAGGAGGGCGCGCGCCGCCGTCGCGGACGCCACACCTCGGGCTCTTCGTCGTCGGTGCTGGGCTGCTCGCGCTGCTCGTGATGACGGTCGTCCTCGCGCTGCCTCGGGGCGCGCCCGCCCGCCCGCTCGAGACGGCTCGTCCGCCCGAGGCCCCTACGGTCGTCGGCCCCTCGAGCGCGTCGCCGCCGCCGACCCTCTCGGCGCCGGCTCCCGCCGCCGCTCCGTCGACGAGCGTCGCGCCGTCGCGCCGTCGCGCGCCGGCGCCGCGTCCGCCTCGGCACCCGCCGCCGCGTCACAAGACGCGCCGCTGACCCTTCCCGTGCCTACACGAAGCGGAGATGCGCGAGCGACGCGACGCCTCGTCCGCGGAAGAGCCGCGAGACCCCGTTCACGCCGCTCACCGCGTGCGCGAGGTCGGGCGCGTACTCGTCGGACGACACGTAGCGGACGCGCGGGTAGCGCACCACCGCCCCGTCGGGAGAAGGCGACTCGAGGCACGCGCCGCTTCGGCCCAGCGCCGACGGTCGCAAGGGGGACCGCGCGTCGTAGTCGAGGACGAGCTCGGTGCCCGGCCCCAGGTCCTTCGCGGCCTGGACGAGGAACGCGTCGAGCTCTTCGTGCGTCGCGCGCCGGAGCGTGCCTTGCGCCACGATGATCGTCGGCACGTCGCGTGCCGCGCGCAGGCACTGCGTCCATCCGGCGCAGCGGAGCGAGCAGCAGGTCGCGACGAGGTGTCGCTCGCACGGTGCGACGAGCGACGCCTTGAACGCCGCGACCTGCGGCCGTTCCACGTCGATCCAGCGGAGGACGCCGTCGTCGAGGCGCTCGAAGCGCGTGGAGAGGCCCTGGTTGACCCCGATCGCGAGGCCGCCTCGCTGGCGTTCGAAGAAGTCGCGCACCAGAGCGTCGATGACCATCGTGGTCGCCAACGCCGACCGGAGCCGCGCGCGATCGTAGCGGTCGCGGTCGATCTCGAGCGCGTCGAGGATCCGCCGCGCCGCGGGATCGTCGAAGGCCACGTCGGGGAGCTCGCGGCCCGCGAGGGCGCGGGCGACGAGATCGACGATCTCCTCTTCGTGGAGCAGGACGCCGTCGCTGTCGAGCGTCGCCTCGCGGGCCTTCGTCTGCATGGTGCCTCGCTCGTGATCGGGCTCGCGCTCGGCTGGTGGTCAGAGGCGCTGGGAGTAGTACTCGACGACCAGCTGCACGCGCAGCGGGAACAGCACGGCGCTCTCGTCCGGCAGCGCGGAGACGACGACGCTCAGCGCCTCGCGGTTGACCTCGAGCCACGGCGTCTGGAAGCCGTCGGCGATCTCCTTGGAGGCCGCGATCGCCGCGAGGCTCTTGCTCTTCTCGCGGACGCTGATGACCTCGCCCTTCGAGACGCGGTACGACGCGATGTCGACGCGCTTGCCGTTGACGAGGATGTGCCCGTGGTTGACGAGCTGGCGCGCGCCCGGGATCGTGCGCGCGAGGCCGGCGCGGAAGACGACGTTGTCGAGGCGGCGCTCGAGGAGCTCGACGAGCTTGTGGCCGGTCGCGCCCTTGCTCGTCTTCGCCTCCTCCACGAGGTGGCGGAGCTGGAGCTCGGTCACGCCGTAGTTGAGGCGCAGCTTCTGCTTCTCCTGCAGGCGGAGCGCGAACTCCGTGAGCTTCTTCCTGCCCTGACCGTGCTGGCCCGGCGGGTAGGGGCGCTTGTCGATCTTCTTCGGCGACAGCCCCGGCAGCTCGGTCCCGAGCGCCCTCATGCGCTTCAAGCGCGGTCCAGTGAATCGACTCATCGTGCGGTTTTCTCCTCGCGAGAGGCTATGCCTCAATTGAAAGTGATTTTCAAGTTCACATGGAGAAATCACGCGAGACCCGGGCGCGGGCGGCACACGAGCTCCCTCCAGGTCTGAAGATCCGTCGCCCGTGGCCGTTTCATGCTCGAGGGGAAGTGGACCTTGGCGGATGTGTGGAACGTGAGCGACAACGGCGGGACGCGCGACGGCAGCGAGCGTCGGGACGTCCCGTCGCGGAGCTCGCTCTCCGAGCGGATGGCGTCTCTCGGGACCCTCGCGGCGGGGCTCGCGCACGAGATCAACAATCCGCTCACCTACGTGCTCGGCAACCTCGACGTCGCGCTCGCGTCCCTGGAGGTGTCGGGCGCCGATCGCGAGCTGCTCGAGATGCTCCGCGAGGCCCGCCAGGGCGCGATCCGCGTCTCGGAGATCGTCCGGAGCATGCGCGTGTTCGCGCGCGCCGAGCCGAACGCGTCGAAGCTCGCCGACGTCGACTGCGTCGTCGAGAGCGCGCTCGCGATGGCGAAGAACGAGATCCGGCACCGCGCGCGGCTCGTGAAGCGTCTCGGCGCGCCGCCGATCGCGGCGGCCCACGAGGCCACCCTCGTCGAGGTCGTCCTCCATTTGCTGATGAACGCCGCGCAGGCGATCCCCGAGGGCCAGGTCGATCGCGACGAGATCGCCGTCACGACCGGCCTCGACGCGAACGGTCGCGTGTTCATCGAGGTGCGCGACACCGGGGTCGGGATGACACCCGACACGATGCGGCGGATCTTCGACCCGTTCTTCACGACGAAGGAGGTCGGCCGCGGCATGGGGCTCGGCCTGTCGCTGGTGCACTCCGCGGTGACCGCCGCCGGAGGCGACGTCTCGGTGGCGAGCGCGCCGGGCGCGGGCTCGACCTTTCGCGTGCGCATGAGACGGTCGACGAGCTCGAGCTTCTCGAGAACCTTCCAGCCGGCGTACTGCTTTCGCCATTGCTCCGGCGCGGCGTCGCCAGCCAGATCGCGAACGTCTCGGCGAAGTCCTCGTCGGGGTGCGACTGCGCGTACCAGTTGGGCGGGTGCCGGACGAACGCCTTGCTGTAGGGGCGGTGGTGTTGGTAAATCTCCAGCGTGTACTCGGCGCGCGGGTCGCCGAACACCTCGCGCCAGCGCTTGCGGAGGGAAGCCGCGCGTTGTCGATCGCGTGGCCGCACTCGTGGAAGATGAAACTTGTCGCACGCCTCGGCCGTCCGCCCTCGACCTCGAGCATCTGATGGGTCTCGAGCTGCTTGAGGCGCGGGTGGGCGAGGTAGAACGGGATGCAGATGGCGGGGACGTCGTTGGGTGACTGCCACTCCGGCGCCGAGGTAGCAGATCGGGCGGGCGGGATCCGCGCGCCTCGAGCGAGGCGTGGAGCGTCTCGACACGCGGGACGAGCTCCGTCCCGTCGAGCTCAGGCCGAGATCGCGAGATGCGGAGCCCGAGGAGCTCCCTCGTCCGTCAGTGAGGCCCACGCCGGCTCAAGGTCGGATCTACCCGAGGCGGAGAGCCACGCCCACCGCGCGGCGGCTCGGCGGGGGCTGAAGATCGGGCGGGCGCGACCGTTGGCGGGCAGATCGGTGCGAGCGTGGCTGATCTGTGGGACGTCGTCGAGAAGCGACCGCGGGCGCGGTATTAGGACGCAGTATTTTCGCGCGCTCGCGGACTCGCTCGGCGCGCTGTCCGACGCGCACCTCGTGCTCGTCCTCTCATGGCGGGCCGACGTACGGCCGAGGTCCTCGCGACGTTCGCGCCGGATCGACGCGCGCGGCGTGCCGGAGCTCGCGCGCGGTACCGGGGCTCGCGCTCCACGGGACGCCTCGAGGGGCTTGAGGCGCAGCTTCTGCTTCTCCTGCAGGCGGAGCGCGAACTCGGTGAGCTTCTTCCGGCCCTGGCCGTGCTGGCCCGGCGGGTAGGGGCGCTTGTCGATCTTCTTCGGCGACAGGCCCGGCAGCTCGGTCCCGAGCGCCCTCATGCGCTTCACGCGCGGTCCAGTGAATCGACTCATCGTGCGGTTTTCTCCTCGCGAGAGCCTATGCCTTAATTGAAAGTGATTTTCAAGTTCACATGTAGAAATCCCCCTCGATCCGGCGATCGCCGCGGACGGACGCCCTCCCGGCCTGAAGATCCGCCGCCCGTGGCCGTTTCGTGCTCGAGGGGACGTTGGACCTTGGCGGATGCGCGGAACGTGAGCGATAGCGGCGGGTCGCGCGACGGCAGAGAGCGACGGGACGTCCCGTCGCGGGCCTCGCTCTCCGAGCGGATGGCGTCTCTCGGGACGCTCGCGGCTGGGCTCGCCCACGAGATCAACAATCCGCTGACGTACGTGCTCGGGAACCTCGACGTCGCGCTCGCGTCGCTCGAGGCGTCGGGCGCCGATCGCGAGCTGCTCGAGATGCTCCGCGAGGCCCGCCAGGGCGCGATCCGCGTCTCGGAGATCGTCCGGAGCATGCGCGTGTTCGCGCGCGCCGAACCGAACGCGTCGAAGCTCGCCGACGTCGACTGCGTCGTCGAGAGCGCGCTCGCGATGGCGAAGAACGAGATCCGGCACCGCGCGCAGCTCGTGAAGCGTCTCGGCGCGCCGCCGATCGCGGCGGCCCACGAGGCCACCCTCGTCGAGGTCGTCATCCACCTGCTGATGAACGCCGCGCAGGCGATCCCCGAGGGCCAGGTCGATCGCGACGAGATCTCCGTGACCACCGGCGTCGACGCGAACGAGCGCGTGTTCATCGAGGTGCGCGACACCGGGGTGGGGATGACTCCCGACACGATGCGGCGGATCTTCGACCCGTTCTTCACGACGAAGGAGGTCGGGCGCGGCATGGGGCTCGGCCTGTCGCTGGTCCACTCCGCGGTGACCGCGTCCGGCGGTGACGTCTCGGTGGCGAGCGCGCTGGGCGCGGGCTCGACCTTTCGCGTGTCCCTGCCGGCCGCGCCCGATCGCGTCCCGGCGCGCGTGAGCATCGTGGCGCCGGCCGGACCGCGGAGCCGGGTCCTGATCGTCGACGACGAGGCGGCGGTGGTGCGGCTCCTCCAGCGGCTGCTGATCGCGCGTCACGACGTGGTCGTCGCCCCGAGCGGGCGCGACGCGCTCGAGATCCTCCGCGCCGACGACGACTTCGACGCGATCCTCTGCGACGTCATGATGCCCGATCTCACCGGCGCCGACGTCCACCGCGCGATCGCCGACCAGTCGCCGTCGCTCGCCGCGCGCTTCGTCTTCGTCACCGGAGGCGCCTTCGGCGAGCGCGCTCGCGCCCACGTGGAGTCGACGAAGCAGCCCGTCGTCGCGAAGCCGTTCCGCCGCTCGGAGGTGCTCTCCGCCGTCGAGCTCGTCGCGCGCGCGCGGCGCTCCGGCGCGCAGCCGTCGCCCTCCGAGACGGGGGCGCGCGCCGGCTGAGCCGTCCGCGGCGCGTAGGCCGGGTCCGAGCGTGGCGGAAGCTGCTAAGGTCGGCGACGTCATGGAACGAGCCGACGCCGCCGAAGACGCGCGCCTGCGCAGCATCCTCGATCTCTTGGGGGACCCGCGGCGCGCGCGTCACGCGCTCGGCGAGGCGCTGTCGGCGCACGGGATCCACGCCGACGATCCCCGGCTCGCCGCGACGCAGCAGGTCTTCGCGCGCTACCCCGACGACGCGGCGCTCGACGAGGCGACGCTCTTCGAGGCCATCCGCCCGAACGCGCGGCTGCTCGAGCGGGCGTTCCTGGGCGAGCTCGTCATCCCGGACTTCGCCTCGTTCACGACGGAGCTCCGCGACATCTTCGACGAGACGCGCGCGCTCGAGGACGGCGAGGTTGCGACGTACATCCCGCAGCTCGCGCGGGTCGCGCCCGGGCACTACGGCGTCTCCGCCTGCACCGTCGACGGTCAGCGCTTCTCGGCGGGCGACAGCGACGTCGACTTCACGGCGCAGTCCTGCATGAAGCCGCTCAACTATTGCTTCGCGCTGGAGGAGAACGGCGAGGACGAGGTGCACCGCATCATCGGCCGGGAGCCGAGCGGCCGCGGCTTCAACGAGCTCACGCTCAACAAGGAGAACCGCCCGCACAACCCGATGATCAACGCGGGGGCGATCGCCACCTGCTCGCTCATCCGCCGCGGCGCGAGCGTCGCCGACCGCTTCGACCACGTGATGGAGCAGTGGCGCCGGCTGACCGGTGGGCGAAAGGCCGGCTTCTCGAACGCGGTCTACCTCTCGGAGAAGGACAAGGGCGACCGCAACTACGCGCTCGGCTACTTCATGAAGGAGAAGCGCGTCTTCCCCGAGGGGACCGACCTGCTCCAGACGCTGGAGTTCTACTTCCAGTGCTGTTCGATCGAGACGTCGTGCGAGCGCATGGCCCTGGTCGCGGCGACCCTCGCCAACGGCGGCATCTGCCCGATGACGGGTGAGCGCGTGCTCCGCTTCAGCACCGTGCGGAGCTGCCTGTCGCTGATGTATTCGTGCGGGATGTACGACTTCTCCGGCGAGTTTGCCTTCACGATCGGGCTGCCCGCCAAGAGCGGGGTCTCGGGCGGTCTCATGGTCGTCGTCCCGAACGTGCTCGGCTTCTGCACGTGGTCACCCCGGCTCGATCCGCTCGGCAACAGCGTCCGCGGCATCGCGTTCTGCAAGGAGCTCGTCGGCCGCTTCAACTTCCACAACTACGACGACCTCGTCGGCTCGCTCGACGCGAAGCGCGACCCGCGGCGGCGCATGCTGCTGCGGTGAGCGGGCGCGCCGCTCGGAGTCGGCCGGCGAGCTACCTGTGCTTCGACCGCGCGAGCCCTTCGTCGATGAAGTCGAGGTTCTTCGCGAGCGGCGCGTAGTAGACGTAGCCGTTCTTCTCGCACCCGCTGGTTCCGAAGCTGGTGACCCCCACGATCTCCATCGTGTCCTTCACGCGGAGCGCCCCTCCGCTGTCGCCGTAGCACGGCGTGCCTCGGTCGCCGTTGTAGGTCTGGATCATGCCCTCGACGAGGCCGCGGTCCGCGCACATCGCGAGGGACTTGCGGACGCCGGACTCGCCGGGGGCGAGCTCGTCGTCGGGAAACGCTCCCTCCTTGTTCACGCCGTATCCGATCGCGACGTAGTCGCAGTGACCGCGATGCGCCGAGCGGCGCACCTTCCCCACGGCGACGTTTCGCACCGGCTTCTCGAGGACGAGCCAGGCTACGTCGTGCTGGTAATCGTGCTCAGCGGTGAACTTGGGATGCGTCTCGAGCGTCGAGACCATCGTGAGCTCGCCCGCGTCGACCGTCCCCGTCCCGAACGCGAAGCCGGCGAGCGTATAGCCCTCGGGCGCCGGACGTCCTTCGGGGAAGCAGTGACCTGCGGACAGGACCACGTCCGGCGCGATGAGCGTCCCGGTGCAGAACGGGCCCGTCGTGTACGTCTTGTCGCCCTTCTTCAGGACCGCGACGAGGTAGCCGACGGCGGCGACCGCCTTCGTCTCGGCGCCGCCGACGATGGCGTCCGTCGCCGCGGCCTCGGGCTCGCTGTCGCTCTCGGCGCCGCCGCTCTCGGCCGCGCAGCCGCTCACGAGACCGAGGACCGCGAGACCAGCGGCGACGAAGGAGCGCGTGTGCATGGTGGGAACGACAGCAACCTACATGCCCGCCTATTCGGCCAGGCTGAGCGCACAATTTCACTGTCGCTCGCCGATCGGCCTGGATCGCGCGCGACGCAGGTCCCTGCGCCGAGATCCAGCTGAGGCGCGTCGGCAGGGAGGGGGGCGCGGCGTACGCCGACGGCCGGCCGAGCGGTCGTGTCGACGCTCAGGGAGCGGCTCAGGGAGCGACGGACGTCCTCGACGGCCGACTACGCGGTCGTGTCGAGCGGGGCTCGAGCGATCAGGGAGCGGTGGACGCTTTCAGATCGTCGTACTGCTGGCGCACCTGCGCGGGCGTGATCGTGTGCCCGCCGGAGTGCTCGTGCAGCGTGAAGACGTGGCCCGCGGCCTGGAAGTCGTTGCGGTCCTGGTAGGTCTGGGCGATCGGGTTGAAGTCGCCCGTCCCGTGGACGTGGCTCACCGGGATCTTCCAGGCGGCGCTCGACGGCGCGAAGCCGTTCTGCCGGGCGAACGAGGTGTTGGCGCCGCCCATCGCGAGGCCCGAGAAGTACTCGGCGGCGCCGAGCCCGAGGAGGTACCCGTAGAAGGTCCCGGCGGAGAAGCCCCAGAGCAGGCGCTTCTTGGTGAAGACGTTGTAGCAGTCGTCGACGTCCGCGATGAGGTCGAGCACCTTGTTCAGATCGCCGGTCGCCCAGTTGCCTCCCGTCGGGCTCCCGTCGGTGGGCGCGCGCGAGCCCTTGGGCGCGACGAGGACGAGCCCCTCGTCGTCGGCGATGTCCTTCCAGAGCGCCTCGAGCTCCGGGACGCCGTTCGAGTCTTGCCCGTGCATGATGACCACGACCGCGTGACCGACGTTCGCGTCGTAGGACGCCGGCGCGTAGACGTGAAACGAGAGCCCGCCGGCCTGCTCGAGCGGCGTGAGCCCCGTCTTGTGCGCCGTGTGCTTGCAGCTCGGCTTGTCGGGGCCGTTCGAGGTGTCGCCGCCCGCGTCGCGCGATGTCGGCGCCCCGCCGTCGGCCGCCGGCGTCGCAGAGCCGCCGTCGGCTCCGTCGTCACCCTGGCCGCCGGCGTTGCTCCGCCGTGTGCCGGCGGGATCCGCGCTCGCCGCGCACCCGGCGACGGCGAACGACGTCGCCGAGGCGCCGGCGGCGGTCACCAGGAACACGAGCGAGAGCCACGACGAGGAGCGTCTGCCCATCCGACGGAGGGTAGCACGCGGCCGTACGCGGACCTCGACGGCAACGAGATCTCGGTGGGCGAGAGGAGTGTCCGTGGTCGTCCAAGAACGCATTGCGCGGACGCGCGCTCGTCCGGCACCTTCGCCCGCATGTCGTCCGCTCCGCTTCGCCAGCTCGCTCCGCTCGCGCTGCTCTCGACCGTGATGGTGTCGGGACCGGGACACGCTCAGGTACGGGGCGGCGCCGCCGCGCCCCCCGCGACCGCGGCTGCCCGCACACCCGCGCCTCCGGCTCCGAGCCCGGCGCAGGTGCCTTCCTCGACCGAGGTCGGAGGCATCGCCGTCGGTGGTCCGATGTCCGCGGTCGACGCGAAGTGCGCGGCGGCGGGCGTGAGCTGCTCGCGGAGGAACCGCGTCATCGGCGCCGTGACGCTCAACCGCGTCCGCGTCGTGCTCCCGGCGTCGGAGCCGTTCAAGCGCCTGTACGTCACGGGCAAGGACGGCGTCGTCCTGTCGGTGAAGGGCGTCTACCGCGCCGATGACCGGGCGCGCGTGACGCGCCTCTCGACCAGCCTCGGTCAACCGTCCGAGCATCGTGGCAACGCGGCGTGGACGCTGCCGAGCGGCGTCGTGACCGAGACGAGCCTCAAAGGGACGTCGATCCGCCTCACCGACACGAAGGCCGCGACGGCCCGCGGGATCCGCCTGACGCCGCAGGCGCTCGTCACGGCGCCGCCGAAGGCGGCCAGCCTCGGTCCGGCGCCGAGCGGCGCGCTCCGGCCGACGCTCGCCGGCGCCGTCCTCGATCCGACGGGCGGCACCCCGACCCCGACCGTCACGCGGACGCTCCGGGTCCCGGTGAAGATCACGCTCCTGAAGCTCAAGTGCTTCGACGAGCAGGACATGACGTCGTGGTTCTACGGCGACGATCCGTACCTCAACATCGTCGGCAGCCACACGACCCCGGCGAACCAGCGGGCGTGGTTCGTCCAGAAGGCCTTCTCGAACGTCGAGTCCGGCGACACGAAGAACGTCGACCAGGCCGTCTTCCCCGACGGCGATCTGCGGCGCGCGCTGACCGTCGGCGAGGCCGTCGGCGCCCAGATCACGTTGATCGAGGGCGACCTCGGCAACGACGACGAGATCGACTTCACCTACCCGATCGTCGACTACGGGACGGCGGTGAGCATGCAGAACAAGACGCAGAACGTCGTCGAGAAGCTCGAGGGCGACGGCGCCGTCTACACCCTCTCCTACAAGATCGAGTACGGCGCCGGCCAGACAGACACGACGCTCCCGCCGTTCAGATACCGGCCCGTCGACGCGCGCGCCTACGCCGGTCGCTACAGCGGGAGCGTCGGCGCGGCGACCAGCAACGCGAACCTGCTCTACCTGGCCTCGAAGGATCCGTCGTACCCCAACGGCGTCCTCCGCGGGACGCTCTCGGACGGCTCCGTCGAGGCGGTGGTGACGACGCTTCGGCTCCAGGGGAGCAGCATCGATCTCGCCGTGCGTTACCCGAGCGGGAGCCCGGGGGTGCTCAACGGCTACCTCGTCGGAGACGGCGGCGCGCGCCGCCTCGTCGGCACGCTCACCCGCGACGGCGCGACCCGCGGCGTCGCGCTCGCGCTCGCGAGCGGGGCCGCGCCGGCGGTCCTCGACGCACCGAAGACGGCAAAATGAAAGGTACGAGCACGATGCGAACCCTCCTCCGAAACGCGATTGTCCTCGGCGCTGTGCTCGTCGGCTCCGCGCTGGCCGCCCGACCGGCCGAGGCCTTCAGCACGGGTGGGCACTTCACGGCCACCGAGCGCGGGCTCAAGCGCGCCGGCTTTCGGCCCACGGCGATCCGCGCCGCGCAGGCCGCGAACTACTACGTCGACCACATGGTCAACACGAAGGACATCCAGTTCAACGACAGCTCCGACGACCAGAAGGCGAAGAACATCTCGGTCTTCTTCCACTTCGACAGCTTGTGGAACGCGGCGCGCGTGGACCGCGAGTTCGCCTGGATGGAGCGCGCGAGCAGGACGATGGTGCTCCAGGCGAAGAGCCGGCGCGATCCGCAGGCGGTCCTCAACGTGCTCGGGATCACGCTGCACGCGATCCAGGACTTCTACTCGCACTCCGTGTTCGCGGACATCGACTGGATGAGCTGGCGCGGGACGCGGATCGTGACGATGGACGATCTGCCGCGAGACCTCTGGGAGAGCCCGCTCCTCCAGGGCCGGTGGGCGGTCGCCTCGGACGAGAAGGGGCTCCTCAGCGGTCACGCCGGCAGCTTCTACGGCGGGCCACCCCCGGGGCTCCCGCAGTTCCCCGGGCACGGAGACGCCTACGAAGAATGCACGGGCGGTCAGAGCCAGAAGCAGTGCGGGCTCAACCACGACGGCGCGCGTCGTCGCAACGGGCTCGTCGCCATCATGATGGCGGCGGAGGCCACCTACGACGTCGCGAAGCGCTTCGAGAGCTGGATCGCCGATCCCGCGTTCTGGTCGTCGGTCGTCGGCTTCGGCGACAACGCCGGCGTGAACGCCGCCTGGTACCGGGCGCAGCGGATGTCGGCCGCGGCCGGTCAGTGGGGCTACGAGACGCCGGTCTCGAAGGTCTTTCAGGCGACGCAGCTGCTCTCGGCGTGGAGCGCGACGCGCTGCTCCACGCTGGCCCCGAACTGTCCGATGAACCAGTGGGAGCGGACCTGGTACCCGCAGATCATCGGGATGTTCGCGGCCGCTCCTCCCGGCGTCGCGACCGGCGGGGGCGCGCCGCGGCAGCCGCCCGAGGGGGCTCCGATCTTCGCGATCGCCGTCCCGCCGCCGAACCTCGCGCCGTACTCCGGCGTGTTCGACGTCGTCTGGGGCACCAAGCGCGCGACGCTGGACCTCTCGAGCGCGTCGGGGCGCATCGCCGGCACGCTCGTCTTGGACGGCAAGGTCTGGGCGGTCGACGCGACGCCGCGCGCGTCCGGCGTCGACCTCCGCGCGGTCCTGGGAGCTGTGATGCTCTCGGGCAAGGTCTTCGTGACGGGCACGGGCAGCGACCTCACCGGCTTCCTGCGCGACGAGGTCGGCGGCGTCCCCGACGGGTTCGTCGCCGTGCGAAGCAAGCGGCTCCCGGGCGTGGTCGCGCCGCGCGGCGCGAGCACCGCCGTCTCGAAGTGAGCGAGCCGCGCGGGGCGCTCGAGGTCGCGGGGGGGACGGCTCGGCGTCGAGCGTCACGGTCCCCGCGATCCCCTGCGACCGCCGTGGCCCCGACGCCGACGAAGCGCAAGTCGGCGGCCGCGAGCCTGATCGGCGCGCTACCGATCGGAGCTCGGCGCGGGCATCCCTTCGCCGGCGGCGCGCTCGCGATCGAGCGAGTCCTGCCGCGGCCTGGGGGCGTCCTTCTTCGTCGGCGGAGCCTGCTCGCGTGCGGTCTCGATGCCTTCCTCCCCCGGCGCGTCCGGTTTTGCCACAGACGGCGGCGCGGCGAGCGGCTCGGCGTTCAGTCCTGCTTCCTCGGTTTTCTGGGCGTCACGTTTGGGATCGGAGTGCATGAGCCCGTGAGCAGCACGCCGCATGCCGGACGCGAGATCCCGCGGCGGACGTTCGCCGGCGCTGCGCTCGGCGTCCGCCCGAGCGCGCTGCGAACGGAGCCGCCACGCGAGGAGCCCGCGTCGCCGCCGCCGCGCCCCCCTCGTCTGGCGGCGGCGCGGTATCGACGCCGAATGGTCGAGAACGTGCATGTCGGCGTGGCGGAGGTAATGAACGAATGAACGCAGTGGAGCTCTTGAAGGAGCAGCATCGAGAGGTCGCCGCCCTTTTCAAGCGGTTCGACAAGGCGCGACGGAAGGACGAGAAGGAGGAGCTCTTCCTCGACATCGCCGCGCGGCTCGTCAGCCACGACGCCATCGAGCGTGAGATCTTCTACCCCGCTTGCGAGAAGATCCTCGGTGAGGACGAAGCCTTGCTGGAAGGGATCGCCGAGCACGGGTTGATCGAGTTCTCGATCTTCCGCGCCGACAAGGCGCGCGGAGCCGCCACGTTCGAGTATCTCGTGACCGTGCTCAAGGAGATGGTCGAGCATCACGTGGAAGAGGAGGAGGAGGAGATCCTCCCCAAGATGGAGCGCAAGGCCGGCGCCGCGACGCTCGAGCGGCTCGGAGAGGCGATGCTCGAGAGGTTCGAAGCCGCGATGGCCAAGGACTTCCGCCGCCCGCTCCGGGAGGATCTGCAGCAGGTCCTCGCAGGCCGGACGAGGACCGTCCCGCCGAAGCGAAGGGCGCGCACCACGAAGCGCAAACGCGCGGCGAGCGGGGGCGCGCGCGGCAAGGCCGGGGCGCGGAGCAAGCGGGCGACAGGTGGCCGGCGCAGCCAAGCGGCGCGCTGAGCGGCGCGGTCACACCGCCCTGCTCCTCATCGACGTGATCAACGACTTCGACTTCGAAGGCTCGCGCGGGCTGGTTCGCGCCGCCGCGCGGTCCGCGCGGAGGATCGAGGCGCTGTGCGATCGCGCGCGAGCGGCGGGGGTGCCCGTCGTCTACGTCAACGACAACTTCGGCCGCTGGCGCTCCGACTTCTCCACGACGGTCCGTGAGTGCGCGCGGCCGGAGCTGCCGGCGAGCGCGATCATCGAGCGTCTGCGGCCGCGAGCGGGAGACTACTTCATCCTCAAGCCGCAGCACTCCGGCTTCTATTCGACGCCGCTCGAGCTCCTCCTCGCGCACCTCCGCGTCCACACGCTGGTGCTCACGGGGTTCGCCGCGAACCTCTGCGTCCTCTTCACCGCCAACGACGCGCACATGCGCGGCTATCGCCTGGTCGTCCCGAGCGACTGCACCGCCTCGAACTCGCCGTCGCTCACGCGCCGCGCGCTCGAGCACGTCGAGACCGCGCTCGCGGGCGACGTCAGGCCGTCGTCACGGGTCGACTTCGCGCGCCTCGCGCGCCAGCGGAAGCGGCCGCGCGTGCAGGCCTTCTGAGGCACGGGCCGCTGGCGTACGCGGGAGCCGCGAACGCTCGACGCGGTGCAGCAACTCCGGATCTGCCAGCCGGTTGCCGCCCCTCGCGATCCCGGCTACTCGAACTCCGAGCGTCGCCATGCCCATCGCCATCACAGGAACCGGCCTCTTCACCCCTCCGTATTCGATCTCCAACGACGAGCTCGTCGCGGCGTTCAACGCCTATGTCGAGGCGGAGAACGCGAAGAACGCCGACGCGATCGCGCGCGGCGAGAAGAAGGCGCTCGAGCCCTCGTCCGCCGAGTTCATCACGAGCGCGTCCGGTATCGGCCGGCGCTACGTGATGGATCGCACGGGCATCCTCGACCCCGAGATCCTCGCGCCGCGCATCCCCGAGCGCACCAACGATCAGCATTCCATCCAGTGCGAGATGGCGCTCGCCGCCGCGCGCGAGGCGCTCGCCCAGGCGAACACCACGGCCGATCGCCTCGGCGCTGTCATCGTCGCCTGCTCCAACATGCAGCGCTCGTATCCGGCGATCAGCGTCGAGGTGCAGGACGCGCTCGGCGCGAAGGGCTTCGCGTTCGACATGAACGTCGCCTGCTCGTCCGCGACCTTCGGGATCAACGTCGCGCGCGATCTGATCGCCGCCGGCAGCGTGAAGAGCGCGCTCGTCGTCTCCCCGGAGATCTGCACCGGACACCTGAACTTCCGCGATCGCGAGAGCCACTTCATCTTCGGTGACGCGTGCACGGCCGTCGTGGTCGAGGACGCCGAGACCACGCGCGCGCCTTCGTTCTACGAGATCCTCGGCACGCGCCTGGCGACCAAGTTCTCGAACAACATCCGGAACAACGCCGGGTTCCTCAACCGGACCGCGCCCGAGCGTCGCGACGACGCCGACAAGCTCTTCGTCCAGCAAGGCCGCAAGGTGTTCAAGGACGTCTCTCCGATGGTCGCGGACCTGGTCTCCGGTCACCTCGACAGCGTCGGCATCGCGCCGACGAGCATCAAGCGGATGTGGCTCCATCAGGCGAACGGCACGATGAACCAGTGGATCGCGCGCAAGGTCCTCGGCCGCGACGCGACGGAGGCGGAGGCGCCGAGCGTGCTCGAGGAGTACGCGAACACGAGCTCCTGCGGATCCATCATCACGTTCCACAAGAACCGCGACGGCATCGAGGACGGCGACGTCGGCGTGATCTGCTCGTTCGGCGCCGGCTACTCCGTCGGGAGCGTGATCGTGAAGAAGGCGACGCGCCCGAGCTGAGCGCGCCTTCGCCCTCCGCGGCGCGCTGAGCGGGGCGCGCGGGGAGCTCGAGGCCGGAGCCGATCGGGGGACCGTGTAGGCGCGCGCCGGCGGGAGCGCGACCCGGAGCGACTCGTCGAGCGTGGTCCTCGCGGGGCGCGTGGCTCGCGAATGCGCAGGGTGCGCAGGCGCTCGCTTGCGCGACGTGCGCACGCGCAGGCACGCGGGCGGCCGGCGTCTCCGGTTTCTCCCGCGATTTCGGCGGCCCGGTGGCTCCGCGTCGGTGGCGCGGCGGCTGCAATCCAGCGGGCGCTGCCCGTGCAGCGCTTAGGAAGGAGCCCCCGTTGAATCGATCCCATGCTTACGTCTCCCTCGGCATTCTCCTCGGAGGCCTCGCGCTGGCGGCCACCGGCTGCGAGGTCGAAGACACCGGCGGGCGGCCGGCGGACGGCGGCGCGCCCGAGCCGGACGCCGGTCCGCCCGCGGTGACCTGCCCGAAGCCGACGTCCGGGCCGACGCGGCACCAGTACGACGTGGCGGCGGACGAAGTCTGGACCGCCGACGCGAGCCCGCACATCGTCGACTACGACGTTCAGGTGCGCGGCGGCCACAAGCTCACGATCGAGCCGTGCGCCGAGGTCCTCTTGAAGAAGGGGACGCACATCCAGATCGCCTACCCGGGGACGCCCAACGTGGGCGGCACGCTGATCGCGGAGGGCACCGCCGAGAGGCCGATTCGCTTCGCCGGGCTCGACGGTGAAAACTGGGCGAGCCTCTACGTCCACGCGCCGGGCACCGCCCGGCTGGCCCACGTCACGTTCGAGGACGGCGGCGGAGGGGACTTCGAGGACAACTCGACGATCGACGTCCTCGGCGACGGCGAGCTTCCGGCGAAGGCCCTCCTCTTCGTCGACCACGTGACGATCAAGGGGTCGAAGGGCACCGGTGTCTGGCTCCAGCGTCGCGCCAACTTCATCGCGGGATCGAAGGACCTGACGGTCACCGGCTCCGGGAACGAGGAGCACCCGTTCCCGCTGCAGATCGAGGAGCACGCGATCGACGCGCTCCCGACCGGCTCGTACACGGGCAACCGGATCGACGAGATCCTGCTCCGGACCTCGGGCACGGGCGTCGCGGGCAGCGGCCTCACGGTCGACGCGACGCTGCGTGAGCGCGGGGTGCCGTACCGCATGGGAAAGTCGACGCTCGACGACTTCATCGTCGGGCCGGCCGGCGAGGGGCCAAACGCGACGCTCACCATCGAAGCCGGCGTCGTGATGCGCTTCGAGAAGGAGACCGCCCTCCGGGTGCAATCGTTCACCTTCGAGAGCCCGGCGAACGCCACGATCCGCGCGCTCGGCACGGCCGACAAGCCGATCGTCTTCACGTCGGCGGCGGATGCCCCGGCGCCCGGTGACTGGCGCGGCCTCTGGTTCGGTGGCATCCCGATGCCTGACAACGCGCTCGATCACGTCCGGATCGAGTACGCCGGCGCCGATTGCCGCTGCAGCCTCGCCACGTGCAGCGACATCTCCGATCACGACGGCGCGATCGTCCTCACCGGTCGCACCACGAGGGCCTTCGTGACCAACACGCTCTTCAAGGCGGTCGGCGGTCACGCCGTGACGCAGGGTTTCACGGGCGACTTCATCGACTTTCGCCCGACGAACACCTTCGAGGACGTCTCGGGCTGCGTGCAGACGCTCCCGCGCCGTCCGACGGGCACGTGCGGGACGCCGTTGCCGGCGTGCGACGGGATGTAGACCGCGCGCGGCGTCGCGCGATCAGGGTCGCGGCGAGCGCCAGCGCCGCCGCGAGCCCGCCCGCCGCCGGCTTCGCCGGGCTCGTCGACGCGGCGCAGCCGGTCGGCTTCTCCTGGCACTCGGAGGCGTAGCCGCCTCGCGGGGTCGGGTCGCACTGCGGGGCCTGCGTGACCTTGCCGTTGAGCACGGCGCGGTCGCCGTCGGGTCGGTACACCGTGCAGATCGCCGAGATGTCGTCCGGCGCGAGGTTGCGCATGCTCGTCTGCCCCTGGTCGTAGCGCGCGTACATGGTCGAGCCCGGCACGTCGGAGTGCGCGATCCCCAAGAAGTGTCCGGCCTCGTGGGTGACGACGCTCGCGAAGTCGTACGCGTCGGGCGCGACCGGGTCGCGCACGGCGAGCGGCTCCATGTCGAGCGTGTTGATCTCCATGTCGGCGTTGTAGATCTCGCCGGTCTCCGGGTTGTAGACGACCGTGGTGAGGCCGAGCACGCTCTGGCTGTACTTCCAGGTCTCGTCGCGGAAGACGATCACGTTCTGGTTGGCGACGCCCGACTTGTATTCGATGTTGCCGCACTCGACAGGGCCGAGGTCACGCACGTCGATGCTCGCGCGCGATCGGCCGGTGCCCTCGGTCGGGCAGGTCGCGCCGGTCCAGCGGGTGAACGCCGTCGAGAGCGCGTTGGCGGCGTCCTCGTACGAGATCTTCCGGCTGGCCGAGCGGTGCATGCTGTAGCCCAGGCAGGCGTTGCGCCAGAAGAGCGGGACGCCGCGCCCCCAGCAGCCTGCGCCGACGGCGTCGTAGTCGGGCGGCGACTTCTCGGTCGTCGTCCGGCAGAACGCGTCCGCGCTCGGCGCGGTCGACAAGAGGGCGGAAGCAAGAGCGAAGGCGCCGAGCCGGCGGCCTCGTACAGCCGAGGACATCGCTCCGAGGATACCTCAGCGAACGGCCGGGCGCTTGCCCACGCGCCGCCCGCCGCCCCTTGTCACGCGCGCGCGCCTGAACGATCCTTCGCAGCGGAGGTCACCATGAGCATCGACGTTCACGTGACGGGCGGAGGGACCATCTCGAACGGCGAGCTTCGCGCGGACGGCGCGGCGGTCGCGCGCTGCACGCTGTGCGGGCGGGACGTCGACGCGTCGGCGACCATCGGCGACGGCGCCTCGGCGTGCGCGCCGTGCCTGCGCGAGCGGCTCGACGCCCTCAGCGTCGCGCGCTTCCGCCTGCAGGAGTCACGGTCGGGCTCGCTCCCCTGGGGCAAGGTCACCGGCTGACGTCGGTGGGGAGCTCCACGAGGAGGAGCCGCTTCTTCTTCGTGCGCGTCGCGCTCCTCTCGTTCGTGCTCTTCGTCGTGGTGCTGATCGCGGTGCGGGACGTCCGGAGCCGCCGCGCTCGGACCGCCTGGGACCGATCGCTGGACGTCGCGATCGTCCTCGTCGACGCGCCCGGCGCCGCTCCGGCGACCGCGGCCGCCGTGCAGGCGCTCCGCGAGCGGACGCCGGCCCTCGAGGCGCGCCTCGCGGAGGAGATGGCGCGTCACGGCCGCGCGGGGCCTCCGCCGTTTCGCTTCCGGGTCTTCGGCCCGATCGCGGGCGCGCCGGCGTCTCCTGCGCCCGCGGGCGACGGAGTCGTCGACCTCGCGAAGCAGGCGCTCGCGATGCGGACCTGGCTCGGCGAGGTCGATCCGCGCGCCGGGGTCGAGCCCGACCACTTCGACGCGCGCGTCTACGTCGCGGTGAGGAGCCCCGAACGCGAGACGAGCGCGAGCGTCGAGGGCCGCAGCGAGCAAGGCGGGAGGATCGGCTTCGTCGACGTCGAGCTCGACGAGACGATGGTGGACCTGGCGCTCTTCGTCGTCGCGCACGAGCTCTTGCACACGCTGGGCGCGGAGGACAGCTACGACGCGAACGGCCGCGCGCTCGTGCCCGCCGGGCTCGTCGAGCCCGACCTCGAGCCCCGCTACCCGCAGCGCTTCGCCGAGGTGATGGCGCGGAACCGCCCGGTGTCGCCGGGCTCCGAGGTCCCGCCGGGCTCGCTCGACGAGCTCGGCGTCGGCGACGTGACGGCGCGCGCGATCGGGTGGAGACCCTGACCCGAGCGCCCCGCGTCGTCGAGCGCGGCGAGGCGCGAGGCGCGGCTCAGCGGATCGCCGGCACCTCGTTGAGCGTCTTCGTCCCCGAGCCCGCCGGGTAGCCGTAGCTCGCGCGGAAGTCGAAGCCCCAGACCGTGAGCGCGAACGGGTTCTTGCTCGACGCGCGGTGCACGCCGTTGTCGCAGAGCCCCTGCGGCGCGCCCTTGCGTACGAGGTCGACGTACGCGACCTCGTAGCCGCTGCCGCCGACCTTCTTCCAGCCCTGCACGGCGCCGACGCAGTCGAGCTCCACGTCGGCGTACGCGCCGTCCACGGGGCCGCGCACGAACACGAGGTTCGTGTTCCCGAACGTGGGATCCGTCAAGAACACGTAGCTCGAGAGGTGCTGGCCCGTCGGCACCACGTTGACCCAGTCGGGATCGCCCTCGTCGACGGCCACCATCTGTCCGGCGGTCATGTACGAGCCGACGTAGATCGGGTGCGCCTCGTCCTGGCTCTTCACGACGAAGGGGCCGGGCGCCCAGAACTCCTTCCACTCGCCGCGCTCGAGCGTCGTCGGCGCGTCGGGGACCGGCGGATCGTAGGTGAGGCGCGTCCCGTTCGCCCCGGCGAGGATGCGCCACGGCGTGGTCTCGGGCTCCTCGCGATCGCGGTAGCGGGTGGCGACGTAGTGATCTCCCATGAGCCGGATCGGCGGGAGGTACTGGTGGAGCGTGTCGCACGCCGCGAGCGTGTTCGGGATGTTCATGCACGTGGCGCCGCCGGCGAGCGCGACGGGCTTGTCGGACTCGACCGCGGTCCCGTTCATCTCGTGGAGCTGCGTGTACTGCACGAACTCGCCGCGCTGGAGGACGAGCTCGCCGGTCTCGCCGGCCGCCACCTCGGGTCGTCCACCCGCGCTGCTCAGCGTCGCCGTCGGACGGATCTTGACGCGGGTGTCGTCCTCGCGCGCGAGGATCTGGAAGTACGGGTAGAACCCCTGGCGGATGTGGGTCTCGTCGGTGGCGGCGTAGCCGGTCATCGCGAGGTTCTCGGTGCCCCAGGCGGACGTCGGGAAGAGGAGCGAGGCCGCGGGGAGGAAGCTGTCCGCGCCGCCGTACGGGTAGATGTCGTAGGCGATCACGGGCGCCGACGACTTGATGTGGAACATCTTGCCGTGTCCGCTCCCGCGCACCTCGGTCTGGCCGACGATGGCGGCGCCGACCGTCGGCGGGCAGGGCAGGTAGAAGCTGCCCGGCGAGAACGGCGGCTTGGTCTGCATCGCGAGGAAGAGGATCGCGAGCTCGTCCTTCGGGAGCTTCCCCTCGGGGAGGAGCTCGTAGCGGATGTCCTTGCCGCGGCCGCGCGGGATGCGAAAATAGCTCGAGGAGATCGGCTTGCCGTCGTACTCGACCTGGAGCTCGACGGGAGCGTTCCACGTGTTGGCGACGAGCACCGCGTAGCAGCTCGCGTCGTAGCCGCCGAAGAGCACGTCCGCCGAAGGCTTGGCCGCGTAGTACTCGCAGCCGATCGAGCTCTGCGCTCGTCCCGCCGCCTCGCAGCCCTCGATGCACTCGGCGTCGAAGCACGACGCGTACGCCGCGCACGAGGTCACGAGCGCGCCGTGGCAGTCGACGACGGACTGGCCGTCGGGGGAGCAGGCCGCCGGGCACTCGGGATCGGGGGCGAGGGGCGTGGGGCCGGGTCGATCGGCGGCGTCCTCGCCGGCCGCGCACGAGGCGATGACGAGGAGCGCGAAGGCGGCCTTCAGCGGACTATTGATGAAGCTCGGCATGATCTCGGCGCCTCGCCCCGCGGGCCGCGGCGTTCCCTCCGTTCGGTGAGCGCGCGGCGCGCCGGTCACCCGCCCCGTCTTCATCGGTCACCTCCCGGCGCCCGCACCGAGCGGAGCAGCACGCCCGCGCCCGCGATCCAGACGTCTCCGCCCGCGCCCGCCACCGCGTAGAGCCGCGGCCGGTTCTCCTCGGGGAAGGGGACGTCCTTCACCGTCCAGCTCGCGCCGTCCCAATGAACGACGGCGCCGCGATCGCCGACCGCCCAGACGTCGTCGGGGCGCGCGCCCCAGACGCCGTAGAGGTCCTCGTTCACGGGAGACGCGACCGTCTCCCAGGCGTCGCCGCCCGTGTAGTGACGGATCACGCCCTGGGCGCCGACCGCCCAGACGTCGTTCGCGCCGAAGCCCCAGAGGCCGCTGAGCCTGCGCAGCGAGCTCGAGTTCATCTCGGTGAGCGCGATGCGCGCGGCGTCCGGGGCGGCCGCGCTCGTGTCCGTGCGAAAGAGCCTGCCGTCGTCTCCGGCGAACCACTGGCGCGCCGGGCTCTCCACCCAGACCGCGCGGAGCTCGAGGCACTCCGGCTCCCACTCGCCCATCGGGCACGGCGGCGAGACGGCGTACCAGCCGGGCCCGGCGTCGGGCACCTCGCCGTAGCGCCAGATGTTGTCGGTCGGCGCCCCCCCGCTGGCGAAGTCGAAGAACATCCGCCCGACCGCGAAGACGTCGGGGCCGCGCGCGCCGATGGCGTGGACGATGCCCTTGAAGCCGCCGTCGACCGTCGAGGCGCCGCCGTCGGGGGCGCCGTTCAGCTTCAAGAACGCGTGGCCGCTGCTCGCGCCCCAGACGGTGCCGTCGCTCGTCGACGTGACGCCGAAGATCGCCGCCGTGATGCCCGTCGGGACGACGCGCCAGGCCGCCCCGTCGAACCGCGCGGCGAAGCCCCGCGAGCCGACGAGCCAGATCTCGGAGGCGCTCTTCGCGTGGAGACCGTAGAGGCCCAGCGCCTCGGCGCCGGGGAGCGCGACGCGACAGAGGTCGCCCGTGCACTCGGTGGCGGCGCCCGCGTCGGCTCCGGTCTCGGCGCGCGCTTCCTCCGAGCCGGCGTCCTCGCTCCCGGCGTCTTGCCCCGGTCCAGCCTGCGCGTCGTCGTCGGACGAGCACCAGAGGTGCATCGCGGCGGTCGCGACGACGCCGGCGTAGACGAGACGCACGCGCGCCGACCTCATCGGGCCTCTCCCGGCTCGCACGGGCGGAGCAGGCATGCGCCGTTGACGCACGGCTGTCCGAGCGCCAGGTCGCACGCCGCGCCGCACGCGCCGCAGTTGCGCGGATCCGCCGCGATGAGGGTCTCGCAGCCGTTCGCGACGTCGCCGTCGCAGTCGGCGTAGCCCGGGTTGCAGGCGACCTCGCACTTGCCGTTCCGGCAGACGGCCTTCCCCGAGCCGTCCATCGGCTGCGGGCACCAGTGCGAGCACACCCCGCAGTTGGCCGGATCGGTGTCGAGCTTCACGCAGAACGGCGCCCCGCTCGGGAACGGGCAGTTGGTCTCCTGCGGTCCGCACTTGCACGTGCCGAACTCGCAGAACTGCCCGTCGGCGCACTTCTTCCCGCAGCCCCCGCAGTTCATCGGATCGAAGTAGACGTCGACCTCGCAGCCGTCGCTGTCGACGTCGCCGTTGCAGTCCTTGAACCCGTTCTCGCACTTGAGCTCGTCGCACGAGCCGGACCCGCAGCCGTAATAGGTGTGGTCCGGCGTGGTCGGCGGGAACTCCGGGAACGGGCACTGGTTTCCACAGGTCCCGCAGTTCGCGTCGTCGGTGGGGAGATGCGCGCACTCGGCGAAGCAGCCGTCGCCGCACACGGAGAGCCCGGCGGGGCACCCGCAGTTGCCCTTCACGCACTGGACTCCGGCGGGACACTTCACGCCGCACGCCCCGCAGTTGTTCGGGTCGCACCGGAGATCGGCCTCGCATCCGTCCGCGGCGTCGCCGTTGCAGTCGCCGCGGTGGCTCTCGGGATCGCACGACAGCTCGCAGCGGGCGGACTGACAGAACCACTCGCCGCCGAACACCTGCTTGACCTGCTCTCCGCTCGGGCAGGTGATGCCGCACGCGCCGCAGCTCGTGTTGTCGATGTCGAAGTTCGTCTCGCAGCGGAACGCGTCGTCCGAGCACGTGTCGTACGGCGCCGGGCACTCGGTGGCCTTGCAGAGCGGGGCGAACGCGTTCGCGTCCGGCTCGCCGGCGTCGGCCTCGAACGGCGGCGGGAGCTTCTCGTCCGGCGGATCGAACCCGCCGAGGGACACCCCGGTCCTGCAGCCCGAGCTCGCCAGCACGACGACGCCGAGCGCCGCCGACAGCAAGACGCTTGCGCGAAGGACGGTGTGCTCCACGGGAGCGCTATGGCCGGGTCGGTCGTCGTCGATCACCGAAACGTCACCCACGGAGACGGAGAAGCTCTCGGCGCGCGCGGCACCGCGTGGAGTCCGTGCGCGACGGGACATGGTAGCGTTGGCCGGTCGGCTCGTGCGCCAGCGGTCCTCCTCTCTTGCGGTAGCGCTTCTTGGCCTGGTCGTGTTCCTCGTCGGGGGGACGCGGGCGCTCGCGGCGCCGGCCGACGTCACGGCCCTCCGGGTCGAGCTCGCCGCGCCCGCCGCGTGCCCCGCGGAGCCGTCGCTGCTCGCGCGCGTCCAGCGCCACACGACGCGTGTGCGTGAGGCGAAGGAAGGCGACGTCGCGCGCGTGCTCGCGCTCGGGATCGCGGCCCGCGGGGACGGCTTCGTCGGCGACCTCCGGCTCCTCGATCCGGGCGACGAGCTCGATCCGGGAGGCGAGCTCGAGCGCACGATCCCGGGCAAGACCTGCGAGGAGGTCCTCGCCGCGGCCGCGCTGATCGCCGCGCTGACGATCGACCCGCACGCGTCGGCGACGCCCGCGCCGTCCGCCGAGCCGACCGACGCCGGCGCCGAGATCGCCGACGCGCGGTGGCCACCGCGCGCGCGCCGGCCACCCGCGCCGCCCGCGCCGAGCGAGGCGCGGCGCCGCCCGCCCCGCCCGGCGGCGCGCCTTCGCGCGAGCCTCGGAGCTTCGCTCGAGGTGTACGATCTCGCCGGTCTCGTGCCGGGGCGCGCCGTCTGGGTGGAGGGCAGCGTGACGCGCGGGCTCGAGCCGGCGCTGCGCCTACGCCTCGGGCAGCTGCGCTCGTTTTCGGTCGTGTCCGACGCGCGGCCGGCGTTCTTCGAGCTCGGGACGCTCGCGCTCGAGGGATGCGTCACCGCCCTGGCGGCCGGCGGGCGGCGCCGATCGCTCGGTGGGCGCCGCCCGTTCGATCTGCGACCTTGTGTCCAGGCGACGGGCGGCGTCTTCGAGGGGGCTTCGTCCGCCTTCTCCGCCACGCGCGAGCCTCGGCCGTGGCTCGCCGTCGGCGGCTTCGTCCAGGGCCGCTGGCGCTTCTTCGGTCCGCTCGCGCTCGAGGCTGCGCTCGGCTTCACGGCGCCGCTCGTTCGCGACGACTTCTACTTCCGGCCGCGGGCCCTCGTCTACCGGGCGCCGGAGGCGCTCCTCGTCGGCAGCGTCGGGGTCGGGGTGACGTTCCGCTGACGGCGCTCCGCTCGCGGGTCGTTTTTCGTGATCGAGGGCGGCGTCTCCGGCCATCGCGTTTCGGACGAGGAGCGATATCGTGAGCCTGGCTTCACCGGGCGCTCTCGCGGGCGCGGCACGAATGACTGCGCGCGCAGCAGAGGACGCTCGCCTTCGTCGGATCGTCGACGGCTACCACGACTTCGTGTGGCGCTCGCTGCGCCGCATGGGCGTTCCGGAGCACGCCGCGGAGGACGCCGCGCAGCAGGTCTTCCTGGTGCTCTCGCACAAGCTCGACCTCGTCGCGCCGGAGAACGAGCGCAGCTTCCTCTTCGGGACGGTCGTCCGCGTCGCGTCGGGCGTTCGCCGGGCGCAGTCGCGGCGCCGGGAGGTGGCGGGCGCGGTCGTCGACGAGCCCGTCGACGACGCGCCGGCGGCCGACGTGCTGATCGACGAGAAGAAGGCGCGCGCGGTCCTCGACGAGATCCTCCACGCGATGCCGGAGGATCTCCGCGCCGTGTTCGTCCTCTTCGAGCTCGAGGAGGTCGCCGCGAGCGAGGTCGCCGACGTGCTCGGGATCCCCGTCGGGACCGTCGCGTCCCGCCTCCGCCGCGCGCGCGAGGTCTTTCACGCCGCGGCCAACCGATTCAAACGCACGCGAGGGAACCTTGAACCCCGATGAGATGATCCCGCTCGAGCGAGAGTCCGACGATCCGTTCGAGCGCGCGCTCCTCCGCGCAGCTCGGCGCGAGCGAGCGCCGGAAGGAGCCGATCGCCGCCTGCTCGCCGCGCTCGGCGCGGGCTCTGCCGGCGGGCTCGGCGCCCTCGCCACGAAGTACGCCGCGCGGCTCGGGCCGAAGAACGTGCTCGCGACGGTCGCGCTCGGCGCGGCGCTCGTCGCGGTCACGCACTGGGCAGTGACGCGCGAGCCCGAGCGCGTCGCCCCGGCCGTGGCCCCGCCGGTCGCCGGGATCCCCGCGCCGGCGGTCACGCCGTCCGCCGTGATCGAGGAGCCGCGCTCCGAGGCGATGCCGTCGACCCGCGTAGAGGACCTGCCGTCGTCGCGGCCGCCTCCGGCAGAGCCTCGTCCAGCGGTCGCCGCCGGGGCTTCGGCGCGCGCCCCCGACGAGGCGGCGCCGGGCGGCCTGGCGCGCGAGGTCGCGCTGGTCGAGGAAGCGCGCGTCGCGCTCGCGCGCGGTGACGCGGCGGCCGCGCTCCGCGCGCTCGACGCCCACGCTCGCGAGTTCCCGTCGGGGACGCTGTCGCCGGAGGCGCGCGTCCTCCGGATAGAGGCGCTCGTCCGCGCGGGCGGCGAGAAGGAGCGCAGCGAGGCTCATCGCCTGGGGGACGCCTTCCTCGCGGCGCACCCTTCGGGGCCGCACGCGCGCCGCGTCCGCGCCGTGCTCGGTCGCGCTCCCTGACGCCGACCCGCCGGCGCGGCGCGTCCGCGCGCGTCCACGATTTCGTGATCGTCCCGGATCTCGCTGGCCATAGCGTCGGCGTGGAGCACCGATGGCAGGCGTCGCAACCCGGGAGCGCTGTCCGCGCGCGTCCGAGACCGCGAGGGCGAGCGTGAGGTCGTCGCGCGAGGCCGCGGGCGAGCGCTCGCGGTGGATCCTCCTCTCGGCCGGCGGCCTGCTCGTGCTCTTCGCGGCGTGCGCGGGGAGCGACGACGGCCCCGCCGATCCGATCCTCGACGGCGGCGCGCCGGACGGCTCGGCGCTCCCCGACGCGGGCGACGCCGACGTCGGAGCCGAAGCGGGGCCGGACGTCGACGCGGACGCGATCCGCTGCAGCGGCGAGCTCTGCCTCGTCGATCTCCCGAACGCGGCGGTCTACGGCCTGTCCCGCTGGGTGTTCTCCGGCGTCGTCGTCGATCCCGTGATCGGCGCGTGGGCGATCGCCAACGGTGTCGACGGCGACGAGGCCGCGACCGCGCAGGTCCTGCACTTCGAGGGCGGCGGCTGGAAGGTCGTTCACTCGGCGCGGCTCGCCCTCTCCGCCGAGGCGCGGAGCGTGCAACTGTCGTCGCTCGCCAGCGACGGCCAGGGCCACCTGATCGCGGTGGGCACGGCGCGCTCCGGGCCGAGCGGCGTGATCCTCCGCGGCGACGGCAAGTCCTTCACCGTCACGGCCTTCGACGAGGACCTCCGCGCGGTGTGGGCGTCCGGCAGCGCCACGTTCGTCGCCGGCGGGGGCGGCCGGATCTTCCGATCCGAGGCCGACGGCGGCTGGGCGGACGAGAGCGCCGCCGGCGGCGACTTCCTCACGATCTGGGGGACCGCCGAGGATCTCCACGTGGCCGGCTCGAAGTTCGACGAGGACTTCTGGATGGACTTCGGCCACGTCGGTCGTCGCGTCATCGACGACGCGGGCGCGCCGGCGTGGTCGTTCCAGTCGTTCGCGCCGCCGGACGCGCCTTACCCGGGGCTCGGCGCGATCGGCGCCGGGGTGACCGCAGGCGAGCATCGCTTCTTCAGCACGCGCGAGGCGCTCGCGGCTTGGACGGTCGAAGACGGCGAGCCCAGGTGGACCTACGAAGAGCAGAAGCTCCCCGTCCCGCTGCGCGCGTTCTGGGCGCGCTCGCCCAGTGAGATCTGGGCGGTCGGCGAGGTCGGACGTCTCTATCGCTTCGACGGGACGGCGTGGGAGGACGCGTTCCTCGTCTTCAACGGCGCGCCGCTCACCGCCCGTCTCACCGCCGTGGGCGGCACGAGCGCGGGCGAGCTCTTCGTCGTCGGCGACGGCGTCGCGCTGCGGAGGGCGGCCCCGTGAGCGCGCCGAGGACGCTCGTCGGTTGGCTCGCCGGCGCGGTCCCGGTGCTCGCGCTCGTCGTGGCCGCGTGCGCCTCGGACGAGGACCCGATCGCGCCGCCGCCGCCTGTCGTCGAGGCCGGCGCGGACGCCGCTCCCGACGCCGAGCCGGACGCCGCACCCGACGCGGACGCCGGGGCCGTGCTCGTCGACGCGAGCCCCGAGCCGATCGTCTGCGCCGTCAGCCCGTGCGCGGTCGAGATCGCCGCCGGCGCCGACTCGGTGTGCGTCCGCCTCGAGGATGGCACGGTGCAGTGCTGGGGCGCGAACACGTCGGGCGAGCTCGGGCGTGGCCCCGGCGCGGGGTCGTCGTCGGGGACGCCGGCCCGCGTCGCGGGGCTCACGGGCGTCACGCAGCTCGCCGGCGGCGCCTCCGATCCGGGCGACACGTTCTGCGCGCGCAAGGACGACGGCTCCGTCGTCTGCTGGGGCTCGAACGCGCACGGCAACCTCGGCCGCGTGCTCGACGACGACACCGTCGACCTCGAGCCGTCGTCCACGGCGGCGCCCGTCGTCGGCGTCGCCGGCGCCACCGCCGTCTTCGTCGGGAGCGCGGTGTCGTGCGCGACGCTGTCCGCGCAGGGCGTCGCTTGCTGGGGAACGAACGGCGCGTCGCAGCTCCCCGATCGTCCGCCCGGCGCCCTCGACGCGTTTCCGGCCGCGCCCGTCCCGCTCGACGCCGGCGTCGTAGCGCTCGGGATCGCCGACCGCGGGACGGTCGCGCTCACGACCGACGGGGCGCTCCTCTCGTGGGGCCTCCGCGGCGCCCTGCTCGGGCCGTCGACCGGCGTGCTAGGGCGGGAGGTGTCGCTCGACGTCGCGCTCCCAGGTCCGATCGATCTCGCGCGCGTGTCCGCGGTCGCCGCGAGCATCGGGCGCGCCTGCGCCGTCGCCAACGGGAGCGTCTTCTGCTGGGGCGCGGGGCCGAGCGCCGGCAGCGACTCGGTCTATCCGACGCCGACCGGCGTAGGCGTCGAGCTCGCGTACGCGCAGTCGCTCTCGGTCGGGCCGCGGACGGTCTGCGCGACGCTCTCCGACGGTGTGGCGCGCTGCTGGGGCGACAACTCCAAGGGGCAGCTCGGGAACGGCAACACCGATCTGCAGCCGATCCCGGTCACGGTGCGAGGGCTCGCGGGCCGGGCGGTGCGCATGGCCACCATGGAGGCGACGACCTGCGCGATCCTCGTCACCGGCGCCGTGCAGTGCTGGGGGCAGAACGACCAGGGGCAGCTCGGGATCGGCGCCGCCGACGGGCTCGCTTCGCTGATCCCTCGCGCCGTGACCCTCGCGCCGTGACCCTCGCGCGTCGCGCGTCGCCAAACCTCGCGCGCGGCGCCGGCCGTCACGCTTCGTCCCGCGCGGTCGGCCGTCACGCTTCGTCGCGCGCGGGGACGTGCCGATCGAGGAAGGCGAACGTGTCGGCCCAGCAGCGCCGCGCGACGTCGCGCATGACGAACGCGTGGAACGCGTGGAGCTCGCCCGGGTAGTAGCGTTCGGTCGCCTCGACGCCGAGCGCGCGGAGCGCCTCGCCGAGCCGGCGCGTGTCGGGCAGGAGCGGGTCCTTCGTGCCGACCGGCAAGAAGTACGGCGAGAGCGGCCGCGTCGGGTGCTCCCCGCGCTCGAGCGTCACGACCGGATCGGCGAGGTCGAGCGAGCACGGCCACGGGCCGGGCCCCAGGTAGGCGCGCTCGACCTCGGCCAGCCGGTCGGCGATGAAGGAGGAGATCTTGGGCTTTCGCCGCTTGAGGCGCGCGAGGTCGCTCACCTGGAAGACGCCGCACGCCGGCACGACGGCCCGCGGGACGACGCCGGTGTCCCACGCGAGCTTGGCGAACGGCTCGGGGCGCTCGTACGCGAGCGCGAGGGCGAGGCTCGTGACGAGGTTCGCGCCGGCGGACTCGCCGGCGAGGACGACGCGGCTCGGATCGCCGCCGAAGCGGGCGGCGTTCTTCACGACCCAGCCGAACGCCGCGCAGACGTCCTCGAGCGGGGTGGGGAAGCGGTGCCTCGGCGCCAGGCGGTAGCTGACGTTGAACGCGACGAAGCCGCGCCGCGCGAACCCGAGGGCCATCACCCAGTGCGTGTCCTTCGACAGGATGCGGAAGCCCCCGCCGTGCACGTAAAAGACGATCGGCCACGGCGGTCCGCCGCGCCTAGTGTCTCCGCGTGGAGCTGCGCCCGGCGCCGGGCGCCAGACGTCGAGCAGGTGCTCGCGCGCCGACGAGCCCTCGACGTACGGGAGGTCCGGCAGGACCTCGACCGCGTGGCGCTCGGGGCGCGCCCTCGGATGGAGCCGCGCGATGCGCGAGGCGCCGTTGAAGAAGCCGTCGACGACGAAGGATCCGGCGTAGCGTCGCGCCTCGGCCCCGAGCTTCGAGAGCATCGGTCGATGCTACCAGATCGGACGCCCGCCCGAGCTCGGCGCCGAGCGCTCCGGCGAGCAGATCACATGCTCCGCGCGAGCTTCGTGCCCAGCGCGCCGGCGAGGAGGCAGCTCGCGAGCGTCGCGAGCACGTAGAGCGCCGCCGTGCCGTAGAGCCGGCGATCGAGCATCGACAGCGTGTCCTGGTTGAACGACGAATAGGTCGTCAGCCCGCCGACGAAGCCTGCGGTCAGCGTGAGGCGCGCGGTCTCCGACATCTCGATCTTCGACACCGCGAGGACCGAGACGAGCGCGATGAGGAACGAGCCGAACACGTTCACCCCGAGGACGCCCCAGGGGAACGACTCGCCGAACGCGCGCTGCGTCCAGGTCACGACGAGGTAGCGCGCTCCCGAACCGATCGCGCCGGCGAGGCAGACGAGGAGGAGGCGCGTCACCGGCCGGCGTCTCGGAGGCGCGTCAGAACTCGAACGCGAGCCCTGCCGCCCAGGTGGCGGTGCCGACGTAGAGCGCGCTGCTCTGGCCGAGCCCGTTGAGGTTCAGCCAGTAGTACTCCCCGTAGACGTAGGTGTTGTTGATCCCGAGGAAGTTGTCCATGTTCCGCGACGCCCCGGAGTCGATCGCGTCGAGCGGGAAGGCGAGCCCGCCGGCCATGTGGGTGCCGAAGCTCATGCCGCGGCCGGGCACGGCCCGCGTCTCACCGGGGAGTGTCGCGTCCGACGTGCCGGCCGCGTTGGTCGCGCGCCAGAAGCCGACGGCGAGCCCGAGCTTCGCGTAGGGCACGAGCGGGAAGCCGAGGCCGCGCCAGAACGTGTCCGCGCGGAGCACGGCCGAGAGGTACATCGGGTAGATGCTGAGGCCGTACTCGTCGCCGGAGGGGCGCCCGGAGACCGTGACGGCGGGGCGGCTCATGTTCACGATCGACGCGCCGATCCCCGGCCCGATCGTGCCGACGTACGGGATACGGAACGTCTGCCAGTCGAACTCGAGCCCTAGCGCGATGCGTGGGTTGTCACCGAACCGGTCCTTGAAGGGCGTCCCGCGCAGCCCGGGCTCGTCGTCGACCGCGGGGTAGTAGGGGGACACACGGATCTCCAGCGCGAAGTTCTGCGCGCTCCGGAAGGGGTGCGTCTGAGCGGGCGTCCCGAGCTCGATCGCGCTGGCGTCTTGCGTGACGAGGATGCCACCGAGCGCGACGGTCGCGAGGAGGCACTTGCGGGGCATCGACGAGGGAGGCTCTTGGCGGGGGGCGGGCATCGTCTTCGTCGTCGGCATCTAACGCCTCCGATCGTTTCGCCGCGCCGTACGCCGGCGCAAGATGGAGATGGCGAGCGCTCCGCCGACGAACATCGTGGTCATGCTCCCGAGCGGCAGCTCGGAGCCCTTCGTCGTGCAGCCGCCGGCGCCGCCGCCGGCCCTCCGGTAGTCTTCCCAGAAGTCCGTGGTGAGCTCGGGGGTCTGGCAGACGACGGACGACAGCTCGCCGACGTTGCCGAAGCGATCCGTGGAGGCGACGGCTACGGCGTACGAGGTGCCGTTCAAAAGCGGGCCGTTCCCCACCTGCGTGGCGGCCGCGGAGGTGCCGGTGTTCCCGACCACTTCGCCACATTTGAACTTCGCGTCGAACGCGGCTGTCGGGAGCACCGGGGCTCCGTCGTCGCTGGTGAAGTTCGCGCTGCTGCACTCGCCGCCGCTCGGGGTCTCGGGAGCGGCGCCTCCGTCGTCGCAGACGCGCACCGTGCCTCCGTCGATCGCCGCGTCCGCGTCGTCGAAGCCTGCGTCGACGGGTACGTCGCGGCACTCGGGCTCGGCGTCGTCGTCGTCCTCCTCCTCCGCCCGCGGCGCTCCTGCGACGTCGCAGTAGACCTTGACACCCGTGAGCTCCGTGAGGCCGCCCGTCGCGGCGGCGTCGCCCGCGCCGCCGCTGATGTTCGTCCACTGGACGGTGATCCGACCGTTGCCGGGCAGCGCGGTGAGGCCGCTCGGGGGTGCAGGACCGACCGTGTCGACGGTCACGGGGACCGCCTTGTCCATCTGCGCCGTGACGGTGTCGCCCGGCGCGAAATAGAGGAAGTGCACGCTGATGTTGGCGAGGTCGACCCTGCCGCAGACGGCCTCCGAGTCGTCCGGCTCCATCGGTCGGTTCGGCGGCGCGCCCGACATGATCCTGCGGACAGGGATGTCGACGTCGATCACGGGGGACAGCGGGATCGCGGAGTCGAAGACCCTCCAGCACACCTGGGCGACGGTGTTACGCGCCGTCTGGGCCTTGCAGTCCTGACCGATCGACGCCCACGCCTCGACGTTGGACCGGATCTCGAAGCCGCTCATCTGGAGCGTGAAGCGGATCTTCTGGTCGTCGACGCAGTCCTGGAGGCTCACCCCCTCAGGGCTGAGCGTCTGCGGCCGCTTCGGGATGACGTTGCCTTCCTTGTTGAGGCGCGGGAGCGACTGCTCGTTGACGACATTGATCGTGAACTGCGCGCGCGCGCCGCTCGTGACGAGGAAGATGGCGGCGAGTGTCGAGAGGAAGACGACAAGCCGGCCAAGAGAATCTCGGACTCGAGTCCGTCGAGACGTCATGGGATGCCGGCCGCGCAGCATAGCCCGTGCCAGCCATCCATGCGAGAAGTCCCGCACGTCCTCGCCGGGGAACGCGCCGAGCTGGAAGGGGGAACGCGCCAAGCTGGCACGCTCGTCCGGGCGTGGCCGCGCCGGCTGCCAAACTGACAAGCTGCCGTCAGTTAATGACGGGCGCGCTGCGGCCGTCGGACTCGGCGCGTCGGCGTGCGTGCTAATGCCTGCCGCGATGGGTCGCCCGTCCTCGTCCCCCTCCGCCTCTCTCCCCCGCAGCGCGGTCCGAAACGGCGCGGCGCACGCTCCGGCGGCGCGGCGCGCCCGGGAGCCCGACTCGATCGAGGTCCGCGGGGCGCGCGAGCACAACCTCGACGTCCCGCTCCTCACGATCCCGAAGCGGGCGCTCGTCGTCTTCACCGGACCGAGCGGCTCGGGCAAGTCGAGCCTCGCGTTCGACACGCTCTACGCCGAGGGCCAGAGGCGCTACCTCGAGACGCTCTCGGCGTACGCGCGGCAGTTCCTCGGGCAGCTCGAGCGCCCGCACGTCGAGCGGATCCGCGGGCTGTCGCCGACGATCGCGATCGAGCAGAAGAGCGCCGCGTCGAACCCGCGCTCGACCGTCGGGACGATCACCGAGGTCTACGACTACCTCCGGGTGCTCTACGCGCGCGCGGGCGAGCAGCGCTGCGTCGACTGCAAGAAGCCGGTGAAGGCGCGCAGCCCCGGCGAGATCGCCCGCGAGATGGCGAAGCTCCCGAAGGGCGCCAAGGTGCGCGTGCTCGCGCGCCTCGTCACGCACCGAAAGGGCGAGCACAAGGAGCTCTTCGAGGACCTCAAGGCGCGCGGCTTCCTCCGCGTCGAGGTCGGCGGCGAGCAGCACTCGCTCGACGATCCGCCGGCGCTGCAGAAGCACGTCAAGCATACGATCGACCTCGTCGTCGATCGCCTCGTCATCGGCAGCGCGGCCTCGGCGCGCCTCACCGAGGCCGTCGAGAACGCGCTCCGCGAGGGGAAGGGCGAGCTCGTCGCCGCCGTCGACACCGGCAGCGGCGAGGAGCGCGTCCCCTTCAGCGCGAACCGCGCCTGCTGCGGCAAGAGCTACCCGGAGCTCAGCCCCCAGAGCTTCTCCTTCAACGGTCCGCTCGGCATGTGCCCGGACTGCAACGGCCTCGGGACGCGGGCGGAGATCGATCCCGAGCTCGTCGTCGTCGACAAGGCGCTCTCGCTCCGTCGCGGCGCGATCGCCCCGTGGGCGTCGGCGATGGCGCGCGGCGACGGCTGGATCTTCCGAATCGCGCAGGCCGCGGCGAAGGCGTGCAAGGTGTCGCTCGACACGCCGTGGAAGGACATCCCGAAGGACCGCCAGAAGAAGCTCCTCTTCGGCATCCACGGCGAGCGGCTCGACGTCGCGTGGAAGAGCGACCGCACGAACAGCCACGGCACCTTCGGCGTGCGCTTCGCGGGGGTGATCCCGACGCTCGAGCGCCTCTACCGCGACACCTCGAGCGAGCCGATGCGCGAGCACTACGGGCGCTTCTTCCGCGATCGTCCGTGCAAGGCGTGCAAGGGCTCGCGCTTGCGCGCGGAGAGCCTCGCGGTCGTCGTCGGCAAGAACCGCGGCGGGGTCAACATCGCCGAGCTCACGTCGATGACCGTCGCCGGCGCGCTCGAGCACGTACGTTCGCTGACGCTCTCGGCGGCGGAGCGGACGATCGCCGAGGGCGCGCTCGTCGAGATCGACGCCCGCCTCCGCTTCCTCCTCGACGTCGGGCTCGAGTACCTCACGCTCGACCGCTCCGGTCCGACGCTCTCCGGCGGCGAGGCGCAGCGCATCCGCCTCGCGAGCCAGCTCGGGAGCGAGCTCTCGGGCGTCATGTACGTCCTCGACGAGCCGTCGATCGGCCTGCATCCGCGCGACAACGCGCGCCTCATCGCGACGCTCCGCCACCTGCGCGACCTCGGCAACACCGTGCTCGTCGTGGAGCACGACGAGGAGACGATCCGCGCGGCCGACCACGTCGTCGACTTCGGACCGGGCGCCGGCCACCTCGGCGGGAAGGTCTCGGCCGAGGGGACGCCCGAGGCGATCGCCGCCGATCCGGCGAGCCTGACCGGCGCGTACCTCTCCGGCCGCCGCGCGATCGAGGTGCCGGAGACGCGGCGCGCGCCGAGGGGCAAGATCCAGGTGCTCGGCGCCAAGGAGCACAACCTGCGCGGCGTCGACGTCACGATCCCGCTCGGTGTCTTCGTGTGCGTCACGGGCGTCAGCGGCGCGGGCAAGAGCTCGCTCGTGAACGGCATCCTCCTGCCCGCGCTCGGCGCGCACCTCCACGGTTCGACCGAGGCGGTCGGCGCGCACAAGGCGATCAAGGGCATCGAGGCGCTCGACAAGGTGATCGCGATCGATCAGAAGCCGATCGGCCGGACGCCGCGGTCGAACCCCGGCACGTACACGAAGGCGTTCGACGCGATCCGCGAGGTGTTCGCACAGCTGCCCGAGGCGCGCGCTCGCGGCTACGACGCCGGGCGCTTCTCCTTCAACGTGAAGGGCGGGCGCTGCGAGGCCTGCGGCGGCGACGGCGAGGTGAAGGTGGAGATGCATTTCCTCGCCGACGTGCGCGTCCCGTGCGAGGTCTGCAGCGGCAAGCGCTACGACGACGCGACGCTCGAGATCCGCTTCAAGGGGAAGAACATCGCCGACGTGCTCGGCACGAGCGTCGACGAGTGCCTCGAGATGTTCAGCGCGTTCCCGCAGCTCCGGCGGATCCTCGAGACGCTGGTGGCCGTCGGCCTCGGGTACATGAAGATCGGCCAGCCGGCGCCGACGCTCTCCGGCGGCGAGGCGCAGCGCGTGAAGCTCTCGCGCGAGCTCGGCAAGGTGCAGACCGGTCGCACGCTCTACGTCCTCGACGAGCCGACGACGGGCCTGCACTTCGAGGACATCCAGCGCCTCCTCGTCGTCTTGCAGCGCCTGGTCGACGGCGGCAACACGGTCGTCGTCATCGAGCACAACCTCGACGTCGTGAAGTGCGCCGACTGGATCGTCGACATGGGGCCCGAGGGCGGCGCCGGCGGCGGCCTCGTCGTCTGCGCCGGGACGCCGGAGGAGGTCGCGCGGGTGAAGGGCTCCCACACGGGCCGCTTCCTCGCGGAGATCCTCCGCGCGAGCGCGCAGGGAAAGGCGCGCGGGCGCTCCGGGCGGACGGGTGCGGCGGGCGGACGGGCAGCGTCGCGCCTACCATCCTGACGGAAGCGGGCGCTCCCGGCCGCGCCTCGCCAAGAAACTTCCTCGGTCGTGTCCATTGGCCGCCGACGTCGGGGCAGCGACGTCGCCGCCAGATGGGCGTCGAGCGCTGCGTGGAGCTCCGCGGGGACGTCGAGCTCGCTCGAAACCTCCTGCCAAGCCGCTCGGGCGCGGGTCGCCGTCTCTTCGGCGACTGCGACGCCGTCGGCGGCGCTGAACCCGGCACGTTGCGCGAGGACGCCGAAGTGATGAAGGCGCACCTCGCCGATCTCCCATACCCCGGCGAGTCGGCACGCGAGGCGGGCCTCGACGTGCGGATACACGCTCGCAGAGACCAGGTCGTAGGCCGGAGACAAGCGAGGCCTTCGCCGGTCGGGGTACCATAGCGACCAGTTCTTGAGGTGCGCATCCGGGTTCCGGCAGAGGACGCAGAAGACGAGGCGCCGCAGAAATTCGTCGAAGTCGTCACGGCCTGCGATGGCGGCGATCACGCGGCCCATGCGGTCGAACGTGACGCCGGCCTCGCGCCCGTATTTGTCGGTCGGCGGGATCCCGAAGACCTGCGCGAAATCCTCTTGATGGATCCGGGGGCCGCCGGAGGCGGACCGGTCGAAGCGCTCGACCACCAGCGCCTTCTCCTCGGCGAAGACGAGCTCTGGAGGGAGATTCACGACCTCGTGCAGCGAAGCGAGGCGAACGGGAGCGACGTCGAGACCAGCGCGAGACGCCCAGGTCATCACGACATGCTCGTTCTCCGGGACCCGCGGAAGTGACGTGGGAAGCTTGAGAATGAAGCGCCCGCCTTCGCCCGATGCGGGCAGCGTGAGCTTCTCGTCTCGGAGCAGCACGGAGAGCTTGAGCTGCATCCCCGCGAGCGAGAACCGGAGAGGCCCGCCTGCGACGTCGTCGCGACCACCGACGGGCGGCTCGCCGTGGCGGTCGAGCGCATCGTCGTCCAGGTCTCCGGAGGCGAGCTCCACCACCATCGCCCCTGGGAGATCGGCGCCGAGCGCCGCGAGGAGTCCGAGCTCCCGGTTCTCGGCCACGTCCGCGCGTCGCGCGAGGAGCGTACGGAGCGCGCCGCCAGGCTCCGGCAGGACGTTCTGGAAGAAGGGGGGGAGCGCGCTCTGCGATCGCTTCGTCACCACTTCGATCCCGAGGCGATCCTCGAACCAGCGACCGAGAACGGGACGCTCCGCCATGTCGAGATACTCGGCCGTGAAGCGAAAGGCCGTCAGGTCTCCGAAGAGCTCGAGGTGCCCGACGAGCGCATCATGGAGCCAAACGCGGGCCTTCATGCGAGCTCGTCGGTCACGAGGGCGTCGATGGCGGGGCTATCGTCCGCGCCGAGCTCTGCCTGCTTCGAGAAGAACGCTCCGATCCGAACGTCGAGGCAACCCGCGCGCTCTGCCAGGAACGCCTTCGTGTCGCCACGCGCGAGCGCGTCGCTCCCGGGATGCCGTGCGAAGCGAGGACCGTCGGCTCGGCGGCGACGAGCCGCGCGGTCATGTCTCGGCCCGGCGGATGAAGCAAGCGGTTGGCCACGCTCCGCGCCAGATCGCTCCGCGCGCCGTCCCCCACGACCACCTCGGGCAGCGGCTTCCGTGGGGAGCGCTCGAAGATCGCTGGCACGTCCAGCGCCTCGCCCGTGGTCAAGTCGCGGGGCTCGAGGGCGGCGAGCGCGCATGCGGCGAGCGCGCTCCGCGCGGTGTTCAGCCGGAAGACGCCGAGATCGAGCTCCGTGTTCCGCGGTGCGGCAGCCTCGAGCGCGAGGAGCGCCTGCACGGACGCATCCTCGTCGACGGTAACCGCCCCGACGTGCTGACGGAGGCCCACGGTCGACCCCGCCAGCTGTCCGGCGAGCGCGCCGCGCCAGACCCACCGGCGAAGCAGCGTCAGGTTTCGGTGCCGCGACTCTGGATGAAGGTGGAACAGCCGCGCGAGGACCACGAAGACGAGCGTGTAGGGAACGAGCGATGCGTGCGGAAAGCCGCTTGCTCGAAGAAACCGCACGGTCCGCTCGAGCGCTGCTTCGGTGACGAGCAAGGCGTTCGCTGCGTCCTCGCGATCGAGATCTTTGGCGAAGTCCTTGTCGAGTGGGAGGTCCGCGACGGCGCGGAGCGAAGCCAGCACCGTGTCGTCCTCGAGCGTTCCGAAGCCCAGTCGCGCCAGGCGGCGAGCGACATGGCCGAGGTCGAGCCTCTCTCCAAGCGCGGAGGTCGTCGCGAAGAGCGCCGTGAACACGTCCGTGTCGTCGAGCCGACGGCCCGTGCGGTTGACGCGGTCGAAGATCTCGCGAAGGACCCCTTCGTCGTCGGTCTCCACGACGTACACGGGGACGTGGTACTCGCGGAGGCGTTTTCCGCAGTCGATCGCTCGCTGAACGAACTCCGGCTTCAAGGCCTTGTAGCGCGTCGCCATCCACGCGATGGCGCGTGCCGAGTCGTAGAGGTCTTGCACCGCGACGGTGCGCGCCTTCGCGGGCTCGACGCCGGGGAGCGTCGGCACGTCCTGCGGAACGGGGCCGAAGTGAAAGCGCTCGTCGTCAGGGTCGAAGAGCAGGGCGCGCTCGCCTGGGTTACGCCGAACGAGGAGGTTCGACGCGAGCGTCGTCGTTCGCTATTGGCCGTCCAGGATGAAGAGCGCGTCCTCGCGCCTCGGCGCTTCGACGGCGAAGGCACCAAACGTGACGTGACGCGCGGGAGCAGGTCGCTTCCAGAGGAGCAGCGTCCCGATCGGAAAGCCGCGGTAGAGACTGTCGAACAGATCGAGCATGTCGCGCGTCCGCCACTTCAGCTTCCGCTGAAAGTCAGGCAAACGAAGCTGCCCGCTCTCGACCTTTGCGAGGAGATCGTCGACCTGAAAGGCGGTCGCTTCGGGTCTGCGGTCGAGCCGCATGCGATCGGAGGAGGCCGCCACCATGAGGCGAATGCTACCTCGAAGGGTCGGCGCAGCGAATCATCCTCGGGCAGGCTCGGCGGCCACTTCGCGTGTCCGCCGTCGGCGCGCCTCCTCGGTAACCGCTGCCCGAGGCCTCCGCCACGACTTCGTAGAGCCTCCGCCGGCGCGGCGGCGAAGAAGCAGGACGATGATCCGTGCGCCGAGACCTCCACCGCGCGCGTCTCGGTGGCCTTCGTGCCGTCGAGCGCAACCGACACGGCGCGCGGCCGTCCTCCAGCGGCACGGGCTGGGCGTCCGCGCGGGGCGAGGTGCGTCTCGCCCCTGACCGGCCGCTCCGTGCCCCGCGCGGGCGTCCCTTCCTCTCGGACGGGCGAAGCGAGGGGAGACAGCGCCTCGGCCGCGCGTAGTATGGCTCCCGATGAGCCGCCTCTACGCCTCGCCCTTCGCCTTCCTCGCGCTCGCCGCGATCCTCTCCGCCGCCTGCGGTGGCGGTCCGCCGCCGACGATGCAGGGCCGCGGCGGGATGATGTCCGCGACGGCCGCCGCGCAGAAGTGCGAAGAGGCGGCGAAGGGGCACGACCGGCCCTTCGTCGTCGAGTGGGACGCGACGGACCTCGCGAGCTTCGAGGCGAAGGCCGCGCGCGACACGGTCTTCGTCAAGTACGAGGGCTGCAAGCTCGACGTCCTCTACCAGTGCTCGGATCCGGTCACGCCCGGCGTCTTCGGCGCCTACGGCACGCCGCAGTTCACGAGCGGCACGGTGCAGGGCTTCGAGGTGAAGAACGAGGGCGAGCTCTACGCGAAGCTGCCGCTCGGCGCCGCGAACCTCTCCGGGCGCGTCCAGGCGGGCGAGGAGCTCCAGCTCAAGTATTTCGTCTCCGGCGTCGCGACGACGACACGCGACGCGCTCTACCAGGGCGAGCTCGCGAAGGCGTCGGGTTGCAAGGGCGCGACCCACTTCGTCTGGGCGTACAACCTCGGCGCGTTCGAGCTGCTCACCGCGGAGAACAACTCGGTCGAAGCGGCCGGCGGCGCCGGCGGGTTCGGCGCGGGCGGGAAGCGCACCCACGAGCAGAAGTCGGTCGGCGCAGGCGGCAAGATGAGCGCGTGCGAGTCGCAGGATCAGCGCGGCTGCCGCGTCCCGATCCGCCTGGCGCTCCGCGCGATCTCCGAGGGCGACAACCCCATCGGCGAGGCGCCGGCGGCGAAGGCGAGCACCCCGGCGAGCGACGAGCCCGCGGCCGCCGGCGGCGCGAGCGCGGCGGGGGACGCGAAGCAGCACTGGGACGACGCGAAGAAGAAGTTCGAGCAGGGCGACGGCGCCGGCTGCCTCGCCGCGATGAACCGCGCGCTCTCGTTCGATCTCCGCCTCTCGGACAACCACACCTTCAAGACCGAGCGCGCGATCTGCGTGATGGCGGCGGGCAAGTGTGACGAGGGCAAGAAGGACTTCCGCGCCGCGCTCGCCTCCGCCGACATCAAGCGTGAGCAGCAGGACTGGCAGCTCGATCGCGACACGCGCAAGATGGCGAACCGCGTCTGTCCCTCGGGCGGCACCACGAACGACGCCGACTTCGTCCTCCGCGCCGACCGCGAGCTGCAGGCCGCCGCCAAGGTAAATGACGCGGCCGGCTGCGTGAAGCTCATCGACGGGATCCACGCGCGCTACGACAAGCTCACCCAGCAGCTCAAGGGCGCGCCGGACTTCGACGTCATCGGTCAGGCCCAGGCCCGCGCGGGCAACGACTACGACATCGCCGCGGTGTGCGTCGCCAAAGGCACGAAGAAGTGCGGCGAGGGCCTGAAGCAGCTCCAGAAGCAGTGCTCGCACTCGCCGATGCAGGGCTGCAAGGACGTCGTCGCGAAGAGCTGGGCGAACACGATCGAGCGGATGAAGATCGACTGCCGCTGAGCGGGCGCCGCGGAGCCCCGGCGCCCGGCGCGGTCGCGGCCATGCGCGAGCGGACGCACTTCTCGAGGCGACGCTTGCGCGTCGGCGGATCCGCGCTGGAGCGGGACGAACGTCCTAGCCGAGCTCCGGGCAGGCGAGGCCGTTCGGGACCCGTCCAGCGCGCTCCGCGGCGCCGCTCAGCGCGCCACGAGACGAAGGATCGTCCCGAAGACGATCTGCGCGCCGAAGCCGATCCCTGCGCCGCGCTTGGTCTGGTGCCCCTTCGCGATGGCGTAAACGAGGATGAGCCCGATGCACCCGCCGAAGAAGCCGGCGAGGATTCCGAGCGCGAGGTTCCCTTCGACCGGCGCTGGAGCTGGCTGCATCCCCCAAGGCTGCGCCGGTCCGTAGGCACCCGGCGGCGGCGCACCGTAGCCCCCGGGCGGCGGCGCACCGTAGCCCCCTGCCGGCGGGCCTCCTGCCGGCGGCGCACCGTAGCCCCCGGGCGGCGGGCCTCCTGGTGGGGCGCCGTAGCCGCCACCCGGAGGAGAGCCGCCCGGTGGCTGATTCCAGTCTTGAGACATGCGGACCTCCCTCTCTGAATGTGTCACGGAGCGTAACGGTTCTCCGGCCGGCGACAAGCCCGCGCGGATCGACGCGGGGGCGCCGCCCGTGATCGCCCTCCGGAACGGGCGCGCCGCTCTGCCGTCGCCACGTGGAGAGCCTCGCAGCGTCCATCGGCGATGTGTCGGTGCCGCGTTTCACGGCGCCGACCCGGTCGCGCGCCAGCGTCCGACGCGCCCAGGTCCGACGCGGGCGGTTCGCTTCCGCCTTGCTCGCTCGGGAGCCGTGGCCGCGAGCCCTCGACCGCGCGGCTAGTCGAACAAGTCGTGGCTGTCGATGTACGATTGGTAGTCCTTGATCTTGCCGTCTCGCAGCTTGTACGTGCCGGAGAACGGATACGACTTTCGGACGCCGTCACGCCGCGTATAGGTGACGACCCCGCTCGAGACGACGACGTTCGCCTGCGCGCTGCCCACGCCGGTGCGATGGCACGAGCAAGCGCGGGGCCAGCGCGCAGCGGCGCCCGCGAGCACGATCGACGGAGGATTTCGCCAGCGGACGACGCGCGCCGCCCTCACCTCCGGCACTCGTGCCGGCACGGTGCCGACCGCGCCTCGGCATCAAGGCGAGCGAGACGTCCCGCGACGTCGCGTTCTGCGCATTCGCGGCATCGACGCGATCGAGGCGACCCCGGACGACCGGTCGTAGCGATACGGCGTGCTCGAGACCGACGAGACGATGCCCTGCGAGCCGACGAGCTTCGGGACGGGCCTCACTGACAGCGTGACGAGGCCTGGACCGACGAGCCCTTGCCACACTTGCAGAGGGCCGCGCCGTAGGGGCAGCCTGCGACCTCCTTCGCGCCGTTCTTGCACGCGTAGCCCGTCTCCCCGAAGCAGCAGGCCCGCTGCCCGCGGTCGCCGCACGGCGTGTCCGTCGGAGGAGGCGTCGGCGGTGGAGGGGGCGCTTCGCAGCGTGACGAGGCCTGGATCGACGAGCCCTTGCCGCACCTGCAGAGGGCCGCGCCGTAAGGGCAGCCGGCGACCTCCCTCGCGCCGCTCTTGCATGCGAAGCCCGTCTCGCCGAGGCAGCAGGCCCGCTGCCCGCGGTCGCCGCACGGCGTGTCCGGCGGCGGAGGCGGCGGAGGCGGCGCGGGCGCCTCGCAGCGGGAGGAGGCGAGGGCGCTCGAGCCCTTTCCGCAGCGGCACTTGTCGGCGCCGTAGGGGCAGCCGTTGACCTCGCGCGCGCCGGCCTTGCAGGCGAAGCCGGTCTCTCCGAGGCAGCAGGCGCGCTCGCCGACGCCGCCGCACGGCGCGGCGGCAGGGGCGCAGCGATGCGCCGAAGAGAGGAGGGAGCCTCTCCCGCACTTGCACTTCTCTTCGCCCATCGTACAGCCGTCGATCGCGACGAGGTTCGGCTTGCACGCCCCGAAGGGCTGCTCGTCGATGCAGCACGCGCGCTCGCCGAGCCCGCCGCACGGGGACGGGCGCTTGCAGTGGCTCGACGCTTTGAACGAGGATCCCCCTCCGCACTGGCAGTCTCCGGACTGCGGGCAGCCCGACACCTCGATGAGGCCCGCCTTGCACGGGAAGCCGGTCTCGCCGACGCAGCAGGCGCGCTGGCCCTCACCGCCGCACGCGGGGGTCGTGTTGGGGGCCTCCGGCGGCGCGCCCGCGTTCGCGTCCTTCGGGCAGGTGCCCTTGCAGAGCGCGCCGCAGTCCTGCTTCTTGACCTCTGCGTCGACGCACTTGCCGTTGGCCTCGTCGCACCGTGAGACGCGCGTGGCCTTCGCCCACGCGTCGACGTAGTCCTGCGCCGAGCGGAACATCGTGCCCATCGCCGCTTCGTCGAGGCCGAGGTTCTTCGCGTCCTGGAGCATGTCCGGGACGACGCCGTAGTTCGCCCACCCGTCGGTGTTGTAGTCCCAGGAGATCGTGTCCTGCCGGAACTGCGTGAGCGGCGGCTGGCTCTGCCGGGCGCGCGCGGCCGCAGAGGACCCGCCGGTGTACCGAACGGCGTTGGCCTGCCTGTCGACCTGGAAGAACTGCGGGTTGAGGCGCCGCTCGATGCTCCCGATCGGGTGGAGGTCGCCCATGCAGGCGTTCGGGCCGAAGCGCGGCCCGCTCATGTCGTGGTACGTCGCGTCGCTCGAGAGCGCCGCCCCGTGCCCGTTCATCATCTGGTGCGCGTAGGCGTAGGCCCACGCGAACGCGTTCGTGGAGTTGGCGCAGTCGTTCGGCACCGCGATCCGGGTCTGCTGGCCAGGCGGGTCGATGATCCCGTCCTGCCCCATGAAGATGCCGACGACGCCGCCAATGCGCTCGAACCAGAGGAGCTGGCTGTCGGAGATCTCGAACTCGCGCGGCGCCCACCCCTTGTTGGTGGTCCCGACGACTCCTCGCCGCGCGATGAACGCCTTCACCTTGTCGGCGTCCTCCTCGACGAGCGTATGAATCGACTGCGCGCGGATCTGGGTGTGCGAGACGACGAGCGGGTACGCGTTCGCGAAGCACGACTCGTTCTGCGCCGTCTTCTCGCGGGCGATCCGCTTCACCTCGGCCACCTTGTCGACGAGCGACACGGCGCACTTGGGGTCGGCGGACGGTGACGCGCTCCGGCTCATCTCGAAGACGCGCTGGGTCGACAGATCGCTCGCGTGCGCGAGGTCGATCATCATGCCGCGCGCCATCATCGCCTTGACGTAGAGCTCGCCGCGCGTCGTGAGCCCCTTGCGGTTGAGCTCACCGCGCCCCTCGCGGATCGCTCTCTCCTTCCGCGCGGAGGCGGCGGCCATCATCGCGATGAGATCCTGCTGGGGAGTGACCAGCCCGGTCGTCTGCCTGAAGACCGGCGTCGCGCTGAGCACGGGGAGGACGAACGGCAACAGCGGCATGAGGGCCCCGCCGACCGTCATGCCCACGCCCGCGGCCGCGTGGGTGGGCTTGGCCGAGAAGAGCTGGAGATCGGGGAAGATCGACGACATGACGAGCGGGCCGACGGCGTCGCCGAGGAGCGCGTTCAGCTTCGTCACGACGGGGCGTATCGGGAGGTGCCCGAGGTTGTAGAGCACGCACTCGCCGCGCTGTCCTCGGAGCGGCGAGTCGGCCGCGTTGCAGCCGCCCTCGCGCGTCTCGAGGAAGCGGGCGTTCGGCTGCCTGGCGTCGGTCACCCCGCGGGTGACGCGGTTCTTCGCGTCGCGCCCCGTCCACATCTCGTCGTTGAACCAGTCGTAGACGTCCTGGAAGATCTGCGTCCCGCCGAGCTGGTTGTCTGCGCCGTGAATGAGCGTGATCTGGCGAACGCCGATCGCGTAGAGCTCCTCGACTTCCTTCTCGGGGGTCGTGTTCCGGAGGAGGTTGCCTGCGTCGGGGAGCTCGAGGCCGATGACGAGCGCGAGCTTGTTGCTCGAGATGATGCGCTGCGCGTCGTCGGCGGAGTACGCGACCTCCATCCAGTCTCGGTTGAGATCGGCGAGCTGTTGCACGTAGCAGACGTGCGCGCGCGCGAGGTCGAGCTCGTCGGTCAGCTGCACGTACTCGCGGCCGTTCTCGACGCGGATGCGCCCGGCGAGCAGCTCGAGGAACTCGCTGTGGTTGGCGAGGACGCCCATGAGGCGGAGGCCCCCCTCGTACGCGCGGCGGATCGCGGTGATGTGGTGCTGCTGGTGGAAGCCGTCCTTGTAGTGAGCCGCGCGCCGGAAGCCCGGGCCGCCTTGGTCGTGGTGGAAGAGGCCGTGAATCGCGGCGACCGTGGCCTCGTCCGGGACGCGACCGGACATGCCGCCGATCAGCCCGGCGCCCATGTACCCCTCGGGCGTGCCGGCGTTGACGTTGATGCGGTGGTTGTACCCGTTGCACCGCGGGATATCGCGGTTGATGAGCTTCGGGTTCTGCGCGTAGTCCTTGAAGCTGCCGCCGGGCACCCCCCACATCGTGCGAACGCCGTCGAGCCCACCCATCGCTTGATGCGTGGCGAGGTGGACGTGCAGATCGGCGAAGCCCCAGGCCCGCGAGCCGACGCCGACGTCGCGGCCGAACGCCGACGTCGGCGGCGTCGCCGTGTAGACGCGAAGGTCGTCGAGCTCGATGCCGCTCGACCCGGTCGGGATCGCGACGACGCGACCTCTCTTGCCGGCGCCGTTCGGCGTGCTGATGACGACGGGGTTCATCGTCGGCACGGCGGGCCCCGCCGACACCGGCGTCACGCCGACCTTGACGCTCGCGCTCCCGAGGAGCGCGTCGTCTTCGGCGCGCACCTCGATGCGCCCTTCGCCGCGCGCGCGCACCGTCACGAACGCCTGGAGCGGGAAGGCGATCGACCGCGTGTCTTTCGCGCCGGGGGCCGTGCGAAACCAGCACGATCCCTGGTGACCGAACGACGCGCGCGACCTGTGCGTCATGTGCCAGTAGTCGCCACCGAGCGGAACGAGCGGCGCGCCGTCGACGCGCACGGTGCGCGTGTCGACGTTCCGGGCGGGGAGCGCTGCCTCGCAGACACGGACGGTCGCGTCGGCGAGCACCTTGCCGTCTGCGGTCCACTTCGCCCCGCTCCCCGCGGCCTCGGCGTTCGCGCCTTCGAACGCGAGCCACCCGCGCGCGTTGCTCGCGGTCGAGGGCAGGAGGGGATCTCTCGCCGTGCGAACCGGGAGCGCCGTGCGCGACGGGTTCGGTTGGGCGTCCACCTCGGTGAAGAACGAGACGGCGATGGCGACGCTGACGAGAAGAGAGAAGGCACGCGCTCTGGTCTTGGACATGGGGAGCTCGTCACGTGGAGGCTGTGACGAGCGTGGTACCTGGTGTCGCAGTGACCGACCAGAGCTCAGGTGTTTACGTTTACAAATCGAGCATCACGACTCCCGTCGAGCGAACGGTCGGCCGACGACGACTCGGTGCAGATCCCACCGCGGGCGGAGATCGATCGAGCGCTCGGAGCCCGATCGCTGCGCCGTCCGGACCGGACGGCGCGGCGACGAGGCCCCTGCTCGCGGGCGCTCGGCGCCCTCGCCGAGGCGCGGGATCGCGAGGACCCGCGACCCCAGCGGTGCTGCGGTCCGCCGCTACTTGAAGCGCATGCAGCGACCACCCGAGTAGGCCGCCTTCGCTTCGGGCCTCTGGATGCGCAGCACGCTCTCGCCGCGGATGGCCGTCATGTTGAGCGCGGACCGCGAGCTGCCGTAGCCGATGCCGCGGTACTTGAGCGCGAAGCGCCCGGTGAAGGCGCCGTCAGACGTCTCGAGCGCGGCTTCGTTGAGGTTGCCGTGCAGGTCCATCCAGGGCTCGTCCTTCGAGCGGAGCCGGATCGCGTCCACCGGCGCGCCGCTGGCCGCGTCCGCCAGGCTCGCGCGCCCGGGCGCCGAGATCTGCCACGACTTGTCGTGCGTCACGTCCCCCGTGTCGGGGTAGTGGTAATTGTGGACGTTGAGCGGGCTGTTCGGGGCAGGGAGCTCGTCCCCCGCGTCGAACGTGGCGTTGACGAGCGGCACGGGCGCGCAGGCGCCGCCGCTCTGGACGGTGTTGCCGAGACGGTCGCCGAGGAGCGCACCGTGATCGTCGATCTGCTCTCCGCACCCCGAGAGGTTGCCGAGCGACAGCGGCGACGAGGTGACGTGGTCGAGCACCTCGTCCGTGGCGAGCTGCCCGCCGTCCCACGCGCAGAACGCCGCGAGCATCGCGTTCGTGATGCAGTTCATCGACTTGACGTCGAGGAGCTCCTTCGCCGGGATCGCCTCCCCGCGGTACCCGATCCCGTCGGCCCGCGGGAGCTGGCCGCTCCGAGCGAGGACGTCGGGCGGGTACCAGTACGTCGGAAACCCATAGGTGTTCGGGTACGTCCCGCAGTTGTTGCCGTGGAGGTCGACGTAGACCTCGGCGCCGAACTGGTAGTTGACGCCGAAGTTGCGGATCTGGTCGGTGGCGGGCGGCAGGATGACGCCGGGCCCCGGAGGCCCCTCGTAGCCGATGTCCTCGAGCCGCGGGTCCCCGAGCAGGCGCCGGTTGATCACGGCGGAGCCCGTCTCGTAGCTCGTCGGGAGGAAGCCGTCCCAGTCCGAGTCCCAGATCCGCGGGCGATGCTCGGCGATCCAGCGCTTCACGTCGGGCTCACCGCCGCTGTCGGCCGCGAGCTGCTCGATGAACGCGCGGACGCGGCCAGCGGTGATCTCGTACTTGTCGAGGTACACCGTCCTCCCCGGACGCGTCGGATCGGAGAACCCGGGCACCTCGAGCGAGCGGCAGCAGCTCTCGTGCTTTGCGCTCGACTCCCCGACCTCGCCGATCCCGCACGTGTCTCCGCCGAGGTGCGTCTTGCAGCTCGGCGCGCTCACGCACCGCTTCGCGTAGTTGCAGGCGACCTCGCAGTCGCTGTCCACGACGCAGCGCTTCCCCTCGCCGCACTTCGGGGCGCTGCCGCCGCCGCAGTCGACGTCGGTCTCGGTCCCGTCCACCACGCCGTTGATCCCGCCGCCCGCGCCGGGGTCGTCCGACGGATGCCTCGGGCAGTCGTCACCGCACTCGCAGCCGGGGAGCCACGTGTCGCCCTTCGCGCACGCAGGGTGGATCTTGCTGGCGATGCGCGGCTCGTCGTCCGATTTGCATCCTGCGGTCGCGAGCGTGACGGTGGCGAGACCCACGAGCGCCAGCACCCCGGGGGTCACGAAGTCGGTGCGTACCACGACATCCTCCTCATTCCTCGTCGAGCACGGCGGCCGGAGCGCGCGGCGTACCGTGTGTCGCTCGTCGCTGCGTGACGCAAGTTCGGTGCGCGGTCCGCGCCCGCGCGGCGCCTCTCGCGCCCGGCGCGCTTCTCGAGCAGTTCCGCGGGGTCGATCGCTCGACGCGTCGAGGCGCAAGCCATCCTGCTACGAGCGAACGGTTGCATCGAGGCACGCTCGCAGCGCGGTCACGCGCGGCGCGCCCGCCGTGCGCGCGGCGCGGTCACGCACGGGCGGTCGGCGATCCGCCGTGCGACGGCCTCCGTACGGTGCCTTCCGCTACACGTGCACACCGCGGCGGCGACGTCGTCGCCGAGCGGGCCGAAGAGCGTGCGTGCGCCGCGCGTCGCCCGCCGGCGCGTCGCCCGCCGGCGCGGGCCGAGGCAGGTCACAGGACCGCGCCCTCGGTGTGGCGTCCGCCTTGCATTTCCGTCCGCCGACTCGACGCCCTCGTCGAGCGCTCCGGGGGGAGACATGCGCAGGATCGTGGCACTGGTGGTCGCAGCCAGCCTCGTCGGGCTCTCGGCGCTGCTGGCGTGCTCGGAGAGCCCGAGCGACGCCCCGCGCCGCGAAGAGGGCGAGGTCGCGGCGCTCGGAATGGCGCTGTACGGAGACTTCGGCGATGCGTCGGTGAGGGTCACGGGAGCGCGGACACCTTCCGCCAACGGCGCATACTTCTGCGAGAGCGCCGTCGTCACCTGCTTGAACTTCGGCAGTGACGGTGGGACCGGGATCATCCCGGGACTGTGTCCGTCAACGAACGTCCCGAGCGGCACGTGGAACTTCTCGTACGAGCTGTTCAAGGGGACCAACTGTCCGGGGAGCCCGATCACCGGCGTGGTCTGCCCTGCGACGACCGGGCAGGTGCTCCCCGCCGGCACGGTCACGACCGTCCAGGTCACGTGCTCATGACCGCCGAGACGCGGTGCGGGCCGAGCGACTCGAACGACGTAGCCTCGAAGCACGCCATGAAGAAGCGAGGATACGTGCGCCGGAGCGCCGTCCTGCGAGCGATGTGCGGGTTCGCCGCGCTCACGACGGCGCTGGCCTGCGCGACCCTCCCGGGCAAGAAGAAGACCATCCCACCCGACATCGCCGCGATCGGGGTCGCCCTCGGCTCGGACTTCAGCGGCAACTCGGTCCGGATCACCGGCGTCCGAACGCCTCCAGCCGGCGGCGCTCACCGCTGCGTGAGCGACATCGTCACGTGCTTGAACTTCAACGACGACAACACCACCGAGGCGATCGTCGGGCTCTGCCCGAGCGAGGACGACCCGAGCGGCACCTGGACGTTCACGTACGAGATTTTCGCGGGCCTCGACTGCGCGCCACCGCAGCTCGCGGACCTCGAGTGCGCCGCGACGATCGACGAGGTCCTCCCCGCCGGAGTCCTGTCGACCAACTACGTCCTCTGCTCGTCGGATACGAGCGGCGTCGGCTTCCGGTTCACCTGCGCGGACGGCTCCGTCTGTATCCCACCGACCGTCACCTTCAGCGGCGACGCGTACGGCGTCCAGACGAGCGCGGGGCTCAACGTGGGCGTCGGACCACTCTCGCCCGACGGCGGGCTGCTCACCACGAGCGTCGCGAACGTCACGATCGCAGGCCTCGGCACCATCAACGCGATCAACGCGACGACGCAGGGGGCGGGGTTGGTCGCCCAGTCGAACGCGACGGCGTCCGGCCTCACCCTGAGCGTGGTCGGGCTCGCGACGATCACCGCGACCACCATCACGGGACAAACTCGCGCCCAGTGTCCGCCCGCCGTCGACGGCGGCGCGATCATCTCGAACCTGATCGTCGCTCCTCCGCTGCTTCCGCCGATCGTCATCACGCCGTCCGGCGCCCCCAATCAGGTGGTCGTCGGCCTCCCCGTGGGCCTATCCATCATCCTGAACGAGCAAGTCATCACGATCGACGGGGGGCTCGCCGACATCGACGTCGTCGCGGTGCGCATTACCGTCCTCGGAACGACCATCCGGCTGGGCCGCGCGCACTCCGACGTGACCTGCAGCCCGTGACTCCGGCCCGCGCTCGGCCGTCGTCGTCCTCGCGGAGCTGGACGCCGTCCCGAGCACGCCCATGCCGTGCCGGCGGGACGTCGAGCCCGCGGAGGTGCGCGCGCCGCGGCCGCGAGCCTCGGATGCGATCGCTCGTCGATGGGGACGACCGGGAGCTCGCCTCGTCACGCCGCCAGGTCGCGGTCGTCACCTCCGAGCTCCACTGCGTGGGCGTCGGGGCCGTCGCTCCTCCGGAGCGGTTCTTCAGGACCCCGGCTCGAATGGACATCCTCGAGGCGCCGCCAGCGGGGAGGCGGCGCGCGTCCATGTTCGGCTTGCTCGACGAGGCGTGCCCGTTAGACTCGTCGCATGCTCGGCCTGCGCCCTTCCTCTCTTGCGCTCTTGTTGTCGTTGCCGCTCGCGTTCGCGTGCGAGAGCTCCTCGAACAACGCCGACGATGCAGACGGAGGTTCGAGCGACGGCGGCAGCGGCGGCGCTGACGGCGGCGACCCGACCTCGGACGGAGGAGGCCCGCCGAGCGGGGGTGACGCCGGCGGCGACGCGGGCGTGGACGCCGGCCCGCCCCCGCGCTCGGCCGACGAGCCGACGATCTCCCGCGAGCCGGTGCTCTCGCTCGGCGGCGCCGTCATCTGGGACCTCGCGTTCCTCCCCGACGGCTCGGCGCTCTTCACCGTCCGGGGCGGCGCGCTGCGAAAGCTCACGCTCGGGAACAGTCCGGCCTCGACCGTCGTGGCGAACGCGGCGAGCACGGGCAACCCGCTCGCCGGGCTCTTCGCCGAGGGACAGAGCGGGCTCATGGGCGTCGCGGTCGATCCCGCGTTCGCCACGAACCGGCGCATCTATCTCTATTTCTCCCACGACGCGGGCGGGACCAAGGACAACCGCGTCGTCCGCTACCGCCTCTCGGAGACGGACACGCTCACGGACCGCACCGACATCGTCACGGGCATCTCGTACAAGGCAGCGGCGACGACGAACGGCGGCGCAGGCTCCCATTCCGGCGGACGCCTCCGCTTCGGCCCCGACGGCATGCTCTACCTGACGACGGGGGACAACCACAGCGCGACGATCCCGCAGAACGTCGAGGCCCTGGGCTCGAAGGTCCTGCGCTTCACGACCAACGGCGTGGCCGCGCCGGGCAACCCGAACATCGGCAGCCGCAACCTGATCTGGGCGCTCGGCTTCCGCAACCCCCAGGGCATCACCTTCCACCCGTGGTACGGGAGCGTCTTCATTTCGGAGCACGGCCCGGGTAACGACGACGAGGTGACGAAGCTCACGGCGGGCGCGAACGGCGGCTGGAACCCGAACGACAACGGGCAGTACAACGGCTACAGCGGCGCGCTCATGACCGACACGATGGCGGTGCCGACGGCGGTGCCGCCGATCTGGAAGCACGACGTGTCGAACGGCATGTCGCCGTGCACGTTCCTGCGCGGCGCGAGCTGGAAGTCGTGGGACTACCGGCTCGCGGTGGGCTTCCTCAACGGCCGGAAGATCGAGGTGCTCGACTTCGACGACTCGCTGAGCAGCGTCGTCGAAACCAAGCAGTTCTCGGACGTCACGGAGCGTGTCCGCTCGCTCGTGATGGGCCCGGACGAGAAGCTCTACGTGACGACGGACACCGGCGTCATCTTCCGCTTCCGCGCGGAGTGAGGCGACTCACTCCGTCGTCGTCGCGCGGCTTCGCTCCGCCGCGAGCGCCAAGACGAGCTTCTCGGTGAACGCGAAGGTCTTCGCGAAGGCCTCGGGGTCGAGGTTCTCCGCCGTGTCCGTGGGCAGGTGGTAGTTCCTCGGCGCGCCGAGGGCAGGATCGATGCACGTGATCGCCATCGACTCGAACCCGGCGATGAGGAACGGCCACGCGTCCGTCGCGCCCGACGGGATCTCGTAGGGGGTGACCGGACCGGTCTCGGGGTGCCGGCGGCAGACCTGCTCCGCGAGCGCGACGAGTCGCGGCGGCAGCGGCTTGGCCACGAGCTCTCCCTCCTGGAGCAGCCGCGGCTCGCCGCCGGAGAAGGTGTCGAACGCGAGCACCGTCGTGTCCGCCGTCGACCAGCGCCGCGCCGCGACAAAGTCCCGCGCCAGGTTCGTCGCGCCTCCCGCCCCCGCCTCCTCGCAGCCCGTGATCACCGTCACGAGCTCGATGTCGTCGGGCAGGGTCTTCGCGAGGCGGCGCGCGAGCTCCAGCGTGGCGACGCAGCCGGAGAGGTTGTCGTTGGCCGCGGGCACCACGCGGTTGCGGACCACGACGTCCGCGTTGAGGACGAACGCTGCGAGCGAGGGGATGGCGAGCAGCACGGCAGGGACGACGCGCCCGACGACGCCGACCGAGAGCCAGGCCGTGACCAGCTCGACGGCGGCGAGCGCGACGAGCGACGCCGTCGCGAGCGCGAGGCCCTTCCGGAAGAGGCGCGCGATCGGGTTCTGCGTCTCCTTCGCGGCCATGCGCACGATCGAGGGCGTGAAGAGCACGCCCGTGTATGCAGCGTCGGCGTGGGCGAGCGTCACGATGCGATGGGTCATCGGGCGGCGAGACGCGAACGTCACGACGGCGTTCTGCGAGGCGACGGTCGGCAGCGCCCAGCGCAGGATGGGGCGCTTGCGCGCCGACTCCGACGCGTACGACGCGGCGATCAGGAGGTGGAGACCGGCCGCGGCGACCGGCGCCCAGTACCCGAGCACGAGCGCCGCCGTGGCCAGCCCGAAATGGAAGGCCAGGCTCGCGTAGATGCTGCGGCCCCAGCGGAAGCCGTGCCACTCGGTGACGCCGCCGAGCTCTTCGAGCTCCTTCGCGCAGGCCTCCTGGAGACCGCGCTCGCCGGTCGTGCCGGTCAGGCGGTGCGGGTACCGATCGAGGAGCGCCTTCGTCCGAGCGACGAGGTGGGCGCCGAGCGATGCGTCGTCTCCGCTCGACTTCATGGGCCTCGTCCCGGAGCTCGGCGACGTGTCGGTGATGCGCTCAGGCAGCATTGGCGCTCGTCCTCTCGTCGACGACCTTCGCGCCGTCGACGCGGTCCTTCGCGCCGTCGACGCGGTCCTGCGCGATCGAGGCGCGCTCGAGCCCGGCTTCGGCGGGGCGCTCGACGAGCTTCTGGAGGTGACCGAGGGCCGCCGCGCAGTAGAGCCCGTCCTCGACGCGCTCGTCGTAGGTGTACTTCACGGTCGCGACCAAGCGGGTCGTCACCGCGCCGCGCTCGTCGACGGCGACCACGCGCTTCGAGCGGCCGATGCAGGCGAAGATCGGGATGTTGCCGTACTCGTAGAGGTGATGATGCACGGCCTCCAGCTTGAGGCTCCCGAGGTTGGCGACGAACATCGACGCGTACATGGGATCGGGGCGAATGAGCGAGCTCGGGAGCAGGTTCCAGGCGTCCAGCCATCGCTGCAGCGCGATGAGCGCGCGCACGAGGAGCGACGGCAGCGCGAGGACGAGCGAGAGCTCCTTGTCCACGTGGCTCTTCTCGTCGGAGCGCCCCTGGCCGACGTGGCCGTGGAGCTGCTCGACGAGCTCGCCGAACGGCCGGCCGGCCTCGAAGCGCTTCTTGAGCACGACGACGGGCGCGTCGTCCCGCATGGCCTTCTTGGCGGAGTAGCTGATCCAGATGCCGTCGCGGTCGTAGATGCGCGAGCCGGCGACGAAGCGGTTGAGCCGAGGCCGCGCGGCGAGCGTCTGGATCACCGCCCAGAGGTAGACGTGGAACAGCGTGATCCGGAGCGGCGACGTCGCGTTCCAGCGCTCGATGAACGCCTGCGTCTCGGTGAGATCGAGCTCCTGCTCGAAGTACGCGGCCGACTCGTTCTTGCCGCGCATGATGTAAGGCATGATCCGCCTGTAGGCTGGCACGTCACGCGCGAGCGAACCGTCGGAGCGGCTGAAGAGCATGGGGGGACGTTGTCACACGTCGCGCGCTTTTGCCCCTCGGATCCGCTGTTCGCCCGGCGCCGGCCCGCGGCGCGGCGCTTCGGCCTCTCGGCGGCGACGCGAGGGGCCGCGGCTCGGATTCCGACGTCACGAGGCGGGCTTCGCGCTGACGCCTCGAGACCTGCCGGATCGCTCGTCGCTCGTCGCGCGTCGGCGGAGAGGGCGCGCTCGCGGCGCGCGTCCCTTCACTGCACGGACGGCGGCGGCGCGTCGTTGACCGGGCGCGCCCCCATGCCGCCGGTGTAGCCGTAGCTCGCGGCGTCGGCCGTGCCCCACACGGTGACCGAGAACGGTCCGTCGCTGCGGGCCTCGTGCCGGCCGTAGCCGCACGTGCCCTTCGCGAACTTCTGGGGAGTGGAGCCGGAGGTCAGGCGCATCCACGCGTACTCGTACTCGCCGGAGGCGCCGAGCGGCGTGAACTCGATCTCGCCGGCGCACTCGAGCTCGACGGGGCGGAAACCCTTCGCTGTCTTCTTGCGGACGACCGTGAGCGAGGTCTCTGGATACGTGTAATCCGCAAAAAATACGTAGCGGTCGAGGAACTGCTCGGTGGGGACGACGTTGACGAACTCCGGATCGCCGAGGACGGTGCCGGACGGTCCGGTCGGGCGTCCGCCGAACGCCCAGCCGGTCATCTGGACGCCGGCGTAGAACGGGTGCTTCGCGTCCTGGCTCTTCACGCTGGCGAGCGCGTCGGTCATGAAGTTGACGACCTCGCCCTCGGCGAGGCGCTCGGGGGCCCCGGGCGGCTTCGCGGGATCCCAGGTGAGCTCGGTGCCGTCGACCGCGCCCACGAACGTCCACGCGGTGACCTCGCGGCTCACGCCCGACGGGCTCTCCTGCCGCGGGCGGTAGGGGACGAGGGCGTACTCGTGTCCCCAGTGCGCGAAGGGCGCGATCTGCTGATGGGTCATGTCGCAGGAGCCCTTCTCGACCGGCAAGAACGCGCAGGGCGAGCCGCCGAAGAGGCCGACCGGCTTGTTCGCCACGACGGGGCTGCCGGAGAGCGACGCGAACTGGTTGATCTGGAGGACCTCGCCGCGCTCGAGCTTCCAGGTCTTCGCCGTGCCCTTGCGCGCGGCCTCGACCTCGTGACCGGCGCCGATGTCCGCGATCGGGCGCATCGACACCTCGGTGCCGTCCTCGTTCGCGACGATCTGCAGCGTCCGCCGGTTCAGCTCGCCGCCCTCGTTCGGGCTCCCGAACTTTCCGGTCGACACGGCCACGTAGCTCGTGTCCCAGGACGAGACCGGGATGAGCATCGTCGAGGCCGGGTAGAAGCTCTTGGCCCCGCCGTAGGGGTAGATCGAGTACGCGGCGATCGGCGCGTCGGCGACCAGGTGGAAGGCGACCGTCTTGCCGGTGCCGTGCCGCAGCGGATCGTAGTCGACCGCGGGCACGACGCTGGCGGGGCACCGAGGCGCGTCGGGATCGGACGGCACGACGGCCTGCGAGAGGAAGACGACGCCGACCTCGCCCACGGGCAGAGGCCCGTCCACCAGCGTGTAGATCTCGCCGCCCGAGCCGTCGCTCTTGGCGGTGTAGATCGAGCGCGAGACGTCGATCGACTCTCCGCCGAGCTCGGCGCGGAGCGTGACGGCGCGGTCCCAGGTGTTGGAGACGAGCGCCGCGAAGCAGCCGCCCGCGCCGCGCGCGGTGTCGTCCGGAGGCAGCGTCCAGAACGCACAGCCGGCCGAGCCCTTCGAGAGCGCCGCGCTCTCGCAGGCGTCCACGCACTTGTCGACGCCGCAGCCCTGATCCGGCCCGCAGGTCGCGACGACCTCCTCGGCCCCGTCGCAGCCCTTCAAGACCTTCTTGAGATCGGCGGAGCAGCGGAAGCCGCACGCGGGAGCGTCGGGCGGCGCCGCGTCGGGATCGGCGAGCTGCTTCGGGCCCTCGTCGAAGATCGCGCGATCGGACGAGCAGGCGAGGAAGAGCGCCGGCGCGGCGACGGCGGCGACGAGCGCGAAGCTGAGGAGGTGACCGCGGCGTTCGTGGATCATGGCGAACCCTTCGACGAAGCTCAGAAGCGAACCGGCAGAGGAGACGGGTGGTCGAGCTCGTCGGGCTCCGGCTGGCCGAGCTCGCCGTTGGCGTTGCTCCCCCAGCACTCGACGGTGCCTCCCTGGACGAGCGCGCAGACGGCGCCGTTGCTCGTCGCGACGCGGACGGCGCGGCCGGTGAACGCGGTCGCCTGGACGAAGCCGCTCGCGAGGAGCCGCACCTTTCCGGTGCCGAGCCGGCCGCGCGCGTCCTCTCCGCAGCAGCGCACGGTGCCGTCGGTCATGCGCACGCACGAGAGCTCGTCCGAGACGGCGACCTGCTGCGGCCAGGCGGCGGTGTGGGTCGGCGCGTGCGCCGGCGTGCGCTCCGAGTCGGGCACGCCGGTGCAGAGCGCGCCGCGGTACGTGTGGCCCCAGCAGTGGACCTCGCCGCCGGCGATCGCGCACGCGTGCGCGCGCGGCGGCCCAGGCTCCGGGCTCTCGAAGTCCTCGACCCACGACGACACCGCGAGGCTCGATACGTTCGCGAGCCCCGCGACCTTGCCGGGGAGCGGATCGGGGCTCAGCGACGCGATGCGTCCGCCGACGGGACCGAACGGTCCGCCGACCGCGCCCCAGCTCCACACTTCACCCCCCTTCGTCAGCGCCAGCGTGGTGTGCGTCGCGAGCACGGGCCGCGCGACGGTGAGCGCGCCCGTCTCGGCTGCGCCCGGCGCGAGCACCGGCTCCGCGCCGGGACGCGCGAGCTGCTGCTGCTCGTTGTCACCCCAGCAGAAGAGGGCGCCCGACGCGGCGACGACGCACGCGCCTCGCGGACCGACGGCGACATGCGTCGGCGCGACGTCACGCGGGAGCGCCGGCGGCGTGGGCTCCGGATGCGGATCGCCGTCGGCCTCGGCGCGATCCGCCGCGAGGCCGAGCTGGCCGTGCTCGTTGCCGCCCCAGCACACGACGCGCGCGGCGAGGCCGGGCGCCTCCACGCGCGCGCAGGTGGTGGCGCCGGCGGCGCTCAGCTGGACGACGTCCGCGAGCCCCTGGACGGCCGAGACGCTCCAGCTCGCGTCGGGCGCGCCGCCCGCGCCGGCGTCGTCGTCGGCGCCGCGGCCGAGCGCGCCGAGGTGGTCGCTGCCCCAGCAGCGTGCCGTCCCGTCGCTCATCCGCGCGCAGAAGTGATCGTCGCCCGCGACCAGCTCGACCGCGCAGGGCGTCTTCGTGCACGTGACCGGCTCGTCGGCCGGATCGAAGGGCGCCCGCGCGTCTCCGTCGCCGAGCGCGCCTCCGTCGGAGATGTCGCTCGCGTCGCCCGAGGCGTCCACGTCCGAGGCGTCCGCCTGCCCGAAGTCGCGGGCCTTGCCGTCGTCGCCGCAGGCGGCGACCGCGAGGCTCGTGCTCGCCGCGACCAGCGCCCAGGCGAGGAAGGTTCGTGTGAAGCTCATGGCAGGCTCGTTCCTACTTGGAGAGATCGCGCCGGACGGCGATGCCGTCGCCGACGACCCACAGATCCTTCGAGGGCTCGCCCCACATCGCGTGGAAGCTCCTCGTGAGGGGCGAGCCGCTCGTCGAGACCGCCGCTTGCGTCCACGCCGCGCCGTCCCAGTGGCGCAGGCGTCCGTACTCGCCCGCGGACCAGGCGTCGTCGGCGCTCACGGTGAACGCGGCGTTCATCGGGAAGATCGCTGCGCCGCCGCTCACGCAGGTCCACGCGAAGGTCGCCCCGTTGTCCTTCGACACCGCGTGCCACGACGTCGGGTTGTTCAAGGTGTTGAGGCCGACCACGGTCGTCGTCGTCCCCGTGGCCCCGACGCCGCCGACGCGGGTGAGCCACGAGCCCGTGAAGACGGGATCGTCGGGCAGCCGCTCGGCCTCGAAGTCGACCGCGCCGGCCGGGCGTCGCAGGACGACGCCGACGTCCGACCACTGGTCCTCGTCGTAGTGGAACCCGGCGAGCCAGACGCCGGTCGTCGAGCTCCCCCACACGTGTGAGAACGCCATCGGATCGCGCGTGATCCCCTCGATCAGCGTCCAGGCGGGAGCGCCGGCGTCGCCCGCGGCGTAGTGCAAGACACGTCCGGCGTAGGGCGCCCGGTCGACCCGCCCGCCGGCGGCCCAGACGTCGCTCGGTCCGGTGCCCCAGATCGACGTGATGGTCGCGTCCTCGTCGCCCGGCGTCGCGACCGCGGTGAACTGGAGCGTCGCCGAGGAGGCCCCGACGCCGTGGAGCAGCGCGGCGCCGTTGCTCACCCAGATGTCCGTCGGCCCGCTGCCCCAGATGGCGCGGAGCGCGCCGAGGCCGGTCGCGTGTACTTTCCACGAGTTTGCCTCCCAGCGCAGCACCTGGCCGCCCTCGGAGATCGCCCAGATCACGCCGGTGCCGTCGCCCCAGACGCCGGTGAGCGTCGTCTTCGGCGGGAGCGTCGTGTGGCAGAAGCCGCCCGGCGAGCAGGCCGCGTCGGGCGCGCTCGCGTCCGCGTCCGCGCTCGCGTCGGCGCCCGCGTCGTCGTCCTCTCCAGGGGGGATGCTCGCCCCGCCGTCGTCGGCGAGGTCCGGGGAGAACGACGTGTCCGACTCCGCGCACGCCGCCAGCGAGCCGACGACGCCCAGACACCCGACGAGCCCGAGCGCGCCGGCGAAGATCGCGAGGGGTCTCCGCGCGCGGATCACGAGCCGCCTCCCTTCGCGTTTCCGGTGGAGCGCAGGACGATCCCGTCGCCGACGATCCACACGTCGTCCGGTCCCGATCCCCACACGCCGTACAGCTCGGGCTTCGGGCCGACGGGGAACGCCGCGTCCGCGGCCCTCCAGGACGCGCCGTCGTAGTGGAGGATGGTCCCGGCCTGGCCGACCGCCCAGACGTCCTTCGGCCCCGATCCCCACACGGACCGGAGCCGGGCCGTGGTGGGCGACGCGACGACCCTCCAGCGCTCGTCGCCGCCGCCGATGCGGCGGATCGTCCCGAGCTCGCCGACGGCCCAGACGTCGCTCGCGCCGCTGCCCCAGATCGCGTCGAGGCCGACCGCCGACTGGCTGTCGACCGCCGTCCAGTGGAGCGTCTCCGCGGACGCTCCGGTGCCGTGCACCGTCATGCCTTTCTCCCACGGGCTCTGCGCGCTGTTGTCGACCACCATCCAGACGTCGGTCGCGCTCGCGCCCCAGATCCCTCGGACGGTCCCTGTGCCGGCGACGCCCTCCCAGGTGTCGCCGCCGCCGGCGCGTACGAACTGATTGAAATCGACGAAGCCCTCGCGCGTGTCGAGCTGGAGGCGCGCGCCGCCGATGCGCACGTCGCCGGCGCCGCTCCCCCACACGGCGAAGAGCGTGGCCGCGTTGTACGGCTCCCCGCTGATGTTCGGCTCGGCGCGCCACTCCGGCGCGCCGCCGGTGAGCCGCGTGGAGTGGTAGATCGCGTCGGTGCCGGCGACGAGCCAGATGTCGTTCGGCCCGCTCCCCCAGACGCGGTTGAACGTGAGCTTCGCGTCGGGCGCGTTCACCGCGCTCCACTTCGCGCCGTCCCAGCGCAGGATCGCGCCGCCGGAGCCGACCGCGAGGACGTCGCTCTTGCTCCACCCCCACACCGACGTGAGCACCGACGTCGGCGCGAGCGGCGAGGGGACGGGGCAGAACGCGGCGTCGTCGCAGGAGATCGCGTCGGTGACGCAGTCGGAGCCCGCGGCGTCGCAGGCTGGAGCGTCGTTCTCTGCGTCGCGGCTCGCGTCGCCGCCGGCGTCCGGTATGTCGATGACCTTCGAGGGATCGTCCTCGGCGGTGTCGCCGTCGTTCGTCTCGGCGCAGGCCACGAACGCGGAGAGCGGGAGGGCGATCGCGAACGCGACGAGCGCGAGCGGTCCGGGCTTCGGTGCGGCGCCGCTCATTTGGCCCCCGGCGATCCGCACGGCGTCATGAGGCACTTTCCTTCGACGCAGGGCTGGCCGAGCGCGAGGTCGCACTCGCTGCCGCACGCGCCGCAGTGGTTCGGGTTGACGGCGAGGTTGGTCTCGCAGCCGTCGCTCTGGTCCTGGTTGCAGTCGGCGAAGCCGGGCGCGCAGTCGAGCGCGCACACGCCCTTGTGGCACGCGCGCACCTGGTTCGGCCCGCCGGTGGGGCACTCGTTCGAGCAGTGCCCGCACGCGAGCACGTCGCTCGAGAGGTCGAAGCATTTGCCGACGGGGCAGAAGGTGAAGCCGGTGGCCTCGCAGGGCGCGACGCAGGTGAGGCCGGTCCCCTTCGGGTCGAGGCACTCCTCGCCGTCCTTGCATTTGACCCCGCAGCCGCCGCAGTTGTCGCGATCGGCGACGGCCCCGACCTCGCAGCCGTCGGACGCGCAGCCGAGCGGACCGACGTCGCCGTTGCAATCGACGGTGCGCGGCTCGCACTTGAGGTGACCGCACGTCCCGCCGACGCAGCCGTGGCGCATGTTCGGCGGGTTCTGTCCGCACGCGCCGTCCGACGGGCACGCGCTGCCGCAGCCGCCGCAGTTGAAGTCGTCGGTCATCGGATCGACGCAGCGAGTCCGCCCGAGGAACCACGGGCACTCGATCTGGCCCGCGGGGCAGCCGCACTTGCCCGCGTTGCAGCTCTCACCCGCCGCGCACGCGTTCCCGCACGAGCCGCAGTTCTTGGTGTCGACGAGGACGTTGACCTCGCACCCGTCGTCGATGACCGCGTTGCAATCGCGCCAGTCGGTCGGAAACTGTGGGTTGGGGTTGTGGCACTGGTACGCGCAGGCGCCCTCGATGCACTGCGAGACCATGTGCAGCGGGAGGAAGGTCCCGCAGACGTTCCCGCACGCGCCGCAGTTGTCCGGGTCGCGTGAGAGATCGGCGCCGCAGGTGTACGCGGGCTTCCCGGGCGTGAGGCACGTCGCGTACGGCTCAGGGCAGATCGTGCCGACGCACATGAGCACTTCGTTCTCGGGCGCGTCCGGTCCGGCGTCCGGCGTCGGCGCGAAGACGGCGCCGGCGTCGTCGACGTCGCCGAGGCGCACCTCCTTGACGGCGCACCCGTTCACGAGCGCCCATACGACGACGAGCGGCAGCGGCAGAAGGCGTAGGTCTCGAGTGGCCAAGGGGACTCCAGCGGCGTGGTCGCGCGGCTGCCTCAGTCGGCGAGGAGCGCGCGGATTCGGTTCGCGTGCACGCTTCCCGGGTGCCGCGTGAGGAAGTCGCCGGCGAGCCGCTCGGCCTCGGCGCGCTTGCCGAGCGCGAGCAGCGTGCGGATGCGCAGGACGACCGCCTCGGGGCGGAGCGTGCCCTGCGGGAACTCGGCGTCGTAGCCGTCGAGCGCGCGCGCCGCGCCTTCGGCGGCGCCGGCTCCCAGCTTCGCCTTCACCGCGTCGAGCAGCGCGATCTCGCGCTCGAGCGAGGAGACGTCGTCGGGCGTGAGCGTCGCCGTCGTCGCCGTCGCGGTGGCGCGCGACGGCGCGTGCGGCGCGGCCTGGGGAGGCGGCGCGGAGGGGAGCGAGTCGAGGCTGACGGTCGGCACGTCGCCGGCGCTCGGCGCCGCTGGGGCCTCCGGAGCGGGCGCGGGCGTCTCCGGCGCCGGAGCGGAGGCGCTCTCGTTCGCCTCCACGCTCGGCCCTGTCAGGCTCGGCCCGAGCGCGATGCCTCCGCCGACGAGGAGCCCGACCGCGAGGGTCGCGAGCACCATCGGCCGGAGCAGGCGGGCGCCGTCTTGCGCGGCGCCGGCCGCTCCCCCGTCGGGCTCGGCGGCGGGGGCGGCCGCGAGCGACGCGAGGATCTTCTCCTCCAGCCGGCTCGCGGGCTCCTCGCTCTCCGACGATCGCAAGAGCGCTCGCTCGAAGGGCGAGCCGTGGTCGAACAGGCGCTCGGGATCGCTCATCGCTGCCTCGCCTGGAAACGGGCGGCGGCGCTCTGGAACTGCTCACGCCCGCGCCGGATCCGGGACGCCACCGTCCCCGGAGCGGTCTCGGTCAGCGTGGCGATCTCGATCATGGTCATCTGTTCGAGCTCGTAGAGGACGAAGGCGGTGCGGATCTCGGGCTTCATTTCGGAGAGGGCCTTGTCGAGGAGGACGCGCGCTTCTTTTCTCGAGAGCAGCTCGTCCGAGGCGGGGTCGGGCGAGCGGACGTCGTCGATCTCGAAGTCGGCGTCGGTCCGGGCCGCGCGCGACCTCTGCGTACGTCGCGCGCGCATCGCGATCCGGAGCGCGATGCCGAAGAGGAAGCTTCTCTCGTGGCCGGCCTCGATGACGTTCATCTTCCTCACCGCGACGAGGAAGACCTCCTGCGCCACGTCGTCGGCGTCGTCGGGTTGGAGCCCGAGGCGCCGGAGGAACCGCCACACGGACGGGAGGTGGGTACGAACGAGAGCGACTTGTCGAGCCGCTTCGTCCTTCGGGGGGACAGCCGCGGCGGTCATGGGGAGATCATGGGCCGTCAGAAGAGAAGGAGAAGCGACCATGACCTGCCGTGTGATGACGACGTAGGCCGATTCTGATCACCTAAAATGCCATCGGGCCGCGAGGCTTCCAACTCCTGTAATTCCAGGCATTTCGAAGATCGTGGTGCTCGGCGCCAGGAAAAAGCGCGACCGGAGGAGCGGAAAAGCGACGTCCCCCTGGAGCTCGAGGCTGACCGACGAGCCGAGCGCCCACTCGAGGCGGACCCCGGCGAGGGGCGCGAGCCAGGGATCGCTGCTCGCGGTGGGGTTCGTCACCTCGGTCGTCCGGCCCGAGTGGACCCCGATCTGGACGGCGCCGCACGGAGCGAGGCGAACGTGCGCGCCGATCGAGAGGCGCGCCGGGCACGCGCCGAGCGTCCCGCCGAGCCAGAGGTAGTGCTGCGCGCCGCTCGCGAGATCGCTCGAGGTCGCCGCGACGTCGGCGGCGACGCGAAACGACGGGGCGAGGCGGAGCGTCACGCCGGCGGCGGGCGCGCGGGGCGCGAGCTCGACGTCGAAGAGCGCGCCGGCGCGCGGCGCGATGGCGGGGCCGACGCCTCCCATCGCGCCGAGCGCGATCCCGGCCGAGAGCGCCACGCGGCGCGCGTCCTCGTCCGGGCGCGTCCTCTCCGGCCGTCTGGCGCGTGCCTGCCTGGCGCGAGGCCGCGCCGCGGGCGGCGCAGGATCGAGCGGGCCCGGCTCGGGCGGCTCGGGCGGCGGCTCGGGGATCGCGTCGCTGCCCGCGTGCGCGTCCGGATCGAGCAGGAGCGCGGCGACGAGCGCGAGCGCCTTCGCGACCTCGGCGCACGTCCGGCTCGCGACGGTCCGGCGCTGGGGCTCACCGTCGGGCTCGAGGACGTCGAGCCGGCCGACGGTCCGGTCGCCGGCAGCTTCGATCGAGACGGTCAGCTCCGGCGCGCTCTCCCCGGGCGCGGCGAGCTCGGGGCGCGTCGTGCGCGCGTGGATCGCGGCGAGGAAGTCTTTGCGCTCGGGGCAGCCGGCCGGCGCCTCGTACGCGAGGTGGAAACGCGCGGCCCCGGCGTCTTCCGCGGCGTGGGCGTCGCGCGCGGTCCAGCCGAGGACCGACGCCGCGCACACCACGCCAAAGACGAGCCTCTCCCACGCTCCCAACCCCGCCAAGATACGTGAATTTCGGGCGATCAGGTGCGCGTCGCGCGAGCCGCAGGCCCGCTCGCGCTCACTCCTTCGTCCAGGCCTCGCTCTTCTCCCAGAGCTCCTTCGCGAGGGCGGCGTCGTTCGCGAGCCGGCTGCCCCGCTTCTCGGCGCAGTCGTCGTCGTAGTAGCGGCCGTCGTGATCGGCGACGGCGGGCGAGGTCGCGCAGTGAAGCGAGCTCGCGGCGCCCTCCTCGTTCGACTTCATGAACAGCTTGATCAGCGGTCGGAGGACGCCGGGCACCGAGCGCCAGAGGTCGGACGCGATGACGCCGGGGTGGACCGCGTAGCTCGTCACGCCCTCGCCGGCGCGGCCGCGGGCGAGCTCCCGCGTGAAGAGCACGTTGCACAGCTTGCTGTTCGCGTACTCCGGCCAGCCGGTCGCGCTCTTGGTCGTGGCGCGAAGGGCGTCGAACGGGACGCCGCGCGAGCGGTAGTGCGCCTTGCTCGCGACGTTCACGATGCGCGCGGGCGCGGACTCGCGGAGGCGCGGCAAGAGGAGCGTCGTGAAGAGGAAGTGGCCGAGGTGGTTCGTGCCGAAGGCCGTCTCGAAGCCGTCCTTGGTGGTGCCGCGGATGCCGGCGACGCCCGCGTTGTTGATGAGCACGTGGATCGGATCGCCTCGCTCGAGGAGCGTCCGCGCGGCGGCGCGGACGGACGCGAGATCGCCGAGATCGAGCGGCAGGTGCTCGGCGCGCCCGCCGGCCGCCGCGATGGCTTCGATCACGGGGCGCGTCCGCTCCTCCGAACGGCAGGCGAGGATCACGTTCGCGCCGCGCTTCGCGAGCGTCTCCGCGGTGACCCGACCGATGCCGGTGTTCGCGCCGGTGATCACGACGTTGCGGTCCTCGAGGGTCATGTCGGCGGTGCTCATCGAGGACCGTTTTACACCGCGTCGCGAGGCCATGTCGGCGCCTTTTCGGCCGCACGGCGGGCGGCCCGCGGCTCGCCTGCCGACCTCGACGCCGAGGGCGCGCGCTGATATCGCCACCCTCGATGCGTCGCGCGCTCGCGATCACGCTCGCGCTCTTCGGGCTGGTCCTCTTCCTCGCGTTCATTCGCTACGGCACGCCGGCGCCCGCGCCCGAGGACGCGCCGCGCGACCGGTTCTCCGCGATGCGGGCCGCCGCGGTGCAGGAGAACCTCGTCGGCGACGGCGCCACGCGCTTCGTCGGCACGCCCGGCAACGCGCGCGGTCGCGCCGTCATCGTCGCCGAGCTGAAGGAGCTCGGCTGGACGGTCGAGACGCAGACGACCCGCTCGTGCACCTACCACGGGACGTGCGCGCCGGTGGCGAACGTGGTCGCGCACCTGCCGGGGCGAGAGCCCGCGCTCCCGGGCGTGCTGCTCACAGCGCACTACGACTCGGTGCCGGTGAGCCCGGGCGCGAGCGACGACGGGCTCGGCGTCGCCACGCTCCTCGAGACGGCGCGCGCGCTCGTCGCGGGGCCGCGTCCGCGGCGCACGGTGGTCGCCGTCTTCACCGACGGCGAGGAGGCGGGGCTCCTCGGCGCCGACGCGTTCGTGCGGGAGCACCCGCTCGCGGGCAAGGTGCGCATGACCGTCAACGTCGACTCCCGTGGCAGTCACGGCCCGTCGCAGATGTTCGAGACGAGCCGCGGCAACGCGTGGCTCGTCGCGTTCGTGGCGGAGCGCGTCGAGCGTCCGGTCACGACCTCGCTCTTCTACGAGGTCTATCGGCGGATGCCGAACGACACGGACTTCAGCGTCACGAAGACGATCGCGTCCGGCGTGAACTTCGCGAACACCGCGGGGATCGAGCACTACCACACGCCGCTCGACACGGTCGCGCTCTCGGACGTCGGCACCCTGCAGCACCACGGCGACAACGTCCTCGCGATGGCGCGGGCGCTCGCCGACTCCGAGCTCGCTCCCACCGCCAGCGAGGCGCAGGGGGACGCGGTCTGGTTCGACGTCTTCGCGCTCGGCGTCGTCCGCTGGCCCGAGCGCTGGTCGCTCCTGCTCGCGCTCGTCGGGCTCTCGCTCGTCGTCGGCCACACGATCCGCGCGCGCGCGTGGGACCGCGGGCTCGCCGTGTTCTTAGCGTCGTTCGTGCCCGGGGCCCTGACGGCGGTCGTGGTGGGGCTCGCGCTCCGAGCGTGCGGCGCGTTCCCCGCGTTGTGGATCGCGCACCCGCGCGCGGCGCTGTCCGCCATCCATTGGAGCGCCGCCGCGACCGCGCTCGGCGTCGCGCTCGGCCTCGCGCGCCGCGCGTCGCCGCGCTCGCTCTGGGCCGGCACGTGGATCGCGTGGGGCGCGCTCGGCGTGCTCGCCGCGTGGCTCGCTCCGGGCGCGAGCTACCTCTTCGTGGTCCCGACGCTCGTCGCGGCGATCGCCGCGTCGCTCCCGTTCGCGATCGCGTGCGTGGCGCCGGCGGTCGCGGCGGCGACGCTGGTGCTCGCGCTCGCCGTCGGCCTCTACGAGGCGCTCGGCTTCGCGGTCGCGCCGCTCGCGGCGCTGCCGACGCTCCTCCTCGCGACGACGCTCGCGCCGATGCTCCCCGACGCGCCGCCCGCGCTCCGGCGGCTGCCGGTAGCGTTCGCGATCACCGCGGTCGGCTCCGCGATCCTCGCGCTGGCGGTCCCGAAGTTCACGGCCGAGGTCCCGCAGCGCGCGAACGTCGTCTTCCGTCAGGACGACGATCGGGCTCGCGTCTTCGTGGACACGACGTGGGGCCCGTCGACGTGGGGCTCGGCGCCGGCGCCCATGCTCGACGCGATCGGCGGCCCGGTCGGGGAGGACGCCGCGCTCCCGTGGACGTTGCCCTCGGTCTTCGCGGAGGTGCCGCGGCTCGACGTGAAGGCGCCGTCTGTCGAGGCGCTCGCGGTGGACGACGCCGGTGGGCGACATCACGTGCGCGCGCGGCTCCGCTCGCAGCGCGGCGCCGACACGCTCGCGATCGTGCTCCCCGGGGGCCGCCACGTCGAGGTGAAGGTCGAGGGACGCTTTGCCGTCCCGCGCGCGGTCCCCGGCGGCTCGCTCGTGGGGCTCTTCGCCGTGCCGCCCGAGGGCGTCGTCATCGAGCTCGACGCTCCCTCCACCGGGCCGATCGCGTTCACGCTCGTCGACCGCTCGTTCGGCGTCCCTGACGGTACGAAGGCGGCGGCGGCCGTCGCGGCGCGGCCCGCGGCGGCCACCCCCTTCCAGGACGGCGACGTCACGGTGATGACGACGCCCCATTCGCTTTGACCCGTGCTGCTGAGCTAGTCTCGCGGGAGGAGGACTCGCATGCTTAGAAAGAGCTTCTCGCTGGCTACCGTCGTCGCGCTCTCGGCCTCGCTCGTGTGGGTAGGCTGCTCGAGCGACGATCCGCCGGGGTCCGCTGCCCCGGGCGACGACGCGGGGAACACCGACACCGACGCCGCGACCGGTGTCGAGGATGCCGGAGATAGCGGTCCGGTCGACACCGGCGCCCCCGAGGCCGACACCCCGCCGCCGATGGTCGACGTCACGTACGGCACCTGCCCCGCCTTCGCGAAGTGCGGCGGCGATATCGCCGGCTCGTGGAAGGTGAGCGGTGGCTGCGTCAGCAGCGACGCGTTCGCCGAGGCGAAGCAGCAGTGCCCGGCCTTCCAGGAGAGCGACGTCGTCATCAAGGCGAACGGCACCGTCGTCGCGACCGCAACGAACGTCGTCCGCAAGACGACCGTGAAGCTCACGGCGAAGCTCGCGATCCCCAAGGCGTGCACCGTGGTCACGGACTGCGGTCTCATCGCCGCCGGTCTGAAGACGGGCGCGGTCCCGGGCGCACCCAAGTTCGAGACCGCGACGTGTACGGAGGCGGGCGCGCTCTGCAACTGCGACGTCAGCGGCACCCTCGACGAGACGACCGACGACACGTACACCACCGCGGACGGCGTAGTGACGACGACCAACCCGACGCGGACGTTCGACTACTGCGTCGACGGCAACAAGACGACGTACGTGGAGACTACTCCGCCGGCTCCGAACGCGTTCGCGCTCCCGATCTTCATCGAGATCTCGAAGTAGCGTGGATCGATAACCCGAGCTGGAGAGCCCGCGCGCCCGTACGGGGCCGCGGGCCGTCGGTTCAGCCGCGCTGCGGTCGGGCCCGCGTCGGTCGGCGAGAGCGTCATCGTCCGCGAAGACGGGCGGGCGTCTCTCGAAGGAGGCGCGGATCCCTTCCTCGAGATCGCCGCTCCGCGCGCCTCGATCCGAGCGGGCGGTGCGATCGATTGTCCATGCGCGCTCACCGCTCGTCGTCGCAGGCGCGCCGCTTGTCGTTCACGGGGGACGATTGCGTGTGGCTTCGCGGGCTCGGCGTCGACTTCGCCGCTACAGTGTCTCGCGATGCGGACGCGATGCTTGGTGGGGGCCGCGATGCGGAGCGTCGCGGCGCTTCTCTTTCTCTTCGGTGCGGCGGTCGGGCTTGGTTCGGGGTGCGGCGGCGAACCCGACGTCGAGGGCGCTGCGCCTGGGCCGGAGGTCGGAGACGACGGCGGCGTGGGCGTGGACGTCGCGGCGCGGAACGTCGTCGGTCTCGGCCGGGGCGATCGGGCCGACGCAGACGCCCCCCTCGAGCCAGTCGTCGTGCACCACGACGTCCCGTGCGGGTCGAGCGAGACGTACTGGCCGGAGGAGCTGCACGAGATCTACTGGCACATCAAGTGCGCCGGCGCCTCCGCGACGCCTGCTGCGCTGCCCGCCGGCGCCACGTTCGACCCCGCGTCGGGCACGCTCGCGTGGAGCCCCGCCCTCGACCAGGCGGGCCCCTTCGAGATCGTCTTCGGCGACGGCGACGGCGGCACCACGCGCATCTCGGGCACGGTGCTCGACCGCTTCGACGCGCCGGGCAACGAGCCGCTCGTCGATCCGGCGAGCTACCTCGAGGAGCACGGGCTCCCGGTCATCCACCTCAAGTGGCACTCCGACGAGCCGATGTACTGCAAGGACGCGGTCCGGCGCGATCCGGTGCCGGCAGACATCGTGGTCGGCGGCGTCGCGCACGCCGGCGCCGAGCTTCGCTGTCGTGGCTCGACGTCGCTCGCGTTTCCGAAGAAGAGCTTCACGCTGAGGTTCACGAGCGCCGCGCCGTTCGTCGCGCCGGAGGGCCTGGCTGCCTTCCACGGGCGGCGGCGGCTCGTGCTCACGCAGACGTTCGACGACGCGTCGCACATCCGAACGCGCCTGGGCTTCGAGCTCTGGAACCGCCTCGACCCGCTCAACATTCGCATCGACCACGCGAGCGTCGTCGTGTTCGTCGACGGCGAGTACCAAGGCCTCTACCAGCTCACCGACAACGTCGGCGATCACCTGATGGCGGCGCGCGGCTTCGACAAGGACGGCAACATCTTCAAGTCGATCAGCCACGCCGGGAACTACCGGGCCACGACCAACGCCGGCGGCGTGAAGCCGGACCTGACCGTCGGCTACGAGAAGAGCGACGGCGAGCCCGAGGACGACTTCTCGGATCTGACGACCCTGCTCACCTGGGTGACGAGCTCGTCGAACGAGGAGCTCGAGGCGTCGATCGACACGGTCCTGCGCACCGAGGACTTCCTCGACTGGTACGTCCTCATGACGTCGCTCATCGCGTACGACAACTTCGCGAAGAACTCGAACGTCTACATCGACTCGGACGGGCCGGACCGGCGCTTCCGCTACATCCCCTGGGACCTGAACGCGACCTTCGGGCAGGCCTGGACCATGCAGCGGATCCCCCCGCTCACGATGGGCAAGGACTCGCCCTCGCCGACCACGGCGAACGGTATCTGGCAGCGCATCGCCGAGAGCCCGACCCTCCTGGCGCGCCTCCACGCGCGCTTGGCCGCCGCGCTCACGGGCCCGATGAGCCTCACCGCGACGCTCGCGCTCTTCGACCAGACGCGCGAGGAGGTCCACGCCTCCGCGCTGCGCGACGACCGAAAGTGGGACGCGGCGCGCCAGGCCTACCCGGGCTGGTCGTCGCTCCCGGCGGTGACGACCTTCGACTCGGAGAGCGCCTACGTGCGCGCCTGGATCGAGGAGCGATGGATGTACCTGGCGTCGCTCTACGTGACCCCGTGAGCTGGAGCACGCGGGCCGGCGCGCTCGTACGCGCAAGGGGCGCGCGCGGACGCAGCTCTTGCGCGGCGCCGCGCGGTGAGCGCCGCGATCCTCGCAGGAACGCGGGCGCTCTCTGCTGGCATGTCCCTTGTGTCCGTCTCGATCATGGCAACCGTCGTCGAGCCTTCCGCGCCTGTCGGCGTCATCGAGCAGCTCATGACGCAGGACCACGCGCGACTCGAAGGGCTCTTGCGCGCGGCGCGGCGGAGCGACGGGACGATCGACGGCGCGGCCTACGCGGTGTTCCGCGGCGATCTCCTCCGGCACATCGCGATGGAAGAGAAGGTCCTCTTGCCATTCGCGCGCGACAAGCGGGGCGCGCCGCTCGCGGTCGCGGCGCAGCTTCGCGCCGACCACGGCGAGATCGCGAAGCTGCTCGTCCGCTCCCCGAGCGCGGCCATCGTCGCCGCGATCGAGGAGAGCCTCGGCAGGCACAACCCGATCGAGGAGGGGCCCGGCGGCCTCTACGCCACCTGCGATGCGCTGGCCGGGGCCGAGGCCGAGCGGATCGTCGAGCGCCTCCGGGCTCAGCCCGTGGTGCCGCAGGCGAAGTACTACGACGGGCCGCTCCACCGGCGGGGCTCGTAGGTCATGGCCGGTCCGCTCCCGCTGCATGGCTCCCCGGAGGCGAGCGGCCTGCCGCGCTCGAGCTCCGCGCCGCCCTCCAGCGGCGCGCGCTTCGCGCTCTTCGCCAAGGGGTTCCGCCCGTTCTTCTTCCTCGCGGCGCTCGCGGCCGCGGCGCTCGTGCCGATCTGGCTCCTCGTCCTCGCTGGGATCGTCCGACCCGCGGGCCACTTCGACCCTCTCTCGTGGCACGCGCACGAGATGATCTTCGGCTTCACGACCGCGGTCATCGCGGGGTTCTTGCTGACCGCCGTAGGGAACTGGACGCAGCGCGAGACCGCGACGGGGCTCGTGCTCGGCTCTCTCTGCGCGCTCTGGGCGCTCGGGCGCGCGGCGATGAGCTCGTCGGTCTTGCCTCCCCGAGCGGTCGCCGTCGTGGACCTGTCCTTCGTCCCCGCGCTCGCGATCGTCCTCGCGCGCCCGCTGCTCGCCGCGAACAATCGACGGAACTTCGTGATGCTCGGCGTGCTCGGCGCGCTCTTCGCAGCGAACGCGATGACCCACGCAGGCGCGCTGGGGAGCGCGCCTGGCTGGGAGCGGCGAGGAGCCCTCGTCGCGGTCGACGTGATCGTCGTCCTCATGCTGCTCATCGCCGGGCGCGTGGTCCCGATGTTCACGCGGAACGCGACCCGACGAGCGGAGATCCGCTCGGTCCCGGCGCTCGACGCCCTCGCCGTCGGCTCGATGGTCGTGCTCACGGTGAGCGACGCGTTCCTGACGGCGCCTCCGCTCATGGTGACGGCGCTCGCGGGCACCGCGGCGGTGCTCGGCGCCGCGCGCGCGGTCACGTGGGGATCGCGGCACGCGCTCCGCGACCCGCTCCTCTGGATCTTGCACGCCGGCTACCTGTGGATCCCCATCGGCCTCGCGCTCCGCGCGGTCGGCGGTGTCTACGGCGCGATGGCGACGCACGCGCTCACCGCCGGCGCGATCGGGGCGCTCACGCTCGGCATGATGGCTCGCGTGTCGCTCGGTCATACGGGCCGACCGCTCGTCGCGCCGCCGCCTGTCGCGTGGGCGTTCGCGATGATCACGGCCGGCGCGGCCGTGCGGGTGGCCGCGCCGCTCGTCGGTGCGCGCTACCTCGTCGCGCTCGCGCTCGGCGGCGGGCTCTGGGCGGCGGCGTTCGTGGTCTACGTCGTGGCGTACGCCGGGATCCTCGTCTCGCCGCGCGCCGACGGGCGGGCCGGCTGACCGCCAACGTCGTCGGACGAGGACGGGCAGGCTCGCTTCTCGCTCGCGTCCGCGCGGGCGACGCCTTGCGCCTCCGGAGCGGAGCTCGTTCGGCGGACCGCGCTGACCTTGGGGCACCGGGCCTCGTCCGCGCCGTGGTAGGAACGAGCCATGGTCGGTCTCTTCCACGCGCACTCCGGTCTTCGGTTCCTGATCCTGCTCCTCGGCGTGCTCAACGTCGCCGTCCTCGGGGTGAGCCTCGCGCAGAAGAAACCGTTCGGGAAGGTCCACCGCGCCCTTGGTTCGGCCTTCGCGGGTACGCTGCATCTCCAGGTGGTCATCGGCGCGGCGATGGTGGCGCTCGGTCGCTACTACCCGGCGCTCGTCGGCCACATCGTGATGATGGTCCTCGCCGCCGGCGCGGCTCAAGTGACGAGCTCGCTCAACCGTCGGCGCGCGGAGCCGACCCTCACGTTGCCGCTGGTCGGTGTCGTGCTCGCGCTGGTCCTGATCGCCGGAGGCGTGATGGCCATCGGCCGAGGGCTCTTCACGAGCACTGCGCTCTGAGGCTGCCAGTCGCGCGGGCCTCGGCGGGACGCGCGGAGCCGACTGCCGACGAGAACAATACGTAGCTGCGTCACGGCGTGGGCTTTCGGTTCGTGACGCCCGCGCGGAGCTCGTCGGCGAGCGCCATGAGCTCCTCGAGCGCCTCCAGTCGCTGGGTCGGCGTCCAGCTCCGTGTCCGCTCGAGCTGCGCGAGATCGACGCCGCAGCGGAGCTGATCGAGGACACGGTACTGCCAGGGCTCATCGACGAAGTACCACACCCCGACGAGTCTACCGCCTCGCGACGGAGCGAGCGACTGGCGAGGGCGCTCGGCTGCGCGGCGCGGGACGAAGTCGCGCCTCGCGCGGTGAATCGCTCGACCGACAGCCGCCGGCGCGGCTCGAGTGACGAGCGCGCTCGACCGTCGGCGCGCGGAGCCCACCCTGACGTTGCCGCTCGTCGGCGTCGCCCTGGCGCTGCTGCTGATCGTCGGAGGCGTGATGGCCATCGGTCGTGGGCTCTTCACCAGCTCTGCCTTCTGAGGCTACCCTCCGTGCCGCGCTCGGCGCGACGGCGACGCGCGGCGGAGATGCGTCGTTGGGGGTACAATTTATTCAATGAAATCGATTGATTGCAGAAAGATCGTTCGCCCCGTCGATCGACCTGCGGCTCGTTCGTCGTCTCGGTGAAGAGGCCGGCGCCGGCCGGACCCACCACCACGAACCGTCACCGTCCGCGAGGAGTCGAGCCATGCGCTTCATGATGATGCACAAGAACGATCCGAAGACCGAAGCCGGGCTGCCGCCGGACATGGAGATCGTCCAGGCGATGGGCACGTTCATCGGCGAGCACGCGAAGGCGGGGCGTCTCCTCGACGGCGCCGGTCTGTCGGGGAGCGCGACGCGCACGCGCCTGACGTTCCGGGAGGGGCGCTGCACCGTGAAGAACGGCCCGTACCGCGGCGAGCACGAGCTGCCGGCGGCGACGCTGCTGCTCAAGGTCCGCACGCGCGAGGAGGCCATCGGCTGGGCCGAGCGCTACGGCAAGATCCTCGGCGACGGCGAGATCGAGCTCGGGAAGGTCAACGAGCCCTGGGACATCGGGCTCATGCCCGCGCCGGAGGACCCGCCGCTGCAGATGCTGCTGATCGAGAAGGCGAGCGAGGCGACCGAGACCGCCGGCCGCAGCGCGAAGCAGAAGGCAGATCTCACGCGCCTCAAGACCGAGATGACGAAGGCCGGCGTGCTTCAGCGCACCATCTCCCTCCAGCCGAGCTCCAACGCCAAGCGCCTCGTGTTCACCGACAACGCGCTCCGCACGATCGACGGCCCCTTCGCGGAGTCGAAGGAGCTGCTCGGCGGCTTCGCCGTCATGGAGCTCTCGAGCTTCGACGAGGCGATCGACGTGTCCCGCCGCTACGCCGAGATCCTCGGCGGCACGCTGGAGGTCGACCTCCGCGTCGTCGATCCGAGCGACGAAGCCACATGAGCACCCCGCCGGCCGCTGCGCCGCGTGCGAGGAGCAGCTCTCGCAGGTGAGCGGCGCGCGGGCGGCTCGAAGCTCACCGGATCGGCAGGAGCGGCGTGCTCACGAGCTTCCGGAGCGCCATGCCGCCCGGGTAGGCGTAGCTTGCAGCGAATGCCCAGCCCCAGATCGTCGCGGTGAACGGCCCGTCGCTCTTCATGCGGTGCAGCCCGGTTCGGCACACCTTGTCGCCGAACGACTGTCCAGGGCCGCCGCCCCGCTGCAGATCGACGCGCACGAACTCGTAGTCGCCACGGGTTCCGATCGGCGTCCAGTCCTCGAGGGTGCCTGCGCACTCGAGCCACACGTCTTCGAACCTGTCGCGCTGTTTTGCGCGAATGACGACGAGCGAGGTCTCCTTGTACGACGGATCCGCGTAGAACGAATACGAGCTCTGCCACTGGCCCGCGGGGACGACGTTGACGAACTCCGGGTCTCCGTTGCCCTCCATGTCCGGGGTACCGAAGTACCCTCCCGTGCGGCCGATCATGTACGCCGCCACGTAGATTGGGTGCTCCGGATCCTGCGCTCGGACGACGAACGGTTCGTTCACGCGAACCGGGAACGTCACGTTGTCGCCCGCATTCATCTCCGTCGGCGCGCCCGGTGGGATGTAGGGATCGTAGTCGAGCCGCGTCCCGTCCTGCGCGGCCACGATGCGATAGGGCATGAGCTCGTTGGGCGACTCCGTTCGCTGGCGGTAGCCGACGCCGACGTACTCGGAGCCCCACTGCTCGAACGACGGCAGCTGTTGCCAGAGCATGTCGCACGCGCCGTTGTTCGAGGGAATGAACGCGCAGGTGTGTCCCCCGAAGACGCTCGTCGGCTTGCTCGAAAGCACCACGCTGCCCGCGAGCTGTTCGGGCTGACTGAGCTGAAGGTACTCTCCCTTGTCCAGCGAGTAGGTCAGCGGCACCTTCGGCGGCCCGCCCTTGACCTTGGCGCCGTCCTGAACCGACTTGGTCGGGATGAGGGTCACCTCCGTTCCGTCTTGCGCCGCGACGATCTGCGTGGCGGGAACTCCGACGTTGTGCTCCCACCCGTCGATGAGCACGTGCTCCTTGGCCCAGGTCGCCACGGGCATGAGGAGGGTCGTCGCGGGCTTGTGGCTCGGAGCGCCGCCGAACGGGTACATGGCCACGGCCGAGACGGGCGCGGACGTCGTTAAGTGGAGCGACGACGCGATACCCGATCGATAGAGCGTCGAGCCCACCGTCGCGGCGACGACCCCGTCGGGGCACTGGACGCTGCCGTCGCCGTAGAGCGCCTTCGCCTCCGGATTGGGGCTCGCGATGAAGACGACGACGCTTTCCCCGGGCGGGATTGGCCCGGAGTGCTCGAGGAGCGTGGCGTCGCCGGGGTTCGTGCGCCAGACCGCCTTGGAGAGACCCAGCTCCTCGCCACCCTCTTCGAGCGCGATCGTCACGGGCTGCGCCGACGTGTTGACGATGAACGCCGCGAGGCAACCATCGTCGTTGTAGGCGAAGTTCTGGACGTAGAACTCGCAGCCGTTCGAGCTCGGGTCGGCCGCCGCGGCGGCGCACGGCGCCTGGCATCGGGCTGCGCCGCACGCGAGCGTGTCCGCGCACCGCTCCACGACCGCTCCGTTGCAGGACTCGATGACGGAGCGCCCGTCGAGCGAGCACTGGAGCGGACAGTCACCCGCGTCGGCCTCCGGTTCGGGCGCCACGAGCTCGGGCTCCTTGACGAACGCGTCGCGATCGCTGGCGCAGGCCCCAGCGACTGCTAGGAGGGCGAGGCAGGTCATCGCGAGGGCCACGGGCGTGGCGAAACGAGCCGTCATGGAAGCACCACCTCTGTCGGAACGAAGCTCCTGCCTCGATTCAGCCCGTTGCCGAGCTGCCCGTGATAATTGCTGCCCCAGCAGTACACCTTGCCGTTCGTGAGCAGCGCGCACGTCGCGTTCATCGTCGTCCGCACGCTCGCCACCTTCTCTGGAAGGCCGTCGACCAACGTGGCGCGCGTGACGTACTCCTGGTCGCCGGTCCCCGCTTGCCCGCTGGTGTTGTATCCCCAGCAGTAGAGGCTGCCCGAGGCGCCCACGGCGCACCAGCGGAAGGGCTTGAAGCCGACGAAGACCTTGCTGAAGGAATAGTACTGCCCCTCCGAGTGGGTCGTCGCGATTCGCACGAGCGGCTCCGGCGCGACCACCGGGACGGGGAGCGCGCGCTCGAGGAGCGTCCCCTTGGTCGGGACGAGACGCGCGCCCCAGCAATACGCCTTGCCGTTCGCGAGCGCGCACGTGTTGTTGTGCGTGGCGTCGACTTGCGTGACGCCCGCGAGCGAGACGGCTTGCGGGCGCGGGTCCGGAAAGCTCGCCGAGACCCGCCCGATGCCCGGGTTGCCGCCCCAGCTCACGAGTGAGCCGTCCTCGCGAAGGACGAGGGTGGCGTTGCCTACCGCGAGCGCCGATGCCGCGGCTCCCTCAGGGAGCTTCGCCCGCTGCGGCTCGCCGTCGAACGCCTCCGAGGGCGGCCCGAGCTGGCCGAGCCGGTTACTTCCCCAGCAATGAACGTCGCCCGCGCCCACGATCGCGCACGCGGTGTCGAAGCTGCGCGCCACCGCCGTGGCGGGCTGTAGCGGGAGCTTGACCGGCGAGGTGGAGGTCGCGGTGACCACGCCCCCGTCTCCCCAGGAGATGGGGCCGCTTCCCCAGCACCAAACGCCGCCGCTCTTGTCCAGCGCGCACGTGTGGTCGAGCGCCGCGACGTTCGAGAGGCCGACGACCTTGGCAGCCGTCGCGCTGTCGACGAGCTCGTCGTTCTCGCCCTCTCCGCGACCGAGCTGTCCAGCGCCGTTCGCGCCCCAGCACGCGACCGTCCCATCGTCGAGCAAGGCGCAGAACCCCTCGGCGCTGTCGTCCTCGTTCGCAGCCAGCGTCGTCACGAGCTCGGTCGCGCACGGCGTCGACGCGCACACGACGGGGAGCGGCTTCCCGTCGAAGACGGCGGCGTCCTCCTCGCTCGCGTCGGACGACGCGTCGGCCTCGGAGTCCGCGCCCGAGCTCTCCGAGCCTGCATCGGTGTCGATCGGCGGATGGAGCTCCGGCTCGTCGCTGCTCGAACAACTCACGGCCACGGCCGAAGCGGCGAGGACCGAGATCGCGACGAGCAGCGCGGAACGTTGCCGGTCAAGGCGTCTTCTTGTGAAGTGCATAGCGGTTCCCGACGATCCAGAGGTTGTTCGGCGACGTTCCCCGGACTTGATAGAGTGGCTCGTTCAGGTAGCGTCCGTTCATCGCCACGCTGGACATCTCGAGCAGCGCACCGCTCGCGGTGCCGTCGAAGTCCTGGGCCGTACCGATGCCAAGCGACGCTTCCCACGCCCGCTTCTTGATCTCCGAGCTGAAGGCGGTGCCCTGCCCGGTCAGCCACATGCGATCGCCGAAGCGGACGCCGGAGTGATGCAGCGGAGGGCTCAGGCTCGGCGGTGCGACGGAACCGATCACGTTTACCCGTACGAAGTCCTCTGGGACATCTACGAAGTAGAAGTAGTAATAGTCGCTGTCGAGCAGGAGGACGGCCTGTCCGGAGCCGACGGGGATCACCGCCGTGCCCCAGCCGAACACCGAAGAGGGAGCCGCGTACGGCAACTCCCAGCCGTCGTCGATCCACCAGGTCGGGTCGATGGAGCCCGGCAGCGCCGAGCACTCGGAGTTGGCGATCGAACCGTTGACCACGGCCGAGTATTCGGCGCCGGTGCGGCGGTACAGCGTCGGACAACCCTGATAGCCATATTGGCCGTAGGTGCCGCGTCCGCCGACGAACCAGATCTCGTCGCCTTCTCCCTTCGCGGCGTTGAAGACGTAGAAGGACTCGTCCGAACGTACATCGGGATCTTCCGCCGCGAGCTCGGAGACCCACGTCGGAGACGCGCCGCCGACGCTCGCGCGACGGAAGATCCGGTTGCCGAACCAGGCGTAGACGTCGTCCTTCGACGTACCGAAGACTCCGAGCGCGTAGGCGAAGCGACGCGGTGAAGTATTGGGACTGTCGGCCCAGGCGATCCCCGGATCACGACCGGGGTAGACAGGGCCGTCGTAGGGCAGACGCGCCGAGCTCCACGTGAACGGGGCTTGTGGATTGGCGCGCGTCCCGTGAAAGACGAGGCCGGGCGCCGTGATGAAGTAGACCTCGTTCTCTCCCGGGGCGAACATCTTCCCCGTGTAGTGCCCGCTCCTGTAGGTGTTCTGCGAGTTGTCGTCGACGTAGGCCCACGCGTTCGTGGCCTCGGTCCACTCGAGGAGCTTCGTTCCGAGCGTCTCGCTCTGCGCGACGGCGAAGGCGCGCTTCTCGAACGGCCAAACGTCGAGCAGCGTGAGGTCCGGGTCTGGCAGCTCTGTCTCGCACCACCCGGCGTCGTTGCACGCGGCCCACGCGGGCGCCGACGCGTCGCGGCCCGGCGTCGCCGCGTCCTGTTCGATGGGAGCCTCCGGGATCACCGCTCCACCGTCGCCAGCAGGTTCGAGCGACCGCGCCTCCTCTCGATCTGCCGTCGCGCAAGCGACGAGGGTAGCCAGCGCCGCCGCCGACGTCGCGATCAAGAATCGTCGTCTCATGGCTTCTCTCCGAGCGAGAGGAGGACCCCATGGCCTCCAATCCACACTTTTCCGGGCTCCGGAGCCCAAACCGCTCGGAGCTCCGGCCTCCGAGGCCCGAGCCCCGCGACCTTCACGCGCGACCACGTCGTTCCGTCGTAATGGAGCACCACGCCCTCGTCACCGACCGCCCAGATATCCGAAGACGACGAGCCGGAGACGGCGTACAGGTGCGCGCGCGTCGGCACCTCGGCCACCTCCCAGTCGAACGCCGCGCCGACGTTGTGGATGATCGTGCCTTGCGCTCCGACGGCCCACGCCTCGGTGTCGGACACGGCCCAGACGCCGTTGAGCGTCAGCCACGTCAGCGGGTTCGACACCTCGACGGTCGGCGTCGTGTTCTCGGCGTTGACCACGCGAATGGCCGCTCCCGCCTCGCCGACACCCCAGACGACGCTCGCGGACGTCCCGTCGAGACCTCGGAGGTACCTGCACGGCAGGTTGGTGCACACCGCCCTCGTGAGCCCTGCCGAGGTCGTGAGCGTGTCGTCGCCCACGCGGATGCGCCACACCTCGGTGTTCGTCGCGACCCACATCACGCGGGAGCCGGGCAGGCCCCATGCGGTCGTCACGTTGCGGCTGGCGCCCGCGGGCTGCGTCAACCTCCCTCGGCCGACCCATCCGTCCGGCGACGGGGAGCCCGCGCCGAACCCGCGCGTGAACAAGTCGTCGGGCGTGCCGAACGCGAGGTCACCAGGTTCCGCGAGCAGAAGGAAGCGAAGCGACTTGGTGGTCCCGACGTCGGCGGCCTTCCACGTCGTCCCATCGAAGTGGGCCGCCAGGCCGACCGTGCCGACGAGCCACGCGTCCGTCGCCGAGCGTCCCCGAATCGCGGACACCCGCGTACGCCAATCCACGCCGCTCTCGGCGGTCGTTCCGAACAGACCGCTCGGGCAGAGCGCCCCCGGCTCGCACGTCGCAGGAAAGAACGCGCAGTCGTCGCCGGTGCACGCGTCGGCCCCGTCCGAGCCATCCGATCCGTCCAGACCCCCACCAGCGCCCGCGTCTTGCTCGGGGACGGCCACCTCCCTCGGCGCGGGCTCGAGATCGAGGGGCGTGTCGTCCGATGCACACGCGCCGACGAAGATGCTCGCCAGCGCGCACGCGGAGCCCGCGCCGATGCCCGTCGCAGAGCGCCAGCGGCTCATCGGGTCACCTCACCCGCGTCGAGTTGATCGCACGGCGCGACCACGCATTTCCCGGCTACGCACGCCTGCCCGATCGAGAGATCGCAGGCGACGCCGCAGCCGCCACAATTGTGCGGATCGCTCTTCGTGTCGACTTCACAGCCGTCGGACGCGGCGCCGTTGCAGTCGGCGTTGCCGTCCACGCAGACGACGGTGCACGTGCCGTAGTCGCACGCGGCGCGCTCGTTGTTCGCCGTGGTCGCGGTGCACGCCACGAGGCATCCACCGCAATGGCGGACGTTCGACTTGACGTCGACACACTCGCCCATGGGAACGCCGGACGAGACCGCTTGCTGGCAGAACGTGAGATCGTCATCGGGGCACGCGCAGAAGGCCTGCCCGCCTGAATCCAGCACACACTGCTGTCCCGCGGCACACGCTCGGCCGCAGCCGCCGCAGTTGTCGTTCGTGACCGTCGACGTCTCGCAGCCGGTCTCTTCGTCTCCGTCACAGTCGGCCCAGCGCGCCTCACACTTGAGGTGGCCGCACTCGCTCTGCAAGCACCCGTAGTACGCGTGGGGGCGCGGCGGCTGGCCAGGTCCCGTCTTGTTGCAGACGTTGTTGCAGCTACCGCAGTTGTTGTCGTGCGCGCTCGTGTCAACGCACAGGTCGGAGCACGCCATCTTCGGTGGGATGCATCCGCACCCCACCTCTCCCCCGAGCCTGTCCTGCCAGATGCACTGCATGTCGGCGGGGCACGCGACGCCGCACGCCCCGCAGTTGTTGCGGTCGAGCTTCCCGCTCTCGCAGCCATTGTCGACGATGCCGTCGCAGTCCTTGGCGGCGAACTGGCCCGAGCTGCATTGAAGGGCGCACGCCCCCTCGACGCAGATGAAGCCGTCCGTCCCGTTCCCCTCCGCGCAGGCCATCCCGCATCCGCCGCAGTTGCGCGAATCCGCGAGGATGTTCGTGTCGCACGGGAAGCGCGAGTCCGGACACGTCGTCCACCCCGCCGGGCACTCGGACGACGGGCAGTACTCGGTCAAGAGCATACTGGCGTCCGGAGCGGTGCCGGAGTCCTCCGGCGCGGAGACGAACGGGCCGGGGGCGGCGGGGCGCTCGGTGCCGAGCCGGTGGTCGACCGACGAGCAGCCCCAGGGCAAGGAGAGGAGGCTGACGGCCAGCCCGGTGATGATCAATCGCGTCTTCATGAGTCCACCTCGACCCGTCGCGTGCGCGAGAGGCAGAGAAAGGCGTTGGGGCGTTCCATCGACGTTCGAAAAACGATGGCCTCGCTTGGCGCTGCGCGCCGATGCGCGGAGGTCTATTCGGCGCCGAGGCCGACGAGCTGGCGGATTCTTCGGAGGTGCGGTGACGACGGGTGGCTCACCTCGAACGCGCGTGCGCGAGTCGTCGCCTCTTGGTCTCGGCCGAGCAGCACGAGAGCCTCGATGGCGATACGCTCGCGCTCTTGATCGAGGATCGTCGCGTTGCACGCTGCGTGGAGACGGGTGACCTCCAGCGCGCCCTTCGCGTGACCCGTGCGCAGGAGCGTCTCGGCGCGGTCGATGAGCTCGGCCTCGTCGCACGATGGCTCGCTCTGCGTGACGCTCGCGCGTCGCGGGGGCGCGACCTTGACCGGAGACGCCGGGGGGGCGCCCTCCGCGGGCAGCGGCTCGCTCGGGAGCACGTCGACCGGTACGGCGTCGTGGACCGCCGAGGCAGCGTCGCGAGGCGCGAGCGGCGCGCCGATGGCGGGCGTCACGCTCGGCTGCGCAGGCAGCGGCGCGGTCGAAGGCGAAGTGACGCGCAGCCCGATGACGGTGAGCGTCGCGCACGCGGCGGCCGCCGCGGCGAGGAGCGTGAACCTGTGGAAGCGGCCCGTCACTCCGGCCGGCGGAGCGAGCGCTTCGGCGCGCTCGACGATCCCTCGCAGGTCGGTCGCGGTCGGGCGAGCCTCACGGTGGTGCTCGATCAGGCGCGCGAGGAGCCGGTCTTCGGGGGTGGCGTTCTCGCCGAAGTCGGCGAGGCGTCGCGGGTCACGGCTCATCGGGCGCCACTCTGGCGAGAGAAGCGCGCGATGGCCTGCTGAACTGCCGCGCGCGCGGCACGGAGCCTCCCGTACGCGGTGAAGAGATTGATATCGAGAGATCGAGCGACTTCGGACATCGTTAGCTCCTCGAGCTCGTAGAGGACGAAGACCGCGCGCTTGTCGTCGTCGAGCTGGTCCAGGATCGAATAAAGAACTTGCCGGCCTTCCGACGCCGTCACCTGCTCGGCAGGCGTCGTGAGGTCGACGGCCTCCGGGAGCGAATCGCCCCCGACGTCCGGCGTGCGGGCGAGGCGCCGGCGCGTGTGGTTCGAGACCCGCACGCAGATGCCGTACAGCCACGCGTGGAGCGATCCGCGATCTTCGTAGGTGGCGAGCTTGCGGTGCACGACGACGAACACCTCCTGACAGGCGTCGTCGAGATCGCGGGCCGGCACGCCCAGGCCCCGAAGGGCCGACTGAACGTACGGCCTCAGATCGCGAAAGATCGCGGCGAACTCAGGTCGTGCCTCTGGCGTCGTCACTTCTCGCTCGGGGCGTTCCGCGCCTCCCGCGATCACGCCGGCGCTGCCGGACAAGGTTCGCACGTAAGGGTAATCCAGGGGCCACTGCCGTTTTGTGAACGAGAACGCAAATTCGACGTCCGTCGAGCGGATGAGGTTTCGAGGCCGGATCGGGGAGCCGGCTCCGCGAGCGGCAGAGCTCGTCGCGCGCGGGCGAGCTCCGCTCAGAAGACGCGAAACGTCGCCGACATCGTGGCCAGCCCCATCAGGGCAGGCATCGCGTGGAGCGTCCGGTCCGCGCCGTCGCGGTCGAGGTAGCTGATCGAGCGGCGGAGCGACGGCGCGACGACGCCGAGCTCGACGTGAAACGTCGCGGGACCGTCGGTCACGCGCAGGGCCAGCGACGCTGTGGGGCCGAGCACGGAGAGCGCCGGGGTGTCTCGATTGTCGAGGTTCGTCGAGGTCGGGAGCAGCGCGCCGAAGAAGAGGCCGGCGCAGGTGTCGATGCGCGCGGCGCGGTCGAGCCACGCCCAGCATCCGCGTGTCTGTTGATCGACGGCGGCGAAGCTCGCCCGCGCCGCGCCGTCGGTCGCGATCTGCGGAAGAGTCATCCCCAGAGACCAATCGGCGCTCAGCCGACTGCCCTGCGCCGTGAGGCGGGTCGTGACGCGCACCGAGGCGCTCGCGCGCGGCAAGATGCCCACGGCAGCTCCAGCTCCGGCGCCGGCGTGCAGCTCGACGCGCGGAGCGCGTCGCGCGGGCGGGCGCTTCATGACGGTGGGACGTCGGCTCGGGGAGCTCGCGGTCTCGGAGGCCGAGACCGTCGCGCCGTCCTTCGGTACGATCTGACGCGCGGGCCTCTCCGCCTCCGTGAGCTCGCGCGGCTCCTGGGCGCGCGCGTCCGGCGTCGGCTCGCCATGTGTTCGGTCGGGCGCGCCGCCGGGCTCGAGGACGAACGCGATGAAGACCACGGTCATTCGCTCGAGCGCGGCGCAGGTCTCTGCCGTGAGCTCGCGCGACCCGTGCTCGCGGCCTGCCCGGTCGTGCTGCTCCACCCGCGCGCGGAAGCGATCGCGATCGCGTAGCTCCTGGCCTTCGATCACGAGCTCCGCCTCGTCGAGCGACGCGAACACGGACCGTCCGAGCTTCTTCTCGACCGCCGCGCGGAGCTTGTCCTCCGTCAGGCACGTCGCGCCGGGTTCGGACCGCCACGAGAAGGCGAACTTCGACTCCGTCCGCGCGGACGCGGCCGTCGCCAGCGTCCCGATCGAGGCCCCCAGCGCGACGAGCCAGCGAACGCCTCGCCGGCCTCCGACCCCGCCGCGACGCTCCCATCCAACGCGGGGACGGAGGCGGCACGGGGGGGGACGACGCATGTCGGCTCGGCGAGGCTAGCCCCCGACGCCACGGCCGAGTCATTTTATCGTAACGGCAATGCGTCTCCCAGCGCGGTCACCGCAGTCGCCCCGCACGGTGAGAGGCGTCGCACCCTCGCCGCCGCCGTCGGCCATCGCGCCGCCGGTCGTCAGACGAAGTCAAACGTTCCGCCCGACCTCCTCTCGAGCTCGCAATAGAAGCGGAGCCTTGCCCCGCGCAGTCCGGCTTGACCGTAGAGGTCGGCTGCTGTCGGGGTGAGCGGAGGCGAGCCGGTCGCGTCGATCGAGCTCCGCCCGGAGCTGGAACGGCGCGTGGATCTCCGGGGCGCATGCAACCCGCGCCCGAATCGACCCGCTCCAAGGTCTCCGAGCCGGTCTCGATCGGCCGGCTGCCGGTCCTCGACTACGACGCGGACGATTTCCGCGAGCGGTCCGTCGCGCTCCTCGCGCTCGCGTGCGAGCGCGGGCCTCTGTGCCGCGTGCTCCCGCGCGACATCCCGGGGGTGCTCCGGTTCCGGGACGTCGACGCCGTGCTCCGCGACCCGCTGACCTTCTCGTCGAAGGTGAGCCTCCTCGCGCTGCCGCCGGACATCGCCGCGCTCGGGACGCTCATCGGCGAAGATCCGCCGGACCACACGCGGCTCCGCGCGCTGCTCGCGCAGAGCTTCACCCCCGCGCGGCTCGAGGAGACGATGGCGCCGCGGGTCCTCGCGATCGCGCGGGAGCTCGTGCGGGGCATCCTCGATCGCGGCGGCGAGCTCGATCTCGTGCGCGACTTCGCGGTCCCGTTCCCCGTCACGGTCATCGCCGCGCTCCTGGGCGTCGATCCGGAGCGCCGCGAGGACTTCAAGCGCTGGTCGGACGAGGTCGTCTCCGGCCTCGTCGTGCCGTTCTTGCCGGAGGGGCCGGAGCGGGAGCGACGCATGGCGGTGCTCGTCCAGGCGCTCCGCGATCTCGACGCGTACCTGCTCGGCTCCATCGCCGATCTGCGCGAGCACCCGCGCGACGATCTGCTCTCGTTCATGGTCCACGCCTCCGAGGGCTCCGAGCGGCTGAGCGCCGGCGAGGTGCTGAGCCTCGCGAAGCTCCTCCTGATCGCCGGCAACGAGACCACGACGCGGCTCATCGGGCTGATGATGAACCAGCTCCTCGCGAACGCCGAGGCGATGAAGGAGGTGAGCGAGAGGCCGGGGCTCATCCCGAACGCCGTCGAGGAGGCGGCGCGCCTCGAGGGGCCGATCTTCGACCGCGCGCGCCGGACCACGCGGCCGTGCACCGTCGCGGGGCTCGCGCTGCCCGCGGGGGCGCTCGTCGACTGCGTGCTCGGCGCCGCGAACCTCGACGCGCGCGTGTTCCCCGACCCGACGCGCTTCGACATCCACCGCAAGATCCCGCGCCACCTCGGCTTCGGCGCCGGCATCCACCAGTGCCTCGGCGCCCCGCTCGCGCGGATGGAGATGCGCATCGCGTTCGAGGAGATCTTCGAGCACATGGCCGGCATCGAGCCGGCCGCGCCGCCCGTCCGGAGCCGGGTGGGGCTCGCCCGCGGGTTCGAGTCGATGCCGCTCCGGTACCGCCTCCGCCGCGCGCGCGTCCCGGCGGCGGCGCGGCGCGCGCTCGACGAGGTCGCGCTCGCGGGCCGGATCGCCGCGCGGTCGGACGCGGAGCTCGGCCTCGACAAGCGGGAGCGCGAGACGGTCCGCGTCGCGCGCGTCCGCGACCTCGCCGAGGACATCAAGATGTTCCGCTTCGTGCACCCGTCCGGGGGGCTGCTCACGCGCTTTACCGCGGGCAGCCACGTCGTCATCCACATGCGCGACGGCGACGTCGTCCACCGCAACCCGTACTCGCTCCTCAACTGCGAGTATGGGAACGGCCAGACCTACGTGATCGCGGTCGCCCTCGATCCTGCGGGGAAGGGCGGCTCGCGCTTCATGCACGAGAAGGTGAAGGCGGGGATGGAGCTCGAGATCTCCGTCCCCGCCAACGAGTTTCCGATCGAGGCGCGCGCGAAGCGGCACCTGCTCGTCGCGGGCGGCATCGGGATCACGCCGATCTTCGCGCAGCGTCTCGAGCTCCGTGGGCGCCGGCAGCTCTGCGAGCTCCACTACACGTTCAAGTGCGCTGCCGGCGCGGCGCTCGCCGATCTCCTCGAGCTCGAGAGCGACCCGAAGGTCCACTTCTACGACAACTCACGCGGTCAGCGGCTCGACGTCACGGCGCTCCTCCGCGCGCAGCCCGAGCCGCGCGAGACGGCGATCTACGTCTGCGGTCCCGAGCGGCTGATGAGTGAGGTCATCGAGGTCGCGCTGCGCCTCGGCTGGCCCAAGGAGCTCGTACGCTTCGAGCGCTTCGGCGCGCCACGGCACGCCAGCGACGCGCCGTTCAGCGTCGTGTGCGAGCGCTCCGGGGGCGAGATCAACGTCGGGGCGAAGGAGACGCTGCTCGAGGCGCTCGAGCGATCGGGGCGCGTCGTGCCGTACTCGTGCCGCGCCGGGAGCTGCGGCGCGTGCGAGATCGCGGTCCTCGCGGGCGCGATCGAGCACCGCGATTCGGTGCTCACGGAGGAGGAGAAGGCCGAGGGGAAGAAGATCCTCGCGTGCGTCTCGCGCGGGAAGACGAGGCTGGTGCTGGCGATTTGACGGCGGCGGCGCCGGAGGGCGGATCGTCCGATGTCCCGCGAGCGCCTGCCCGCGCTGCTCGTGGTCGCGAAGACGGCGAGCGCGCCGCGGGCGCTCGCCGTCGCGACGTACGTGTACTGTCCGAGGCGGTAGCGTGTTGCACGTTTCTCGGCGATGCTATCCTCGCGCTATGCGGTGGCTCCCTCCCCTCGTGGCGCTCCTCGCCGGCGGGCCTCTCGCATGCGCGTCCTCCGATCAGCACGGTGAGCCGCCCTCGGGCTCGGCGGCCGCAGCGGCAGACGGCGGCGCGGTGGCAGAAGGTGGCGGCGCGGCGGAGCCGAGCGACCTCGGCGCGCGTGACGGCGGCGCTCTGGTCGACGCGTCGCCGGATCCGGACGGTGCGGACGACGGCGGGCCGCCGTCGTGCCGCCATGCGAAGGCGGCGACGATCGGGACGAGCGAGCGCTGCACCGCACCGCCGAACGGTGCAGCCGGCAGCACGTTCTGCCCCGCGAGCTGCGGCGGCGGTCACGTGTACACATGCTCGCCGAACGGCGTCGTCGAGCCGGAGGTCCAGCCGGCAGGACTGAGCTGCTACACGCTCGATCGCGCAGATCCGGCTCCTCCCTACGTGTGCTGCACTGCCCTGGCGTGCGTCCGCAGCGCGGCGCTCGACGGGCCCTGCGGAGCCAACAAGGCGTTTCACTGCCCGAGTGACGTCGCGCGCCCGGCCGGGTGCACTCCCCACCCGACCAGCGGCTACGAGACGCTCTACTCGTGCTGCCCACCGTGACCCCGATGGGAGAAACGGCCGCGCGGTCCTCCGTCCCTTTGCAGGACTCGGCTACGTCCTCAATCGGGCGGGCGCAGCCTCGGACACGCCCTGCCCCGGCGGCTGCGGCGCCGCCCGCGTGCGCTCGTTTCGATCGACGTGGACCCCTCGTGCCTTCCCGGCGACGACCGTTCGCCACGTCGCGATCACGAGCAGTGCGACGTGCATCGCGGCCGAAGGGATCCTGGAGTCACGCTGATCGGAGCGGACGTGGCGTGCCGACGAGATGCGTGAGCGCGAACGGCGAGATCGGGACCTTCGTGGTCCCGATGTCCCAATCGAAGGTCTCGTGTCCCGGGACGGAGAAGACGAGCTCGCGGAGCTCGTCCGGCGAGTAGATCCGGAGCATCGAGGCCGTGCCGTCGAACATGATGATGAACGGGATGAGCGGGACTGCGTACGTGAGCGCGAAGCGTGAGAGCTTGAACGGCTTGATGAACGGGGTGAACAGCGCGAGCCCCACGGCCTGGAGCGGCATCGCGAGGATCGGAAGCAGCCGCTGATCGACCCCCTCGAACACGGCGATGCTCCGGCGCTTGCGAACGGCGTCGGAGAGGATCGCTCGAGCGTTCTCGGGCGCGAAGTGGTGAAAGCAATTGAACATCGTGCGGACGCCGTCGAGCTCGAGCGGCACGTTCGTCGCGTCGACACCTTCGCTTCGGAACTGGCAGCGGCCCCCGCTTCGCTCGCGCATGCTCTCGAGCGCGGTCATGTTCGGATAGAGGTCGGTGAGCGCGACGTCGATCGGTCCGCTCTTCGCCAGCTCCCGCTCGAGCGTCAGCCAGGGACCTCCGCCGCCGGAGCAAAGATCCACGATGTGGGTCGTGCCGGTGGCGTTCATCGCGGCGCGAATCTTCGGCGCGATCGTGTCGAACACGCGGGTCGCGTTCGCCAGGAACTGGAGCCAGTCGGTCCCGCCGTCGCGGACGGCCTTCGGGCACCACGGATGGTCTTCGAGCTCGATCAGTTGAATGCGCCGCATCGTTCGTGCCTACCGCGCTCGTGCCTTGTTCGGCTTCTTCGTCTCGCTCGCCTTGCCGTTGGGATAGATCGTCTTCCCCTGCCTGAGCATCTCGACGAACGCCGCGATCCTCTTCGTCCGGGCGGCTTCGGTCTTCAGGGACATGACGCGGAACGTGAGGGCGAAGCGATTCTGCGCCGAGAGCATCTGGTACATCGCCTTGGCCTTCGGCTCCGCCCGGATCGCCGCGAGCAGGTCGGCAGGCGCCTCCGACTTGGAGACGCTGTACGCCTTCTCCCAGCGTCCGTCCGCCTTGGCTGCCTCCACCTGGGCGCTGCCGGACGGCTGCATGCGCTTGGCGGCGACGAGGCGCGCGACGTTGGCGACGTTGATCTGGCTCCATACGCTCTTCTTGCCGCGGGGCGTGTAGCGCTGGAGGAAGCTCTTGTCGTCGAAGCCCTTGCGAATGCCGTCGATCCAGCCCCAGCACAGCACGACGTCGATCGCCTCCTTGGGAGTGATCGAGGCCAAGCCCGAGCCGACCTTGTGGATCTTGATCCAGAGCTCCTGCTCCTTGTTCCAATGTTTGCCGAGCCACCGATAGAAGCTCAGCTCATCCTTGAACTCGCAGACCTTCGCGGGGTCGACGACAACGGCTGCCATCGCTTCACTATACGGCGGACACCATGTCTCGTGAACGGCGTGCCAGTCGTCGAGCGATGCGCGCGTCGCTCGATCCGTTGCGTTACGGGCTCCGCGCCCTCGACGGCTCCCTCACGCGCGGCGGAGGAGGCTCACCCAGGTCTGGACTCGCGCCGGCTCCTCGCCCCGAGCGATCTGGCGCGAGAGCGTCGCGAACCGACGCCAGCCGATGGCGGAGTGGGCGACGAACACGGAGACGGCGAGCGCGAGCGCCGGCCACACCACGCGGAACGGGAAGATCATCACGATCGCGAGCGCCGGGACGAGCGGCAACAGATCGTGCACGTAGTGCCGTCGCGGGACGGTGAACGGCGCCACCCCGGTGAGGCCGAGGCGCTTCGCGTTCCGGGCAAGCGCGAAGAGGAAGCCATCGGCCTCCCACGTCCTGGCCCGGATCTCGACGACGCCGGGGACGTCCTTGCGAAAGACGCGGATGTACGAGATGGGCTCGAGGACGCCGGGCCTCGCAAAGCTGATCCGCTTCTCGACCTCCAGCGCCGCGATGCGCGCGAGGGGGATCGACTCCGAGGAGCGGAACGTGAAGTGGGCCACGAGCGCCTGGGAGTCGGCCGTCACCCACGCCGCGCCGCTTCCGCTGGTCTGCGAGAGGACGGCGACGAGGATCGCGAGAACGAACGCGCTGAGCGCAGCGATCGCCTGCGCGCTGCCGTTGGTCGCTGCCGTCGTGAACGCCAGGGTCGGCAACGCGCAGGCCGCCCAGTACCGGAGCTCGGCGCCCCCTCGCGACATGAGCGTCATCGCCCGGTCGTGTCCTCGGTGTGGGTGTCGTACTGGAAGATGCCGCCGCCGGTAGACTTACCGACCGCGACGGAGATCGCGGTGAGCTGCTTGTCCTTGTCGAACGCCAGGCTCGCCGACACGATCCCCGCCGGACAGAAGCTGAGCTGGGAGCCGTCGCCGTAGAAGTCGCGGACGTCGCTCACGATGATCCCCGCCTCGAGCCCGCCTCCCGCGACCGCGCCCATCGCTCCGTTGACGACGCCGGTGTTGCCGTAGGTCTTGAGCTCGCCGCTCGCGCCGGCGACGTAACCTGCCGAGATCTGGCCGCCGACGCCTGCGTCGGTGCCTGCAGCGGCGCTCGTGCCGACGCCGAGGAAGACGCCCATGCCCTTGCCAGCGGTGACGCTCGGCGTGGGGGCTCCCGAGGCGTTCCGCGCAGCGTCGACGGCGGCTTGCGCGGCGTGCCGCAGCGTGGCGGCGGACGGCGCCTCGGCGGTGAGCGCCCGAGCCTTCTCCCTCACGGCCGCTGCCGCGCCCGTCGCAGCCTGCTCGGTCTTCGCTGCGGCGCCTGAAGCGGCTTCCTCCGCGGTCTCGATGGTGCTCGCGACGCGCTCTCGAATCCTCGACATGACGCTCATGGCGCACTGCTTCGGCCGCCGCTCGAAGCCGTTGCGCGTTCTCTCGCGAACGTGGCGGAGGGGGCGGAGAGTGGCCGCCGGTCGGGCGCCAGCTGGGCTCGCCGACCCCCGCAGCGTGGGCCGACCACTTCGGCTGGCGCGGGCATCGCAAGGAGCGCAGCCTCATTCCGCTCAGTCGAACGAGAGCAGGCGGCGTTCGGGTCGGCGATCGTACGGACCACTTGCGCGGCGCGTGCACTTGCACGAGCGTTTCCCCATGCGGAACATCACGGCGTGGAAGGCGAGGTTGAAGCGGACGGCGCGCCTTGCGAGTGGGCGGGACTTCGAGGAGTTCGCCGCGGCCGTCGCGGAGGTCCGCGGCAACGAGCCCGACGACGTGATCGACGCCCTCCTCGAGGCCGTCAGGGCGCCCGAGGACCACGGCGCCTACGAGGGCCTGCACGACGCGCTATGGCGTTTTCCAGAGGCACGCCTGGCGACGGCGCTCGCGCGCCGGCTTCCGGCCTTGATTCGCCGCATGAACAAGCACGACCAAGTCCTCCGCTTCGTCTCTCCGATGTTCGGAGAGGGCGTCGGTCGCGATGCCCTCCCGCCTTTCCTGGCCGCAGCCCGCGCGCTTCCGAGCAAGGACAGAGCGACCCTCCGTCGCGCCGTGAGTGGCTGGGCGAAGGAGCACGAAGAGATTGAGTCCGTCGTCGGCGCCCTCGCCGGAAAGAAGGTGGAGCGCGAGGTCGAGGATGCGCCGCCACCTCCTCCCGCGACATGGCCGAAGGAGTGGCGAGGCGCGCTCGCGAAGCTCCGTTCGGGCATGCACGCGGTCACCTGGAAGACCAGTACGGTCAAGGAGCTCCCGAGGATCGTGGCGCTCCTCACACAGCCTCTCGGTCGGGGCTGGCGCGAGGCGGAGGCGCTCACGAACCCGCTCTACATCTCGTTCGCCAAGAAGCTGTGGCCCGACTTCGTGGACGCGGTTCGCGCGCTCGACGACGACGACCGCAAGACGCTCCTCTCGCAGCTCGCCCGCGTGGACCGCGCTCGCGCGGAGCGCCTTCGTGAGTCCCTGGTATCGTCGGGCGCCACGCGGACAGCACGTGGTCGACGTTCGCGAGCCCCGAAGGCCGGCGCCTCTACCGTGCGCGCACGGGCGCAGATCCAAACGTCGTACGAGCCCCCGAGAGCACGTCGAGGCTCCGACGAGGCGACGATCGCGCGGCTGAGAAAGATCTGTCTCGCGCTGCCCGAGGCCAACGAGCGCATCTCGCACGGCGAGCCGACCTGGTTCGCGGCGAAGGGCAAGGCGTTCGCGATGCTCGACAACCACCATCACGGCGCGCCGCACCTGTCCGTCTGGCTCCCGATGCCACCCGGCGCGCAGGCCCTCCTCGTCGAGGCCGACCCGGAGCGCTTCTTCCGTCCACCCTACGTCGGACCGAGTGGCTGGGTCGGCGTCGTCCTCGACCGCCGACCCGACTGGAAGAACGTCGCGGCGTTGGTCCGCGACGCGTTCGTCCACGTGGCAACGAGGAAGCTGATCGCTCAGCTGACGGACGGCGCCAATGCGCGCCCCGCCCACGCGTCGTCGAGCTCGTGAGCGGCGGATCGTTGCGAACGACGCGACCGAACGCGCGGACCGCAGCTCAGGTGAGCCAGCGATAGCCGTCACGCACGATGTCACCTCCGCCGGAGGTGATGACGTCCCCGTGGGCGAGCACGATGCGGTCGGCGTGCCAGTCGTTGATCCGCGCGATCTGTTCGCGACCAGCGACGCGGTCTTTGATCAAGATGCGCTCGAGCAGCGTCGGGCCTGCCTTCCGGTTACCGATCAAGAAGGCGACGGCACGAGTCAGCCGCGAGCTGTGGGATGCGAGGTTGAAGACGAGATCGCTCGTGATGAGCGTCCTCGACCTCCGGTGGAAGAAGACGACCTCGTTCGGTACCGGGATGGCGCTGAAGAAGACCTGGTCGAGAGTGCCTCTCCACTCGTCCTCCGGCTCGTCACCGAGGACACGGCTCCAGGAGACGTCCTCGCGCTTCTTCTCGAGCCCAGGACACGCCGAGACGGACGCCGCCGGGTAGGCGCTCGTCCACTGTCCGACGTAGATGTGATGGAAGAGATTGGGCGCCACGATCGCCGTGACTGGACCGAGCGCGTCGATCGCCTCGCGCGTCGACGGGTCGAGCGGGACAGGCGAGTGTACGAAGAGCCCTCCGCCCTGAAGGCGAATCACCGTCATCCGCGTGCCTAACTCGACACCGAAGGAGCGAAGCGATCGCGTATCGATCCAGATGTCGTCAGCGAACGGCTCGAGCATCCGCACCTTCTAGGGCTCGCCGCGCTGTGCGTCCAGCCACGAGCGCCTGGGAGTCGGCCGTCACGCACGCCGCGCCCCTTCCGCTGGTCTGCGAGAGGACGGCGAAGAGGATCGCGAGAACGAACGCGCTGAGCGCAGCGACCACGCTGGGGTCGCCGACCCCACGCAGCGTGGGGACGTGGCGGTGACCACGGTCCGTCCCCGATCGTCGTCGTCCGTCGCCATGGGGCGACGACCGACTTGGCTATTGGGCCCCGTAGGACTCGCGACGGCTCTCGCCGCCTTCGCGGCCTGCGTCGGCGAGGAGCCCGCTTCGGTCGGCGCGGTGGGGGAGGACGCGAGCTCGCCTCCGGGCAGGGACGCGTCGCCGGACGAGGACGCAGCGCTGAGCGTCGACGCGAAGGGCCGGGTGAGCGCCGCGGGGCGCCGCGACGTGCACCGTCAGCGGTTTCGGCCGCGGCCGCGCTGGAGGCCGTGGGGGCGCCGATAGACCGAGACGATGGGGACGCCGTCGTGCGTGAGGACGTACTCGGGGGCCGCGGCGCCGTACTCGGTCCAGATGTTGTAGTCGACCTCGTTGATGTGCTGCTCGTGGTGCACGATCGAGATCTCGGCCTCCGCCGGGCTGCCGACGCCGCGGAGCCACGGCGGGATGCGCTTCTCGTCGATCATCCGCTGCCACGACTGCCAGGCCGTATCCATGATGTAGACCGTGTCGCCGGGCTTCGTGTTCTCGCGGAACCACGGATCGAGGCTCTGCGTGGTGAAGCCCCAGAACTGGCGGTTCAGCCCGAGGTCGGCGCCGCCGGCGGTCCCGCCGAAGATCGGGACGTAGGCGGAGAGACCGAACGGGTGCGAGTGGCGCGTCACCGCGAACGGCGCGAGGAACGTGAGCGCGCCGACGAAGGCGAGCACCCAGCTCCGCTTGGTCGCGTCGAGCGTCGTCCTGGACTGGAGCAAGGCCTCGATGCGCGTCGCGACGAGGTCGAAGCCGCGCCCGGCGAAGAGCGCGAGCGCGGGGTAGGCCGTGATCCAGTGCTTGGTGCCGCCGAAGATCGGCGTCCGCGGGAGGAGGAACACCGCGAGCGGCACCGCGAGCGAGAGGAAGAGGAGCGCGTCCGTGTGCAGCGGATCGCTCGCCGGCGCCTGCTTCGGCCACGGGAGCGCGCGCTCGAGCGTCTGCCCGAGCCACGCCGCGAAGCGGGCCACGAGGAGGCGCGCGCGATCGAACGCGCCGATCGCGAAGAGGACGAGCGTGACGGTGGGGACCGTCGCCGCGATCATCACCGGCATGTAGCTCTTCGGCGACGGCGGGCCGAAGTAGGTCACGCCCAGGAACTCGATGTTGTAGTAGTCGTGATGCAGGTGGAAGTTCACGTACTCCTGGATCCGCGGGAGCGTGTCGTTCCAGAGCCAGGGCCAGAGCGCGAGGAACACCGCCGGCCCGACCGTCGCCATCGCGATCAGCGTCGCGGGGACCGGCAGGCGCGCGGTCTTCGACGTCTCGGACGCCATCGCGCGGCCGTGCACGAGGATGGCGTGGGGGAGGAAGACGGCCGGGAGCATCCAGGCGTTGTGCTTCGTCTCGAGCGTGAGGCCGTACATCACGCCGGCGGCGAGCGCCCAGCCGAACCCGCCCTTCTTCTCGGCGCACCAGTACGTGAAGATGCACGTGATCCACATCGCCATGATGGGCACGTCGAAGCACGCGAGGTGCGCGTGGTAGAAGACGTTGGGCATCAGGCCGAGCGCGACGGCCGCGATGATCCCGGCGCGCCGCGAGAAGGCGCGAGCGCCGAAGACGTAGGTGACGGCGAGCGCGAGGCCCATCGACAGCATCCCGGGGAAGCGGAACGCGGTGCTCTGGTCCTCGAAGATCTTCCACTTGTGCCAGAGGAAGTGATGCGAGAGCGCGAAGAGGCTCTTCATCAGCGACGGGTGCTCGTGGTTCGCCGCCCAGATCTGATCGATGACGGGCCGCTCGAACGCCTTGCTCGGCGTCGAGAAGAGGAGCTTGAACCAGCGCTCGTACTCGCCGGACGCCGAGAAGTAGAAGCCCTCGTCGCGCGAGAAGCCGAGGCTCCGCGCCGTGCCGAGGAGCCACGCCACGTAGACGATCGCGATGCCGACGCCGATCAGCGGATCGACGTTTCGCGTCGCCCACGCGCGCACGCGCTGTCCGACCGGGAGATCGCCGTCCGGCTCGGCGGCGCCGCCGTGTGCTCCCGCCGGCGTCGGGTCGTCGCTCGTCGCGCTCTCGCTCGCCGCGCGGTCGCCCTTGGTCGGGTCGTCGCTCGTCGCGCTCTCGCTCGCCGCGTCGTCGCCCTCGGTCGGGTCGTCGCTCGCCGTGCCTTCGCGGCCGGCCGCGGCGTCGCCGCTCGTCGCCGCGACCGCCGGAGCCTTCGGCGTCTCCTTCAAGCTCGGATCGGCCGCCGTCACCCGCGCGTCGGCCACCTTCGCCTTCGCGGCCACCATGGCGGGGTTCAGGCGCTGCGTCTCCTCCGGCTGCTCCGCGTCCTTCGCGCTGGCGCCCGTCGCGCTGGGGGCGTCCTTGGCGCTCGCGGCGCCCTTCGCGCCGGAGGTGCCCTTCTCGCCCGCGGCGTCGTCGACCTTGCTCATCGAGCGGCCTCTCGGCGCGTCGTCGCTTCGAAGCAGAACTGCCGTTGCGACGACGGCGCGATCTCGGCGACGAGGTCGCCCTTCTTCCCATCGAGCTCCGGCGTCGGCAGCTCGAAGCCCACCCAGCCAGCGCCGACCTTGTGGTGATGCGTCCCGATCGGCCGATCGAACGCGGAGAACGCCACGGCGACCTTGTCCGGCGTCGGCGTCCGCTCGACGAGCCACTGGATGCCCGAGTGTCCGTGGAGGCTCGAGCCGAACGTGACGTTCGCGAACTTCATCCGCAGGCTCGCGCCCGCCATCGGCGTCGCGTAGACGCAGAGGTGCGGGTGGTGGTCGAGCCCGTGGAGCACCGCGACCCCGACATGACCGCCCCCGCAGACGAAGCGGTCCGCCGGTACGAGCAGGCCCTGCGGCACGACCGTGCTGCCGCCCTGGCTGCCGCCGCGCTGGAAGCTGCACGGCTGCTCGACGCCGTCCTCGACGCGCGACACGGAGAGGCGCTCCGGGTTGACGAGATCGAGGATGTCGTCGAGCACCGGCGTCGGCGCCGGGTTCTCGAGGAGGGTCACGGTGACGGCCCCGTGCCTCGTCTCCTTCAGCGTCTTCCAGCCGGCGAGCGTGGCGTCGTGCGCGCCGCGGATCGAGACCTCGAACGCGCGCGGGAAGCGGCGCTCGTCCGAGCGGCCCTCGCGCTTCATCGTCGCGAGCTCCCCGAACGTGCGCCGCCCGAGCGGGTCCGCCCAGAACGGCTGGAACACGATGAGGTCGTCGCTCTGGAGCTCGGCCTTGACGGCGTCGCGCGCCGCGACCCAGTCGGACTCGGGCACGACGTCGCTCGATGTCTGCTTCACGTGAAGGGCGAGCTCGATCACCGCGACGAGCGGCACGGCGCAGAGGAGCCACCCGGCGATCGCGCCGCCGCGCAGCCCCAGACGCGATCTCTCTCTCGGTTTCGGCGCGCCGGTCAAAGCGGGGGGCAGCTTAGCTCATTACAAGGGACGCGGAGGGGCGCTCTCGCTGCCCGCCCGCGCCTCGCCGCCCCCCGGTTCGGCGCCCACGCGCCGGCGCCGGCTCAGGTCGGGGGTGACAGGAAACACGGCCTGTACTAGTACGCGGCCGATGGCGAGGACGAGAACGGGTGGTGGCGGCGAGGCCGTGATCGGCCGGTCCACGCGCGTACGCGGTCGCGTTTCCGGCGACGGCGATCTGCGCCTCGAGGGCACCGTCGAGGGAGACATCTCCCTCCGCGGCGACCTGACGATCGCGGACGGCGCGAGGGCCGCCTCGAACGTCGAGGCGCGCACGGTCACGGTCGGCGGCGAGCTCGACGGCGACGTGCGCGCCGAGGGGGTCGTCCACCTCGAGTCGGGCGCGCGCGTCCGCGGCGATCTCCAGGGAGAGTCGGTCGCCATCGACGAGGGCGCCGAGTTCAACGGCCGGCTCGTGGCCGAGTTCGAGCTCCCGGCGGAGCTCGGCGGCGCGAGCGGCGGACGTCGCCGCTGAGCCGGCGAGCGAGTTAGAAGCGGAGGATTCCATGGCGAGCACGGTCATCGGCGCAGGCATCACCATCGAGGGCGAGGTCACGAGCGACGAGGACGTCGTCGTCCAGGGCACGCTTCGCGGCAAGCTCGTCGCGAAGGACGCGGTCAGCGTCGAGCAGGGCGGCGCGGTCGAGGCCGACATCTCCGGCGGGCCGGTCGCGGTCGCCGGCAGCGTCACCGGCAACATCACCTCGAGCGATCGCGTCGACCTCCAGAACGGCGCCAAGGTCATCGGCAACGTGAAGGCGACGCGCATCACGATCGCGGACGGCGCCCAGTTCAAGGGCAACGTCGACATGGACGTGTGACATGGCTACCTCGACCGTCATCGGCCGGGCGTCGTTCATTCGCGGCCGCGTGAGCGGCGACGGCGATCTGGAGATCGCCGGGCGCGTGGAGGGTGAGGTCGCCGTCAGCGGCGACGTCGTCGTCGACACGAGCGGCCTCGTCGCGGCGAACGTCTCGGCGGCGCGCATCGTCGTCCGCGGCGCGGTGAAGGGCGACCTCGTCGCCGAGCAGGTGCTGCTCGTGGAGTCGGGCGCGCGCGTCGTCGGCGATCTCCGCGCCCCGCGCATCGCGATCGCGCCGGGGGGACTCGTCCGCGG
>JAHBWA010000079.1 GCA_019637195.1 Labilithrix sp. | reverse complement strand
CTGCCGGAGGTGATGGTCGATCGCGCCGCGCTCGTCGGCGCCATCGTCAACCTGCTCTCGAACGCGCAGAAGTACGGCGGGTCGCCGCCGCGCGTCCGGCTCCGCGTCGCCGCGGGAGGCGGCGTCGTGACGATCGCCGTCACCGACAACGGGATCGGGATCCCCAGGCCCGAGCACCGGAGGATCTTCGAGAAGTTCTACCGCGTCGACGATCGACTCTCGCGATCGAAGGAGGGCTCGGGGCTCGGCCTCGCGATCGTCAACCACGTCGCCCGCGCCCATCGGGCTCGCGTCACGGTCGAGAGCGCCGAGGGAGCGGGCTCGACGTTCGCGATCGTCCTGCCCGTGCTCGCGCGCGACGACGACGCGGACTAGCCGCGCCGGGCTCGCCCGGAAGAAGTCCTGGCGGCGCGAGGCGGCTTCGCGCTAAAGCCGAAGGGTCCAGTCGAAGGTGACGTCTTGACGCCCAGCTCGCGACAACCCCGGACGGTGAACCTCCACGGCCGTCGCTTGCTCGTGGTCGAGGACGATCCGAGCATCGCCATCGGCCTCCGGATCAACCTGGAGAGCGAGGGGTACGAGGTGCACGTCGCCGAGGACGGCGAGCGTGGGCTCGAGCTCGCGCGGACGCTCGAGCCCGACCTCATCGTGCTCGACGTCATGCTCCCGAAGCGCAACGGCCTCGAGGTGCTGCACGACCTGCGCGCCGAGGGACGCACGATGCCGATCATCATCCTGTCGGCCAAGTCGGCCGAGATGGACAAGGTCGCGGGCCTCGAGCTCGGCGCGGAGGACTACGTCGCGAAGCCGTTCAGCCTCGCGGAGCTGCTCGCGCGCGTGCGCGTCGCGCTCCGCCGCGGCGCGACGGCGTCGACGGGGCAGGGCGGACCGCCGCGCGCGCGCATCGGCTTCGGCGACGTAGAGGTCGACGTCGCCGCGCGGACCATCCGCCGCGGCGGTACGGTCGTCGAGGTCACGGCGACGGAGTTCGACGTCCTCATGTGCCTGGTCGGTGAGCGCGGTCGCGCCCTCTCGCGTGAGGACATCTTCCGCCGCGTGTGGGGGCCCAAGCACCACGGCACGCCGCGGACCGTCGACAACTTCATCCAGCAGCTCCGGGCGAAGCTCGAAGTCGATCCGCAGGAGCCCGTCTTCATCCAGACGGTGCGCGGCGTGGGCTACCGCTTCGATCTGGTCGACCCGAACAAGCCCTGACGGCTGTTCCGCGCTCGGCCGCGCGCCGCGCGTGGTATCCATCACGCGCCGCATGGATCACAACCTCCTCCGTCAGTACCTCGCCACCGTCTACGACCTGCCGTCGTCGAACGGCCCGCTCCGGGTCTCGCTCGACGGTGACGTCGTGCAGGACGTCGCCGCGCTCCCCGAGCTGCTCACGAAGCCGTTCACGATCCTGACCGCCTTCAACCCGCGGTCGATGCTCCTGCCGCGGAAAGTGAACGACGCGCGCCACTCCGTCCTGCGCGACATGCTGGTGCTCGGCTGCTACCGCGTCGAGCAGTGCGTCGGCTACGAGGAAGACCCCGAGGGCACCTGGCGGGAGCCGTCGTGGCTCGTCCACGGGATGGAGCGCGACGAGGCGGTCTCGTTCGGTCGGGTGTTCCGCCAGAACACCATCGTCGTGAACCGCAACGGGCGCCCGGAGCTCCTCGTGACCGACCCGACCTGCGACGAGCTCGGCCGCGCGTTCGTCGGCAACTGGCGCGTCCGAGGCTGAGCCGGCGCGGGCGAGCTCGCGGACGTCAGGCGTCCTTCGCGCAGCGGAAGCCGGTCATTCGGAGCTTGAAGCGCGCGGGGTGGTGGATGCGGTTCGTGCTCCGGAGCCCGGGCCCCGGGTAGTTGTACGCGCCGCCGCGGATCGACTTCTCGCACTCGGTCGGGATCGGGTTCGTCCCGGTGAAGCCCTGCTTGCCCTCGGCGCGGAGCTTGTTCTGCGCGGCGACGATCTCCTCGCACGTCCCAGGGCGGCCTTCGCCGGCGGAGCTGCGTGTGTAGGCCAGCGGATCGTAGTCGTCCTCGATCCACTCCCACACGTTGCCGGCGAGGTCGTCGTGTCCGTACGGACCGCGGCCGCGCGGGCGCGAGCCGACGTCGTCCGGCGCGCTCGTCGAGAAGACGGTGAGCTCGTGCGTCGGAGGATCGTCGCCCCAGGGGTAACGCCGCCCGTCGTCGCCGCGGACCGCGCGCTCGAACTCGGCCTCGCGCGGGAGGCGCTTGCCTCGCCAGGCGCAGTAGTCGCGGCTCGAGAACCAGGACACACCGACGACCGGCTTGGCGGGCCCACGGAAGAGCCCGCCGAACGTGTCGAGGATCGCCGGATCCGCGGGCGTACACGCCTTCGCGGCGACGCACGCCTCGTAGGCCGCTTGCGTCACCTCCGTCTTGTCGAGCCAGAACGGCGCCATCGTGACGGCGTGCGCCGGTCGCTCGTCGCCCTCACCGCCGCTGTCGGCGCCCATCGTGAACGTCCCGCCGGCGACGAGGAGCATGTCCTCGGGGACCGCCGCTCCGTCTGGACGCGCTGCGTCGAGGTCCTCCTGGGCGAGCGCGCCGGCGTCGCCCATGGGCGTCGATGTCGCAGTGTCGGGGGCGGCGTCGTGCTCGGCTGGAGCGCTCGGAGAAGCGGCGCTGGGCGCGGGCGGCGGCGGTGGCGCCGTCGAGGGGCACGCGGAGAGCAGCGCCCCGGCGAGCGCGAGCGCGGAGACGCGGGAGAAGGAGGACCGAACGATGCGCACGACCGAGGACGCCGGCGCCAGGGGGAGGAGCCAGGCTCCGCACACTGTGCCCTGTCCGCGGCCGCCGTGGAACCTGCCACAGGATCTCGACGAATCTCGCGATAAAGGCGACTATCCCGGTCAAGTAGCCCGGCGTCGTCTCGGCCGGGTCAGATGGGGTTCAACGATGTCGTGGACGTTCGGTAGGAAGCTGGGAGTTGGGTTCGGGCTGTCGGTGCTGATGCTCGTGCTCGTCGCCGTCGTCGCGTACCGGAGCATCGACGGGCTCATCGACAACAACGCGCGCGTCACGCACACCCACAGCGTGCTCGAGAAGATCGCGTCGACGCTCTCGCTCGTGAAGGACGCGGAGACCGGCCAGCGCGGCTTCATCATCACGGGCGACCCGACCTTCGCCGAGCCGTACGAGGCCGCGACCCGCGGGATCCGCGCGGAGCTCGCGGAGCTCCGGCGCCTGACGGCAGACAACCCGCGCCAGCTGCGCCGGCTCGAGGAGTTCGAAGTGGCCCTCCGCGGAAAGCTCGACCAGCTGAAGCAGGCGATGGAAGAACGGCAGCGGAGCGGCATGGAGGCGGGGCTGAGATCCGTTCAGTCGGGGGTAGGCAAGCAGTACATGGACGACATACGCCGCATCTCCGCGGAGATGGAGCGGGAGGAGCGCGGGCTCCTCGACCAGCGCACGACCGCGGCGGAGGCCGGAGGACGCGGCGCGAAGCTGGCCGTCGGCGTGGGAGCGCTCCTCTCGTTCGTCCTCGTGACGGTCGCCGGCGTCATGCTCACACGGTCGCTCAGCGCGCAGCTCGGCTCGGCGGTCACGCGGATCCGCAGCTCCTCCGCCGAGCTGCAGGCCGCCGCCACGCAGCAGGCGTCGGGCTCCCGCGAGCAGCTCTCCGCCACGACCGAGGTCGCGACGACGATCCGCGAGCTGCTCGCGACGTCGCGGCAGATCACCGACAGCGCGCAGCGGGTCACCCGCGTCGCCGAGGAGACCGTGAGCGGGGCGAGGTCAGGCTCCGACATCGTCGAGGGCGCCCGCGACACCATCGAGGCCATCAAGCGGCAGATGGACGTGGTCGTCGGGCACATGCTCGAGCTCGGAAAGAAGTCCCAGCAGGCCGGAGGGATCCTCGACCTGGTCAACGAGCTCTCCGAGCAGACGAACATCCTCGCGATCAACGCCACCATCGAGGCTGCAGGCGCGGGAGAGAGCGGCCGCCGGTTCGCCGTCGTCGCCGACGAGATCCGCAAGCTCGCCGACCGCGTCGGCGGGTCGACCAAGGAGATCCGCGCCATCGTCGACGCGATGCGCGCCGCCGTGAACACGACCGTGATGGCCACCGAGAGCGGCGTGAAGACGGTCGACGCCGGGACGGCGCGCTTCGCGGACGTCACGACCTCGTTCGAGCGGATCGCGACGCTGGTGAGCTCCACCACCGAGGCCGCGCGCGAGATCGAGCTCAGCACGAAGCAGCAGGCGACCGCGGTGGAGCAGGTGAGCTCCGCGATCGGAAACGTCGCGCAGGCGACCCGCGAGGCCGACGCGAGCGCCAAGCAGACCCTCCAGGCGGCGAGCGAGCTCACGGAGCTGTCGCGGAGCCTGCTCCGCCTCGTGGACGCCGACGCGGCATGACCGGCCTGTCGCTCCTCTTTCGGCCGCGGCCGGGGACGCTGGCGGCGCTGGCCGCCGAGCACGTCATCGAGACGATGCGGCCGCTCCCGTGCGAGCCGGTCGCAGGAGCGCCCGCGTTCGTGGCGGGGGTGGCGGTGATCCGCGGTCGCCCCACGCCCGTCGTCGATGTCGGCGCCCTGCTCGGAGCTGCTCGCGAAGCGCCGTCCGAGCGGTGGATCACGGTCGCGGTGGGCGAGCGCGTGGTCGGGCTCGCCGTCGCCGACGTCGTCGGCGTGCGCCGGCTCGCGGGAGCCGTCGCGCCGGGGGCGATGCCGCCGCTGCTGACCGACGCGGCGCGCGGGGCGGTGAGCGCGCTCGGCGTCCTCGACGGCGAGCTCCTCTTGATCCTCGAGCGCGCGGCGCTCGTCCCCGATGACGTCCTCGCGCTGACGGCGCCGGCGAGCGGTGGCGCGGAGACGCATGACGCCCGCTGACGGCGTCGCGCGCCTCCGCGCGATCGTCGCCCGTCGGCTCGGGCTCTCGCTCGACGAGAGTCGCGACGCCGAGCTCGCGGAGATCCTCGCGCGACGCGTCGCCGAACGCCGGCGCTCGGACGCGGGCGCCTACCTCGACGCGCTCGACGCGAGCCCCGGCGAGCTCGACGCGTTGGGGCAGCTCCTGACCGTGGGCGAGACCTGCTTCTTCCGCGCGCGCGCGCACTTCGACGTGCTCTCCGAAGTCGCGCTCCCGGCGCGGCCGCGATCGCGCGGCGACGATCTCCGGATCCTCTCCGCCGGCTGCTCGTCGGGCGAGGAGCCCTACTCGCTCGCGATCTTCATGCGCGAGTGGGAGCGTCGCTGCGCGCCGGCGACGTGGCTGCGGTGGCACGTCCGCGCGGTGGATCTCAGCCGGCGCGCGCTCGCCAAGGCGGCGACCGGCGTCTACTCGCCGTGGGCGCTGCGCGAGACGTCGCCCGAGCTCCGCGAGCGCTACTTCACGACGCGCGGTCGGGAGCACGAGGTCCGCGCGGAGGTGCGCGCGGGCGTCACGTTCGAGCCAGTGAACCTGGCCGACGCCGCGCCGCCGCTCGCGGCGTCGGGGCCGTTCGAGATCGTCTTCTGCCGGAACGTCCTCATGTACTTCACGCCGGAGGCGGCGCGCGCTGCCGTCGCGCAGCTCGCCGCGGCGCTCGTCCCGGGCGGGTTGCTCTTCCTCGGGCACGCCGAGTCCCTCCGCGGGCTCTCGACCGACTTCTCGCTCGAGAGCTCGCACGGCGCGTTCTACTACCGCCGCGGCGCGGGCGCGGTCGCGGTCGCGGCGGAGGCCGGCGAGCCGAAGCCGCCGAAACGGGGACCGGAGCCGCGCTCGGCGCCGCGTGTCGCGGAGCCCGCGCGCCCGTCCTCGCGTCCCTCGGGCGCGGCGGATCTCGGCGCCGTGCGGGAGCTCGTGGCGCGCGAGCGCTTCGAGCAGGCGCTCGACGCGATCGCGCGAATCCCTTCGGGCGAGGGAGATGACGAGCGTGACGTCCTCCGCGCGGTCGCGCACCTCGGAGTCGGCGACGTCGACGCCGCGGAGTCGGACTGCGCGCGCCTCCTCGCGGCGCGCGAGGGCTCCGTCGAGGCGCACGTGGTGCTCGCGCTGGTCGCCGAGCACCGCGGGGACCGGTCCAAGGCGATCGCTCATCACAGGGCCGCGCTCTACCTGGAGCCGGACTTCGCGCTCTCGCACCTCCACCTCGGCCGCATCCAGCGGAGCGCGGGTCGGACCGACGAGGCCCGCCACGAGCTCGCGCAGGCGCTCGATCTCCTCGCGCGCGAGGAGCCGCGCCGGCTCGTCCTCTTCGGCGGTGGGTTCAGCCGCGCCGGCCTCGTCGCGTTGTGCCGGACCGAGCTGGCCACGCTCGGAGGTGCGCCGTGAGCGATCGCGACATCGCGGGCAGCGCGCGCGCGCTCGCCGAGGCGTTCGACCACTCGTTCGCGCTCCCCGCCGGCGTGCGCGCGGACGACGGCCGCCCTGCGCTCGCGGTTCGGCTCGGCGGCGATCCGTACGTCCTCTTGCTCGGCGGGCTGTCGAGCGTCGCGCGGCGCAAGGTCGTCGTCCCGCTGCCGGGGGGCGCGCACGCGCAGCTCGGTCTGGCGGGGATCCGCGGGGCGCTGGTCGGCGTCTTTTCGCTCCCGGCGCTCCTCGGCTACGAGGTCGGGCTGGAGCGGCTCGCGTGGCTGGCGGTCACCGCCGGGAAGCGGCCGGTGGCGCTCGCCTTCGAGGAGCTCGACGGACAGATCGTGGTCGCGGACGCCGACGTGGCCGCGGCGCCTCCGGGGGCGCGTCGTCACGTCGCGGGGCTCGCTCGCCTCGCGGGCGAGCCGGCCCCGCTGGGCGTGCTCGACCTCGGGTCGATGCTCGATCGATTCGCCGCCTCCAAGGACCCGGAGTAGCGCGGTGGAGAAGGACCCGTTTCGCTACTTTCGCATCGAGGCGCGCGAGATCCTCGACGCGCTCTCCCAGGGGATCCTGGAGCTCGAGTCGCTCGAGGCGGCGAGCGGCGCGAGCGCGTCGGTCGAGCGCCTGCTCCGCGCGTCGCACACCTTGAAGGGGGCGGCCGGGGTGGTCGGTCACGAGGCGATCGCCAAGCTCGCGCATCGGCTCGAGGAGCTCCTCGCGCCCTTCGCGCGCGCCGAGCTCGCGAGCCAGCGCGCGGCGATCGGCGTCCTCCTCGGCGTCGTCGACGCGATCACGGCGGAGCTCGCGAGCCTGGGAGCGCGAAGCGCGCCCGGGGCGTCGCCGGAGCCTCGTCCCGCCGCGGAGGCGAGGTCGCCGGCGTCCGAGCCGGAGGCGCCCGCCGCGCGCCCTCCGCCTGATCCGGTCGCCGAGTCGGTCCGCCTCGATCTGCTCGAGGTCGACGGCGTGCTCGCGTCGATCGCCGACGTGCACGCGCGCCTCGCGAGCGCTCGCGTCGCCAGCGCGGAGACGGGCGGCCTCGCGCGCGCCGAGCTCGCCGCGCGCAAGCTCGAGGAGTGGCTCGCCGCCGCGAAGCGGGCCGCCGATCCCTCGTCGCTCGACTGGGACGAGGCGATGGGCGCGGCCGAGCGTCTTCGCGTCGAGCTCCGCGTCGAGCGAGAAGACCTCGCCGGCGCCGTCGAGGGCGCCGAGCGGCGCGCGCGCGAGGCGCTCGAGGACGCGAGGAGCCTGCGCCTGCTCCCGGCCTCGACGCTCTTCGCCGAGCTCGCGCGCGCGGCGCGCGACGCGGCGTCCGCCGCGGCACATGGGCCGGACACGCGCCCGCGCGTCGACGTCGAGACCCACGGCGGCGCGCTCCGCATCGACGCGCGCGTCCTCGGCCTCTTGCGCGACGCGCTGCTCCAGCTCGTCCGAAACGCGATCGCGCACGCGCTCGAGCCGGAGGCCGAGCGCCTGCGCGCCGAGAAGCCCCCCGTCGGTCGCATCGTGATCCGCTTCGAGCTCCGCGGCGCGCGTGCGCGCGTCTCGTGCCGCGACGACGGGCGAGGGATCGACGTCGCGGCGCTGCGGGCGGCCGCGGTCGCCGGAGGGCTGGCCCCCGCGTCGTCGGCGAGCGCGATGGACGCCGGCGCCCTCGTGCGGCTGGCGATGCGCCGGAGCGTGACGACGCGGGCGTCGGCGACGGAGCTCGCCGGGAGGGGCGTCGGTCTCCAGGTCGTGGGCACCGTCGTCGAGCGCCTCCGCGGCGAGCTCGTCGTTCGTACCGAGCCAGGCCGCGGGACCGAGTTCGAGCTCGACGTCCCGGTGTCGATGACGGCCGCGCCTGCGCTGGTCGTACAGGCGGGCGGCGTCGTCGCGACGATCCCGCTCGACGCCGTCAGCCGCACGGCGCGCGTCACAGACGGCGACGTCGTGCGTTCGCCCGAGGGGGACGCGCTGTCGGAGGCGGGAGAGGCGGTGCGCTTCGCGTCCCTGGCGCGGGTCCTCGGGGTTCCAGCCGCGACGAGCGCGCCGAGCGACACGCGGACGGTGGTGTTGCTCGAGATCGGCGGAGCGCGCGCCGCGCTGGGCGTGGATCGCGTCCTCGGCGTGGCGAGCGCGGTCGTCCTACCGGTGCCCGCGCCGGCCGTGGCGGACGCGGTCGTCGTGGGCGCCTCGCTCGACGGCGAGGGCGACCCACGGCTCGCGCTCGAGCCACGCTTGCTCGTGGAGGCCGTCCGTCGGTTGCCGGGCGAGCCGCGGTCCGCGGTCGCGCCGGCGAAGAAGAGCGTCCTCGTGGTCGACGACTCGCTCACGTCGCGGATGCTCGAGCGGAGCATCCTCGACGCGGCCGGCTACGAGGTGACGACCGCGGCGTCGGCCGAAGAGGCCCTCGAGAACGCGCGCGAGCGCGCGTTCTCGCTCTTCGTCGTCGACGTCGAGATGCCCGGTATGAGCGGGCTCGAGCTCATCGCCAAGATGCGCGCGGACCCGGTCCTGTCGGCGACGCCCGCCGTCCTCGTGACCTCGCGCGCCTCGCCCGAGGACAGGCGCCGAGGTCTCGAGGTCGGGGCGCGCGCGTATATCGTGAAGGGGGAGTTCGCGCAGGACGAGTTCCTCGACGCCGTACGGAGGTTGATCGGATGACCGCGTCAGCGAAGACCCGCGTGCTCGTCGTGGATGACTCCATCACCGTGCGTATGCACATCGTCGAGCTCCTGGAGGCCGATCCCGCGTTCGAGGTCGTCGCGCAGGCGGCGAACGGGCGCCAGGCGATCGAGCTCTGCGAGCGTCACCGCCCCGACGTGGTCACGATGGACATGATGCTCCCCGTGATGAGCGGGCTCGCGGCCACCGAGTGGATCATGGCGTATTGTCCGACGCCGATCGTCATCGTGTCGGCGTCGATGAACCGCGGTGAGGTGTTCCGCACGTACGACGCCATCGCGGCGGGCGCCGTCGACGTCGTGCCGAAGCCGACCACGGCCGCCGACGCGGCGTGGGCGGATCGGCTCAAGTTCGTCCTCCGCATCGCGGCGCGCATCAAGGTCGTGACGCACCCGCGCGGACGCCTCCGGCCTTCGAGCACGCCGAGCTTCCCCGCCGTGTCGCCGCCGCCCCCGTCGCGCGCTGCGTCGGTTCGCCTCGTCGCGGTCGGCGCGTCGACCGGCGGCCCCGGAGCCGTCCGGCGCTTGTTGACGGATCTCCCCGTGGGCTTTCGGGTCTCGGTGGTGCTCGTCCTCCACATCGGGGAGCCGTTCGACGCCACCCTCGCCGACTGGCTCGACGCCCAGAGCCCGCACCGCGTCGTCTTCGCGACAGACGGTGAAGCGCTCTTCGATGGGCCCCCGCGCGTCTTCATGGCGCCGGCCGGTAAACACCTGACGATCCGTGAAGGGAGGCTCCGGCTCGCCACCGGGCCGGAGCGGCACTCCTGTAGGCCGTCGGTCGACGTGCTCTTCGAGTCGGTGGCCGCGGACGTCGGCGCGGACGCGGTCGGGGTGCTCCTCACCGGGATGGGGCGCGACGGCGCCGAAGGGCTCCTCGCGATCCGGCGCGCCGGCGGTCACACGATCGCGCAGGACGAAGCGAGCTCGGTCATCTACGGCATGCCGCGCGCCGCCGTCGAGATCGACGCGGCCGCGGCGGTCTTGCCGCTCGACGCCATCGGGCCGACGCTCGGGCGAATGGCCGGCGGAGGTAAGCGATGACCCGCTGGAGGGCGCTCGTCGTCGACGACAGCCTGACGGTCCGCATGGATCTCGTCGAGGGCCTCGACGCCGCCGGCTTCGACGTCGTCGGCTGCGGCTCGGCGGCCGAGGCGCGCGCGGCCCTCGCTGGCGGGAGGTTCGACGTCGCGATCCTCGATGTCCGGCTGGGCGACGGCGACGGCGTCGAGCTCCTCTGCGAGATCCGCGCGTCGGACGACGAACAAGGTCGGACGCCGGTGATGCTGCTCTCCTCCGAGGCGGAGGTGCGCGATCGCGTGCGCGGGCTCTCCACCGGGGCCGACGAGTACGCGGGCAAGCCGTACGTGCTCTCGTACGTCGTCGCGCGTGCGCGGGAGCTCGCCGAGGAGAGTCGGTCGAGCGCGCCGCCCGACCGCGCGACCATCCTCGTCATCGACGACAGCGTCTCCTTTCGCGAGGCGATCCGTGAGGCGCTCGAGGCGGCGGGCTACCGCGCGATCATCGCCGAGTCGGGCGAGGAAGGGCTCCAGAAGGCGGCGGTCATGCGCCCCGCGCTCGTGATCGTGGACGGCCAGCTCCCCGGCATCGACGGCGTGACCGTCATCCGGCGGCTCCGGCTCGACGCCGCGCTCCGCCACACGCCGTGCATCATGATCACGGCGTCGGACATGCCGGGCAGCGAGATGGGCGCGTTCGAGGCGGGCGTCGACGCGTACCTCGACAAGCGGACCCCTCCGGCCGAGGTCGTCGCGCGCGTCGCCTCGCTCCTGGCGACGGCGTCCGGGCCGAAGGCCTCGGTGCGCAGCGCCCTCGCGGCCAACAAGCTCGTCGTCGTGGGGGCGGGGATCCAGCACCTGACGGCGTCGCTCCGGAGCGAGGCCTTCGACGTCGCGTTCGCGCCGACGCCGGAGGACGCCGTCCTGCTCGCCGGCGTCGAGACGCCGGCGTGCGTCGTCGTCGAGGTCACGTCGGAGGCCGCCGGCTGCAAGGCGATCCGCGCGGCGCTCTCGCGGCCCGGCGCGATTCTGGCGCTGACCGCGTCCGACAGCGACTCGCGGCTCGCGATCGACTGCCTCGCCGCGGGCGTGGACGAGGTCGTATCCCGGACCACGCCCGGACCGCTGCTCGTCGCGCGCATCCGCGCGCAGCTCCGGCGCAAGCAAGCCGAGGAGGAGGGGGCGCGCGAACGCGACGCCCGCCTCGCCCGTGAGCTCACGCTCGCCGAGGCGCGGGCGGCCGAGGCCCTCGCCGAGGCGCGCGCCGAGCTGCTCGCGGAGCTCGAGCGCAAGAACGCGGAGCTCGCGGTCGCCAACAGCGAGCTCGAGGCGTTCAGCTACTCCGTGTCGCACGATCTCCGCGCGCCGCTCCGCGCGATCGAGGGGTTCTCCCGGGCGCTCGAGGAGGACCAGGGCCACCTGCTCGAGGAGGTCGGGCGCCAGCACCTCGCGCGCGTCTACGGCGCGACCGCCCGCATGCGCGAGCTCATCGACGATCTCCTCACGCTCTCGCGCGTGACGCGGGCGGAGCTCCGGCGCGGGCAGGTGGACCTGAGCGAGCTCGCGCGCATCGTCGGGCGTGAGCTCGCTGGGCGGGAGCCCGGCCGCCCCGCGGACATCGACGTGGAGGACGGGATCGAGGTCGAGGGCGACAAGAGCCTGCTCCGCGCGGTCCTCGAGAACCTCATGGGCAACGCCTGGAAGTTCAGCGCGAAGCGTGAACGGACGAAGATCACGGTCGGCGCCACCGTCGTCGACGGCGCGCGCGCGTTCTTCGTCCGCGACAACGGCGTCGGCTTCGACATGACCCGGGTGGACAAGCTCTTTCGTCCCTTCCAGCGGCTCCACGCCCAGAGCGAGTTCGAGGGCACGGGCATCGGCCTCGCCACGGTGCGCCGGATCGTCGGGCGCCACGGCGGGCGAGCCTGGGCGGAGGCGTCGCCGGACGGCGCGTGCATCTACTTCACGCTCGCCTGATCTCGCGGCCGCTCGGTCTCGGACGTGCGCGCGCCGTCGTCCTCGTGGTAGGAAGGCGAGCAGCCCGAGACGCTGGCCTTCGGCGGCCACGGCGCCCGGGTCGGGTTCGTTACGATGATCTCCGTTCAGCACCTCGTGAAGCGGTACGGCTCGAAGGTCGCGGTCGACGACCTGTCGTTCGAGGTCGACCGGGGCGAGGTCGTGGGCTTCCTCGGACCGAACGGCGCCGGCAAGAGCACCACGCTTCGCGTCATCGCGGGCTTCCTCGGGCTGACGAGCGGCGCCGTGAAGGTCGCCGGCCACGACATCACGACCGAGAGCTTCGAGGCGCGGCAGAAGCTCGGCTACATGCCGGAGGCGGTCCCGCACTACCCGGAGATGCGCGTCGCCGAGTACCTGACGTTCCGCGCCGAGCTGAAGCGCGTGCCCCGCGCGGAGCGCAAGCGGGCCGTCGGGGACGCGATGGGCAAGGCGAACGTGCGCGACGTCGCCAACGTCGTCATCGGGCACCTGTCGAAGGGCTACCGGCAGCGCGTCGGCCTCGCCGACGCCCTGGTCGCCCGCCCGCCGCTGCTCGTGCTCGACGAGCCGACCGCCGGGCTCGATCCGAACCAGATCCGCGACGTCCGCGAGGTGATCCGCGAGCTCGGCAAGGAGCACACGGTCCTGCTCTCGACCCACATCCTGAGCGAGGTCGAGGCGAGCTGCAGCCGCGTCGTCGTCATCGCGGGCGGCAAGCTCGTCGCCGCGGGGACGATGGACGAGCTCGCGAAGAAGCGCCGCTCCGCCGGGCTCGGCGTCGTCGTCCGCGGTGACCTCGACGCGGCGCTCGCGGCGCTCCGCGCCGTGGACGGGATCGCGAAGGCCGTCCCCGCGGCCCGCCGCTCGGACGACGGCGTGCACGGGGTGCGCTGCGTCTGGCAGAAGAAGCTCGACGAGGCGAGCGCCGCGCGCGCGACCGAGGAGGCCGTCGGCGCGCTCGTCGGCGCGGGCCTCTTCGTCCGCGAGGCGAGCCCGGTGAAGAGCTCGCTGGAGGAGCTGTTCGGCGAGCTCACGGGGGCCGCCGGGCCGAGCGAGGAGGACGCCTCGTGAGGAGCTTCTGGCCGATCTACAAGCGCGAGCTCTTCGCGTTCTTCGTCACGCCGCTCGCGTGGGTGCTGATCACGGTGTTCCTCCTCGTTCAGGGGATGCACTTCTTCCTCCTCGTCGATCACTTCGCGAGCGCCGGGCAGCAGATCAGCGATCAGACGCCCCTCCAGGCGTTCTTCGGCAACACCGTCCTGCTCTACCTGGTGCTCTTCCTCCTCGTCCCGCCGATGACGATGCGCCTCTTCGCGGAGGAGCGCCGGAGCGGGACGATCGAGTCCTTGATGACGGCGCCGGTCTCGAGCGTCGGCGTCGTCCTCGCGAAGTACGCCGCGGTCGTGACCACGTACCTCGCGATGTGGATCCCCACGGTGCTCTATCTGGTGATCCTCCGGCAGACCGGCGACATCGACTGGAACGTCGCGGCCTCGGCCTACCTCGGCGTGCTCCTCGTCGGCGCGGGCTACCTCTCGCTCGGTCTGCTGATGAGCGCGATCACGAAGAGCCAGTTCCTCGCGCTCGTCCTGACGGCGACGGTCATCCTCGCGCTCTTCATCCTCGGCGTCGGCGAGTTCGTCACCCGCGAGGGGACCGTGATGCACGACGTCTGCTCGCACGTCTCCGTCTGGGCGCACATGAACGACTTCGCGTCCGGCGTCGTCGACTCCCGCCGGCTCGTCTTCTACGGATCGCTCGTGGTCTTGCCGCTCTTCGTGACGGTGCGCGCGGTCGACGCGTGGAGGTGGGGCTGATGGCGGGCGGGAAGAAGAGGAAGCGCCTCGGCCTGCCGCGCGTGGATCCGGCGCAGGCGTCGGTCCTCGTCGGGATCGCGCTCGCGATGATCGTCGTCGTCCTCGTCAACGTCGCGGCGACGAGGCGCTTCACGCGGTGGGACTGGACGTCGAACAAGCGCTACTCGCTGACGCCGGCGACCGTCCAGACCCTGCGCGAGCTGCCGGAGACGATCCAGATCTGGGTCCTCCTCGGCCCCGCCGACCCGCTCGAGCAGAGCGTCAAGCAACTGCTCGTCTCGTACCAGGCCGAGACGACCAAGCTCGACATCCGCTACGTCGACCCCGACCGCGACGTCGTCGCCCTGGAGGACGTCAAGAAGCGCTTCAAGATCGAGACCGGGAGGACGGAGCAGGGACACGTCGTCGCCGACGCCATCGTCGTCGTCGCGCGCGGCGACAAGCACTGGTTCCTGTCCACGTCGGACATGGTCGAGATCTCCGCCGGCGACGACACGCAGGTGAAGCCGAAGGAGGAGCGCGCGCTCACCGGCGCGATCCGCAACGTGCTCGGCTCCGAGAAGGCGAAGCTCTGCTTCACCACCGGCCACGGCGAGATGAGCCCGGACGATCCCGGACGCGAGGGCGCCGGGATGCTGCGGGACGTGCTCGAGAAGGACAACTACGAGCTCACCGTCGTCGATCCGGGCGCGCCCAACGCCGCCGAGCCGTTCGCCTCGTGCAGTGTCGTCGTGGTCGCCGGCCTGCGCGGCGGCTTCACGAACGACGAGACCGAGCGGCTCCGCACCTACCTCCTCGGCGGAGGCAACCTCCTCCTCGCGACCAGCCCGATCACCGGCTCGACCGAGACCGGGCTCGTGCCGCCGAACCTCGATCGCGCGCTCGCGCCGTTCGGGATCGCCCTCGACGAGGATCTCGTCATCGAGGAGGAGCCGGAGCTGGCGTTCCCCGGGACCGGCGGGATCCGCTTCGTCGTCCAGCCGCGCCCGCACGCGCTCACCGCGGCGCTGGTCAAGGGCGACGAGAAGCGCGACGTGCCGCGCACCGTGATCCACTTCGCGCGCTCGATGCGCCGCGTGACGGAGCCCGGGAGCGCCAGCCCGGCGGATCTGCTCCTCACGTCGCAGCGCTCGTTCGGGCTCGTGAACATCTCGGGGGCGTCCGAGTGGAGAGACGCGCCGGAGAAGAAGGCCGGCGATCTCGGCGGGCCGCTGCCGGTGGCGATGGCGGCGGAGCGCGCGAAGACCTCGCCGTCGGCGCCGCACGGCCCGCGCGTGGTGGTCCTCGGGAGCGCGAGCCCCTTGACCTCGCCCACGTTCCGCGAGCCGCTCCCCCTGCGCGGCGCCGCGCTCTTCGTCGAGAGCGCGATCTCCTGGCTGGCCTCGAAGCCCCAGGTCCTCGACGTGCCCGACCGGACGGCCGTGCCCGCCGGGATCCGGATCACCGAGGACGATCGCGCCGCGGTCCGCCGCTACGTCCTGTTCATGATGCCCGGCACCGTCGCGGCGCTCGGGATCGTCATCGCGCTCTGGCGTCGCCGCACCGAGGGCGCGGCGAGCGAGGACGACGACGAGCCGAGGGGCGAGCCGCGCGCGAAGGGCGGACCGAAGAACGCCAAGAGCCGCGCGAAGAAGCCGGCCGGCGAGGACGCGTGAAGCGTCATGCCACGACCGTCGTCCTCTTGCTCCTCGCCGTGGCCCTCGGCGTCTGGCTCTGGCTCGGCCGCGACGAGGTGACCGAGGGCGAGCGCCAGCGCCGCGAGAACAACGTCTTCTCCGCGTGGCGGCGCGAGGACGTCTCGCGCCTCGAGATCGCGCACGAGGGCGAGACGATCGTGCTCGAGCGCGACGCCAAGGGGGATCAGCCCTGGCGGATGACCTCGCCGCGGCAAGAGCGCGTCGATCAGGCGGCCGCCGAGCGCCTCATGACGACGCTCGAGTTCGCGGTCGTCGTGCGCAAGGTCGGCGAAGGGGCCGGCGCCGGCGAGAGCGCGACGCTCGGCTTCGACGCGCCGCGCGCGACCGGCGCCGTCACGATGGGGCCGCTCGTCTTCCGATTCACGCTCGGCGGCCCTTCGCCCAGGCCCGAGGGCTCGGGTTACCTCCGCGTCGACGACGGCCCGCCGTTCGTCGCGTCGCGCGAGCTCGCGGACGCGCTCCTCGCGCCGTCGGACACGTACCGCGATCGCACGGTGGTGCCGTACCTCTCGCTCGAGCTCGCGCGCTTCGAGGTGAAGCACCCCGGCGGCGGCTTCGCGGTCGCTCGCCGCGACGGTCGCACCTTCGACGTCGAGGGCCTCGGTATCTCGGCCTCGCGCGCGGCGCTCGACAAGGTCTGGGGCGCGCTCGCGGAGATGCGGGCGGAGGCGTTCCCGAAGGACGCGGACGCCGATCGCCTCACGGCGAGCCCGACGCTCACGATCGCGATGTCGCCGAAGGAGGCCGGTAAGCCGCCGGGCGAGCTCGTCGTCGGCGAGGCGTGCCCCGGCCACCCGAACGACGTCGTCGTGCTGCGGACCAAGCCCACGCGCGTCGCGGCCTGCGCGCCGCGCGGCGCCATCGACGCGCTCCTCGCGATCGTCCCGGCGGCGCTGGTCGACAAGAAGCCGTTCTCGTTCCGCCACGACGAGATCGAGGAGCTGCGGCTCGAGTCGCTGGGCGACCGTCCCGGAGGCGCGGGGGCCGCGCCGCGCGCGATCGAGGTCGCGCGCCGGGGCACCGGCTTCCACCAGCGCGAGCCCGAGGACCGCGAGCTCACCGCCGAGGAGGCCGACGCCGTGAGCGAGCTGCTCTCGCTCATCGAGCTCGGCGCAGCGGACGGGGTCGAGCGTGGCGGCGGCGCGCGGTTCGACGCGATCGCGCGCGCCCGCGTCCGCGCGGGCGACTACGAAGAGACCGTCGAGATCGGCGCGCTCCCGCGTCCGGCGGGCCCCGGCGGGCCGCTCGCGTCGCCGTCGAGCGGTCCCGGTGGCGCGCTCCTGCCGGCGCCTGGCGCCGGCGCGCGTGACGGCGGCGCTCCGCTGGCGTCCGTCACGCTCCGGCGCGTGCGCGACGACGCGCGGCTGAAGGTCACGCCGGCGCTCGCGCGTCGCCTCGTCCCGCGGGCGACCACCACGCGCCCCCGCGCGATCCTCGGCGAGACGCGCCGCGTCATGCGGGTCGTCCTGCGCTGTGGGACGTCGCAGGAGCTCGTCGACAGCGGCGCCGGGCTGAAGCTGGTCGAGCCGAGCGGCTACGAGACGGACGGTTCCATCGTCCAGCTCGTCGACGGCCTCGTACGCGGCAAGGCGCTGGCGTGGGTCGCGGACGCCGACGACGGCTCGTTCGGCCTCGACGGGCCGGCCGCTCCGCCCGGCCCGTGTCGCGTGGTGCTCGCGTTCGCCGACGCGAACGCGCCGGCCACCGTGCGCTTCGGCGCCGAGGGGGAGGGCGGCGTCTACGGCGAGGTCGACGGTCGGCCTGGAGTCTTCGTCGCCTCCGGCGCGCTCCACGAGCTGACGAAGCGCATCTACGTGAGCCACGCCGCGCTGCGCGTCCCGCCGGAGCAGATCGAGTCGGTCAAGGTGACCTCAGGGGGCCGCCCGGCGCCCGCGCGCGATCCCGCTGCGCTGCGAGACGCCGTCGGCGGGCTCTTCGTCGATCGCGTCGTCGCGCTCGGATCGAGCGACGTCGGACCGGTCGACGTCGACGTCCAGATCGCCGTCACCGAGGGCGGTCCGCCGAAGCGGGTCGTCTGCGCGGCGCCGCGGCCCACGTCCACGGGCGTCTGGCGGCGCTGCGCGACCCCCGCGGTGAAGGCGACGTTCGATGTGCGGTCGGCGCTCGTCGACGCGCTGCTCGCGAGCGGGCCGGCTCCAGCCGGCGGCGCGCGCGAGGCGGGGGCCTCCGACGCAGGTCCGCGCGCGCGGGCGGCCTCTGACGCAGCGACCCACCCCCACGCCCACTGACGGCTGCGATCCCACGGGAGATCGCGCCCGGTATCCACGTACTATCGGCCGCATGATCAGAACGTTCGTCGTCTCGGCCGCGCTGGCCGGTCTCGTCCTTGGGTGTGGTGGCGGGGTCCCCGCGGCGGGCCCCTCCCGCGAATCCGGGCAGAGCTCGCTGATGGGCAGCTCGCTCGCCGGTCAGTCCTGCAACCCCAAGAACCACGAGCGGCCGTTCGTGATCGAGTGGGACGCGACCGACATGTCGATGTTCCAGGGCCGCGCGGAGAAGACCGGGGTGGTCTTCGTGAAGTACGAGGGCTGCGACCTGACCGTCCTCGATCGCTGCTCGAAGGACAACGACCTCACGTACTTCGGCCGCTACGAGCCGCCGGAGTGGACGAGCGGCTCGATCGAGAAGCTCGACATCGCGAACGAGGGCGAGCTCTTCGCGAAGCTCCCGCTCGGCGTCGCGAGCCTCGGTGGCCGGGTGAAGGGCGGCGAGACCTTCTCGATGCAGTACTTCGTCAGCGGCATCCGGACGTCGACGCGCCCGGCGGTGTACCGCGGCGAGCTCGGCGGCATCCCGGGCTGCGCAGCCGCGACCCACTACGTCTACGGCTACGCCCTCGGGGCGTTCGAGCTCGCGTCGACGAAGAAGACGCTCGCCGAAGCCGACGTCGGCGTGAAGGGGCTCGGCGCGGGTGGCAACTCGTCCAGCGCGTCGTCCGCGGAGAAGAAGGGGGGCGTGCTCGCTTCCTGCAACGACATCCAGTCGGCGAAGGAGAGCCGCACTTGCTCGGTGCCGATCCGCCTCATGCTCCGTGAGATCACGGACGGCGACAACCCCGAGGGCAACGCGGCGGGCAGCACGCCGGGCGCGGCCACGAACGCGACGCGCACCGATCAGAGCTCGATCACCAAGGAGGAGACGGCGCTCCGCGAGTCCGCGGCCCGCAAGCGCGTGCAGAAGGACGGCAAGGGGTGCCTCGCCGACTTCGACGAGGCCGACAAGAAGTTCCCGAACTCGCCGCGCCTCTCGACGCTCGCCAGGGGAATGCTCAACGTCCGCGCCGCCTGCCTCATGATGGTCGGGCAGTGCGAGCAAGGGAAGAAGTCGCTCCGCGAGGCCTACGAGGCGATGGGCGCGATGAAGCCCGAGACCATCGATCAGCTGGTGAAGATCGAGGCGGACCAGAGCTGTCCGAAGAAGTAGGCGGGGAGCAGGCCCGGGCGCCCGGGCTGACCGGCTCGGCGCTCGCGCTCGGGACCTTCGCCTCCGGCCGAGCCGTGCATTGACTCCCGGCGTCCGCCGACACTAGCGTGGGCGCGGGAATGGGACGCTCCACGAACCCCGCCGTCGCGCTCGAGCGCGAGGCTCCGTGTCAAGACGCACCGGCGCCCCGTCCGTTCCTGAAGTGGGTCGGCGGCAAGACCAAGCTGCTCGAGCAGATGACGCCGCTCTTGCCGGCGTCGTGGAACCGCTACTTCGAGCCGTTCGTCGGCGGCGCGGCGCTCTTCTTCGACCAGCGGACGCGTCGCCCGGACGTGCCGGCGTTCCTCAGCGACGTGAACGCCGAGCTCGTGAGCTGCTACGTGGCGGTGCGTGACGAGCTCGACGCGGTCCTCGTCGCGCTCGGCAAGCACGTCTACGAGAGCGACTACTACTATGCGGTGCGCGCGCAGAAGCCCGCCGAGCTCCCGTCCGCCGCGCGCGCCGCGCGCACGATCTTCCTCAACAAGACCGGATACAATGGCCTGTACCGCGTCAACCGGTCGGGGCAGTTCAACGTCCCCTTCGGCCGCTTCACGAAGCCGCTCTTCCGCGACGTCGAGAACCTGCGCGCCTGCTCGCGCGCGCTCTCCGGCGTGTCGATCGAGCACGGCGACTTCTCGACGGTCCTCGAGCGCGCGAAGAAGGGCGACTTCGTCTACTTCGACCCGCCGTACGTGCCGGTCTCGGCCACGTCGGATTTCACGGCGTACATCCCGGGCGGCTTCGGGGAGGTCGAGCAGCGGAAGCTCGCGGACGTCTTCCGCAAGCTCGCGAAGCGCGGCGTCCACGTGATGCTCTCGAACTCGGATACGCCGTTCGTGCGCGAGCTCTACGAGGGCTTCGCCGTCGACGTCGTCTACGCGGCGCGGAGCGTGAACTCCAACGCCGCGCGGCGCGGTAAGCTCGCCGAGGTCGTCGTGCGGAGCTACGCGGGGAAGCGCGCGTGAGCCGTCCGCCGCGCGGCGTCGATCCGGGGCCCGGCGCGCCGCACTCGCACGCGCTCGCGCCCGAGGAGATCATTCGCTTCAAGGTGAAGGCCGAGCTCCGCAAGCGGCTGCGCGGCGTCCGCAAGACCGCGCCGCTCGAGGCGTGCGCGGAGCGCTCGGCCAAGATCGTCGCCGCCCTCGAGGCGCACCCCGCCGTGAGGGAGGCGAAGACCGTCGCGCTCTTCTGGCCGATCGTCGAGCGTCACGAGGTCGATCTGCGCGCGCTCGACGCCTCGCTTCGGGCGCGCGGCGTACGGGTCGCGTATCCGTCGATCGATCCCGACACGGGCGACATGGTCTTTCGCTTCGTGCAGAGCCCCTCGGATCTGGAGGACGCCGGCTACGGCTTCGCCGAGCCCGCGAAGGACGCGCCGTCGGCGGACGCGGTCGACGTCGTCGTCGTCCCCGCGATCGCCGTCGATCCGACCGGGCATCGCATCGGCTACGGGGCCGGGTATTACGACCGCACGCTCCCGAAGTACGCGCCGCCCGCCGTCGCGATCGCGGTGGCCTACGACTACCAGCTCGTGGCCGAGGTCCCCGCGACGCCCGGCGACGTCCAGGTCGCTTGGATCGTCACCGATCAGCGCGTGCTCGACGCGCGGTCGCCCGGCTGACCGCGCTCCTCCGGCCGAGATCGCGCTCGCCCGACCGCCTCCGGCCTCGCGGTTCGTGCGTCGCCGTCGTCCGCTCCGCGCTGGACGCGGGGGTCAGTTCCCGCGGCGCGCGCTGGCGTTCCGCGCCAGCTTGGCCTGGCAGTCGGCGCAGGTCCCGTACATCTCGTGCTTGTGCGTCTTCAGCACGAAGCCGTGCCGGGTGGCGATGCGCTCCTGGAGCTCCTCGATCTTCGGCTCCTCGAACTCGACGATCTTCCCGCACTCGACGCAGATGAGGTGGTCGTGGTGAGAGGTCTCGTCGGCGAGCTCGTAGCGCGTGAGCCCGTCGCCGAACTTGCGCTCGAACGCAACGCCGCACTCCGTGAGGAGCTTGAGCGTCCGGTAGACGGTGGCGTACCCCACGCGTGAGTCCTTCTGGCGGACCTCGGCGAGCAGCTCCTCGATGCTGATGTGGTTGGGCGCCTGGAAGAAGGTCTCGACGATCAAGCGGCGCTGATCGGTCGACCGGAGCCCGCGCTTGACCATGTGGTCATGGAGCAAGGCACGAAAATGCTCCAGATTCGGACCTGCGGTCGAATCGCCGTGAGCCGTCTTGGCTTTCAGGCCGCCTCCCATTGGAACAAGAGATGTCGCGCCACGCTCGCGACCCGTCAAGTCGTAACCGACTTCGCCCGCGTTCAGAAGGACGAACCGACGACGCCCCCCGCCTTTGGCGCGCTCTATCGTCCGTCGGCTCGGGGAGACGCCTCCCGCGAGGCCGGGGACGCGTCGAGGCGCGTGGCGTCGCGTGCGCGGCCGCCGCTCGAGCTTTCGTCGGCGTCAGGGGCGCTCGACCGGGAGCCCCTCGGCCTCCCAGGCGAGGATGCCTCCCTCGAGGTAGGCCACGGGGGTCCCCTGCTCGGCCATCCGCTCGGCGAGCTCCTTCACCTTGTCCCCCGCGCGGTCGTAGAGCGCGGGCTGACCCGGGAGCATGTAGAGCTCGGCGAGCCGCGACTCGAGCTCCTCGAGAGGCAGGCTGGTCGCGCCGGGGAGGTGCGCGCGCGCGTAGGCCGCGGCGTCGCGCACGTCGACCGGGGCGACCGCGCCCTGCTTGATCAGCTCGGCGAGCTCCCGCGCCTTGAGCGCGCCCGCCGAGCGCGGGAGGAACGGCTCGACCATCGCGCGGAGCTGCTTCTTGCCGAGCGCGCCGACCTGGACGTCGCCGAGCCGCTGCTCCACGAACAGCATGAAGGTCGGGACGGACTGGATCCGGAGCTGACGCGCGAGCGCCTGCGCCTTGTCGATGTCGACGCGCAGGACCTTGAGCTTGCCCTCCATCTCGGCGGCGAACGCCTCGACCTCGGGGGCGATGGTCTTGCACGGCTGACACCAGTCGGCGGTGAACTGGACGAGCACGGGCGTCTCGGCCAGGAGTACCTGCTGCTCGAAGTCCCGCTCCGTGACGAAGGGGATGTTGCCCGTCGCGCCGCCCGCGCCAGGCGGGCCTCCCTTCGAGCCGCGCGGCCCGCCGCCGAAGATGTGCATAGCGGCGGAGACGTAACGCATGATCCGTGGCTCGCCAAGCCCCTCGCGCTGCCGCCGCCAAAAGCCGCGGTCAGCGCGAACGCGGGTCGAGGGCGCTCCGCAGCGCCTCGCCCATCAGGTTGTAGGCGACGATCGTGACGACGAGGAGCGCGCCCGGGAACGCGAGCAGCCACCAGGCCGACGAGGCGTCGCGGAACTGGCTCATCGTCTCGCCCCAGGACGCAGCGCCCCCAGGGGCGCCCATCCGGAGGAAGTCGAGCGACGCCTCGGTCAGGACGACGGCGCTCACGCCCATCGACGCCGCGACCACGAGCGGCGCGCGCACGTTCGGCATGATGTGCCGCCAGAGCACGCGCATCGGGGAGGCTCCCAGCGCCCGCGCCGCCAGCACGTAGTCGCGTGTCGTCGCCAGGATGACCTCGCCCCGGACCAGGCGCGCGACCTCGGGCCAGCGGGTGAGGGCGATCGCGAAGAACAGCGTGAAGAGCGTCGGCGTCGGGACCGCGGCCTGGATGCCGAGCACGAGCACGAGCGGCGGGAACGCGGACACGGACTCGACGACCCGGCCGAACAGCGCGTCGGCCGCGCCGCCGAAGAGGCCCGCGACGGCCCCGAGGAGCACGCCCAGCGCGAGCGACGCGAAGACGGCGGCGAGCGCGAAGACGAGGTAGCTCCGCGTCCCGTGGACGATCCGCGCGAAGACGTCGTGTCCGTCGCGATCGGTGCCGAGCAGGTGGCCCCTCCCGGTGCCGGGCGCGAGCAAGGGCAGGCGCTCCTCGCCGGGCGCGAGGTGCGGTCCGCGGGCGACGATCGGCTGGACGGTCCAGTCCGCCTCGGCCGCGAGCACGCGGCGGTCCAGCGTCTCGAGCTCCGCGGGACGCGTGATGTTCGGCAGGACGAACACGTGTCCATGTATTTTGCATGCGAGCGGGAGGTCGCTGGCGATGACCTCGGCGAAGACCGACACGAGGAGCAAGAGCGCCGCCACGAGCAGGCCGGCCTTGCCGAGGCGCAGCGTGACCGTGCCAGGGTCGGCCCAGTCGACGCCGGCGAGCGGCGGCGCGGCGGCGCGCGGCGCGGCCTTCGGACGACGCGGCGCTCCCGGATCCGACGCCGGCGGCGGTACGCGGGAGGCGCGCGCCAGGAGCAGAGGGACGCTCTCGCGGCCGTCCCTGCTGGAGGTCGGCGCGCCGGAGCTCGGCGCCCTGGGGTCGGCCGGCCGAGGCTCGGAGGACGGGCGATCCTTCATGACGCCCGCCTCGTCGTCTGGGTCTCACGGACGCGCGGATCGAGCAGCCCGTAGGCGATGTCGCTCGCGACGAGGCACGCCGTCGTGACGATCGCGCAGAGGAGCGTGGTGGCGACGATCCACGCCACGTCGCGCGACTCGATGGCGCGCAGGGTCTCCCAGCCGATGCCGCGGATGTCGAAGACCTCCTCGACGACGAAGGCCCCGCCGATGAGCGCCGGGAACTGCACGCCCGCGAGCGTCACCGTGGGCACCAGCGCGTTGCGGAGCGCGTGGACGAGCGCGACCCGGAGCGTCCGCGCGCCCTTCGCCCGCGCCGAGCGGACGTAGTCTTCGCCGAGCGCTTCGATCATCGACGCGCGCTGCTGCTGCGTCATCACCGAGACGGAGACGGTCGACAGCGCGATGACCGGGAGCACGAAGCCCGCGCCCGCCGCGCGGCCGAACGTCGCGAGGAGCTCGGCGACGAGGAAGGTCGGCACCGAGTAGACGAGGAGCACGATGCCGGCGGCGCCGTGATCGATCGGCTGCCCCCGCCGCCACGCCGCGAGGACGCCGATCGGGACGCCGACCATGGCGCTGACGAGCAGCGCCAGCATCGCCATCCCGAGCGTGACGGGGGCGCGCGCCACGAGCTTGTCGAAGATGGGCAGACCGTCGCGCGTGCTCAGCCCGAGCTGCCCCGTCACGGCGCCGAGCACCCACTTCGCGTAGCGCGTCTGGGCGACGCTCGCCGTGACCTTCTCCCCTCCCTGGAGGACGACGTAGTCCGCCTCGTGGACGTACCACCACGACAGCCACTCGGAGACCACCGCGCGCGTCCGTGAGCGGCCGGCGTCGGGCTCGAGCGCGGCGGCGCGGCCGGTGACGTGGGAGGCGACGCGGGTGAGGCGTACGAGCGCGGCGGGGTCCTCCGTGGACTTCAGCGCCGCCATGAGCTCTCGGAGCGCGAAGGTGTCGACGAGGCGGAGGTCGTTCTCGAGCAGCTCGCTCTCGCGGGTGATGATGCGCTGGACCGAGCGCCGGACGGCCGGCTCGGTGAAGTCGACGGAGCGGTCCTCCCAGAAGCGCCCCCAGAAGAGCGCGGCGCGATCGGGCTCCGTCAGGTCGCCCTCCTCGCCGATCCCCATGCGTCGCGCGACCGGCGCGAGCGCGAGCGCGAGCCGGCCCCGCGGCGCGGGCGGGATGTCGTCGAGGCGAGGCAAGAGGTGGGGGAGGGCGGCGCCGCCGATGCGGGCCAGCCGCTCCTCGCAGAACGCGGCGTCGGGGCCTCCGTCGATGACGTGCGCGACGCAGTCGTCGACCGTCGTCCGGACGTCGCGCGGCGCGACGTTGACGAGGCGAGGCAGGTCGAGGAAGCGAGCGCGGCGGAGCTCGTCGAGGCGGACGCGTCCGGCGACGTCGCCCGCGGTGAGCGGCGCGTCGAGGACGGGATCCGGGAGCAGCGTCGTGAGAAGGAACACGACGAGGCTGACGCCGAACAGCGTCGGGATCGCCCAGATCGCGCGGCGGAGCGCGAACGCCAGCATGCGGGCGACACTATAGCGACCCTGGCGCCGGGTGACCCGTATCCGGCAACGAGCCGAAGCTGCTCGGGAAAACGACCGCCGTACGGCCGCGCTTGCGCCCGGCCCCCGCGCCCCCGAGGACACCTACGGGCGCCTCGCTCGAGCGTCCACGCTCGCGGGCGGTCGATCACGGTCGGCGCCCGCGGGCTCCGGCGCGCGGGGCGTCGAGGCCGCGCGACGACGCGCGTGCGCGCGCGGCTTGCCGTCCGGCCACCACGGACGCTAGGCGGGCCGGGCCGAGTGGCCGAGGACGCGCTCGAGCTCCTCGATGGCTGCTCCGGGCGCGGCGACCTTGATCGTCGTCATGCCCATCGCGCGCGCGGTCTTCAGGTTCGTCCCGAGATCGTCGAGGAAGACGCACGCTTCGGGACCGACACCGGCGATCCGGCACGCGTGCTCGAAGAAGCGCCTCTCCGGCTTGCGCGCGCCGATCTTGCAGGACTCGACGACGTGCGCGAAGAGCGCGAGCACGTCCGCGATCTCGGCGGCGAGCTCCGGTGAGCTCGCCATCGCCGTCCCGAGGCCGATGCGCATGTTGTTGGTCACGCACAACGTCGTGTAGCGAGCGCGAAGCGTTCGCAGGACGGCGACCATCTCCGGTCTCACGCGTCCCGTCAGTCGTCGCAAGACCTCGCGCGCGTCGATCGCGCGGCCCTCTGCGCGCGCCTCCGCCTCGAAGCGCGCGTAGAACTCGTCCTCCGAGATCTCGCCCCGCTCCACGCGCGCCCACGCGTTCGTGTCCGGATCGCGGACGTTCAGGCCCTGGAGAAACCCGCGCGGGAGGCCCGCCTCCGCCTCGTAGGCCAAGAAGCCGTCGATGGGGCTCGACAGGATCACGCCGCCGAGGTCGAAGAGCACGGCGCGCACGTCGCTCGTCATGGCGCGAAGCTCTTCGTCGTGAGGAGGCACGACGCGCAGTGCCGCTCCTGACCGTCTCGCTCGACGAAGACGTCGGCCGCGCAGAACGTGAGCGACGCGCCGGGGCGCAGCACGCGGCCGCGGCCGAAGAGCCGCGCTCCCTTCGCGGGCTCCATGAACTTGATCGTGTAGTCGATGGTCACGACCTTCGATCCTCGCTCGGTGAGCGTCAGCGCGGCGAGGGTCCCGGCGAAGTCCGCGATCGCGCCCTGGATGGTCCCTTGGAAGGTGCCCGGGACCGCGACCAAGCTCTCGCGAAAGTCGAGCGCGAGCTCCACGATCCCGGGCTCGACGCGGACGAGCTCGAAGCCGTAGAAGCGCATCGCGGGCGTCGCCTCGACGACGGCCGCGACGTCCTCCACGTAGCGCGGATTGACCGGCGCCCTCACGAGCCCTCCGCGACCCGCTTCCCCGCCTCGGCGAAGAGCTCGATCTGCGAGGCGAAGCTCTCCGCGCTCTCGGAGCTCGCGTTGCCTTGACGAAACCGCGCGTCGATCCCCGCGAGGATCGCGGCGAGCCGGAACATGCTGAAGGAGAGATAGAAGGCGAAGACCCGAGGCGACGGCGGCGCGATCCCGCGCCGGCTGCAGTACGCCTCGACGATCGCCTCCTGCGACGGGATCCCGAGCGCGCCGAGGTCGTGGCCGACGAGGCCGCGATACCCCCGCTCGCTTCGCGGCATGTGATGAGGCACACAGAAGTAGGCGAGGTCGGTGAGCGGATCGCCGAGCGTCGACAGCTCCCAGTCGAGCACGGCGACGACGCGCGGCTCGGTCGGGTCCAGGATCAGGTTGTCGAGGCGATAGTCGCCGTGCGCGAGCGTGACCGCGCCTTCGTCGGGCCGATGCTCCGGGAGGAAGCGCATGAGCCAGTCCATGGCCGCGATCTCGCGGACCTTCGAGTCCCGGTATTGCTTCGACCACCGGTGGATCTGGCGCTCGAGATAGGCGCTCGGTTTGCCGTAGTCGGCGAGGCCGCGCGCCGCCCAGTCGACGTCGTGCACCTTCGCCAGCGTCTCGACGGCGGAGAGGTAGACGGCCGCGCGCTCCGATCGCGACGCCCAGGGCAAGCTCGGATCGCGCGAGATGCGGCCGTCGATGTAGGACATCACGAAGAACGGCGTGCCGATCACGGACTCGTCGTCGCAGAAGAGAGGGACGTCGGGCACCGGGACGCCGGAGCCGGCGAGGGCGCGGAGGACGCGCTGCTCGCGCTCGACCATGTGGGCCGAGGCGAGGAGCGGTCCTCCGGGCTTCTTGCGGAGGACCCAGCGCCCGCGATCGGTCTCGAGCAGGAAGGTGGGGTTCGACTGCCCTCCTTCGAACTGACGGATCGTGAGGCCCCGCTCGGCGCCCTCGAGCCGGCCGGAGAGCCAGCGCGCGAGCTCGTCCTCGTCGAAGCGGTGCGCGGCGCGCACCGCCGTCACCTCGCCCGTCACTCGCGCCTCGCTCGCCCCTGTTCGTTCTCCGGGGAGCGTCATGCGGACCCTGCCGAAGGCCGCGCCCTCCGCTCGTCGAGCTCTTGCCTGGCGATCGACTCGAGGTGGACCTCGTCGGGGCCGTCGGCGAGGCGGAGCGTGCGCGCGCACACCCACGCGTAGGCGAGCGGGAAGTCCTGCGAGACGCCGCCGCCGCCGTGAACCTGGATCGCCCGGTCGATGACACCGAGCGCCATGTTCGGCGCGACCACCTTGATCATCGCGATCGCCTTCTTCGCGAACTTGTTCCCGTGCACGTCCATCGTGTGCGCGGCGTGGAGCGTCAGGAGCCGCGCCTGATCGATCTCGACGCGGCTCCGGGCGATCTCGTGGCGCAACGCGCCCTGCTCGGCGAGCGGCTTGCCGAAGGCCACTCGCTCTCGCGCGCGCTCGCACATGAACGCGAGCGCCCGTTCGGCGAGGCCGATGAGGCGCATGCAGTGGTGGATGCGCCCCGGCCCGAGGCGGCCCTGGGCGATCTCGAAGCCGCGCCCCTCGCCGAGCAAGACGTTCGCTTTCGGGACGCGGACGCCCGTGAAGGAGACCTCGGCGTGACCGTGAGGCGCGTCGTCGTAGCCGAAGACCGTGAGCGGCCGGCGCACGTCGACCCCGGGCGTGTCCATCGGCACGAGCACCATCGATTGCTGCGCGTGCCGGGGCGCGCTCGGGTCCGTCTTGCCCATGAGGATGGCGATCTTGCAGCGCGGGTCGAGCGCGCCGCTCGTCCACCACTTCCGCCCGTCGATCACGTAGGAGTCGCCGTCGCTCCGGATCGAGCAGGCGATGTTCGTCGCGTCCGACGAGGCGACGTCGGGCTCGGTCATCGCGAAGCAGGAGCGGATCTCGCCGGCGAGGAGCGGCTCGAGCCACTGCTTCTTTTGTGCGTCCGTCCCGTAGCGGGCGAGCACCTCCATGTTGCCGGTGTCGGGCGCGTTGCAGTTGAAGACCTCGGGGGCGATCGGCGAGCCGCCCATGATCTCGCAGAGCGGCGCGTACTCGAGGTTCGTCAGACCGGCTCCTCCCTCGTGGTGAGGCAAGAACAGGTTCCAGAGCCCCGCGGCGCGCGCACGCCGCTTCAGCTCCTCCATCACGGGCGGTACGGACCAGCGCGTCTTCGCCTCGGAGAGCTGCCGGTCGAAGACGGCCTCCGCGGGGTAGACGTGCTCGGTGACGAACTCCGCCACGCGCTCCTCGAGATCCCTCGCTCGCTCGGACCGATCGGCAGTGATGCTCGACATCCCTCAGAGTTCTCCCGGTGTGGACCCCGCCCTCGACGGCGCGGGGGCTCGGTCACGATCGCGAAGCACCCGGCGCAGGAACTTGCCGGTCACCGTCTTCGGCACCTCGTCGACGATCTCGACGACGCGTGGGTACTTGTAGGCTGCAATTTTGGACTTGCAGAACTCGATGAGCTCCTCGGGCGTCGCGCTCGCACCCCGCTTGAGCGCGACGAACGCCTTGACCGTCTCGCCGCGGTACGCGTCGTCGACGCCGATGACGGCGGCCTCTCTCACGGCGGCGTGTCCGTAGAGCGTGTCCTCGACCTCGCGCGGCCAGACCTTGAAGCCGGACACGATGATCATGTCCTTCTTCCGATCGACGACGAAGTAGTAGCCGTCTTCGTTCCGCGTCGCGACGTCGCCCGTGAGGAAGAACCCGTCGCGGAACGCGCCCTCGGTGGCCTCCGGTTTGTTCCAGTAGCCCGCGAAGATCATCGGCCCCCGGTCGGCGATCTCGCCGGCCTCGCCGTCGGCCGCCTCCTTCGTCGGGTCCTCGAGGTCGACGAGCTTCACCTCGCAGCCCGGGATGGGGACGCCGACCGAGAGCGCGCCGGTCAGCGGGTCCACGGGCGCTCGAGCGCCGAGCGGGACGGCGTGGGTCGGGGACGTCGACTCGGTGAGGCCGTAGATGTTGTGGATGTAGATGCCGAGCTCCGCCTCGAAGCGGTCGGCGATGCTCGGCGCGACCGGCGCGCCGCCGCTGTAGACCTTCGTGAGCGAGGACAGGGCGCTCTTCGACGCCGTCGGGTGGTTCATCAGCGCCAGAAAAACCGTGATGGAGCCGACGGTCATCGTCGGCCTCCAGCGCTCGGCGAGACGTAAAGTCTGCTCGGCGTCGAAGCGATAGCCGAGGACGAGCGGGCAGCCCGCGGTCGCGGCCACGGCGATGTGTCCGACCATGCCGGTGATGTGGAAGAGCGGGGCGACGCCGAGGACGCCGTCCCTCTCGTCCATGCGCATCCACGTGCGATAGAAATCGCCGTTGTACACGATGTTCGAGTGCGTGGTCTTCGCGCCCTTCGCCTGGCCGGTGGTCCCGGACGTGTAGCCGAGAGAGGCGAGGTCTCCGGGACCGACCGCCACGCGCGCCGCGGGATCGGGCGTGGTCTCCGCGAGCGCGCGCATGAAGTCGACGGTCCCGAGGGCGCTCGCGTCGAGCTTCTTGCTCGCCGCGAAGCACGTCGGCGGCGCCTCGGGGCCGAGGAGATCGAGCTCGGAGGTCGTGAGCACGTGCTCGACCTTCGAGCTCGGGACGACGTCGCGCGCGACCGTGTCGTAGAGCGACTCGTGCGCCACCAGGACGCGCGCGCCCGAGTCCTCGAGGTGGTACGCGAGCTCCCTCTCCTTGAACATCGGGTTGAGCGGGACCGCGACGGCGCCGCGCTTCCAGAGGCCGTAGAGGGCGGCGACGTACTGCGGGACGTTCTGCAGGTAGAGCGCGACGCGGTCGCCGTGCCCGATCCCCCACGACGCGAGCAGCGTCGCGAACCGGGTCGCGAGCTCGTCGAGCTCGCCGTACGCGACGGTGCGATCGAAGTAGTGGATGGCGGGCGCGCCCGGCGACTTCGCGGCCGTGGCCTCGAAGACCTCGATCATGCTCGTCGTCGGCGGTGGGAGGGACTCCGGTACCCACGGGGAGTAGACCGAGAGCCAGGGCTTCGCGGCATTTTTCTCGGTGGACGCCATGCGATCCTCACTTGATGACGATGGGGTTCACGGGAGCGCCCGTGCCTCGGAAGATCTTGAGCGGCGCGGCCGTGTAGAAGAAATCGTAGCGGCCGTCGCCCGCGCAGTCCTTGGCGAGGTCCTCCAGCCAGAGGATCTCGTTGAAGACGACGCCGAGGTTGCGCATCAGCGCGCTGTGCAGCGGGAGCACGATGCCGGTCTGGGGATCGATCGTGACCTCGTTCGCGATGGTGTCCGTGCCCAAGAGCGGGATCTCCGTGTCGTGGAACCACTCGACGAGCTCGCGCGAGAACACGAGGCCGGGCTCCACGAACGGGGGCTCGTAGAACTTCGCCGGTCCCTCGTCGTAGAAGAGGTTGAGCCAGCCCGTGCGGACGAGCAGGATGTCGTGCTTCGCGATCTTCGTCCCCTGCTTCGCCGCGCAGTCGAGCAAGTCCTGGAGGGTGATGAACTCTCCGCGGTCGAGGCGCGGCTTCCCGCGGGAGCGCGCGACGTCGAGGAGCACGGCGTGGCCCGACGCGGTGTGCTCCGCGAGCGGCAGCACGCTCGCCTTGTCGAGGCCGGCGAGCGTCGTGTGCGCGTCGAAGCCGTTGTAGAGCTTGTCGTCGTACCAGGTGTGGCCGAGGCCGTCGAACTGGGTCGAACCCTGGAGGAACATCGTGATGTAGTCGTCGGCGTACTCGAGGCCGCCCGGCAGCGCCTGCAGCTTGCCGGAGACGTAGCTCCCCTTGTCCTGGGTCATGAGCTTCACCGCGCCGCTCCGGCCGGGCCAGACGGGATCTCCCTTCGGCGAGTTGATGACCACCGAGAGCGCGAACGTCGCGTGCGACTCGATCGACGCGAGGCCGCGCGCGACCTCTTCCTTGGTCAGGAAGTTGAGGCCGCCGATCTCGTCGTCCTTCCCCCACCGGCCCCAGTTCGTCGGGAGACCTTCGAGCAACTTCGAAACGGACGGTTGAGCCATGGGACCTCCTGCTGCGTCGTCGCGTTATACGAACGACTGTTAGTTCGTAACGTCACCATGACGTCATGCTTCTCATCGATCAAGGCGTTTAACGTTGACGCGACGTGTCGATGGTACGAATGAATGTTCGTATGATGGACATCGGTCGCGAAAAGCGGTTGCCGGGCCGTGTCTCGGGTGCGAAAAATGGAGAGCTCATGCCGAAGAACGAGAGCGCAGCTCGAGGGGCTCGGACGCGCGGCGATCGGACGCGCAGCGAGAGGAGCATCGACGTCCACGACGCCGCGCTCACCCTCTTCGCCGAGCGCGGCTACCACGGCACGTCGATGAAGGACATCGCCGCGGCCCTGCATCTCCGCGCCCCGAGCCTCTACAACCACGTCTCGGCGAAGCAGGAGATCCTGCGGGACGTCATGGTCGAGACCATGAACGACCTCCTCAAGGTCGTGCGCTCGGCGATGGCGGGTACGGACGACACCGTCCTCAAGCTTCGCCGAGCCGCCGAGGCCCACGTCCGCTACCACGCCCGCCATCCCCGGGAGGTTCGCATCGGCAACCACGAGATCCCCGCGCTCGAAGAGCCGCACCGGAGCGCGATCGCGAAGCTGCGTCGCGAGTACTCGAGGATGTTCGTGGCGCTCATCGAGCGCGGCGTCGAGGAGGCCGTCTTCACCACGCGCTCTCCGCTCCTGTCGGCCTACGCGATCCTGCAGATGGGGATCGGCGTTTCGATGTGGTACCGGCCGGACGGGCCGCTCTCGGAGGACGAGATCGTCTTCCACTACGGAGACACCGCCCTCGGCGTCGTCGGAGGCGTGAGCGGACGAGCGGGCGCGCCGGCGACGGAGGGCGCGAAGAGGCCGCCCAAGCGGGCCGTCGGGAGCCAGAAGTGAACGAGCCCCAGACCTCGCCGCCTCCCCTGCGCGTCGAACGCCGCGAAGGTGGCGTCGTCGAGATCACGCTCGCGCGCGAGGAGAGCGCCAACGCCATCGACCTCGCGATGGCGCGGAGCCTCGCCGACGCGGCGCGGGGCCTCGAGATCGACGGGGGAGCCGGCGCGGTCATCCTCTCCGGCGCGGGGAGTCGCTTCTGCGCCGGCGGGGACGTACGGAGCTTCGTCTCGTCGGGAGACGATCTCCCGAAGGCGCTCCGCGAGCTCACGATGTACCTGCACGCGGCGCTCGGATCGTTCGCGCGGATGCAGGCGCCGCTCGTCACCGCCGTGAACGGCGCCGCCGCCGGAGCGGGGCTCGCCCTCGCCGTCGCGGGCGACATCTGCATCGCGGCGCGCTCGGCGACGTTTCGCTCGGCCTACACGGCGATCGGCCTGTCACCGGACGCGGGCTCGACGTGGTTCTTGCCGCGCCTCGTCGGGACGAGGCGCGCGCAGGAGCTCGTCCTCACGAACCGGGTGCTGGGCGCGGAGCTCGCCCTCGACTGGGGGCTCGTGACCGAGGTGGTCGACGACGGTGCTCTCCTCGATCGCGCGCGCGCCGTCGCCGGCGAGCTCTCGAAGCTCCCGACGGCGGCCCTCGGCGCGACGAAGCGGCTCTTGCTCGAGAGCTCGAGCTCGGAGCTGGTCGAGCAGCTCGATCGCGAGGCGCGCAGCGTCAGCGCGCTCGCCGCGCCCCTCGCCACGCGCGACGCCCTACGAGCGTTCGCGTCGCGCTCGCGCTCGTAGCGACGTTCCGGGCGCCCCCGGCGGCCTCGCGGCCGAACAACGGCCCCGATGACACTTCGCGTGTCACGGTCTGGCCTCTCATGGGCGTGATCCGCCTCCCCATCATGTGGGAGCGCGCGACGCGAGGACCGCCGGGCTCAAGGTCATCCTCGACGTCCACGACGCGAGCGCTCCCGGATCCTCGCCGCGCTCGCGGACCGTCGCGCTGGCCGAGCTCTCCGCGCGCGGGCGAAGGATTCGTCGCGTCGCCAGCGCGGGCAGGCGGATCGGCGCGTCGCCGCGGCGGCCCCATCGATGCGCCCGCCGTGCTATTGAGCCCCGGCTTTCCATGATTTCGTTCTCGAACGTCTCGAAGCAGTACGGCGGTCAGATCCTCTTCCTCGAGGCGAGCTTCCACCTCGGCGACGGCGAAAAGGTCGGGCTCGTCGGCCCCAACGGCGCCGGCAAGAGCACCGTCTTCCGTCTGATCACCGGGGAGGAGCAGCCCGACGACGGCTTGGTCGACCGGCCCAAGCGCACGACCATCGGCTACTTTCGCCAGGACGTCGGCGACCTCAAGGGGCGCAGCGTCATGGCGGAGACGCTGTCGGGCGCGGGCGAGGCGGGCCGGCTCGGCGAGGAGCTGAAGGAGCTCGAGGCCAAGCTGAACGATCCCGAGGACCCGGGGTTCAACGACGCCGTCGAGCGCTTCGGCGACGTCCAGGCGCGCTACCAGGAGCTCGGCGGCTACGACCTCGAGGCGCGCGCCCACGCGATCCTCGCCGGGCTGGGCTTCTCGCCCGAGCAGGTCGCCGGCGACGTCGGCAACCTCTCGGGCGGGTGGAAGATGCGCGTCGCCCTCGCGCAGATCCTCCTCGCGCGCCCCGACGCGCTCCTGCTCGACGAGCCGACGAACTACCTCGACATCGAGTCGATCCTCTGGCTCGAGGGTTTCCTCCGCGACTACCAGGGCTCCGTCCTCATGACGTGCCACGACCGCGACGTCATGAACCGCGTCGTGAAGAAGATCGTCGAGCTCGACGGCGGTGAGGTCAAGAGCTACTCGGGCGACTACGAGTTCTACGAGCAGCAGCGCGCGCTCGCCGCGGCGCAGCAGCAGGCGCAGTACGAGCGCCAGCAGGCGATGCTCGCGAAGGAGAAGGCGTTCATCGAGCGCTTCAAGGCGCGCGCGAGCCACGCCGCGCAGGTGCAGTCGCGCGTCAAGAAGCTCGAGAAGATCGAGAAGGTCGAGCCGCCGCGCCGGATCATCGAGAAGACGTTCGACTTCCGGCCCGCGCCGCGCAGCGGCGACGACGTCATCAAGGTCGAGGGCGTCAAGAAGACCTACGGCGACCGCGCGATCCACGACGGCCTGAACCTCCTCGTCCGCCGGACCGAGCGCTGGGCGGTGATGGGCGAGAACGGATCGGGCAAGACGACGCTCCTCAAGATGATGGCCGACGCGCTGAAGCCCGACGAGGGCAAGGTCACCGTCGGGGCGTCCGTCACGATGGGCTACTTCGCCCAGCACCAGATGGAGCAGCTCTCGGCCGACCGGACCGTGATCGAGGAGCTCGTCGCGCACAGCCCCACGACGAACCTCGGCACGCTGCGGACGCTCGCCGGCGCGTTCGGCTTCCACGGCGACGACCACGACAAGCCGATCCGCATCCTCTCCGGCGGTGAGCGCGCGCGCCTCGCGCTCGCGAAGATCCTCTTCGACGCGCCGAACCTCCTCGTCCTCGACGAGCCGACCAACCACCTCGACATCGTGACCAAGCGCGCGCTCGTCAAGGCGCTGTCGACCTACGAAGGCACGATCGTCTTCGTCTCGCACGATCGCGCGTTCCTCCGCGCCATCGCGACGCGGATCCTCGAGCTCACGCCGAAGGGGCCGCACGTCTACGGCGGCCCCTACGACGAGTACGTCGCGGCGACGGGCCGCGAGGCGCCGGGCATGCGCCAGCTCGAGAAGTGAGCTCCGGCGCGCGCCCCTGCACGCTCGGCGCCCGGCGACGACGCGCAGCGTCCGCGGCTCTGCGATCTGCGGTTCCGCAGCCTGCGAGCGGGTAGGGGGGAGCGCGTTCGCGCGGAGGCCTCGCGGTCGGCCGAGGTCGCGGCGCCTCTGCCTCTCTGGTAAGAGGCTCGTCGTGGCGCGCCGACCGACAGCATACTGGGACTACATCAAGGTCGAAGAGCTCCTCGCGCTCCAGCGCGGGCTCGACGCGAGCGACGCGACGCTCGCGAACGACGAGGTCCTCTTCATCACCGTCCACCAGATCGACGAGCTCTGGTTCAAGCTCGTCCTTCGCGAGCTCGTGACGGTGCGGAACCTCTTCGCGAAGTCGCCGGTGCCCGAACAAGCGCTCGCGTCGGCCGCGCGAGGGATCCGGCGCATGACGCTGCTCATCGGGCACATCGCCGCGCATTTCGAGATCATGGAGACGATGACGACGCGGGACTACCTCGCGTTCCGGGACAAGCTCAACCCGGCGAGCGGCTTCCAGTCCGCGCAGCTGCGCGAGATCGAGGTGCTCGTCGGCCTCTCCGACACCGACCGTATCCCGCTCGGCAACGAGCACAGCTACATGAGCGCGCTGAAGAACGAGGACGGCTCGCCGTCGAGCGCGTACCGGCGCGTCGCCGCGCGGCTCGAGGACAAGCCGACGCTCCTCGACGCCGTCAAGGACTGGCTCTACAGGACGCCGATCCACGGCTCGACGCCGGACAGCGCCGGCGACGCCGAGGCCGTGGCCCGCTTCGTCGACTCCTACGCCGACGCGCACGCGAAGTGCGCCAACGAGGCCCTGGCGATCGCCAAGGACGGCGCGCTCACGCCGAGCGACGTCGAGCGACTCGACAAGCGATACGCGGGCGAGATCGCCGCCGCGCGGGCCTTCCTCCACGCCGCGGAGGTGCCCGAGCCCGAGCGTCAGCGCGCCTCGCGTCAGCGCGCGGCGCTGGTCTTCATCGAGAGCTACCGCGAGCTCCCGCTGCTCGCCTGGCCGCGCGTGATCATCGACGAGCTCGTCGCGTTCGAGCAGGCGTTCGTGATCTTCCGCCAGCGACACGCGCGGATGGTCGAGCGGATCATCGGGCGTCGCACGGGGACGGGCGGCTCCTCCGGCGTCGACTACCTCGATCAGACCGCGCTCCGCTACCGGATCTTCCGCGACGTGTGGGCGGTGCGGACGCTCCTCGTGCGTCAGTCCGAGCTGCCTCCGCTCGAGCACGCCGAGGCCTACGGGTTCGTCGCGGACACCTGAGACCGCGGCCGTCGCGTCGCTCGCGCGGGCTCGCGCGCCTGGATTGAGCTAGGCTGCGTGCGCCTTGGAACCGACGTTCGACCCTGCCTCGATCGACTGTGAAGCGTTTTTCCGCGAGCTCCGCGCCATCCGGCTCGAGGTCGAGTCCACCTACGGAGAAGAGGACGTCGCGCACGTGCGCTGGATCGAGCGCGTCGGCCGCGCAGCTACGGTGGTCGGTCTCGCGACGGCGTGGGTGCCGAACCCCGTCAGCATGGCGTCGCTGGCGCTCGGGCGCGGGACGAGCTGGCTGCTCATGCACCACGTCGGACACCGCGGCTACGACCGCGTCCCGCAGATCCCCGAGCGGCACACGAGCCGCGGCTTCGCGGCGGGCTGGCGGCGGATGCTCGACTGGCCGGACTGGATGCTGCCCGAGGCCTGGAAGTACGAGCACAACGTCCTCCACCACACGAACACGGGGGAGCTGCGCGATCCCGATCTGATCGAGCGCAACACCGAGGATCTCCGCGCCGCGAACGTGCCCGTCGCGCTGAAGTACGTCGCGATGGGGCTCCTGGCGGTGACGTGGCGGGCGTCGTACTACGCGCCGACGACGATCCGGGCCTGGCTCGCGCGCGGGCGCGACGACGAGGGCGCTCCGCCCGGCTACCTCGCGACGTTGATCGGCCGGTGCTACGCGCCGTATGCGCTGCTCCAGTTCGTCGCGCTGCCGGCGCTCTACGCGCCGCTCGGGCCGCTCGCGGTGGCGAGCGCGCTCGTCAACTCGCTCGGCGCCGAGGCGCTCACGAACCTCCACACGTTCCTCGTCGTCGGGCCCAACCACACCGGCGACGACCTCTACCGCTTCGACGAGCCGGCGCGCTCCAAGGCCGAGGCGGCCGTTCGGCAGGTCCTCGGCTCGGTCAACTACCGGACGGGCTCGGAGCTGGTCGACTACGCGCACCTCTACCTGAACTACCAGATCGAGCATCACCTCTTCCCCGACATGCCGATGGCGCGCTACCGCCAGATCCAGCCGAAGGTCGCGGCGCTCTGCGCGAAGCACGGGATCCCGTACGTGCAAGAGAGCGTCTTCGCGCGCGCGCGCAAGATGCTCGACGTCGCCGTCGGGAAGACCTCGATGAAGCGCGCGCGGAGCGTCGGCCGGAGGGCGCTCGAGCGTCTCCGCGCGCGGGAAGTGGAGGCGGCGTGAGCGAGTACCAGGAGCTTCACCGGCGCTTCGACCGCCACTACCTCCTCCGGAGCTCGGCGGACCTCCTCGAGTGGGACGCGCAGGCGATGATGCCGGAGGGGGGAGGCGATCTCCGCGCCGCCCAGCTCGGGACCCTGCGCGTGCTCGCGCACGAGGCGATCTCCGCGCCCGATCTGCCCGATCTGCTCGCCGCCGCCGAGGCCGCGCCGCCCGCCGGCGCGTGGGAGCGCGCCAACCTCGCGGCGATGCGCCGCGCCTGGGTGCACGCGGCGGCGGTGCCGGCCGACCTCGTCGAGGCGCGGGCGCGCGTGACGTCGGGCTGCGAGCTCGCGTGGCGGACCGCGCGGCGCGAAGACGACTTCGCGAGCCTGCTCCCGCAGCTCGAGGAGGTCGTGAACCTCACGCGGCGCGTCGGCGAGGCGAAGGCCGCGGTGATGGGGCTCTCCGTCTACGACGCGCTCGCCGACGAGTACGAGCCCGGCGCGCGCGAGGCCGCGCTCGTCCCGCTGTTCGCGCGCCTCGAGCGCGAGCTGCCGCCGCTCGTCGACGCGATCGTCGCGCGGCAGGCGAGCGCGCCTCCAGTCCCGGCGCTCGTCGGGCCGTTTGCGGTCGACCGCCAGGCCGCGCTCGGCCGGCACCTCGCGGAGCGCATGGGCTTCGACTTCGCGCGCGGTCGCCTCGACGTCAGCGTGCACCCGTTCTGCGGCGGCGCCGCCGAGGACGTGCGGATGACCACGCGCTACGACGAGGGCGACTTCCTCTCGAGCGTCCTCGGCGTCGTGCACGAGACCGGGCACGCCCTGTACGAGATGGGGCTGCCGCGGGCCTGGGCGCGCCAGCCGGTCGGTCACGTCCCCGGGATGGGCCTGCACGAGAGCCAGTCGCTGCTCATGGAGATGCAGGCGGCGCGCACGCCGGAGCTCCTCGGCTACCTCGCCGTCGTCGCGAGCGCGCACCTCGGCGTGGCGCTCCAGCGCGAGTCGCTCGAGCGCCACGCGCTCAAGGTCGCGCGCAGCCTCGTCCGCGTCGACGCCGACGAGGCGACTTACCCGCTCCACGTCATCGTGCGCTTCTCGCTCGAGCGCGCGCTCGTCGCCGGCGACCTCGCCGTGAGAGATCTGCCCGGCGCGTTCCGTGACGGGATGGAGCGCGTCGTCGGCGTCCGCCCGCCGACCGATCGCGAGGGCTGCCTCCAGGACGTCCACTGGCCGTCGGGGGCGTTCGGCTACTTCCCGAGCTACACGCTCGGCGCGATCGCGGCCGCCCAGCTCTTCGCCGCGGCTCTCGTCGCGCACCCAGCGATCCCCGCCGAGCTCGCCGAGGGCGACTTCACGAGCTTGCGGCGCTTCGCCCACGAGCACGTCCACCAGCACGGCGCGCGCTACGACACGAACGGCGTCCTCGAGCGCGCTACCGGTCGTGGGCTCGACGCCGACGTCCTGCTCGCGCACCTCCGGCGCCGGTACCTGGGCTGACGACGGGCCTGGCCTCGGCGGATCCCGCCCGACGTCTCGACGCGCCGTGCATCCGAGCGACGTGGCGGTCACGGTGTCGCAGGCGGCAGGAGGTGAAGCGCTCGCCGTCGTGTGGTAACCCGAGAGACGATGGATCTCGCCGACGTCATCAAGCAAGCCCGCGCGTGGGCCGAAGCCGATCCCGATCCCGCCGCGCGCGCGGAAATCGAGGGCCTGCTGGTCGCGCCCGATCCGGCGAAGACCGATCTCGCCGACCGCTTCGCCGGCTCGCTCGAGTTCGGCACCGCCGGTCTGCGTGGCGTCCTCGGCGCGGGGCCGAACCGGATGAACCGGGCCGTCGTCCTCCGCACCACCTGGGGCCTCGCCCGCCACCTCCTCGAGGTCGGCGGCGCGGCCGCCGCCGAGAAGGGCGTCGCGATCGGCTACGACGGGCGCCGGATGAGCAAGGTGCTCGCGGAGGACACCGCGTGCGCGCTCGCGGCCGCCGGCGTCAAGGCGAAGCTCTTCGACGACGTCGTCCCCACGCCGCTGCTCGCGTTCGCGGTCACGCGCCTCGGCTGCGCCGCCGGTGTGATGATCACCGCCAGCCACAACCCCCCCGAGTACAACGGGTACAAGGCCTACTGGGCGAACGGCGCGCAGATCGTCCCGCCGACCGACGTGGGCATCGCGCGCG
>JAHBWA010000078.1 GCA_019637195.1 Labilithrix sp. | reverse complement strand
GCACCGTCTCGAAGAACGCGACGTGGGGCGCCTGGGGCGTCCCCTACCGCGTCGACGCCACCGTCTACGTTCAGGCTCCTTCCGGTACGGCGACCTTGACGGTGGCCGCCGGCGCGAAGCTCGCCATGGGCAACGGAATCGCCTTCATCGCCGACACCCGAGGCCTGCTCAATCTCGCGGGGACCGCCGCGAGTCACGTCACGGTCACGTCCGCGGCCGCTGCCCCCGTGATTGGGATTTGGAACTACATCGAAATTCGATCCCTCGGCAACGCCTTCAGCTATGCCGACATCTCGTACGGAGGAGGCGGCGGCAATACCTCCGGCTTCGGTCAGCTCTACGTGAGCTCGAGCTCGAGCGTCGCGCTCGACCACGTGACGTTCTCGAACGGCCTGCTGTGCGACGTCGACAGAGCCAACAACACCAACGCCACGGTGAACGCCACCAACACCACGTTCAACGCGTGCCCCCTCTGACCGAGCGACGACGCCGGGCGCTCCGAGGTTGCTCGTAGGAGGGGTAGGGCTCACGTCGCGCGCGCCCGCGTCTTCGGAGGCCGAGCACGTGTAGTGCGCCCGGGCGTCCTCCGTCACCGTGCTCGGGAAGATGACCTGCGGGGTCCGCCGTCGCTCGCCATGAAGCGGAGGCTTCGGTCGATCTCGTCTTGATGTGGCTTGGCAGGAGCGCCTTCTCCAACCAAGATGCCGTGTCCCCCTGCTGGCTATCGTGGATGAAGTGACGCATGGCCCGGCCCCGAGGTCATCCCTCTTCGGCTCGCGCGAGGACCGGGGGGGCGGCCGTTGCGAGGTGAGGCCGGAGCTATCGGCCGAGACCCATGGTGAGCCCGGCGCATGCGGCGGTGAACGCGCCATGTGAAGCCGGCCATGCGTGCCGCTCACCCCTCGCGAACCGAGAACGTTAGTTCTCGGTTCGACCGTCACCGATCGTCGATCTCGCTTGCCTTCGACGGCACGGCGGCGCAGAGATTCGCGCGTCGTGATCGTCCGGTCGGCGGGGGCGCGTCGTGCTGCCGAGAGTGGATTGGCGCCCGCAGGGACGGCGCGCCGTCGAAGTGACACGGTGCTCGGAGGACCGACTCTCGAATGCTGGACGTGCCGAACGCTCCGTCGAAAGCGAGAGACCGCCGGCGAGCAGCGGAGGCGTCCGTGAAGCGGCGCGCGCCGGCTCGACGCTGCCTCGTCGCCGCGCTCGTGGCCAACGTCGCCCTCGCGGCCGCTCCGGTGAAGGCCCAGGCCCCTGCTCCGCCCGCGTCGCCGGCTCGGCCAGAGATCGTGCCGCCCCGGCTCGAGACGGACTCGCCCGCGCGCTACCCCGAGCAAGCTTTGCGCGAGGGCGTGCGCGAGAGGGTCACGGTCCACCTCGTCCTCGAGGTCGACGCCAACGGCACGGTGAAGAACGCGACGATCGACGTCCCGGCTGGTCACGGCTTCGACGAAGCGGCCGCGTCCGCGGCGTCGTCACTGGTGTTCGTGCCGGCGACCCGAGACGGCGCGCCCGTGGCGGCGATCATCCGCTTCTCGTACACGTTCGAGCCCCCGAGGGCGCGCGTCGCCGGGCGCGTCCTCCGGTCGCCGAGCGACGCACCGATCGCGGGCGCCGACGTCATCGTCCGCGACGAGCGCGGCGCGGTGCATCCGACGACGACCGGCGCCGATGGCACCTTCCGCGTCGAGGGGCTCGCGCCGGGCAAGGTGCGCGTCCACGTCGAGTCGCGCGGACGCAAGGCCGAAGACCTCGACGAGCAGATCGGGCCCGGCGAAGAAGCCGAGGTCGTGCTCCGGCTCGCCTCGAGCGAGGAGCCGCCGCCGCCGCCCACGCTCGCGCCCGGCGAGGTGATCGAAGAGGTCCGCGTGAAGGGCGATCGCCCTCCGCGCGAGGTCACGAAGCGCGTCATCCCGCGCGACGAGATCGCGCTCATCCCCGGCACGAACGGCGACGCGATCCGCTCGCTACAGAACCTCCCCGGCGTCGCCAGGCCGCCGCCGTTCGGCGGTCAGCTCGTCGTTCGCGGCGCCGCCCCGCAAGACACGCAGTACTTCGTCGACGGGACGAACGTGCCGCTCGTGTATCACTTCGGCGGCCTGTCCTCCGTCCTGCCGACCGAGGTGCTCGACCGCATCGACTTCTATCCGGGAAACTTCGGCGCGCAGTACGGGCGCGGCATGGGTGGCATGGTCGACGTCGGCGTGCGCGGGCCGAAGAGCGACGGCAAGCTGCACGGCATGGCGCAGGTCGACTTCATCGACGCGCGCGCCCTTGCGGAGCGTTCGCTCGGCAAAGGCTGGAGCTTCCTGGTCGCCGGACGCAGGTCGTACTTCGACCTCTGGCTCGGCCCGATCCTCGAGCGCAGCGCCGGCGTGAGCACGGCGCCGCGGTACTACGACTATCAGGTGATGCTGAAGAAGGAGCTCGGCCCGGATCACGAGCTCCGGTTGTTCCTCTTCGGGTCGGACGACCGCCTCGAGATGTTCGGCGCGGACCTCGGCGGTGATCTCGTGCTCGGCGGCGCTCTCCGCTCCGTCACGACGTTCTGGCGCCTGCAGGCCCGCTACCTCCACAAGATCAGCCCGAAGACGCGCATCACCGCCGTCGCCGCGTACGGCGGCGAACGGTTCGCGTTCGGGTTCGGCTCGAACTACTACGACGTCTCGACGACGCCGCTCTCGACGCGCGTGGAGCTCTCGCACCGCGTCGCGCATCCGGCGACGGTGAACGTGGGCATGGACCTCCTCTACGAGCCGTACGAGGCCAGCGCGCGCTTCCCCAGGCCGCCGCGCCCGGGCGTCCCGTCCGGCGCGCTCGGCGAACCCCCGCTGACGCGTAAGGCATCGGACTCCTTCTACAGGCCCGCGGCGTACGCCGACCTCGAGCTCGTGCCGTTCAAGGGCACGCGCGTCGTCCCCGGATTCCGTGCGGACTACACCAACCAGGTCGGTCGCTGGGACGCCTCTCCTCGCGTCGTCTTCCGGCAGGACCTGGCTCAGGGGCGGCCGCGGACCACCGTGAAGGGCGGCGTCGGCGTGTACTACCAGTCGCCGGACGCCGTTCAGCTCGACCCCGTGTTCGGACAGCCGGGCCTCAAGACGAACCGCGCCGTCCACTACAGCCTCGGCCTGGAGCAAGAGGTCGGCTCGCACGTCGAGGTCTCTGTCGAGGGCTTCTACAAGAAGCTCGACCGGCTCGTCGTGCAGGACCTCGGCAACTCCGGCGACGGGCGCGTCTACGGCACCGAGTGGCTGCTTCGCTGGAAGAACGACCCCAAGTTCTTCGGCTGGGTCGCGTACACGCTGATGCGGAGCGAGCGGCGCGACAGCAAAGACGAGCTCCTCCGACTCTTCGAGTTCGATCAGACCCACATTCTCACGGCGATCGTCAGCCGCGCGCTGCCCGACGGGTGGCGAGTCGGCGGCCGCTTCCGCCTCGTCTCGGGCAACCTCTACACGCCCAACAACTACGGCGCGCTCGATGTCGACCGCAATGCGTATCAGCCGGTGAGCTCGTTGCCCTACTACGGTGCGCGCCTCGGGACCTTCCACCAGCTCGACTTCCGCATCGACAAGACGCTCGACGCGAAGCCGCTCAAGCTCACCGCCTACCTCGACATCCAGAACGTCTACTTCCACCGCTCGGAGGAGGGCGCCGCGTACAACTTCAACTATACGCGTTCGCAGCCCGTGCTCGGCCTGCCGACCCTTCCCATCCTCGGACTGCGAGGTGACCTGTGAGGGGCCGCTTCCTCCTCTCTATCGTCATCACCTTCCTCGTGGTCGCTGGCTGTGGGAGCGACTCGTCTCCGAAGAACGCCGTCACCGGCGTGCGCATCCTCGCCGCGCGCGCGGACCTGCCGTACGCGCGCCCCGGCGAGTCCGTGCGCGTCCAGACGCTCGCCCACGACGGACGAGCCGCGCCCGCGTCGCCGATGCGCGTCTTCTGGTTTCCGGCGCCGTGCGTCGACCCGATCGCCGGGCAGTACTTCGGGTGCTTCCCGCTGTTCGAGGCCCTCTACCCGGCCGGCGTCGATCTCACCCCCTCTCTCGTCGAAGGCGACGAGCTATCGATCACCGTCCCCGACGACGCGCTCGCCAACGCCGTCGCGCGCCCCGGACAAGGTGAGCGCTACGCCACGGCGTTCGTCTTCATGGTCGCGTGCGCCGGCCACGTGGAGCGCGTAGCGCGCCGGGGGAACCTCGGGCCGAACGCGCTGCCGGTCGCCTGCTTCGACGAGAGCGGACGCCAGCTCGGCCCGGACGACTTCGTGTTCGGCTTCACGCGGGTGTTCGTCTTCGACGAGCGGCGGAACGCCATCCCCGAGCTCGGCGGCGTGACCTTCGATGGGAAGCCGGTGGATCCGGAGAACGGCGTCGTGACGGGGACGTGCGTGAAGGACGCGAGCGGCGAGTGCAAGACGGTGAAGCTCGACGTCACGTTCGACGACTCCGCCGCCGAGGTCGATCCCGACAACGTCGACAGCGCGGGCAACGTCGGCCGAGAGACGATCTACGTGGACTGGTTCACGTCGATCGGGAAGTTCCAGACGAACCGCAAGATCCTCTTCGACGGCAACCTCGGCCGGACGCCCAAGGCGGCGATCGACTTCAGCCCTCCGGCGAGCCCAGGCAGAGGCACCGTGTGGGCCGTCCTCCACGACAACCGTGGCGGGACGTCGTGGGTCTCGTTCCCGCTCTCCGTCGAGTGAGCTCACCTCGCGGCCCCGCGATCGAGGCCGCGCGCCGCGCCGGCATCGCCCACCGCGACCGCGACGCGACTCGAGCTTGCTCGATCGCAGCGCGAGAACTATCGAACGAGCATCGGCCGCCGGCGGCTCGTGACACACCGGCGCCGGAGCACCATGACCGACGACCGCCGACGGCCCATCCCTCGCGCGCCAAGCGAGCCCACCGCCGCGCGCCGCGCGCGCGCGGTCGGTGCGCGTCACGGAGGCGCAGACGACGAGACCTCCGCGGCCAACGACGAGCTCTGGATGAGCGACGAGCGCCTCCGCAGCGCGGTCGAGGCGGCCGAGGTCGGGACGTGGCACGTCGACCTGCGGACCGGGCTCGACGCGCGCGACGCGAGCCTGAACCGCATACTCGGGCTCGCTCCCGTCGGCTCGACGCAGCCCGTCGACGACTTCTTCGCGAGGGTCCACGAGGACGACCGCGCGTGGACGCGCGACGTGTTCGGCGCCGTGGCCGCAGGTCACTCCGACCGGTACGAGGTCGAGATCCGGATACGACGACCGACCGACGAGGTGCGATGGGTCCGGGACATCGGGCGCCTCCGTCGATCTCCGGACGGAGAGCCCATCTACGTGACCGGCGCGATGACGGACGTCACCGAGTTCAAGCTGGCGCAGCAGGCGCTCGCCGAGAGCGCCTCGTTCTACCGGCAGACGCTCGAGTCGATCCCGGGCATGACGTTCACGAACACGCCCGAAGGGGCATGCGAATACGTGAGCCGCCAGTGGGTCGAGTTCACGGGCGTCGAGGCGGCTGCGCAGCACGGCGACGGCTGGCTCTCGGTGCTCCACCCCGACGACCGCGAGCGCGCGTTCGAGGCCTGGCGGACGGCCATCGGCGGCCTCTGTGCGTACGACCTCGAGTACCGCGTGCGGCGCGCCGACGGCGAGTACGAGTGGTTCAAGGTCCGCGGGCGCGCGATCCGGGACACGTCCGGGAAGGTCGCGCGATGGCTCGGCACCGCCGTCAACGTCAACGACCTCAAGCAGACCGAGGCGGCGCTCCGCGAGAGCGAGGAGCGCTTTCGCACGCTCGCCGACAACATGTCCCAGCTCGCGTGGATGGCCGACCCCCGCGGCCACGTCTTCTGGTACAGCAAGCGCTGGTTCGACTTCACGGGGACGACGCCCCACGAGATGGAGGGCTGGGGGTGGACCAAGGTCCACCACCCCGATCACGTCGAACGCGTGCGCGCACACATCACGAGCGCGTGGGAAGCCGGCGAGCCCTGGGAGGACACCTTCCCGCTCCGCGGCAAAGACGGCGCCTACCGTTGGTTCTTGGCGCGCGCGCTCCCGATACGCGACGCGCGCGGCGACGTCGTGCGCTGGCTCGGCACGAACACGGACATCACCGAGCAACGCGCCGCCGAGGAGGCCCTCCGGGACGCCGACCGGCGCAAGGACGAGTTCCTCGCGACCCTCGCCCACGAGCTGCGCAACCCCCTCGCGCCCATCCGCTCCGGGCTCGAGGTCCTCTCGCGAGCCCGCGACGAGCCCGCTCGTCGTCACGCCGCCGAGACGATCGAGCGCCAGCTCCGGCACATGGTCCGCCTCGTCGACGACCTCCTCGACGTGGCGCGGATCAGCCGGGGGCAGGTCGAGCTCCAGCAGTCGCGCATCAGGCTCGACGAGGTCGTCGCGACCGCCGTAGAGACGAGCAGGCCGTCCGTCGAGCGAGGACGGCACCAGCTGACGGTCGCCGTCCCCGACGAGACGCTCTGGCTCGACGGCGACCTCACGCGCCTCGCGCAGGTCGTCTCGAACCTCCTCGACAACGCCGCAAAGTATACCCCGGAGGGCGGCCTCATCGAGCTCGACGCGCGCGCCGAGCGCGGAGATGTCGTCATCCGCGTGACGGACACGGGTGTCGGCATCGACGCCGAGACGCTGCCGCGCGTCTTCGAGCTCTTCGCGCGCGGCGCCACGAGAGGCGGAGCCTCCCCCGGAGGGCTCGGCATCGGCCTCTCGCTCGTCCGAGAGCTCGTCGAGATGCACGGAGGGACCGTCTCCGCGGCGAGCCGAGGAGACGGTCTCGGCAGCACGTTCGAGCTCCGGCTGCCCCGCGTCGAGCAGCGCGCCGCGGTCGAAGGCCGCGAGGGCACCCGCGCGACCGCCGGCGTGGTGCCGCGTCGCGTCCTCGTCGTCGACGACAACGTCGACGCCGCGGAGATGCTCTCCATGGTGCTGGAGCTCCGCGGTCACGAGACGCGCACCGCGCACGACGGGCCAGGGGCGCTCGCGGCCGCGACGGATTGGTCCCCGGAGGTCGTCTTCCTGGACATCGGGCTCCCCGGAATGGACGGCTACGAGGTCGCCCGGCGGCTCCGGCGCGACCCGGCGTTCGCCGAGACGGTCCTCGTCGCGCTCACGGGCTGGGGCAGCGCCGACGACAAGCTGCGCGCGCGTGAGGCCGGGCTCGACGTGCACCTGACCAAGCCCGTCGACGTGGCGGACGTCGACGACGTCGTCGCGCGACGCCGGAGGCCGACGGGCGCGCTCGAGCCAGCCGACGGCGACGACCGCGCGGCCCGGGGAGCGGTAACGTCGCGACCGGCCGTCGCGTAGGCGCTCGTTCCGACCGATCGGCGGGCAACAGGCGGCGAGGCCGTGATCGAAGCGATCACTGTTCGCGCGGCCGCCGCCCCGCTACGCAAGCCACCATGCGGTCTGGTCGTTCGTTCGCCGTGCTCGTGTCCCTGCTCGTGACGTTCGCGCTCCCCGCCGCGTGCGGGAGCGAAGAGCGCGACGGGTTCGGACGCGACGGCGACGGCGCGCTCGCCGGCGACGGCGGCGGCGTCCTCGACGACATCGACGGCGGGGGCGCCGGCGGCGAGCTGCGCGATCCGGTGACCTGCGCGGAGGCGGCGGCCGCGCGCTCGTACGTCGGCTGCGACTACTGGGCGACGCCGGGCGCGAACATCGTCCAGGACGTCTTCGACTTCACGATCGCCGTCGCCAACGTCGGCAGCGAGGTGGCGACGGTCGACGTCACCGGCGCCGGCGATCTCCGCTGGAAGATCACCGTCGGCCCCGGCTCGCTCGGCAAGGTCCACCTGCCGTGGATCGCCGAGCTGAAGGGCAACGCCATCACCAGCGTCACGACCTCGGCGGTCGCGAAGGGCAGCGCGTACCACATCGTGAGCGATCGCCCCGTGGTCGTCTACCAGTTCAGCCCGCTCCAGTTCCGCGCGCAGGGCGGCGATCCGGGCAAGAGCTGGAGCGGGTGCCGCAAGCAGCTCGGGGCCGACGACTGCTACTCGTACTCGAACGACGCGTCGCTGCTCTTGCCGTCGACCGCGATGACCGGCACCTACCGGATCATGGGCTCGTACGGGTTCTCGCGGCGGCCGATCGACGAGTCGACGCAGCAACCCGATCCGACCAAGGAGCCGCTGCCCGGCTACGCTCCCTACTTCCTCGTCACGGCCACGCGCGACGGGACGGTCATCAACGTGAAGCTCGGACCGAAGGGCCGCGTCGCGGCCGGCGGCGGCATCCCGGCGACGGCCGCGGGCGACACGGTGAGCTTCACGCTCGACGCGGGCGACATCGCCCAGGTCGTCGGCGGCGTCGGCCGCGACTTCGACTTCAGCGGCTCGCTCCTCACCGCCGACAAGCCGGTCCAGGTCATCACCGGCGTCCCGTGCATCGACTTCCCGCTCGACGTCATCGCGTGCGACCACATCGAGGAGACCGTCTTCCCCGCGGAGACGCTCGGCAAGCACTACGTGGTGGCGATGCCCACCGGCCCGACCGAGGCCAAGGTCGGACATGTCGTGCGCCTCTATGGAAACGTCGACGGGACGACGCTCACCTACAAGCCGCAGCGCCCTTCCGGCTGTCCCGCCGACCTCGCGGCCGGCGAGGTCGTCGAGTGCGGCGAGGTCGGGATCGACTTCGAGGTCGAGGGCAACCACGCGTTCGGCGTCGGGACGTTCCTCCTCGGCGCGTCGAAGGTGGACCCGCAGTTTACGCTCCTCAAGTCGATGGGCGATCCCTCGCAGAGCTTCGCTGTGGCGGTCGCACAGTACCGGCAGAAGTACGTCTTCCTCGCGCCGACCGACTACACGATCAGCTTCGTCGACGTCGTCGCGCCCGCGGGCACGACGCTGACCCTCGACGGCCAGGACGTCTCGGCATCGCTCGCCCCGATCGGCGGGACGGACTGGCGCTCCGCCCGGATCAAGCTCGCGCCGGTGAACGAGGGCGCCCACACGCTCGTGTCGAGCAAGCCGACCGGGATCCAGGTCCTCGGCTACGGCTCGTACACGTCGTACCAGTACCCGGGCGGCCTGAACCTCGGCGAGATCGCGCCCGCTCCAGTCAAGTAGCCAACGGCGGCGCGGGGCGGGGCCGCCGGAGCCGCGCCTTCACGCGATCGCTCACGACGTAGAACGCCGGCACGACGACGAGGCTCAGCACCGTCGAGACCGTCAACCCGCCGAGCACGGCGGCGGCCATCGGGCTCCGCGTCTCCGTTCCGGCGCCGAGCCCGAGGATCGGCGGCACGGCGGCCATCATCGTCGCGATCGTCGTCATCAGGATCGGCCGGAGGCGCAGCGGCCCGGCCTTGGCCATCGCCGCGAGGGCGCCGACGTGCTCGTGCGCGCGGACGTGCTCGGCGTACTCGACGAGCAGGATGGAGTTCTTCTTCACGATGCCCATCAGGAGCAAGAGCCCGATCATGCTGAAGAGGTTCAGCGTCTTGCCCGAGACGACGAGCCCGAGGACGGCGCCGCTCACGGCCAGCGGCAGGATCGTGAGCACCGTCACCGGGTGGAGGAACGAGTTGAACTGGCTCGCGAGCACCATGTAGGCGACGAGGATGCCGACGAGCATCGCGAACCAGAGCCCGCTCGTGGTCTCCTCGAGCTGCGACGCCTGACCTCCCGCGGCCACCCGCAGCCCGACGGGGAGCTCCTTCGCGAGCTCGTGGACGCGCGCCATCGCCTCCGCCTGCGAGTGACCGGCCCCGACGTTCCCCTTGATGCTGATCGCCCGCTCTCGATCGAGCCGGCTGATCGTCTGGAGGACCGGCTTCTCCTCTTGCGTGACGACCATCGAGAGCGGGACGAGCGCGCTGTTCGCTCCCCGCACGCGGATGAGCGAGAGGTCCTCGGGGCGCGTCCGCTGCGAGGCGAGCAGGCGCATCCGGATGTCGACGCGGCGCCCGGCGGTCGAGAACTTCCCGACGGTGTTGCCGCCGACGAGCGCGCTGACCGTGCTCCCGAGCTCGCTGATCGAGACGCCGAGGTCGGTCGCGCGCCGGCGGTCCGGCGTGACCTGGAGCTCCGAGCCGCCGACCTGGTAGTCGGACGTGAGGTCGGTGGCGATGCCGCTGCCTTCGAGCTCGGACCTGAACATGTCCGCCGCCGCGACGAGCGCGTCCCAGTCGGAGCCGCGGACGGTGAAGTCGATCGGCGAGCCGCCGGACGACACGCCGAAGCCCTGCTGCGACGGGTCCTGCACCGACCCGCGGATGCCCGGGATCCCCTGGAGGTCCTTCCGGAGCGCGGCCATGAGCTCGACCGCCGACATCTTCCGCTCCTTCGGCGGGACCAGCGTGAGCGAGATCGAGCCGGACGATCCGTTGAGCGACACGAGCATGCGCGAGATCTCCGGGTGCTTCGCGATCCGCTCCTCGGCCTTCGCGAGGAGCGGCTGCGCCGCGATCGGCGTCATGCCGGCCTCGGTGGAGAGCCGGACGTTGAGGCGGCTCTGATCCTGCGACGGAATGAACTCGGTCTTGATGCGCGTCACCAAGAGCCCCGAGGCGGCGAGCAAGAGGACCGAGCCGACGAGGACCTTCACCGGGTGGCGAAGGGAGCCCCCGAGGACGCGGGCGTAGCCGCGCTCGAGCGCGCCGAAGCCGCGATCGACCAGGCGCCCGAGGGCGCTGCGACCCTCCCGCGAGGCGTCGAGCATCTGCGCGCAGCGCGCCGGCGCGAGCGTGATCGCCTCGAAGTACGAGAGCATGACCGCCACCGAGAGCGTCACGCCGAACTGGAAGAAGAACTTGCCGATGACGCCCTTCATGAAGACGACCGGCAGGAAGATCGCGATGACCGCGAGCGTCGCCGCGAGCGCGGCGAAGGTGATCTCCTTCGTGCCCTCGGACGCCGCGCGGACCTTGTCTTTCCCCATCTCCGCGTGGCGGTAGATGTTCTCCATGACCATGACGGCGTCGTCGACGACGAGACCGACGGCGAGCGACAGCCCGAGGAGCGTGAACGTGTTGAGCGTGAACCCGCAGAAATAGACGACCGCGACGGTGCCGAGGAGCGACATGGGGATCGCCAAGACGACGTTCATCGTGCTCGAGAGCGATCCGAGGAACAGCCAGCACACGAGCGCCGTCAGCGCGACCGCCATCACGAGCTCGACCTCGAGCTCGTGGACCGCCTCCTCGATGAACACCGTCGAGTCGAAGAGGACCTCGACCTGCATCCCCTCGGGGAGCGTCCGCTGGATCTCGGCGACGCGCGCCTTGACGGCGGCGGCGACGGCGACCGCGTTCGTCCCGCGTTGCTTGAGGATCCCGAGGGTCTGGAGCGGCACGCCGTCCAGCCTCGAGATCGAAGTGGAGTCCTCGAAGCCGTCCTCCACGAGGCCGACGTCCTCGAGGTAGACCGGCGCGGTCGCCGGCGTGACGACGCCGGTGCGCGCGTCGGCGGCCGCCGGCTTCCCCCGCTTCACGACGAGCTGGCGAAACTGCCCGATGTCGAGGGCTTCGCCGAGCAGCCGGACGTCGAGCGCGCGTCCCCCGGTGTCGAGCTGGCCGCCCGGGACCTCGACGTGCTCGGTCCGGATCGCGTTGATGATGTCGCTCGCGACGACGCCCTTCTCGATGAGCTTGCTCGCGTCGAGCCAGATGCGCACGTTGCGGGCCTGCGCGCCCGAGAGCGTGATCTGCCCCACCCCCTCGACCGTCTGCAGGCGCTCCTGCACCTGGTACTTGGCGACGTCCGCGAGCATCTGCTTCGAGAACGCGCCGGTGACGGCGATCTGGAGGATGGCGGCGTCGTCCGGGTTCGACTTCGACACCGTGACGGCCGGGACGTCTTTCGGGAGCGAGCGCTGCGCGGACGCGACGCGCGCCTGGATGTCCTGGAGCGCGAGGTCGACGTCGCGCGACATGTCGAACGTCGCGGTCACGCGCGCGCTCCCGGCGCGCGCCTGCGAGCTTATCTGCTTGATCCCCTCGACCTGCGAGATCGCTTGCTCGAGCGGCTCCACGAGCTCACGCTCGACCGCGGGCGGCGACGCCCCGGGCCACTGCACCGAGACCGAGATGTTCGGGTAATCGACGTCGGGGAACTGGCTGATGCCGATGCGGGTGAGCGCGACGACGCCGAACAGCATCGTGCACGCCATCAACATCCAGGCGAACACCGGGTTCTTGATCGAGACGTCGGTGATGCTCACGGCGGAGAGCTCTCCGGCCCGGCCTCGCGCGCGACGCCGCGGCGACGCCCGGAGCCGGGCCCCGCGGGCGCCGCGCCCGTCCCTGCGTCGCCGCCTCGAGCCGCAGGCGGCGCGGCCCCCGCGTCGATCGACGTGAGCCGGGTCGCGTTGACGCGCGCGCCGGACGAGAGCGCCTCGGCGCCGCGCACGACGATCCACTCGCCGCCCTCGAGCCCCGTGCGCACCTCGACCCAGCCGTCCTTGGTGCTCATACCGAGGGTGATCACGCGCTCCTGGGCTACGCCGTCCTCGACGACGTAGGTGACGTACCCGTGATCGGTCGCGCGCGTCGCGAAGCGCGGGATCACCGGCGCGTCGCGCGTCGCGCCGACGTCGACGCTCACGTCGCAGAACGAGCCGGGCCGGAGCCAGTACTTCCTCTCGGAGGAGAGCACCTCGCCGGTCACCCCGACCATGTGCGTCGCCGGATCGGCGGCCCCGGCGACGAGCGTGAGCTTCGCCTCGAACGTCCGCTGCGTCTCGCGCATCGTGAAGGTCGCCTTCATCCCGGGCTTCAGGCGCGGCGCCTCCTGCGGCTCGACCTGGAACCGGAGCAGCATCGGGTCCTGGCGGAGGAGCGTGGCCATCACCACGCCGGTGTTCACGTACTGTCCGGTCTCGACGGTGCGCGTCTGGATGACCCCCTCGAGCGGCGCGCGGACGAACGAATCGCGCAGGTTCAGCTCCGCGATCTTCAGGTTCTCCGCCGCGACGGCGGTGTCGGCCTTCGCGGTGAGCGTCCTCGTCCGGTAGGTCTCGAGCTCCTCGCCGGGGATGAGGCCGGGGTGCTTCTCCATCGCCCCCTCGCGGCGCTGGACCTGCCCTTCGACGTCCCTCTGCGCGGCCTGCGCCTTCTCGAGCGCCGCCTTGCCGCTGTTCACCGCGAGCCGGTAGCGCTCCGAGTCGATGACGACGAGGACGTCCCCCTTCTTCACCTCCTGGCCGTCCGCGAAGGCGACCTTGTCGACGACCCCCGCCACCCGCGACGTCACCTGGACCCGCTCGAACGCCTCGATCGTGCCGGGCGCGGTCACGACGTAGTCGACCTTCTTCGCCTCGACCTGAACGAGATCGACCGCGAACGTCAGCCCGCCCGCGCGCCCGCCGCGCCCGGCGCCGCGAGCTCCCCCCGCCGCCGCGCCGTCCGGCGTCGGAGCCTCTCGCTTGCACGCGGCGAGGCCTGCGGCGAGGCCTGCAGAGACCGCCGCGACCACCAGCACGACGCGCGCGCGCTTCACTTGGCCGCCCCGTCGTCGAGCGGTCCCAGGCCGAGCGCGAAGCGCAGCTCGAGGTACGCCTGCTCCATCGAGAGCTTCGCCGAGGCGCGCGCGACCTCCGCGTCGAAGCGACGCGCGGTCGCGTCGGTGAGCTCGATCGCCCGCGCCAGCCCCTGGCGGTAGAGGATCTCCGTCTCCTCGGAGCTCTTCTCGGCCGCGGAGATCGCGTCGTCGGCGATCCGGAAGGCCTCGCGCGCCGCCTTCAGCGTCACGAGCGCGACGCGGATCTCGTTGTCGATGCTCCGGCGCAGGTAGCTCTCGTCGAGCGCCTGACTCTCCGCCTGAGCGCTCCGCGCGCGCCGGTCGGCGTAGCGGAAGCCGGCGTCGAAGATGTTCCACTGGAGGTTCAACGTCGCCGACTCCTCGTGGGATCGCTCGGTCGGGAGCGGGTCCGGCAACACACGGACCTGCGCCGACGCGGAGAGCGTGGGGAACAAGCGGTAGAGCGGCTCCTTCGCCGACGCGCGCAGCGCCTCGGTCCGCTCGTGCGCAGAGCGGAGGTCCGGCCGGCGGTCGAGCGCGGAGCGCACCTGGTCGTCGGCGTTCGTCTCGAAGCTCTCCGCGGCGTGGGTCGTGCGGTCCGGCGGCGCGAGGGCCGCCGGGCCGCCGATCGCCGACGGCGCGATCGGGCGACCCATCAGGAACGCGAGGCCGAGGTACGCCGTGCCTACCCGCCCTTCGGCCGTCGCGACCTCGCGCGCAGCGCTGGCGATCTCGAGCGTCGCGCGCGTCGCGTCGTTGACGCTCGCGAGCCCCGCGGCCGCCCGGGCCTCGGCGTTCTGGAGGTTCGCCTGCGCGCGTTCGAGGCGCTGGGCGGCCGCGTCGAACACGCGCTCGGCGGCCAGCGTCTGCATGAACGCACGCGCCGTGTCGAACGCGACGGCGCGCTTCTCCTGGACCGCCGCCCAGCGCTCCGACTCGAGCTGATGGCTCGCCTGCGCGTACGCCGGGAAGGCGCTCGGCACGACGATCGGCTGGGAGAGCGAGAGGGTCCCGCTCGACGTCGTGTTCCTCCCGGCGCGGTCCTCACGGAGTCGGTACTGCCCCATGCCGGCCGCGGTGAGCGTCGGATAGAACGCGCCGCGCGCGCGGTCGAGCTGGCCCTCCGCCTGATCGACCCGGAGCGGCGCGCGCCGCGAGCGCTCGTTGTTGTCGAGCGCGGCGCGGACCGCCTGCTCGAGGCGGAGCGGCGCCTCGGCGTGCGCGCTTTGCGCGAGGAGCATGCCGGAGACCACGAGCGCGGGCGCGACGTTGAGGCGCATCGCGCGGGAATGGTGGGTGGAGCCGGCGTTCGACACAACGCGCTTGTCGGACCTTCCGACCAGCCGGCGCGGGCCCCTGACCGACCGCCGGCCTCTGCCGACGACGAGAGGGCTCGCCACGGCCCTGAGGCCGGTCTCCCCGCGGCGACGGCGCCCGCTACGACGAGCGCAGCGAGCGACGGCGCGCGAGGGCGGAGCCGACCAAGACGAGCCCTCCGAGCACGACCCCGCCGGCGGGCTGCGCGGCGCTGCCCTGCGTGCACCCTGCCGACGCCGGCTCGAGCGTGGTGACGGAGGCCGGTGGGTACACCGCGCACACGGCCTTCCGGTCATCCTCGGAGAGAGAGCGTGCGACTTCGGCGCTCTGACCGCAGCGGTCCGCGGAGGCGCAGTAGCGCGCCACCATGATCGAGTCGGGATCGTTGCTGTGGGCGAGGCCGATGTAGTGCCCCACCTCGTGGGTCACGACCGCCTGGAGATCGACCTTCGTGGAGCCCTCGTCGTCGCCGAGGCGGAAGTCCGTGTCCGCCGTGTTGATCTCGATGTCGGCGTAGTCGATCCTGCCCGACGTCTTGCCATAGATCTGCGTCGTCAGCGCGAGCGACTCCTCCGCGTCGTCGTGGGGCCACTCGTCGTCGCGGAAGAAGATGCCGAACTTCTCGGCCGCCTGCTTCCTGCCGAGCGGCTTGTCCCGCGCGATGTCGCTCCCCTCGCGAAAGCGGAGCGACGTGCGCCCGCGCGAGCATTCGACGTTCTCCCACGCCTCGAAGGCGTCGCGGACCGCCGCGCGCGCGCCCGAGGGGTCGAGCTTGCCCGAGACGTCTCGGTGGAAGCGATAGACGATCGGCAGCTCGCTCCACTTGATGGGGACGCCGTCGCGGACGCATCCGTTCTCGTTGCGCCGGCACTCGTCGTCCGGGTTGTTCGGGTCGCACGTGGTGAGGCGGCAGAACGCGGAGGCGTCGCGGGCGACGACGACGGAGAGCGCCGACGCGAGGACGGCCGAGAGCGCGCGTGACTTGCCCATGACGAGAAGCTCGTGACGAAAGAGCATCGATCATACCGCGAGTCATCGGGGGACGCCGGCCGCGATCCCCACGCGATTTCGCCGCGCTCGGCGCGGCCGCGCGGCCTCCTACATCGACTCAGGTTTGCGCAGCCCGGACGACGCGATCCATGAGAGCGCCGATCACCCGCCCGCGCTCGCGAGTCCCCGCGACGTCGCGCGGGCTCGCGTCCTCCCATCGCGAGCGCGCGCGAGGATGTCGGAGAGCGCCGCTCGACGCCCACCTTTGAGGTGATTTTCTCCTCGTCGATTCGCCGGAAGATCGCTGATTGCATACACATACGGAGGATGAGCGGCGAGGAGCGATGGCCGCGCGGCCCGATCAATGCAGCGGCGCCCCGCGTATGCGCTCGCTCCGCCACGCCGCGTGGATGTTGCTCCCGCTCTTCGCCGCCGCCTGCTCCGGCGCCGACGACGATCTCGACGCGGTCGAGGACCACCACACCCACGAGGCGGACGAGGAGAACGTCGGGACGGTCTCGAGCTCCCTCAGCGCGACGTCCTCGGTGTCCGCGGCCGTCTCCGGGAGCTGCTCGACGACGTCGGTGAAGGGGCTCTCGACGCAGCTCGTGCAGGAGATCCAGTGCATGCGGCCGGGGTCGATGAAGCGGATCGACAACACCGCCGGCCTCGCCCTCGGCGCCGCCGTCTTCCCCTACCTCCAGACCCCGGCAGCCAACGCGCTCATCGCCGCGCAAAAGGCTCGCGGCGTCACGCTCTCGATCAACTCCGGCCTCCGGGCGCTGCCGCAGCAGTACCTGCTCTACCGCTGGTACCAGACGAAGCGCTGCGGCATCGGCCTCGCGGCCAGGCCGGGGACGAGCAACCACGAGTCCGGCATCGCCGTCGACATCGCGAACAACGCCGCGTGGCGCTCGGCGATGAGCAGCAAGGGGTTCCGCTGGCTCGGCGCGAGCGATCCGGTCCACTTCGACTTCCGCGGCGGCGGCACCGTCAGCATGAGCGGGCTCTCGGTCCGTGCGTTTCAGCGGCTGTGGAACCGCAACAACCCGAACGATCGGATCTCCGAGGACGGCTCGTACGGACCGCAGACCGAGGCGCGGCTCGCGAAGTCGCCGGTGGGTGGCTTCCCGAAGGGCGCGTCCTGCGGGCAGACGATGTCGGGATCGATGGATGACTTCCCCGAGGACGCGATCAACGAGGACGACGATCCGAACGGCGAGGAGGAGCCGCTCGAGATCCCCGACGCCACCGAGCCGTCGATCGACGGACCCTGGGCGTCCGGCGCCTCCGCCGACGAAGAGCGGACGACCGCGAGCGCGCCCCTCGACGTCCCGGGGGAAGCCGGCGTCGAGCAGGGCTGCGCGGTGTCTCCGGGCGCGAACGCGCGCGGCTCGCTCGCGCTGGCCTTCGGGCTCGGCCTCGCCGGCGCCGGCCTCGTCCGGCGCCGCAAGCGCTGAGCGGCGCTCAGCTCGCGCTGACCGCCGAGAGCACCGAGAGCAGCTTGTCGAGCGTGAAGGGCTTGGCGATACGGCGGCACCGAGCCTGGCGCAGGAACGCGTCTCCCTGAGGGGTGAACGCGCCCGCGGACATCAAGATGAAGCGCTTGCCGAGCCCGAGCGCCTCCATGTGACCAAAGAACGCCGCCCCGTCGATGTCGGCCATCGACAGGTCGCAGAGGACCGCGTCGAAGCGACTCGGGGCCGCGCGGACGAGCTCGAGCGCGTCCGGCGAACGTCCGCAGACGACGACGTCGTGGGTGTCCTCGAGCACGAGCTCCAGCGACCGCAGGAACGCCGGCTCGTCGTCGACGACGAGGACGCGGAGCCGGCGCGGGCTCGCGGGGGGCTCCGCCGAGGGCGGAGCGCTCTCGCCGGTGGCGATCGGCAGCGTGAGCGCCACGGTCGTGCCGTGGTCGACCCGCGACGCGATCTCGAGGACGCCGCCCGCCGCTTCGACGATGCGCTTCGAGACGAAGAGTCCGAGCCCGGTCCCGCCGCCAGGCCCCTTCGTCGTGAAGAACGGATCGAACACGCGCGCGACGTTCGCCGGGGCGATCCCGCCTCCGTCGTCCTCGACCACGATGCGGACCTTGGTGCCGTCTTCGTGGAGCGCCGCGCCGATGCTGATGCGGTTGGCGGGTGATCGCGCAGGGTCGACCGCGTGCGCGGCGTTGAGCAGCAAGTTCGCGACCACCTGACATAGCTCGCCCTCGTTGACGCTCACGCGCGGGAGCTTCGGGACGTGCACGACGATCAGGGCTCGGCCCTGGAGCTCGCTCGCGCAGAGATCGAGCGCCGCCTCGATCGGCCGGCGCACGTCGGTGGTCGCGTCGCGCTTGCGATCGACCGCGACGACCCCGGCGCTGGCGGCGATGCCGCCGATGCGCCGAATCGCGTCGCGAACGTGCTCGAGCGCCTCGGCGGCGCGCGAGCTGACGGCGCCCGCCGCCTCGAGCTCGCGGGCGAGCACCTCGATGCTCGTCGTCGCGAAGGCGAGCGGCTGACGGATCTCGTGACCGATGCTCGCAGCCACGAGCCCCATCGCCCCCAGGCGCTCCGCCTCGAACAGCTTCGCCTTGAGCTCGGTCTCCGTGGTGACGTCGCGGACGAGCAACGTCAAGGTGTCGGGCTGTTCACCGGTCGCCCGCGGCGGCGTCCGCCGCACCTCGCAGCGGAACGAGCGACGCCCCGCCGGCACGTCCAGCGTGTACTCGACGGACTCGGGGACGCCCGTGCGAGCGACGTTCTGGAAGCCGGCGACGAACTGCTCGCCGAGCTCGAGCCCCATCAGATCCTGCACCGTTCGTCCGCGTAGCTCCTCGACCGGGCGGAGGAGCAGCTCCGGCTCTCCGGTCCACACCGCCAGGTAGCGCCCCTCGAGGTCGACCTCGAAGAGGATCCCGCCGACGATCGACAGGAGGATCCCGAACTGCGCTTCGAGCGCGCCGGCGTCGCGCGACGGCCCGTCTGCGAGATCGATCGCGATCGGCGAGGGCCGCTTGGTGACCTCCGGCATCGGCGCATACGTAGCACGCCGCTCGGCCTGCCGAACGCCCCGGGCGACGAACGACCGGAGATTCGGTCGAGCTCTCGTCGAAGCGCTACTTCTTCTTCCGGTAGGCGGCTGGGATCACGAAGCGAACGGCGGTGAGCTCCTCGCTGAGCTTCACCGGCTTGTTGTCCGTGAGCGTGAGCGTGCGCCCGGCCGTGAGGACCGCGCGCTCCGTGAGCTCGGGATCGACCTTGATGCTCGTGGCCGTCGCCTTGGGGTAGACGATCCAGATCGCGCCGTCGGGCACGATCGTCTCCTTGATCGCCGGCATCTTCTCGAGGTCCTTCTTCGCGTTCGCCGCGAGGAAGACGACGTCGAAGCCCTTGCCTCGCGCGCTCTTCGCCACCTTGGCGCCCGACGCTTCGACGTCGGCGCGGAGATCGGCGTCGAGCTTGCCGACGACGCAGACCTTCTTCGTCGCGTCGAGCCCGAGCTTCTCGGCCAGCGCGCGGGGGTTCTTGATCCTCTCGCGCCAGGCCTCGGCCTTGGGGCCGAGCTCGAGCAGCACGAGACCGCGCGCGGTCTTCAGCTCGAGCCACCCCGAGCTCGCCTCGACGGAGAACATCTCCGTGAAGGGGATCGTCATCGTCGCGCCGCCGCGGAAGACGAGCGAGTCGGCCTCCAGAAGCGCGGTGACGTCGATGATGCGCCCGTCCAGCCGCAGCTGGGTGTCGATCTCCTGGCCCACGTAGGTGCCTCCCTCCCCGCCATCCTATCCGACCTTGGCGAGGCGCGTTCGCCGTTGCGCGATCGGAAGGCCGACCCTAGAACCCTCGGCGAATGACGGCCCTCACGGCGCACAGGCTGCATTTCGCCTTCAGCATCGTCTACCACTACCTCTTCCCTCAGCTCACGATGGGCCTCGGCCTCCTCATCGTGATCCTGAAGGTGATGAGCGTCCGCGGGGACGTGGTCGCGGGGGACTCCGCCCGGTTCTGGGGACGCGTCTTCGGGCTGACGTTCGTGATGGGCGTCGTCACCGGCATCCCGCTGGAGTTCCAGATCGGCGCCGGCTGGTCGCGGTTCGCCCACGCGACCGGCGGCGTCATCGGCCAGACCCTCGCGATGGAGGGCGTCTTCGCATTCTTCCTCGAGTCGACCTTCCTCTACTTGTTCCTCTTCGGCGAAAAGTGGATGTCGCCGCGGACGCACCTGGCGATGGCCGTGGTCGTGATGGCCGGCTCCTGGCTCTCGGGGTACTTCATCGTCACGACGAACGCGTTCATGCAGCACCCCGTCGGCCACGTCGTCGGCGACGACGGGATCATCCGGCTGGCGAGCATCGCCGACTACCTCGGCAACCCGTGGGCGTGGGTGCAGTACAGCCACACGATGACGGGCTCGGTCGTGACGGCCTCCTTCGTGATGGCCGCGGCCGGCGCGTTCTACCTGCTCCAGGGAAAGCACGTGGAGCACGCGAAGACGTTCCTCCGGGTCGGCGTCGGCGTCGGGATCATCGCGTCGATCATGATGGCGCTGCCCACGGGAGACCTCCACGCCCGCCTCCTCGCGAAGCACCAGCCGATCACGTTCGCCGCGATGGAGGGCCATTTCCACACGGAAGACGGCGCAGCCCTCACGCTGATCGGCCAGCCCGACGTCGACGCGCTCCGCATCGACAACCCGGTGCGGATCCCGCGAGCGCTGAGCTTCATGACCCACCAGCGCTGGGACGCGCGCGTCGAGGGTCTCACGTCGTTCGACCGCGACGCGTGGCCCGACAACATCCCCCTCCTCTATTACGCGTACCACGTGATGGTGGGGCTCGGGACCATCTTCATGGCGCTGATGGGCGCGAGCGCCGCGCTCCTCCGCAAGGGCCGCCTCTTCGGCCCGCGCGCGCGCCCGCTGCTCTGGGCGCTGATGCTCGCCTCGCCGCTCCCCTACGTCGCGAACACCGCCGGCTGGATGACCGCCGAGCTCGGACGTCAACCCTGGCTCGTCTACGGGATCATGCGGACGGAGACGGGCTACTCGGCGAACGTGTCCGCCGGCAACGCGCTGTTCACGCTCCTCGGCTTCATGGGGATCTACGTGCTGCTCTCGCTCTTGTTCGCGTTCGTCGCCTACCGCATCGTCTCCGACGGCCCGAAGCCGCTCGCCGCGCCGGCCTCCGCCGCGCCGGGCGAGCCGGGGCAGCCGAGCCGGGAGCACGCGTGATGGTCGACCTCTGGTTCGTGCTCGTGTGCGCGATGTTCGCGGCCTACGTCGTGCTCGACGGCTACGATCTCGGCGCCGGGATCGTCTCGCCGTTCGTGGCGCGGACCGACGCCGAGCGCCGCGCCGTCCTCCACACGATCCTCCCGTACTGGGACGGCAACGAGGTGTACCTCGTCGCCGGCGGGGCCACCCTGTACCTCGCCTTTCCCCGGCTCTTCCCGGCGTTCGTGAGCGGCTTCTACCTGCCGGTGATGATCGTGCTCTGGCTCCTCATCGGGCGCGGGCTCGGGATCGAGATGCGGCACAAGCTCGACCAGCCGCTGTGGAACCAGCTGTGGGACGGCGTGTTCTTCGTCTCGAGCGCGCTGCTCGTCCTCTTCTTCGGCGCGGCGCTGGGCAACGTCGTCCGCGGCGTGACCGTCGACGAGCACGGCGACTTCTTCGCGCCGCTCTGGACGAGCTTCGGCGTGGGCGACGACGTCGGGATCCTCGACTGGTACACGGTGCTCGTCGGGATGACCGCGGTCGTGCTCCTCGCGCGCCACGGCGCTCTCCGCCTGCGCGCTCGCACCGACGACGCCGACGACACTGCGCGCCGCGTCGGCGCCCGCTCGGCTCGGCTCGCCGAGCTCCTGGTCGTGCCGAGCGTCGCGCTCGCGCTCGGCGCGACGATCGCCACGTTCGCCGTGCAGCCCAACGTCGCGCAGAGCCTGCGCGAGCGGCCGTACGAGGGTGTCTTCGCGCTCGTCTCGGCCGGCGGGCTGACCTTCTCCGTGCTCGCGGCGCGGCGCGGGCGCTTCGAGCGGGCGTTCCGCGGCTCGTCGGCGGCGCTGGTCGGGCTGTTCGGCTGCGCTTGTGTCGCCCTTCACCCATACGGGCTCCTCGCCCGCGACAGCGCGCGGAGCGTGTTGCTCGTGGACGCCGCCGCGTCGCCGTACGCGCTCGGCGTCGGGCTCGCGTGGTGGCTGCCCGGCATGGCGGCGGTCGTGGGCTACTCGATCTACGCCCACCGTCGCCTCCTCCTCGGCCGTGGAGCGACGCCCCGCCCTCCGCGCTCGTCCCGCGGCTGAGGTCAGCCGCGAGGCATCACGCTCGGAGTTGCGGTAGGATCCGGGCGTGTTGGACAGACGCGCCGACAGCGCGCCCGAGGCCTCCGAGCGCGCCTGGGTGTTCGACGCCGTCGCCGGGATCAGCGACGCGTTGATCATCGTCGACGAGCGCGCCCGCCTCGTCTATCGCAACCCGGCGGCGGAGCGGCTCGTCGGGCTCCAGGAGCTCGGCGCCGACCCCCTCGAGTGGAGCCTGAGCCACGGGCTCTTCCTCCCCGACGAGCGGACGGCCTTCCCCCCGTCCGAGGTCCCGCTCGTCCGCGCGCTGAAGAACGGGGAGAACGTCCGCGACGTCGGGATGTTCGTGAGGAACCACGCGGTCCCCGAGGGGATCCACATCCTCGTCAGCGCGACGCCGCTGCGCGACTCGGCCGGGCACATCCGCGGCGGGGCCTGCATCCTGCGAGACGTCTCCATCACGCGACAGCAGGACGCCCAGCTCCGCGAAGGCGTCCGGCAGAAGAAGGCGATCCTCGACAACCTCCCCGACATGGCGTGGCTGAAGGACGAGCGCGGGCGCTACCTGCTCGTGAACCAGCCGCTCGCCTCCTACGCCGGACACGCGTCGCCCGAGGACGTCGTCGGGCTCACCGACGACGACCTCTGGCCGGAGGACCTCGCCGCGCGCTACCGCGCCGACGACGAGGAGATCATGCGGACGCGCCTCCACAAGCGCCTCGAGGAGCCCTTCGTCGACGCGACCGGGCAGCGCCTGTGCCTCGAGACCTTCAAGACGTGCATCGTGGACGACGAGGGCAAGGTCATCGGCACGACCGGCATCTCGCGCGACATCACGGCCCGCAAGCGCATCGAGGAGGCGATGCGCTCGACCACCGATGAGCTGGAGCGCCGCGTCCTCGCGCGCACGGCCGAGCTGGCGGAGGCCCAGGAGAACCTCGTCCGACAGGAGCGCCTCGCGGTGCTCGGGCAGCTCGCCGGCGGCGTCGCACATCAGATCCGGAACCCGCTCGCCGCGATCATGAACGCGAGCTACGTGCTGAAGCGGCACCTCTCCCCGGACCAGCATCAGAACGTCGAAGACGCCATCCGGATCATCCACGACGAGGTCCGGCACGCGAACATCATCATCACGGGGCTGCTCGACTACGCGCGCGTCCGCACACCCGACCGTCACCCCGCGTCGATCGTCGATCTGCTCGAGCGACTCCTCGACTCCGACTGGATCCCTCCCAACGTGCGCGTCGTGCGGACGCTCCCGAGCGTGGACGCGGTCGTGAGCGAGGTCGACGCCGACCAGCTCCAGGGCGCCATCGCCAACCTGGTGCGCAACGCCGTCGACGCCATGCCCGACGGCGGCCAGCTCTCGATGGAGCTCGCGCTCTCCGACGGCGAGATCGTGATCACGGTCACGGACACGGGCGTCGGGATCAGCCCGCAGGTGCGCGCGCACCTGTTCGAGCCGCTCCACAGCACGAAGCCGATGGGCATCGGGCTCGGCCTCGTCACCGCGCGACGCTTCATCGAGGCGCACGGCGGCAGGATCGCGTGCGTCGACGTGCCGAGCGGCGCGCGCTTCCAGATCCGGCTGCCCGCGAGGTGACCGCGAGCCCTCAGCTCGGCGGCCACACCCGACGGAGGTACCGCTCGGGATCGCTCGGATCCCACTGGCGGCGGTAGCCGAGCGAGACCTCGTGGAACACGACGCCGTCGAGCTCACGCCGCTGGCGGATGTGGAGGTGCCCGAACACGACCACCTTCGCGCGGAAGCGGACGTGCCAGTCCTCGGTCCGGCGCGTGCCGCACCAGAGCGAGAAGCGCGGGACGAGCGGGAGCCGCGCGTGCTCGCGGCGGAGCGGGAAGTGATTGACGAGGACGGTCGAGACGTCAGGCGGCAGCGCCGCGAGCCGCGCCTCCGTCGCGCGTACGCGCGCGTCGCACCAGGCCGCGCGGCTCGGATAGGGCTCGGGGTGGAGGACGTACTCGTCGGTGCAGACGATCCCGTGCTCCGCGGCCCACGCGAGCGCGTCGTCGGCGGGGACGTCGTCGGGTCGGAACGAGTAGTCGTAGAGGAGGAAGAGCGGCGCGACGACGATCGGCGGACCGTCGCCGGGCCATCGCTCGTAGGGATCCTCCGGCGAAAGGACGTCGTAGCGACGGCACGTGTCGACGAGGCGCTGGTAGCGCTCCTCGCCGCGCGGTCCGTCCTTCTCCACCGTCCAGAGCTCGTGGTTTCCGGGCACCCAGACCAGGCGCTCGAACTTGGGCGCGAGCGTCTCGAAGACGAGCTCGAGGTCCCTCTCCGACTCGCCGAGATCGCCGCCGAGCACGAGCCAGTCCGGCGTCTTCGCGGGACGCGCGCGCGCGATCTCCTCGACGAACCGCCGGTTCTGGGGCTGGCGCACGTGGAGATCGCTGACGGCCAGGAGGGCTCGGGCCATCGCGCCCTCGCGCTCGCCTCAGGCGCTACGGCGACGGCGCGCGCCCGCCATCACGAGCGCGCCGAGGACCAACGCGAGCGCCGAGGAGCTCGAGGCCCCCGAGGCGGTCGCGCAGCCGGTCGTCGTCGTGGTCCGCGTGGTGGTCCCCGGCGCCGCGGCCTCGTCTTCGGGCGCGGCCTCGTCGCCGACACCTTGGATGCCGGAGTCGGCGCACTCCGTCTTGCAGCTGCTCGTCGCGCACGCGGCGAGCTTCTTGCGCGCGGCGTTCGTGCTGCACGCGGGGTCGGCGTCGCCGTCCTTCAGGCAGACGTAGCACTGTCCGTCGGCGGCGCAGTCCGTCTGCTCCTGGCAGCACGACGCCTCGACGCAGGTCCTGCACTCGCCAGCGTCCATCTTGTAGCCGCACTTCGGGACGGAGCGGCAGGAGCTCGAGCCCTTGCACTGATCGGCGCACGCGCGCCCGCAGACGCAGTTGGCGGCCGCGTAGAACGGGCCTTCGGCGAGGGGGTACTGGGCGAAGCACGAGGTCGCGCTCTTCCCGCTCGAGAGGCACTCGTAGTACCCCCGGCAGTCTTTGTCGGCGAGGCAGGACGCGCTCATCGCCGCGCACTCCTGCGTGCCCGAGCTGGCGATCTTTTCGCAGAGGTCGCAGCTGTCGGTTGGCAGGGCCTTGTTCAGCTCCTGCTCGTAGAAGTCGAGCGCGGCGGTCACGCGGCCGCTGTACCCGCGGCCGTCGCAGTCGCCCTGGACGTACGAGTGGATGCCGACGACCCGCTGGTTCGAGCCGGAGCCGACGAGCACGGGACCGCCGCTGTCGCCCTGGCAGATCCCCTGCGTCCGCATGTCGTAGCCGAGGCGGGTCGCCGTGACCTCGTCGACGGTCTTCGTCACCATGCGGCGCTGCGTGTTCTGGTCATCGGGAGACGTCGGCTCGACGAGCGAGGTCCGCCCGAAGCCCACGCTCGTCACGGAGGTCTGCCGAGCGACGACGCCGTCCGGCGCGCTCGTCAACGGGATCACCGGCGTCGACGCATCGACGCCGGCGATGCGCACCATCGCGAAGTCGTAGGTGAGCCGCTGCGGCGAGTAGCGCGGGTCGGCCTCGTAGTCGATCACGCTGTAGCGAACGGCGTTGGGCGACGAGAAGTCTTGCGCCTGCACGACGATCGCCGGCGGGACGTCCACGCAGTGCGCTGCGGTCGCGACCCAGCCGATGCCGCGCTGCACGTCCTTCTTCACGATGGTGCCGGAGCAGAGGCCGCCCTGGTTGCCCTGCGCGAGGATCAGCGCGACGACCGCGGGGTGCGCGGTGTCGAGCGAGCCGTTGATCACCGCGCTCGTCGCGCTGCCGACGTTCTCGGTCGGATCGCTCGCGGCGCCGGGGACGGCCGCCGGGTCCATCGAGCAGGCGACGCCGAGGACGAAGAAAGGGACCCACCGCACAACGGAAAGCTGCATCGTCACCTCTACCGGGCTCGGGCGCGCGCCGCGTGACCACGCAGGCGCCTCCCGAGCGTCGGGCTCCCCAGTATACGGCGGCGACGCCCGAATTCCGCCCGCGAGATCGCTCCCCCACGATCTCGCGGGTCGGCCCGGAATTTTCCAGGAGTCGAGCCGGGACGGCCCCAGCCCGAAGGCGCCGGCATCGCGTACACTGTGGGGGTGGAGCAGGTTGCCGCCCTCGGGTCCCTGTGCCTGACCGTGATGCTCGTCGTGACACGGCCGGCCGTCGGCCGCTTCGGTCGCCTCAACCCGGTGGCGGGGGCGGTCCCGGGCGTCGTCTTGATGCTGGTCGCCGGGGTGCTGTCGCCGGGCGACCTCGTTCGCGGCGCGGCGGTCCTCTGGCGTCCGCTCGTCACGATCGCCTCGGTGATGGCGATGACGTCGATCGCGCACCGGCTCGGGATCTTCGACCGCGTCGCGCGCGCCATCGAGCTCCGCGCGCGCGGGCCCGTCCCCCAAGCCTTCACCGCGGTCTACGCGATCGGCGCCGTCACGGCGGCCCTCTTCAACAACGACGCCGCGGTCCTCCTCCTGACGCCCATCATCGTCCCGCTGATCCAGCGCCTCTACCCGCGTCGCCAGGCCCTGGCGGCACCGTTCGCCTTCGCGGTCTTCATGTCTGCCGGGGTAGCCCCGCTGTGCACGTCGAACCCGATGAACCTCGTCGTCGCGGAGACGGCGGGCATTCGGTTCAACGCCTACGCCGTTCGCATGGTCCCGGTCGCGATCGCCGGCTCGCTCTGTACGTACGTCATGCTCCGCGTCGTCTTCCGCAAGCTGCTCGAGGACGACGTCCCGGCGCGCGGCCGCGAGCACGGCTCGCTCGCCGACATGGGCACCGCGGCGCGCTCGGTCCTGGTGATCGTCGGAGCGATGTTCGCCTCGTACCCGATCCTCTCGTACTTCGACGCGCCGGTGTGGATGGCGGCGCTCACCGGCACCTTCCTCGTCTGCGGCATCGGCTTGCGCGAGCAGCAGATCACGGGCGCGCACGTCGTGCAGGGCGTGGCCTGGGACATCCTCGCGTTCCTCTTCCTCATCTTCCTGACCGCGCTCGGTCTCGAGAACATCGGCGTGACCGCGACGATGCGTGACGTCTACGCCGCCGCGTCCGCGGAGGGCCCCGGCGGCATCGCGCTGGTCGGCGGCGTCTCGTCGCTCGGCTCCGCGGTCCTGAACAACCACCCGATGGCGGCGCTCAACGCGCTCGCGATGCGCTCGATCGAAGGCGACAACCGCTGGCGCACGCTGGCCGCGCTCGTCGGCGGCGATCTCGGACCGCGCCTCCTGCCGATGGGCTCGCTCGCGGGGCTCCTGTGGATGGAGATGACGCGGCGCCTGAACGTCGAGATCAAGACGTGGGACTTCGTCCGCACCGGGTTCCTCGTGACGCTCCCGACGCTGGCGGTCTCGCTGGCCGTGCTCTGGCTCGAGACGCTGATCCTGCCTTGAGCGCGCGCGACGCGCCGGCGCCGCGCGGTCAAGGCAGGAGCCGCGCGCCGACGAGCCACGCCGTGCCGAGGGCGGTCGTGACGACGGCGACGGGGATCCCGGCGCGGAGGTACTCGACGAACCCCAGGCCGCCTACCTTCTGGCTCTTCTCCGAGACGATGACGTTGGCGACCGAGCCGAGCAGCGTGAGGTTGCCGGCGAACGTCGACGCCATCGCGAGCAGCTCCCACGCCAGCACCGCGTCCGGCATGCGCGCCATCTCGGGGCGGACGAGCAGGATGAACGGCACGTTGGTGACGACGTTGCTGCCGATCATGAAGAACGCGGCGGCGCGCGCGTAGGACAGGTGCCCCAGGGAGGGCTCGACCAGCGGGACCGCCTCGAACACCGACGCCACGACGCCGCTCCGAGCGAGCGCCTCGACGGCGATGAAGAGGCCGCCGAAGAAGAGGAGGATCGACCAGTCGATCCGCTGCCAGACCTCCTCCGCTGGCACGCGGTGAAGGAGCAAGAGGAGCACGAAGCCGCCGAGCGCGGTGAACGCGAGGCTCCCGCCGGCCGAATAGACGACGACGGTGCCGGCGATGACGGCGAGCGTGAGGTTCGTCCGCCACGTGAAGAGCGAGCCCTCGACCTCGCGCTCGACCACGAGGTCGCCGTCCAGATCGGCGCGGTAGATCCAGGCGAGGATCGCGTGGTTCGCGGCGAGGCCGAGGACGGCGACCGGCCCCATGTGAACGAGGAACGTCGCGAAGTCGAGCTCGCCCAGGCTGGCGCACAGCATGTTCTGCGGGTTCCCGACGAGGGTGGCGACGCTGCCGGTGTTCGCCCCCGTCGCCAGCGCGAGCAAGAACGGCAAGCGCGGGAGCTTCCATCGCGCGATGAGCTCCACGACGAGCGGCGCCGCGAGGACGCAGACCGCGTCGTTCGTCACGAACGCGGAGACCAGCCCGGAGCCCCAGACGATCGCGCCGAGCAGGCGATGACGCGTCCGCGCGACCAGGACGAGCCGCGGAACGGCGCGCTCGAGGAAGCCGTCGATCGAGAGGAAGGCTCCCATCCCCATGACGGCGAAGAGCAGCGTCAGCGTGCTCTTGTCGACGGCGGCGCCGGCGTCGGCCGCCGACAGCGCCCCGAGCGCGACCGCGAGCACGGCGCCGACGAGGGCCCCCGACGGGCGATCGATCGGCAGCCAACGGAGACGCCGCCCGGCGACGAGCACGTACGTCACGGCGAAGACCAAGAGGCCCTTCCACACGGGGCCGATGGTATTGCATGGCACCGCGCCGCGCACATCGCCCGATGGGGTGGGCGGGAGCCGAACGCCCCGGCGCGCCGGGAGACGGCCCCGCTTCGCGCGATCCCTGGCGAGCGCGTGCGTTCCGACGTCGCGTTCGACGACGAGCTCGGGCGTGGCGCCGACGTTGCACGGCGAGACGCCATGCGCCCCCTCCGTCGCCCTCTCTTCCTCCTCGTCGTCCTCGCCTCCGGGCTCGCATGCTCGAGCTCGCGCGACCCTGGCTCTGCACCCGGCACCAGCGACGACGGCACGACCGGCGTCGGCGGAGGCGGTGACGCGCCGTCGCCTCCGCCCGGCGCCCCCGGCGCTCCGGGCACGCCAGGCCCGGACGCCTCGCCCGCTCCGAGCGCCCCGGGGACCGTGCACCCGCCGCTCCTCGTCGGCCGCTTCGACACGACCGACCCCGCCGGCCCGAAGGCCGCCTGGCCGGGGGCGCGCATCCTCGCTCGGTTCGAGGGGACGGCCGTGTCCGTCGAGCTGAGCGACTTCGCCGAACCGTGGATGGATGGCACACCGAGCTACTGGGAGGTGTCGATCGACCACGGTCCGTGGAAGCCGCTCGCGATGACGCCCGACAACACGCCGCACGTCTACGAGCTCGCCCGAGACCTCCCCGACGCCGTGCATGAGGTCGAGCTGTTCAAGCGGAGCGAGACGCAGACCGGCATCACGCAGTTTCTCGGCTTCGACTTCCACGGTGGAAAGTCGCTCCCCTCGCCCGAGCGCCAGAAGCGGAAGATCGAGGTGATGGGCGACTCGCAGACGTCCGGCTTCGGCATCGAGATGCTGAACGCCCCCGACCTGGTCTGCCCCGGCGCCAACCACAGCGGGACGTACCAGAACTTCCGCAAGGCCTGGGCCTCGCTCCTCGGCACCCGGTTCGACGCCGAGGTCCACGGGATCGTCTACTCGGGCAAGGGCATCATCAAGAACGTCTGGCCGACCGACACCGACTCGCTGATCGACTACTACCCGCGCACGAACCCGAACCCCGCGATCGCCCAGAGCGCGCAGCTCTTCGACCTCACCTCCTGGGTCCCGGACGTGATCGTGCTCACCCAGGGCTCGGTCGACTTCGGCTCCGGCGCCGCAGACGGCGAGTTCCGCGCGGCCTATCGCAAGTTCGTGGTCGAGACGCTGCGCCCGCGCGCGCCGAACGCGCACATCTTCATGAGCGTGCTCGGCTTGGGTGGCCGCGGGACGATCGACGACGTCGGCCGGCAGATCGTCTCCGAGCGCGCGGCGGTCGGAGACGACAAGATGCACGTCTTCGTCGCCGTGCCGTACACGTGGGACGAGATGACGGCCTGCAACAGCCACGGCACGCCGGCGTGGCACCAGCGGATCGCCGACGAGCTCGGCGCCGAGATCGAGCGCGCGGCCGGCTGGCCGTGATCGTGAGCGCGCGCGGCGACGACGCTCGAGGACCTCCCGCGCCGGCGCGCACGAAGGCGCGCGGCGCGCTATGATCGCGGGATGCCGATCGCCGACGTGCTCCGCCGCCGCCTCCGCGCCGCGCAAGGTCAGGAGCCGTGCGACCTCGTCCTCCGCGACGTGCGCTGGCTCGACGTCTTCTCCTGCGAGTTCGTGGCCGGCGACGTCGCGATCAAGGACGGCGCCGTGGTCGGGCTCGCGCCGGGCCTCCGCGGCGCGCGCGAGATCGACGGGCGCGGCGCGCACGTCGTGCCCGGGTTCATCGACGCGCACGTGCACCTCGAGAGCTCGCTCCTCGTCCCGGAGAGCTTCCAGCGCGCGGTCCTCCCGCGCGGGACCACGACGGCGGTCTGCGATCCGCACGAGCTCGCGAACGTGCTCGGCGTCCCCGGCATCCAGTTCTTCCTCGACGCCGCGGAGCGGATGACCGCCGGGCGCGCGGGGCTCGACCTTCGCGTCATGGTGAGCTCGTGCGTCCCGGCGACGAGCTTCGAGACCAACGGCGCCGGCGTGCTCGACGCGACGATGCTCGCGCCGCTCCTGTCGCACCCGAAGACGCTCGGGCTCGCCGAGGTGATGAACGTCCCCGGCGTCCTGTCGGGCGATCCGCTCGTCCTCGACAAGCTCGCCGCGTTCGACGGCCGGCCGCTCGACGGGCACGCGCCGCTCGTCCGCGGGCAGGCGCTCTCGGCCTACGCGTGCGCCGGCATCACGAGCTGCCACGAGAGCTCCGAGCTCGGCGAGGCAAAGGACAAGCTCCTGAACGGCATGGCCGTCTGGATCCGCGAGGGCAGCGTGGCCAAGGACCTCGACGCGCTCGCGCCGCTGCTCACGCTCGCGACCTCGACGAGCATCGGCTTCTGCACCGACGACCGGAACCCGCTCGACATCGCCCACGAGGGCCACCTCGACTGGCTGATCCGCTCGGCGATCCGCAAAGGCGTGCCGGCCGAGGTCGCCTACCGCGCGGCCTCGTGGTCCGTCGCGCGCCACTACGGGCTCGCCGGGCCGGCGCGCGGCGCCGAGCGCGTCGGGGCGATCGCGCCCGGCTTCCGGGCCGATCTCGTCGTGCTCGACGATCTCGCGACCTGCGCCGTCCGGGACGTCCTCGTCGCCGGGCAGCTGGAGAGGGAGCTCGAGCCTCTGCGCACGTCCCTCGGCGCGCCGCCGAACACGATCCGCGCGGCCATCCCGGAGGCGCGCGACCTCGAAGGGCCCGCCGGGATGGTCCACGTCATCGCCGTGCGCGCCGGGCGCATCCTGACCGATCGCCACGTGGCGCGTCACGACGCGCCCGGCGTCCAGCGCCTCTCGGTCCTCGAGCGCTACGGCAAGGGCAGCAAGCCGGCGAACGGCTACGTCTCCGGCTTCGGCGAGCTCGACGGCGCGATCGCCTCGAGCGTCGGCCACGACAGCCACAACCTCGTCGTCGTGGGCAGCGACACGAGCGACATGCGCGCGGCGCTCGCCTGCCTCGCCGAGGTCGGCGGCGGCTTCTGCGCGGCGGCAACGTGCTCGCGCGCCTCGCGCTGCCGCTCGGCGGGCTGATGTCGCTCGAGGGCCGAGGTCGATATCGCGCTCGCTCGAGGAGCTCCGCGCGGCGAGCAAGGCATCAGGGTGCGTCCTGCCGGAGCCGTTCCTCCAGCTCGCGTTCCTCCAGCCTGCCGGTCATCCCGAGCCTCAAGCTCACCGACCGCGAGGCTGATGGACATCGACGCGTTCCAGTATCGACGTCCGCGCGGCCTGAAGCGCCACCAGCTCCTCCGGGCGTCCAACGGGACGCCGCTCGCCGAGGCGGGCCAGCCCCGCCGGAAGCCCGCGTCGAGCGTCCCCCGGACGCGCCCCCGATGTCGCGTACGATCGGTCGATGCGCCGCCTCGTCCTCCGGTCGCTCGTGGTCACGTCCATCCTGGTCGTCGCTCGGTACGCGTCGGCGGCGACCGTGCCGGTGTCCGAACCCTACGGAGCTCCGCGCGGCGCTCGCCGCCGCGAAGGCCGGCGGCGGAGTCGTCCCTCGCCAACGGCACCTACGCCATCTCCGGGGCCAACCTCGGGTGCTCGGCCAGCGGCACGCCGGCGGCGCCGATCGTCGTCCGCTCGGCGACGCCGCTGGGCGCGAAAAACTCGGAAGCTCACGCGACGGTCAGGAGCTTCTCGTCCGTGGCGGCCCCGAGCTGGCACTTCAGAGGCTCGACGTCCGCGGCGCCTGCGCCGAACGACAGCACCTGCGAGGCACGCGTTCCACGTCGTCGGCGACGCGACCGGCTTCGTCCTCCCGCGGGAGCCGCGTCGTCGACTTCAACGCGCAGCTCAAAGGTGAGAACGCCTCGCTCGGCGGGACGCCACCGGATCTACCACCCGGGCTCGTCGAGGGCAACGAGCTCTACGACTCGCGCGCGCGCGACCCGTCACGAAGCTCAACATCGACACCGGCGACGTGGATCGTCCGCGCCAACTACATCCCGACTTCCACCGCGCGGACGGATCGCCAGCTACAGCGCTATGAAGAGCGGCGGAACGGCCTCGAGCGAAACCTCGTCCTCTGCACCAAGGACGACGCGACGCCAGCACGCATCGGCCTCTCGTTCGGCGGCAGCGGCAGCGCGCCGCCTTCTGCACCCGCCTTCGACGCGAAGCGTCCCGTGCGCCGTGAGCACGACGGCGGACGATCGGGACAACGTCATCGCGAGCTGCAGCGACGTGGGCGTCTACATCAACCGCGGCAAGGACACGAGGTCCTGCACAACGCTCATCGCCACCTCCGGCGTCGACTTCCGCTTCGACACGTCGAGCGGCGAGTCTGCGGCAATCCTCACGGGCGTCGTGAGGGACCGAAACGGCTCGACGCACACCGCCGCGAACGATCTGCCCAACGTCGCTCGTGATTCAGGTATGTACCGAGCCGCCGCTCGTCCGGGGACCACTCGGATGAAAGGGCGACGCGGGCGCCTCTCGTGAGGTACGACATGACGTCCCGGCGACTACCACTTCGCCCGCGGGCGCCGCCGCGGGACCTCGGCGCACTGCAGCACTCGCTCGGCGACTGCGTGACCGTCCACCGCCAGGGCGCCGGACCCCTTTCAGCCCGGCGGCGACGGCGGCCCCGAGCCGTTGAGCGACGGCAGCGTCGGCCAGGCGGCGACGCGGCGCCCCAGCATCCTCGGCAGGGCGGGCGGCGGCGGCGACGGCGCGACCGCGGACGTCGGCGGCTGCGGCTGCCACGCGACGCGCGGAGGCGACGTCCCCGCGCTCGCCGGCGCGATGGTCGCGCTCCTGCTCCTCCGCGCGCGCCGGCGGCGCTGATCGCGGCCGATCCTCGACCGCCGGGCCGGTGGCGCGTGGCCGCCGCGGCATCGCCGGCACGCATGCTCACGCACGGCCGCACGCCATGCACGCATCGAGCTCGTCGGCACACCTGCGAAGCAGGCTCGCCAGCTCACGCACGATCGCACGCGGAGCTACGCCGGCCGTAGCGCTCGGCGGTGCTCCGCCGAAAGCTCACTCGCAGTCTGGAAACCGAGCGAGCTGTTGGGCGAGCTCGCTCGAGCAAGCATCGAACCCCGGAACGTCGGGCCATGATGAGGCTGTGAAGTAGACTTCGTCTTCCCCGCCGCCGCCTCGACGCACGAGGCACCCTTCCGCGTCGTTGGAGGTGCAGTCGGTGCCAGGTCCGGGACAGAACAGCGGGATCGCGCGCCCAAGACATCGTAGGACGGGGATTCATTCCGCTATACTATTCAGACATACATCGTTGATGGCCAGGATCGCGCGCATGTGTCGACTTCGATTCGTGTCACTGGCAACTCTCGTTGGTGGCGCAGCTAGTTTGTTGAATTGGTCTTGTGGCGAAGTCGCGGAGCACTCGCACGCTGGCGGATGCTCGCCGGTGACGATATTGAGTTTTCAAGCGTCGTCGCACCAGTGGCGACCTGGCGAATACGAGTTGACGATCAGGCATCCCGCCGGGGAGGAGAGGTGTTCGTTTCGACTCAACCCGGGCGCGGCCGGAGCGGTGTCGAGATGCAGTGCAAGAGGAGCGTTTTCGCCGAAGCGCTCCGGGGGCTGCACGGAGGTGGTCGGTGATGCCGCGGCCGGTGGCGATTGCACGTCCACGGTGTTCGATCTCGTCGAGTACAGCCGCCCCGAGGGCACGCCCACCGAGCTGGACTACCGACTCTTGCGCGACGGCGCGGAAGTGGCGACCGGACGGGCTTCGACACAGAATGCCTGTCCGGGAGAGGCATGTGCTTGCGAGCGAGCTGTCGTCGACGTCTCCACCCACTGACGCATCCCATCCGTCCGTTTGTTCGTCTCGGCGATCGCAGGGGCACGCGCGCGCGGGCACGACGACCCACGCGCCGGCATGCGTTGACGGGCCCGCGCGCGATGCCACGTTCTCCGGGAGCGATGCTCCTCGTGTCGAAGACGTACGCGGCCGGGATGCCGTTCTGGTTCGCGCGGGCTCCGGACGGCGCCGTGAGCGAGTCGCTCGTCCTCCGCGCCGGCGATCTGCGCCAGCTCCGCGCGGTCTACTGGACCCTGCGCGGCCGGCCGGCGCCGAGCGTCGGCGTGGTCGTGATCCATCCGCGCATCGACTTCACGCACCACTACACGATCCCGCGCCTGCTCGACGCCGGCTTCGCCGTCCTCGGCGCCTGCACGCGTCACGGCAACGACGACACGCGCGCCGAGCACGAGGAGATGCTCCTCGACGTGGCCGCGTGCGTCCGGCACCTGAAGGAGGAGCGCCGGATCGAGCGGGTCGTCCTCCTCGGCAACTGCGGCGGCGGCTCGCTCGTCGCGTACTACCAGGCCGAGGCGCGGCTGCCGCCGTCCGAGCGCACGCGGCGTTCGCCGGGCGGGACGCAGACGCGCTTCGAGCGCGCGACGATGCCCCCCGCCGACGCGATGGTCTACGTCGCCGCGCACCGCGGTCAGGGCAAGGTGCTCCTCGCCGCGATCGATCCCTCGGTCGTCGACGAGGCCGATCCGCTCTCCTGCGATCCGTCGCTCGACATGTACGACGAGAAGAACGGCTTCCGCGAGCCTCCGGAGTGGAGCGCGTACGACGACGCGTTCCTCGCCCGATACCGCGCGGGCCAGAGGGCGCGCGTGGCGCGGCTCGACGCTACCGCGCGCGCGCTGCTCGCCCGCCACGACGCGGCGGCGCGCGCCGCGGAGGCGCCCGACTTCACCGGCCTGAGCAGCGCCGAGCGCCGCGACGTCCTCCGGCGACGCGCCTGCGAGGCGGTGATGGTCGTCTACCGGACGATGGCCAACCCGGCCTCGGTGGACCGGCGCATCGATCCGTCGGGCCGCGACTACGGCTCGCTGCTCAGCGAGCGGCCGGACCTCCTCGACTACGCCGCCCTCGGGCTCGCGCGGACCTGCACGCCGCGCGCGTGGCTCTCCACCTGGTCGGGGCTCTCCTCGCGCGCCGACCTCGCCGCGAACGTCGCGCGGATCGCCGAGCCCACCCTGCTCGTCACGCCGACCCGAGACCGCGAGATCCTCCCGGGCGACGCCGCGGCGATCGCGAGCGCCATCGCCTCACCCGACAAGCGCGTGGTCACCCTCGACGCGCGCCACTACTTCGAGCCCGAGCCGGGCGGCACCGCGTCGGACGTCGACCGCCTGATGGACGTCGTCGTGCCGTGGATCCGCGAGCGCCTCGGGGCCGCGCCTCCCGCGCGCGACGCCACGCCGAGCACCGCGCGCCCCGCGCCGTCCAGCTCCCCGCGCCACGCGCCATCCAGCTCCCCGCGCCACGCGCCATCCAGCTCCCCGCGCCACGCGCCGTCCAGCTCCCCGCGCCACGCGCCGTCCAGCTCCCCGCGCCACGCCACGACGCGCGCCTGGGCGTTCCCGGAGCGTCGCGAACACGCCGCGCTCGGCCCCGGGATCGAGCGCGCGAACCTCCGCGAGCTCGCCGCGCGGCCCGAGCGGTTCGAGCATCACCTCGTGGTGTGCGCGAGCGTCGACGGCGCGCGGCTCGAGCTCGCCACCGCGTCGGAGCCGCTCTACTTCGGGCACGTGAACGTCTCGGACGAGTACGTGATCGCCCTCGCGAGCGGCGACGATCTCGTCGACGGCTTCCCCCTCCGCACGTACCTCTCCGATCCCGAGACGGGCGAAGACGTCGGCCGCTACCGGCATCGCGCCGGCGATCTCACGCTCCACCCCGAGGGATGGCTCCACTGGCCCGGACGCCTCCGCCCGCCGTACGCGCCGCTCGGCTTCCCACCCGGTACCCGGCGCGCCGGCCTGTCGCTCGTCTACTGCGCCGGCGAGCCGACGCCGCCGAAGGCCTTCCCGCTGCCGCTCCCCGACGGCCGCGCGGGGGACGTCGCGACCTACCGGGTCCCCGCCGCGCGGATGGTGCTCGCGTCGCTCACGGGGGAGCCAGGACCGCTCGCGACGATCGGGCGGACCACGTTGACGCTCCTGGCGCGACCGGGGCCGATCGCCCGCGCGCGCGGCGCGTGGCTCGTCGTCCTCGAAGCGCTGCGAGACAGCGAGCACGCGGCCGCGGACCTCTACCGGCTCGCTCCGGGCGCCGCCCTCGACGGCGCCGGGATCGTCCGCGCGCTGCTCCTCGAGTCGAGCGCGGCCAGCCCGGATCCCACGCCGCCCGCGTGGAGCGGCGTGCCCGCGCCGAGCTTCGCGCCGCACGAGGACGCCCCGGCCGGCGCGCTGCCGTTCGACGCGCCGGGCATCCGCGTCGAAGCCCGCGGTCCCGACACGGTGACGATCGCCGTCGGCGCGAAGACCTCGGAGGTCCCGCGCTACTGGCTCGCGCGGACGCTCTTCCGGCTCGGCCTCCACGGCCTGCGCCTCGGGTACGTCGAGACGTACGGCGGCTTCTTCGTCGACGATCGTGGCGACGGACCGCTCCGCGTCGGCCTGCGCCTCGGAGGAACGCGCGCGTCGGTCCTCGTTCGACGCGACGCGGCGTTCGCGCTCTTCGAGGGCCTGTACCGCGCCGTCGCGCCGGCCGGCTACACCGAGCGCCTCGTTTGAGCTCGAGCGAGCCGACCGATCGGGCTCCTCATCGCCGCGCCGCTCACGTAGAGTCGTCCGCGTTGGGCACCCGAACCTTGCTCCTCGTGCGGCACGGTCACTACGGCGTCGAGGACGGTGGCCGGCTCACCGAGCTCGGTCGCGAGCAGGCCGAGCTCACGGGGCGTTGGCTGTCCACGCAGCTCGCGGGAGAACGGATCGACGCGCTCTGGTCGAGCACGCTGCCGCGCGCGAGAGAGACGGCGACGATCATCGCGCGCAACGTGACGCGCTCGAAGATCCGCGCGGTCGGCGTCCTGCGTGAGGGCATCTACTCGAAGGTGAAGGGCTACGAGGTCCCTCCGAGCGAGCGACAGGAGGACCGACAGCGCGCGGACGCGGCGTACGCGCGCCTCTTCCGGACGAGCCGCACGGACCGCCTCGAGATCGTCGTCTGCCACGGCAACCTGATCCGTTACCTCGTCTGCCGTGCGATCGACGTGCCAGTGGCCCGCTGGACACGGATGAACAGCAACCACTGCAGCATGACGCGCATCCTCGTCCGCGGCACCGGCGCGGTTCGAGTCGTGTCGTACAACGAGACCGCGCATCTGCCGGCGCCGATGGTGACCTGACCCGTCGGGTTCGGACACGTACACGCGCGGGTCTGCGTCGAAGAGGGTCGGTGTCGGACAAATGCGCGATGCGACCGTCGAGGCGCACTGCGTCGCGCGCGAGCGCGAACGCGAGCAGGCTTGACCGAGCGCGACTTCGCGTGAATCCTCCTTGGCCTCGTGTCCTCGAGATGGATGCTTCGAGCGGCCGCGGCGCCGGAGCGGTTCCTCGATCGCGGCTTCGCGCGTTTCCTTTCGCGTCCGGGGGTGATTCATCACCCGAAGGCGAAGGGCGCGTCGGCGCGCGCGCTCGATCTGGGCGCGACGCTGCCGCTCGATCTGGCGCGGTTCATGACTGCCGTGGACGGCGGGACGATCGCCGACTTCGTGGCGCGCCCGTCGCTGCCTCGCTTCCCAGCGCTCCTCACGGCGGCGCGTCGAGGCGGTGCGCCCCTCGCGCGCCTGACGGCGCTGTTCGCGGGCGCGCTGCCGATCGGCGAGAGCCGCATCGGCGAGGTCGTCGTCTACTTCCTCGCGGAGGAGCCGGCGGACTCGGTGATCGCAGCGATCGATCCGCGCCGACTGACCGGGCGCCTCCTCTGCCGCGGCGCGGCAGAGCTTGCGGTCATCTGCAGCCTCGTCGCGGCCGGTGAGGATCCGGAGCTGCCGCCGTTCGGCCTCGCCGAGGAGGAGAGCGTCCGCATGCTCCTCGAGCGCGCGCGCTTGCTTTCGCAGGTGGTCGCCGGGACCGACGCGCAGCTCAAGGCCGCGATGCGCGTCCTCGCCGTCAAGCCGCTCGACGAGCCGCCCCCCGAGTACCGAGCGGCGGGCGGACGACGCAAGAAGCGGGAGGCGCGGACGACGCCGCTCGCGCTCGGCGCGGTCGTCGAAGGCTTCTTCCGCCAGGCGGGAGACGACGCCGCGTCGAGCCTCGCGGCGCACGCCCGCTCCTCCGACGCCGTCGTCCGCGACGCGAGCGCGCTGCTCCTCGCGGCGCTCGAGGGCAAGCGGTCCGTCGCCGCCCGCGAGCTCGCCCGCCGCCGGGAGCTCGCGCTCCGCGCCCTCCGCCCGACGAAACGCCAGGGCGAGGACGCGCGCGACGGAGCGCTCGAGACGACGCGACGGATCGTCGCGCGCTTCGACGCGCTGCCGCCGAACGCCGAATCGTTCGCTGCGCTCCACGAGCGCGAAGAGACGCTCCTCGCGCTCGGGGAGCTCGGCGACCGCCGCGTCGCTCCGGAGCTGCTCGAGCGCGCGCGCGCCGGAGTCGCCGACCGGCGCGGTCCGCGCGACGCCGCCGCGATCGACATGCTCGCCGCGCTCGGCGACCGAAGCATCGTCCCGCACCTCATCGGGCTCCTCCACGGCGAGCCGAGCCGCGTCCGCCTCTACGAGGCCGCGATCGTACGGATGCTCGTCGCGGTGCGCGCCGAGGAGGCCGTCCCGACGCTGCGAAGGCTGCTCGACGACAACCCGCTCACCGGCTGGCGGGAGGGCCTCGAGCGCGGCGGGCTCGTCCGCGAGCTCGTGATCGCGCTCGGCGAGCTCGACGACGAGGCGTCCGCGCCGAAGCTGCTCTCCATCCTCGAGTCGACGAGCCTGGAGTACCGCGCGGTCCTCCCCGCGGCCGCGCACGCGCTCGGGCGACTCCGCTACGTGCCCGCCCTCACCGCCCTCGAGCGCCTCCTATTCTCCCCGAAGGAGCCGGTGACGTGCGAGGCCGTGTGGGCCGTCGGGGCGATCGGCCAGGCGCACGCGAGCGCGCGCGAGGGCGCGGCGGC
>JAHBWA010000077.1 GCA_019637195.1 Labilithrix sp. | reverse complement strand
CGGCGCGGGTGGACTTGCGTTCGGCGGGTACGGAGGGCCGGTCGGCCGCGACGGCGCGGGTGGACTGGGGTTCGGCGGGCACGGAGGGTCGGTCGGCCGCGACGGCGCGGGTGGACTTGCGTTCGGCGGGCACGGAGGGTCGGTCGGCCGCGACGGCGCGGGTGGACTTGCGTTCGACGGGTACGGAGGGCCGGTCGGCCGCGACGGCGCGCGTGGACTTGCGTTCGGCGGGTACGGAGGGCCGGTCGGCCGCGACGGCGCGCGTGGACTTGCGTTCGGCGGGTACGGAGGGCCGGTCGCTCGGCAGCGTTCGCGTCGAGCTGCGCTCCTTCGGCGCGCGGGGTTGCGCGATGTCCTCGTCGGCGCGCTCCGCGGCGCGCGGAGCTGCGTCGCGCGAGCGGCGCGTGGGCTCGTCGCTCCAGCGTCGGACGTGGACGCGCGGATCGCGCGGGTCGGGCTTGGCCGTCGCGCGCTCGAACGACTCGGCGACGTGGTTCGTGACCTCGATGACCGACGACGTCCGGCCGACGCGGATCGCGCCGATGTCGCGTCCGGTGATCTGCCCTCGGCGACACATCATCGCGACGAGGCGGCGCGGATCGGCGCCGTGCGTCTCGCCCCACGACACCCGGAACGCCACCCAATCGCCGGAGCCGCGCGCGTCGCCGCCGCCGCCGCCGCCGCGTTCGAATCCTCCGCCGCGTGGCTCGCCTCCGCGCGCGCCGCTGCCGCCGCGCTCGAATCCACCGCCGCGCGCGTCGCCCCCGCGCTCGAATCCTTCGCCGCGCTCGAACCCGCCCCCGCGCCGCTCGCGACCCTCGTCGTAACGCCCGTACTCGACGCGCCTCGCGGCGCCCGCGCCTCGCGGCGCCTGAGACGGCGGGTTGATCCGCGTGAGCTCGCGCGGCTCTGCCTGCGAACGGCGCAGAGCCAGCGCGACGAGCCGGCCGACGGCGCGGGTAGGCTCGGACGAGGAGAGGACCTGCTCCGCGAGCGCGAGGCTCCGCGGATCGATCGCCTCTCCCTCGACGAAGTCGGCGGTCAGCGAGCCGAGCAGGCTCTGATCGCGCGCGTCGCGGATCGCCTCGGCGGTCGGCAGCGGCGCGAACCTCCAGCGGACGCGCGCGCGCCCGAGCAGGCCGACCGTGCGCGCGAGCTCGCGCTCGGCGACGAGGATGGAGCTGATGCCCTTCTTGCCGGCGCGTCCCGTGCGGCCGCTGCGATGGGTGTAGGCGTCGGCGTCCGTCGGCGGCTCGGCGTGGAGCACGCGCGCGACGTCCTGCACGTCGATCCCGCGCGCCGCGACGTCGGTCGCGACGAGGGCGTCGACGTTGCCGCGCTTGAACGCCGCGAGCGCGCGGTTGCGCTCGGCTTGCTCCATCTCTCCCGAGAGCATCGAGATGACGAAGCCTGCCTCCGAGAGCGCGGCGGCGATGTCGGCGACGTCGGCGCGCGTGCGCGCGAAGATCAGCGACTGCGCGCCGGGCGTCTCGAGCAGGAGGTTGATGATCGCGGCGAGCCGCTCGCGCGGATGCACGAGGTGGATGAGGTGCTCGATGTCGAGGTTCGCGCTGCCGAGCGGCGTCCCTTCGACCGGCACCCAGTCGCCCTGCACGCGGTCGGCGAGCGCCTTGACCTCGCGCGGGAACGTCGCCGACACGAGGTGCGTGCGGTGCTCCGGCGGCGCGTGGCCGAGGATGGCGAGGAGGTCCTCGCGGAAGCCGAGGTCGAGCATGCGGTCGGCCTCGTCGAGCACGACGGTGCCCGTCGCCGAGGCGTCGATCGCGCCGCGCTTCAGGTGATCGAGCAGGCGCCCAGGCGTCCCGACGATGATCGCCGGCTTCGCGCGGAAGGCGCGGAGCTCGTCGCGGTAGCCGCCGCCGCCGGTGACCGAGGCGATGCGCGCGCCGAGCGGCGCGTAGAGCCACGCGAGCTCTTCTTCGACCTGCTTGGCGAGCTCACGCGTGGGCGTGACGACGATCGCGCGGGGGCGCGCGCGCTGGTCGCGCCCCTTCACGTTCCCCGACGGATCTTCGCCGTCGTTCGCGTCGTCGGCCGGCGCCTCGGCGCGGACGTCGTCGCGGATCGAGAGGCCGATCGCCACGGTCTTGCCGGAGCCGGTCTGCGAGCTGATGCGCAGATCCTTGCCCTGGAGCTCGGGGGCGAGGACGGCTTGCTGGACCGGCGTGAGCCGTTCGAAACCCTTCTTCTCGAGCGCCCCCGCGAGCTCGGGACCGAGGGTCTCTTCCAGTGCGTCTCTCAGTGAAGGGGTCGGCGTATCTGTCGTGGTGGTCAGGGGCACTCGCTTCCGAGGGGCGGATCGGGGTTACAGTACACGAAACCCCCGCCTGTCGTCTGCGTGAGGAGCACGATCGTGTTCGCGCGAACGCTCGCGTCGATCGTCGGCAGGACGCGCACGACGGCGTCCGCTTGGGCTTGATTCGCCGCGAACACGTGGAGGATCTGCTTGACCCACCTGTCCTCGGGCCGGACGCGCTCGCTGCTGCGGTTGACGCCCTCGAGCTTCTTCTGAATGAGCGCCTTCACGTCCGCGTCCGGGAACGCCAGGTTCTGGGGACGGTACGCCCGCGCCACGCTGACGCCGACCTTCTGGCCGCCGATCTCGACGAGGATGTCCGTGATGGTCGGCGCGCCCGGGGTGTCGTCGCCGTAGGCGATCTCGGTCTCCGTCTTCACGAGCGACGCGCCCTCGCAGGCGCGGAGGATCTCGAAGCTCATCACCTCGGACTCCGTCGAGCTGCCGCCGGCGTTCGGCGTGTCGAAGAGCCGCTGACCGCCGGGTGAGAGGCTCTCCCGCTCGTATGCCTCACCGGCGACGAACGTGAGGGTGTTCTGTTCGAGCGTCGAGATCGCGGACCCGAGCTGCGTCCGCACGATCCCGCACGATCCGGTGAGCGTGCCGAGGATGCCGCCCGGCGGCGTCGCGTCGGGATCCTCGTCGCTCGGCCCCTTGCCGGGTCCGGCCGCGTCGCGTCCGTCGCTCGGCGCGTCGATCCGGGCGACGGCCTCGCTGTCTGCGGATCCCGGCTCGGGCTCCGCGGAGATCGAGCACGCGGCGACGAGAGCGATGATCGCGCCGAGCGCGAGACGACGAACGAGCACCGAGCCTCCTCGAGGATGCGCGTACCCGCGCGGCCTCTAAGGCGACGTTTGAGCACAATGTGCGCCAGAGTCAAGTGTTGGAAAATACAGGAGCACCGATCCTCTGAAACCGGTACGCGACTGGGCTGACGATCCTCCAGCGCCTCGGCGACTCGGGTACGCTGCGGCGCTTCGGATGCGCGCGCTCGACGTGGGGGTCATCGGGTGTGGAACGGCGGGGAGCGCCGCCGCCGTCTTCCTGGCGCGGGCCGGGCATCGGGTCACGCTCTACGAGCGGGTGCCGTCGCCGGGCCCCGTCGGAGCCGGGATCACGTTGCAGCCGACCGGGCTCCACGTCCTCTGCCGCCTCGGGCTCTACGATCACGTCGTGTCGCGCGGCGCGCGCCTCGAGCGGCTGCTCTGCGAGAGCCGGAGGCGCAGGCCCATCATCGACCTCTCCTACGAGACCGCGGGCGAGGGGCTGTTCGGTGTCGGGCTCCACCGCGGCGTCCTCTTCGAGGCGCTCTTCGGCTCGGCGCAGCGGGACCCGCGGATCGCGATCAAGACCGGCGTGGAGATCGTCGACCTCGCGCGCGCGGAGGCCCGCGCCGGCAAGGCGCCGTCGCGCTGGTCGTGGCTCGTCGACGTCGAGCGGCGGCAGCACGGACCGCACGAGCTCGTCGTCGTCGCCGACGGCGCGCGCTCGCAGCTCCGTGACGACACGAGCACGAGCAAGCGCGTCGCGCCGTATCCCTGGGGCGCGCTCTGGTTCGTGGGCCGCGAGCCGAGGAGCACCGAGGACCCGCGATCGCGGACCCTCTTTCAGGTGGTCGACGGGAACCAGTCCTTCCTCGGCTTGCTGCCGACCGGGCTCCTCCCGTCGTCGCTCGAGAGCTCGCTCTCGCCGAGCCCGCGGCTCGTGAGCCTGTTCTGGAGCATCCGCGGCGATCGCGTCGCGGCCTGGCGCGAGGCCGGGCTCGACGCGTGGAAGGCGAAGGTCCGCGAGCTCGCGGAGGAGGCCGAGCCCGTGCTCGAGCAGATCCTCGACCAGGGCCAGCTGCTCTACGCGGGTTACCACGACGTCGTCATGCACCGCTGGCACACGCGCAACGTCGTCTACCTCGGCGACGCCGCGCACGCGACGAGCCCGCAGCTCGGTCAGGGCTGCAACCTCGCGCTGTGGGACGCGATGGAGCTCTCCGACTGCATCGAGGAGGAGCCGCGCGATCTGGCGGCCGCGCTCGCGTGTTACTCGCGGCGGCGCGAGGAGCACCTCGCGTTCTACCAGACGGCGACCCGGCTCCTGACGCCGTTCTTCCAGGGCGACGCCGAGCTGCTCGGTCACCTGCGCGACATCGCCATGCCGCTGATGGGCAAGGTGTCCGTCTTCGAGCGCATGATGACGCTGAGCATGCTCGGCGTGATGGACGGCTTCCTCGGCCGCACGCTCAAGCTGCGCCTCCCCGCCTGAGCGGCGTCAGCAGTCGCAAGGGACCGGCGGGAGCGACTTGTCGGCCGGGCAGGCCGTCGCCTTGAGATCTTCGAGACACTTGTCGAGCTCCTCGTCCGTGCAGACCGAGCTCTTGTCGAGGTCGTCGCCGTACTTCTTCTTGCCGGCGTCCTTGGTCTTGGTGACGCACTCGTCGACGCCGCCGGGGTAGGCGGTCGAGAACGTGAGATCACCGTAGCACTCCTTCGCCTTCTCGCAGATGACGGGCGACGAGCGATCGACGACCTCCTCGACCGAGGGGCGGCCGGTGCATGCAGCGACGAGGCCGAAGAGGACGAAGGAGAGGACGAGCGAAGCGCGGGACGTGAAGGTCATGGCGCGCCCCAAAGCAACCGACGTGCCTCGAGCTCAGCCGCGATCGACGCCGGTCTTCACCGCGAAATCTCCGGGCCGGCGCGCGCCCGCGTATCCGGCGGTTCACTCGTGGCGTGTCCGGCCCGTCGCGCCGGCGCTCGGACGGGCCCGCGAGGGGCGCGCCGAGTGGTGCCGGCGGCTCGTCCGGCGCCGGTGGGGGAGCTGGCGGCTCGGAGGTGGCGAGCGCCCGCCGCCGGCGGCCCGCGGTGCGCTCGGTCGCTCGCGGCGTGCTCGGGCGGTCGGCGTCAGTCGACGATCAGCTTGTAGCCGATGCCGCGGACCGTCTTGATCGAGGTGCCCAGGCGACCGAGCTTCTTGCGCAGGCGCTTCACGGTCGTGTCGACGACGCGCCCGCTGTCCGTCAGCTCGCCCCACACCTCGGTCACGAGCGCGTCGCGCGTCTGGACGCGATCGGCGCGCTCGGCGAGGCGAAGCAGCAGATCGAACTCGCGGCGCGTGAGCTCGACGCTCGAGCCCTCCACCGCGACCCGCCGCGCCGCGCGATCGATCCGGAGCGCGCCGAGCGTGAGCAGCTCGACGCGCGGCGCCCGCGCGGCGCTCCGGCGGCGAGACAGCGCGCGGACGCGCAGCACCACCTCGCGCATGCTGTGCGGCTTGACCACGTAGTCGTCGACGCCGGCCTCGAACGCCGCGAGCCGGTCGGCCTCCTCGCGCGCCGCGGAGAGGACGAAGAGGGAGGGACGCCTCGACGAGCCCGACGCGCGCAGCGTCCGACAGAGGTCGAGCCCGTTCATGTCCGGCAGGTGGAGATCGAAGAGCACGATGTCGGGGCCGGAGGCGCGGGCGAGCGCGATCCCGGCGTGGCCCGAAGAGGCCGACTCGACCTCGTGCCCCGCTCCCGTCAGCGACGCCACCAGCTCGGCGCGCAACACGCTGTCTCCCTCCACCACCAAGACACGAGCCACCCTCCGATACGCTGCTCCGACGTTTACGTGGGGATGTTCCGACGGAAACATTCTCGTGAACCCTCGCGCGATGTCGTTCATGTGAGCCTTCGAGAGCTGCACTTTGCACGCGTCTGCGCCGCGCGGTAGGGCGTGTGCTCATACGTCGCGGTGTCGTCACGCGTTCGCCACGCTCGTTTCGTAAGTAGGCCGCGTGTCGCTCGATGCGTGGAGTCGAAAGGACGACGAAGACGACGGCCGCGCGAAGCGCCTCGCGGGCTCGTACGCCGCGGCCTTCGTGCTCGTCGCCGGAGTCCTCGTGCTGGGCGTCGCGTTCGGAGATCGCATCAAGAGCCAGGTCTTCGAAGAAGTCACCGAGGTGAAGTTCGTGGCTCCCGAGGCGAAGCCCGAGCCGCCGCCGCCACCACCCCCACCGCCTCCTCCGCCCCCGAAGGCGAAGGTGAAGGCGGCGACGCAGGGGCCCCCGCCGCCGCTCGGGCCGAAGGTCGACGCGCCCCCGACCGAGATCCCGAAGGAGAGGCCCGCCGAGAGCGATCCGTCGAAGGCGGTCGCCGAGGTGGCGTTCGGTGAGGGCGATCCCAACGGCTGCGTCGGCTGCACGGGGAAGCCCGGCGGAGGAGGAGCCGTGACGCCGGCGCCGAGCGCGCCGCCCGCGCCGCCCGCGCCTCCGTCGCGCCCGTATCAGATCGCCGAGGTCACGACGCCGCCCGTCGCGCTGACGAAGAACATGCCGGCCTTCCCCGAGGCGGCCCGCAAGCAAGGCGTCGACATGGTCGTCGTCGTGAAGTTCGTCGTCACCGAGACGGGGGACGTCGAGCAGATCAAGATCGTCGAAGGTCACCCGACCCTCGACGAGGCCGTCATCGCCGCCGTGAAGACCTGGAAGTTCACTCCGGGGACGCTCGACGGAAAGCCCGTGCGCGTCGTGCGCAAGATGAAGTTCCCGTTCCACCTTCGGACCGCCATCTAGGAGCCGCAGCCATGTCGTTCAGTCCGCTTCACATCTGGGCCAGCATGGGCCTGCCCAGCAAGGTCATCGCGAGCTTCTTGCTCCTGATGGCCGTCATGAGCCTCGCGGTCGTCGTCGAGCGTCACGTCACGCTCCTCCGCTCCGCCGCCGCGACGCGCCGCTTCCTCGGCGCGGTCATCCCCCACCTCTCGGGCGGCGACTACGAGGGCGCGCTCAAGGTCGCGAGCGAGCTTCGCCGTTCGCCGTTCGCCCGCGTCGTCTCGCCGGTGCTCGTCAAGATCACCGGCGAGCGCGAGGGCAAGCTCACTGTCGTCGAGCTCGCGCAGCGCGAAGCGGAGCGCCAGAAGGAGGCGGTCGGCCTCGAGCTCCGTCGCGGAATGGGCGTCCTCGCCTCGGTCGGCTCGATCGCGCCGTTCGTCGGCCTCCTCGGGACCGTCGTCGGCATCATCAGCGCCTTCCAGGGGATCGCGACCACCGGCTCGGGTGGGCTCGGCGCCGTCTCCGCCGGCATCGCCGAGGCGCTGGTCGAGACCGCGCTCGGGCTGTGCGTCGCCATCCCTGCCGTCCTCTTCTTCAACCAGCTGAACACGAAGATCAACGGCGTCGAGGCGGAGCTCGGGCGCCGCACGGGCGAGCTCCTCGACGAGCTGGAGAACAACCATGGGTATCGCGATTCCGGCAAGCTCGAAGTCGCGGCGTGAGCAGAGCACGCCCGACATCAACGTCACGCCGCTCGTCGACGTCGTCCTCGTCCTCCTGATCATCTTCATGGTGATCGCCCCCGCGCTCGAGCACGGCGAGCGCGTGGAGCTGCCGGGCGTGCTCGTGCCCGACAAGAACCAGAAGTCGAAGCTCGATCCGGTCACGGTGACCGTGGCCCAGAGCGGGACGATCTACGTCGAGAAGGAGGCCGTCGAGGCGCCCTCCCTCCCGGCGCGGCTCGCGGCGATCCACGACGCCGAGCCGGACCGACGCGTGGTGCTCAAGGGAGACGGCGCGGTCGACTACCAGAAGGTCCGCGACCTCTTCACCGTGGTGCAGGGCGCCGGCTTCTCGGGCGTCTCGCTGATGGTGAGCAAGAAGAAGGTCGCCGGAGCCGAAGAGCCGGACGAACAGTAGAGCGAGGACGTCATGGGAATGGCCGTTGGCGCGGGTGGAAAGAAGGGGCAGGTCGTGCCCCACATGAACGTGACGCCGCTCGTCGACGTCGTGCTCGTGCTGCTCATCATCTTCATGGTCGTCACGCCGCTGCTCTCGAAGCAGTTCTGGCTCGAGCTCCCGAAGCAGGAAGAGACGAAGACCGCGTCGCCGGAGGAGAACAAGTCCGTCGTCCTCACGGTGGGCAAGGACGGCGCCCTCCAGATCAACGGCGCGCCGGTGCCGAAAGAGGAGCTCAAGGACAAGGTCACGCGCTACATGGCCGCGCGGCCCGACAAGGTCGTGTACTTCGACGCCGCCGACGACGCTCCATACGCCACGACGGTGGAGGCGATGGACCTCGCGCGCCAGGGCGGCGCGAAGACCGTGGCGATCCTCACGAAGAAGGTCGTCCAGTAAGCCGAGCCCCGCGCGCTCTGCCCCGCGCGCTCTGCCCCGCGCGCTCTGCCCCTCGCGCTTCGCACCTCGCGTTTCGCTTCATCGCGCTCGCACCTCGCGCTTCGCACCTCGCGTTTCGTACATCGCGTTCGACGCCGTCTTTCGCTCGCACCTCGCGTTCGACGCCCTCGTTCGCTTCGCTCCTTGGGAATTGCCTCATGCGTGCTCGGTCGACGTGTACCCGCAGTCTCCTCGTCCTCCTGGCGGCCGCCCTGTGGTCGCTCCCGTCGTCGGCGCAGCCGCTGCCCGGCGCGGACGACGGCACCCGGACGAAGCCCGCCCCGAAGCGGCCGGCCGAGACCGAGGAGGACGCGCCGGCGCCTCCCGGCGAGCCCGCGTCTCCGCGGACGCCCGCGCCGCCGTCCGAGCCCGACGACGAGCCGGAGAGCGAGGACGCCGACGAGGAGCCGGATCCGTCGCGCCCGCCGCCGAAGGGCAAGGGCGCCGTCTGGGGCACAGTGAAGAGCCGGGGCTCCGAGGAGACGCTGCTCGACGCGATCGTCAGCGTGATCGGCCGGAAGGAGAGGGCGACCACGGACCTCGAGGGCCGCTATCGCCTCGAGCTCCCGCCGGGGACCTACCAGATCCGCATCGTCTACGAGCTCTACAAGCCGGCGCGCATGCGGAACGTCGTCGTCCAGGCGGGCCGCCTCAACCGCGTCGACGTCCTGCTCTCGCCGGACGAGACGGCGGTGGAGGAGGTGACCGCGATCGAGGCCGAGGCCGAGCGCGCGAGCGCGGCGACGCAGCTCATGCTGCGCAAGAACGCGGCGCAGGCCTCCGACTCGATCGGCGCGCAGGACATCGCGAAGACGCCGGACCGCAACGCCGCCGAGGCCGTGAAGCGGGTGGTCGGGACCACGGTGGTCGACGGCAAGTACATCTTCGTCCGCGGCCTCGGCGATCGCTACACCAACTCGCTCTTGAACGGCGCGCCGCTGCCGAGCCCCGAGCCGGATCGACAGGCGGTGCCGCTCGACATGTTCCCGACGCTCGTGCTGAGCGATCTCACGATCTCGAAGACCTTCGTCCCCGACATGCCCGGCGACTTCGCCGGCGGCTCGCTCAACATCCACACGCGCGATCTCCCGAGTCAGTTCCTCTTCCAGGTCACCGGCGGCCTCGGCGCCAACACACTGTCGACGTTCGGCAGCCGCCTCGGCTACGCCGGCGGCGGGACGGACTGGCTCGGCTTCGACGACGGGGGGCGCAGGCTGCCGTCCGAGGTGCCCGGCTCGCGCGTCGTCTCGATCGATCCACGAACGGGCGAGCGCTACGATCTGACGGCCGCGGGGCGCGCGATCAATCGCCCGATGGGCCTCGAGCGGGAGCTCAACCTCCCGCACGGCACCGTGAGCGCCGTGGTCGGCGACTCGTTCAAGCTCGGTGGACAGCGCGTGCTCGGCTACGTCCTCGGGGGCACCTACTCGCGCCGGTTCCAGAAGCGCACCGACGAGATCCTCCGGCGCTTCGACCCGAACCCCGAGCGACCCGGGGAGCTCGTGATGCGAAACGACTACCGCGGCGAGACCGGCACCGACACGGTGACCTGGAGCGGCCTCGGCACGGTCAGCTACGCGTTCGACAACGATCACAAGATCGCGCTGACGGGCCTCTACAGCCGCAACGCCGAGAAGGAGGCGCGCCGGGTCGAGGGGCGGAACGACGAGAGCCTGATCCGCGACGAGCGCCTGCGTTACCTCAACCGCGCGCTGATGTACGGCCAGCTCCGCGGAGAGCACCGCTTTCGCAGCCTCGATTCGGCGACGCTCAACTGGTCGCTCCTCCAGTCGCGGGCGACCCTGAACGATCCGGCGCTGCGGCAGACCGCCTACGACTTCGACCAGTCCGCCGGGCGCTACGCCTTCGTCGGCAACGCCCCCACCGCGAGCCAGAACTTCTTCGCCGCGCAGGGCGAGACCACGCGCGGGCTGGTGTTCGACTGGCTTCAGCCGCTCGCCCGCTACGACGGCGCTCCGAAGCTCAAGGCCGGCGCGATGCTCACGCTCCGCGGGCGCACCTTCCAGGCGCGGCGCTTCCGCTTCCTGCGCAACAACGCCGCCGACCGGAACCTCTTCTACCGGTCTCCGAGCGAGCTGTTCGTCGACGAGAACGTCGGGTCGATCCTGGGCGGCGCGCCGCTCGAGCTCGAGGAGTGGACGCGCCCGACCGACTCGTACGCGGCGCGCTACGACGTCTACGCCGGCTACGTCATGACGGATCTCCCCGTCACCTCCCGGCTCCGGTTCGTCGTCGGCCCTCGCCTCGAGTCGTCGGTCCAGACGATCGACTCGTACGATCCGTTCTCCGGAAGCACCGAGCGCGTGCAGTCGAAGCTCTCCCGGACCGACATCCTGCCGTCGGCGAACGCGATCGTGAAGGTGACCAAGGAGTCGAACGTCCGGCTCTCGGCGACGCGCACCGTCGCGCGGCCGCAGCTCCGCGAGCTCGCGCCCTTCATCTTCACCGAGTACCTCGGCGCGCGCGAGTCGCTCGGCAACCCGGACCTCGACCGCACGTCGATCACGAACCTCGACGCGCGCTTCGAGCTCTTCCCGCGCGTGAGCGAGGTGCTCGCGGTGAGCGCCTTCCACAAGCGCTTCGCCAAGCCGATCGAGACGTACATCATCCCGACCGACAAGGGCGTCGTCTCCTACCAGAACGCGAAGGGCGCGACGAACACCGGCGTCGAGCTCGAGGGCCGCAAGGGCCTCGACTTCATCCGGCCGTGGCTCGCCGAGCTGTCGCTCCTCGCGAACGTGACGTTCGTGCGCTCGCGGGTGGAAATCGATCCGGCGTCCCAGGGGATCCAGACGTCGCAGGAGAGGCCGCTCGCCGGCCAGTCGCCGTTCGTCGTGAACACCGCGCTCGACTGGACGCACGACGCGTCGAAGACGCGGGCCCGGATCCTCTACAACGTGCAGGGGCGGCGGATCTCGGAGGTCGGCACGCGCGGCGTGCCCGACGTCTACGAGCAGCCGCGCCACATCGTCGACGTCTCGGTCGCGCAGGGGATCGGCGAGCACGTCGACCTCAAGCTCACGATCGAGAACTTGTTCGACTCGCCGGTGCGCTTCACCCAGGGGGAGTCGGGCGACGCGCCGCTCGTCCGCGCGTACACGCTCGGCCAGACGTTCTGGCTGCTCGCGACCTACAGCCTCTGACGCGTGGCAGGTTCGCGTCGAGTTGCCTGTTCGTCACCGCGGCCTCGCGAAGACTTTCTCGTTCGGTCGCGGAGCCGACACACTCCGGCGGCATAAGTCGAGCGCCGTCGCCGAGAGAGAAACCGCGGCTACGTCAAAGGAGCTTGAGATGCGAACTCACGGTCTGGTTGTTCTCACCGCCATCGTCGGTCTGGTCACGCTCGGTGTCGTCGCGTGCAGCGACGACGGAGACCTCGGCGGTGCGCCGCCTCCGAGCACCACCAGCGGCGGCACGAGCGGCACGAGCGGGGGAAATGATCCCGACGGCGGCCCGGGTACGGACGATCCGGCGAACCGCCCGCAGGAGACGGTCGAGGGCGAGATCACGGCGAGCCGCACGCTGACGGCGGACAAGACCTGGCTCCTCAAGGGCCTCGTCAGCGTCAAGCCGGGCGCGACGCTCACGATCGAGAAGGGCACGGTCATCAAGGGCGACAACGCCTCGAAGGCGATCCTCCTCATCGAGGCCGGCGCGAAGATCGAGGCCGTCGGGACGCCCGACGAGCCGATCGTCTTCACGAGCCAGGCCGCCGAGGGGCAGAAGGCGCCCGGCGACTGGGGCGGCGTGATCATCCTCGGCAACGCGCCGATCAACGTGAAGGACGCGAACGGCAACCCGATCCAGCAGAGCATCGAGGGGATCCTCGCGGCCGGCGTCGGCACGAACTCGAAGTACGGCGGCGACAAGCCGGACGAGAGCAGCGGTCGGATCCAGTACGTCCGCATCGAGTACTCGGGCGTCGTCATCGGCGACAACAACGAGGTCAACGGCCTGACCTTCGGCGGCGTCGGCCGCGGCACCGTGGTCGACCACATCCAGATCCGCCAGACCCTCGACGACTGCTTCGAGTTCTTCGGCGGCACCGTCGACGCGAAGTACCTCGCGTGCCAGCACAACGAGGACGACGGCTTCGATTTCGACCTCGGCTACACCGGCCGCCTCCAGTTCCTGGTGCTGCAGCAGGACCCGACGCACGAGGGCGACGACAACGGCTTCGAGAGCGACAACGACGCCCAGGGCACGGGCGCGCTCCCGCTGACGGCGCCCACCGTCTACAACGCGACGATCTGCGGGAAGAACGTGAGCCTGGCGAAGGAGCAGTACGGGCTCCTCCTCCGCAAGAACACCCGCGGCACCTACCGCAACCTCGTGGTCTCCGGCTTCCAGGCCGCGCTCGACATCCGCGACGGCATCGGCGCGCCGGGCGAGCTGACGATCGCCAACTCGGTGTTCTTCAACAGCAAGGGCGCCGGCTCCTACGTCGTGACCGACCACATCGCGTTCGTCGAGGACGGCACGACCGCGGGCCAGCCGGACCGCGACGACGACAACGGTCTCGACGAGGTCGCCTGGTTCAAGGCGCAGGCGGGCAACGCGTGGACGGATCCGGGCGTGACGGGCTGCTTCGACGCGAGCGCGCCGGTCTTCGGTCCGACGACGTCGCTCACCGACGGCGCCGCGACCCCGCCGAACGACGGCTTCTTCGACGCGACGGCGAGCTACAAGGGCGCGTTCAAGGACGCGAACGACACGTGGGCGACCACCGGTAAGTGGGTCGTCTGGGCCGACAACTGACGGCGACGGCGACGGCCCGGCGCGGCTGAAGGCTCCGGCGTCGTCGACGATCGACGAGGGCGGCTGCCTCCCCCGGCGGAGCCGCATCCCGGTCACGGCCGGGCGACGAAGGCGACGCCGCTCACCCGAGCGCGTCGCCTTCGCCGTCGATGCCGTAGAGAGGGCCGTCGCGGCCCTTGCCGGGCCAGTCGGCGAGATCGCGCGGGCGAGCGCGCAGCGCGGCGAGGACGATCGCGTCCAAGGTCGCCGCCCACTCGAAGAAGCAGAGCGGCGACGGGAGCGACGCGGAGGCGACGTGGACGCGGTGCCTCGCGGGGTCGAGGACCTCGGTGAGGCGCCGGCGGAGCGCTTCGCCTCCGGGAGCGTCGCTCGACGCGAGCACGAAGAAGAGGCGCGTCCCGTCGAAGAACGACTGGAGCGGGCCGTGCGCGAGGCCGCAGAGGTCCCAGATCGGCGGCTCGGCCACGCCGAGCGCCTCGAGCAGCTTCGTCCGGAGGCCCACCGCGAGCTCGCCCGCGTCGCCGACGGCGACGATCGCCGACGGGCCGAAGACCCACGCGGGATCGATCGGGACGGCGGCGTCGCGCGCGCGCGCGATCGCCGCGCCGAGCTCTCGCGTCCGCGCCGCCCAGCGCGGCGGCGCGCCCCGGAGCGTCGCGACGGTGGCGGCGAGGTGAAGGACCGCGCGGGTCGCGAGCGCGGGGCCGAGGACGCGGAGGATGAGGCCTTCCTCGTCGGGCGGCCCGTGCTGCAGGATCGTGGCGCCCTCCGCGGCGAGGGCGCCCGCGCGGCTGTCCGCGCGCGGGTCGAGGCTCGTGATCAGCACGGTCGCGCGGTATCGCGCGCGATGGCGGAGGGGGATCCGCGCGTTCGGCGACAGACGCTGCGAGACGACGACGAGGACCTCGGCGGACGGCGCCTCGGCGCCGAGGAACGAGGTCACCGGGAGGAAGCGGGCGGAGAGCCCGAGCTCGAGGAGCTGCGCGACGAGGAGGCGCGCCGGCCCTTCGCTCGCGCCGATCCCGCTGACGATCCAGCGCGTGAATCGGGCGAGCTCGGGAGGGAAGGCCGGCAGCTGCGCCGAGTCGACGGCGTGCGCGACCGCGGCCATCCGGCTCGCGAGAACCTCTATGCTGGCCTCGGCGCCGCCGGGCGCGGCGCTCGGTGCTCTGTCGCGGTTCGTCCCCAATGACCTTCCAGTCGCTGTCGAAGAGCCCCCTCGTCCTGCCCGGGCTCGCTTGGCTCGCGCTCCCGATCGTACTTGCGTTCGCGCTCCGCCGCCGGGGCTTCTTTCGCGCCTGGGGGCTCGTCTTCGGCGCGCTCATCGCGCTCGACGCCTGGCTGACCGGCCCGCTCTCGCCGGTGTCGGACGAGGCCTCGGCGTGGGCGACGTTCTTCGGCGTCGCGTTCGTCATCCTCGGCGATCTCCGCTTCTTCGCCGCCGCCGAGCGGGACGAAGGCGCGCCGAGGGCATCGCTCGCGAGGGCGTTCGGCCTCGCGTGGATCGTGCCCGTGACCTCGCAGCTCGCGCGCGCGGTGTTCCCTGCGATCGCTGCGACACCGCGCCTGACGTACCTCGTCTACGAGCTGCTCTTCCTCGTCGTGCTCGCGGGGTGGTACGTCGCGCGGGCTCGGCGCTTCACCGGGCTGCGGCGCGTGCGCGCGTCGCGGCTCTGCGCCTTCTTCGCGCTGCAGTACGCGCTGTGGATCGGCGCCGACGTCCTCTTGCTCGTGACCGCCGCGGACGTCGGGTACGGGCTGCGCGTCCTGCCGAACGTGCTCTACTACGTGCTCTTCGTGCCGTACGTGCTCATGGTCGCACCCGATCGCGAGGCTCGTTGATGCGCTCGCCACCCTCCGCCGCCTCCGGCCTCCCCGCCGCGCTCTGGGGTTCCGCCAGGGCCGGCCTCGCCGTCGCGCTCGCGCTCGCGCTCGTAGTGAGCGCCTGCTCGAGGGCGCGCGAGGACGATCCGCGCGCGACGTTGACCTTCATCGACGAGGGACGGCCGCAGGCGACGATCCCGCTGAAGACGTTGACGCAGCGGATCCAGGTCGACGAGGTGCGCGGCTACGATCCGTACTACAAGAAGGACAAGCGCTTCCGGGCGCTCCCGCTCGCGCGCGTGCTCGCGCTCGGGTTCCCGGAGCGGCGATCGCTCGACGACGTGGAGCTCGTCTTCCGCGCGGCCGACGGCTACGCCGCGTACTTCCGAGGGGCGCTCGCGACGGAGGCCGGCGCGTACGTCGCGTTCGAGGATCTCGACGTCGCCGGGTGGGAGCCGATCGGCCCGCAGCGCGCGAACCCCGGCCCGTTCTACCTCGTGTGGAGCAAGTCCGAGCAGGCCGATCTCGAGACGCACCCGCGTCCGTGGCAGCTCGCGAAGATCGAGATCGTCCGCTTCGAGGCCGCCTACCCGCACACCAAGCCTCCGGGCGAGCGCGGTCCCGACGATCCGGCGACGCGCGGCTACGCGATCTTCCGCGAGCGCTGCTTCAAGTGTCACGCGATGAACCGGGAGGGGGGCCGCGTCGGGCCGGATCTCAACGTCCCGCGGAACATCCTCGAGTACCGGCCCGAGGAGCAGGTGCGGGCGTACATCCGCGATCCGTCGACGTTCCGCTACGGCAACATGCCGCCGCATCCGGATCTCGGGGACGCCGGTCTCGACGCGCTGATCGCGTACCTCGGCGCGATGAAGGACCGGAAGCACGATCCGAAGGACTGAGCTGGCGTCCGCGCCTCGCCCGCGCCCGGTGGGCCGCGCCGAGATCGCACCCAGCGGGCCGGCGCGTGTACGGGCCGGAGAGCGCAGGGCTCCGCGCTGGCGTCGCGCTGCGAGCGGGCGGTCGCCGTTCGCGACCGGATCGCGAAAAGACAGTGAAACACCTCCGAAACACGGGTCGCCACAGACTGGGGAGCGACCGGTCGACGACCCCCGAGGCCCATGACGATCAACGCTGGTGACACCGCGTGGCTGCTCGCGAGCGCCGCGCTCGTTCTCTTGATGACCCCCGCGCTCGCGCTCTTCTACGGCGGCATGGTGCGCAAGAAGAACGTCCTGTCGACGCTGATGCACTCGCTCGCGGCGATCCCGATCATCAGCGTCTTCTGGGCGATCTGCGGCTGGTCGCTCGCGTTCGGACCGTCGCACGGCGGCTTGATCGGATCGCTCGGCCCGGTGGGGCTCGGCGAGCTCCTGACGAGCGCGCACGGAACGGTGCCGGCGCTGGCCTTCTGCGCGTTCCAGATGATGTTCGCCGTGATCACGCCGGCCTTGATCTCGGGCGCGTTCGCGGAGCGGATGCGCTTCTCGGCGTACGCCGTGTTCATCGTGCTCTGGTCGCTCCTCGTCTACGTCCCGGTCGCTCACTGGGTCTGGTCGGAGGACGGGTGGCTCGCCAAGCTCGGCGCGCTCGACTTCGCGGGCGGCGCCGTGGTCCACCTCACCGCCGGGGCGTCCGCCCTCGTCTGCGCGCTCGTGATCGGCCGGCGGGTCAAGTACCCGCAAGAGCGGCCGCTGCCGCACAACCTGACGATGACGCTCACCGGCGCGGGGCTCCTCTGGTTCGGCTGGTTCGGCTTCAACGCGGGCAGCGCGCTCTCGAGCGGCTGGCTCGCGGCGCTCGCCTTCGCGACGACGCACCTCGGTGCGTCGGGCGGAGCGCTCGGCTGGCTCCTCGTCGAGTGGAAGCACCGCGGCAAACCGACGGCGCTCGGCGTCGCCTCGGGCCTCGTCGCCGGCCTCGTCGCGATCACCCCTGCGGCCGGCTTCGTGTCACCGGCCGCCTCGATCGTCATCGGCTTCGTCGCCGCGTGCGTCTGCTACCTCGCCGTGCTCGCGAAGTACAAGTACGGCTACGACGACTCGCTCGACGCCTTCGGCGTCCACGGCGTCGGCGGGCTCACGGGGGCGTTGCTCACGGGGGTCTTCGCGGTCGAGCGCACGTTTCCGGGCGTCGAGGAGCCGGTCGGCGCCGATGGCCTCCTCGCGGGCAACCCGAAGCTCCTCGGCGTCCAGCTCCTGACGTGCGCGGTCACGGCCGTGTATGCCGCCGGTGTCACCTGGGGCCTGCTCAAGCTTCTCGACAAGCTCATCGGCCTCCGCGTGTCGGTGACCGACGAGCGCGAGGGGCTCGACACGACCCAGCACGGCGAAGAGGGCTACGCCGGCTGAGCGGCTGGGGTCGGCTGCGGCCGACGCCGGAGGGCGCGCCGCCCGAGGCCGTTTGCGACAACGTCTCCGCGGGGCCGTCGATTGACGACCTTTGCCACGCGGCGCGCCCGCCGAGTCCGCGCTATACACTCTAGGTCGACGAGTCGAGGGAGGCGCGCGGGGGCGTCATCGCGTAGACTCGGAGGCGACCGGAGTCACCATGAATGACAGGACGCGCGAGGACGGCAAGGCGCCTCGCCCCACCACGGTTCTGGATCCTCTGCGCCCTGCGGTCGTCGTGCGCCGCCGCGTCTACGACGCGACGCTGCTCGAGAAGGAGGCCGAGGCTCCGCGGGCGTTCACGATGGCGACCCAGCCTCCGGCGCTCGCGGTCTCGGACGACGACGACGACGACAGCGGGCCTCCGTCGTCGATCAACGTAGCGCGCGCCCTCGCGTCGCTCCGCGCCGACGAGCTCCAGCGTGTCGAGGAGCTGGTTCGCGCCGACGACGAGGACGTGCGCGCCGGCCGCGTCGCGCCGCTCCAAACGGCAGCCCCGCTCCCGGCGGCGGCGCCCAAGGTCCCGACCCTGGCGATCGGCAAGTCCATCGCGCTCTCGGTGCTCGCGGCGCGGATGGGGGTGCCGGCGGACGAGCTACCGGCGACGCTCGTGGCGCGAGGCTTCTACGCGCTCGACGCGAAGACGGTGCTCCCGCGCGAGACCGCGCGCGTCATCGCGGAGATGTACGGCTGGCGGGTGGAGCTCGCCCCGGACGACGCCGAAGACTCGGCGCCCGCGAAGAGCGGCACGCGCTCGCGCATCGCGACCAAGCGCAAGACGGGCGTCAAGGCGAAGGCCAAGGCCGCGAAGCCCACGAAGCGCGGCCTCGCACGCTGAGCCGCCGCGCGCCGGTCCGCGCTGCGCGCCGGTCAGCGCTGCGCGCCGGTCCGCGCTGCGCGCCGGTCAGCGCTGCGCGCCGGTCAGCGCTGCGCGCCGAAGACGAGCTCGAAGGAGACTTCGACCGAGTCCTTCACGCGGAACGCGTTCATCGGCCCCTTCACGGGATCCGAGCCGAGCGCGCTGAGCGACATGTCGAAGGTCCCCGCCACGCGCGTGCTGCCGTCGCCCGCCGGCTCCAGGCGAACCGGGACAGGACGCTCGACCGTCCGCCCTTGCGGCGGGACGATGCGGACGCGCGCCTTGCCCGCCTCGACCGTCGCCTCGACGCGCACGACCGCGTCGGCGGCGGCGTGGAAGACGTCGCTGCGCATCTTCCGCAGGCAGTCGTCGCGGTCGGAGGGCGAGAGCCCGTTCGGATCGAGCTGGCCGTTCTTCAGCGTCCCCGCGACCTCGATGGCCGCGATCGGCATCTCGACCTCTGCGGAGCCTTGCTCGGCGCCCGCGCGTTCGGCGCTCCCGGAGATGCGGCGGCAGACGAGCTCGAGGTCGTGCGCCAGACGGGAGAACAGGCCTTCGGCGAAGGTCCGGATGCGTACGCGGCTTCTCTCGGGATCGAGGACGAGCTTCGTCACGGCGCAAGCATAGCCGAACGTCCGGTACGCGACGCGCTCTCTGTCGGCGCTCGGGGGTCGACGTGGACTCGAGCGGAGGGCCGCCGGCGTCGACGGCGGCTCAGAAGCAGAAGTTCTGCTGCGCGCAGTCGTTCGCCTGGAGGCAGGCGTGGTGGCTCACGCAGGCCGCGTTGTTCTGGCACTGGCCGACGTGCTGGATCCGGCAAGCGTTGTCGCACGCCGAGTCGAAGCAGCCGAGCAGGCAGTCGTCGAAGGCGTTCTCCAGCGCGATCGCGCCAGGGTTGGCGTTGATGCAGCAGTTGAAGCACGTGCCGGGGTTCGCGCTCTGGCAGCTCGGCTGTTGCGGCGGGGGCGGCGGCGGCGGCTCGGGATCCGGGGTGCTGGGCGGAGGGGCCGGGTCCTCGCTCTCGGGCGGGGGAGTGGTCTCGGGCTCGGAGTCCGCGGGGGTGCTCGCCGGCGCCGGATCTTCGTCGCGCTCGGCGTTCTGCCGGCGCTTCGTCGACTTCGCGCTGTCGCCGCCGTACGACGTGCCTTCGATCGAGGCCGGCTCGCACGCGACGGCGCCCCCGAGCAGCGCTGCGACCAGCGGGAGGAGAGTGACCGTTCGTTTCGTCGTAGAGGAGAGGAGCATCGGCGGGCTTCGGGCGGCAGAGGTCCTTCGTGCATCGACCGGACCAGGATCATGGGGCACCGCCGCCCACGGGCGGTCCCCTTCGAATCGTCGATTTTTCCGCGCTCGGCGCATCGAGCGCCGGCGGCGTGCGGGCCGCGGACGTACGATCTGGATCACCGACGTCCCGCCACGGTGCGCGAGTCGTGACTCTGCGTGACTGTAGGTGCGGCGCTCCGTGCTCGCCGGCCTATACTCGCGGCCCCCATGACTCGGACCCTCTACGGCCTGTCGCAATCGCCCTGGACCGAGCGCGCGCGGTGGGCGCTCGATCACCACGGCGTCGCGTTCACCTACCACGAGCACGTCCCGATGCTCGGCGAGGTGCTCCTGCGCCGGAAGGCGCGGACGAAGAAGGCGACGGTGCCGCTCCTGATCGACGGCGCGGACGTCGTGATGGGCTCGTTCGAGATCGCGCGGCACGCCGAGCGGATCGGGCGGGGAGCGCCGCTCTTCCCGCGGGACAAGGACGCGGAGATCGCCCGCTGGGTCGACGTGGGCGAGCGGATCCTGCGCGTCGGGCGCGCGTGGCTCTTCCGGCGTCTGCTGGCGAGCAAGGCGGCGCAGGCCGAGGCCCTCCCGTCGTTCATCCCCGGCGGCCTGCGCGGCGCGCTCACGCCGTCGGCGGCGCTCGCGATCCGCTTCCTGGCGAAGAAGTACGACGTCCCCGCCGACGTCGACGCCGAGGTCGAGCACACGCTCCGCCCGCTCCTCCAGGACGTCCGCGCGGCGCTCGCGGGGGGCGCCTACCTCCTCGCTCCGTCGAGCTTCAGCCTGGCCGACCTCGCGATCGCGTCGGCCCTCGGCGCCGTCCGCCCGCGCGACGCGAGCCCGCTCCGGCCCGCGACGCGCGAGGCGTGGACGAACGAGGCCGTGGCCGCCGACTTCGGCGACGTGCTCGCGTGGCGCGACACGGTCTACGGCAAGCATCGCTGAGCGCCCCGCTCGCCGCGGGGGCGCGTCAGATGCCGACTGGTGAGCGGGCGTCGAGCGTCGCCGTGACCCGCTGCGCGCGGAGGGCGATCCGGTTCTGGAGCGTCGTGAACTCGGGCTCGCTCCGGAGCGGATCGAAGAGCGGACAGCGGTCGAGCCAGACGACGTCGACCAGCCCGTTGGCGTCGCCTGCGCGCAGCGCGTCGAGCGTCTCGGCGTCCATCCGGAAGAACGCGTGCATCTCCGCGCGGAGCTGGGCGTTGAAGGAGGCGCGGCGCGGCGGGCGCGACGCGTCGAACGGGAGGACGCGGTCGAGGAACGCGCGGTCGCGCACGAGCGTGCTGTCGCCGAGCGGCACCTTCAGCATGTGCTCGATGGCGAAGCGAGCCGTCTCCGGCAACGTCACCGTCGTCAGGAGCGCCGTGAGCCGCTGCGCCTCCGCGACGTCGCGCCGCCAGATCGCGTTGCGCGTGTGGATGATGAACCAGGCGGCGATGTCGCCCGGGTGCGAGGGGAGCTCGCCGAGCGCCTCTCTCATCCCGGCGGTGTTCCCGAGGATCGACTGGACCCGCGCGATCTGCTGGCGCGCCTGGACGATGTCGGGGTCGATCGCGGTGACCTTGCGGAGCAGCGCGAACCCGTCGTCGACCCGGCCCACCTCGGCCATCACGCGCCCGAGCCAATCCAGCGCGTCGACCGAGTTCGGCGCCACGCCGAGCGCGGCCCTGAAGTAGCGGACCGCGGAGTCGACCTCCTGGTTCTGGAGGTGGATCACCGCGAGCGCGACCTTCGCCTCGGGCTGCATCGGCTCGAGCTCGGTCGCCCGCGTCGCGAGCGCGCGCGCCCGCTCGGCGGCTTCGCGGCCGAACGCATCCATCCCGTAGACGCGCGCGATCGCGAGCGCGTAGGTGCCCATGATGCGGACGTCGTCCGGCGCCCGGGCGTGCGCGCGTGCGAGGAGCTCCACCGCCTCGCGCACCACGTCCAGCCACGCGCGGCGCATGAGGTAGCGCCCGCGGAGGAACAGGTCCTCGGCCTCGGGATCGGCGCCGCGGGCCCGCCCAGCCTGACCGAGCTCGGCCGTGAGCGCGGCGGCGATCGCGTGCGCCGCGTCGTCGGCGATCGAGAGCACCTGCGCGGGCGGGCGATCGAAGCGGCGCGCCCAGAGCTGGAAGCCGTCGGCGACCGCGATGAGGCGGAACGAGACGCGCACCGTCTCGCCGATCCGCCGGAGCGATCCGTCGACGACGACGTCGGCGCCGAGCGATCGGCCGACCTCGCGCACGTCGCGCTTCGCGTCGTCGAAGCGGGCGGTCTCGCCGCGCGGACGGACGAGGAGGCCCGGGACGACGCTGAGGAGATCGACGACGTCCTCGTTCACGTTGTCGACGAGGTAGGCGTCGTCGCTCGGTCCGAGGTTCAGCACCGGGAGCACCGCGACGACGCGCGCGCCGCTCGAGCGCTGCTGCTGGAGCGCCGGCAGCGCGTGGAGCAGCGGCAAGGTCCCGGACGGGGCGGGGCGGGGCGCGGCGGCGACGCTCGGCACGGAGACGAGGCCCTCGAGCGCGGCCGCCGTCTCCGCGGCGCTCGCGAACCGGTCCTCGCGCCGGCGAGCCATCAGCTTGAGGACGAGCTCGGCGGCGTGGCCCGGCAGGCTCGGCATCACGGTGCGCGCGTCGGGCGGCGGGCGGAGCAGCCGTCCGGCCGCGACCGTGACGATCGAGTCGCCCTGCCACGCCATCTGTCCGGTGAGCAGCTCGAAGAGCATCGCTCCGAGGGCGTAGAGATCGGCGCGGGCGTCGAGATCGGTCGCGCCCTCGACCTGCTCGGGCGCCATGTAGGCCGGCGTGCCGACGATCCCGCCGACCGTGCGCGACAGATCGCTCGCGGCGGACGCGCGGGCGATGCCGAAATCGGTGATGACCGCGCGACCGTCCTTCGCGACGATGACGTTCTCGGGCTTGAGGTCGCGGTGGAGGACGTCCGCCGCGTGGGCGGCGGTGAGCCCCGCGCAGACGTCGAGCGCGAGGCGGACGACGTCTTCGAGCGGCAGCCGCCCGCGGCGGCCGAGGAGCGCGCCGAGCATCTCGCCCTCGATGAATTCCATCGTGAGGAAGCGATCGCCGCCGTCCTCGCCGATGTCGTACGTCCGCGCGACGTTCTTGTGGGTGACGCGCCGCGCGAGCTTCACCTCGCGCCGGAAGCGCTCGATCATGTCCGCCGAGGCGAGCTCCTTCTTCAGCATCTTGAGCGCGACGATCTCGTCGAGCTCGCGATCGAACGCGCGGTAGACCGTGCCCATCGCGCCCGCGCCGAGCATCCCGCGGAGCTCGTAGCGCCCGGCGAGGAGCGGCGGCGACTCCTCCTGAGACGTCAGGCGCGCGGGGGCGGCTTCGAGCGACGCCGAAATGGTGTTGGCCTCGGGATCGGTCTCGCTCATCGTCGCGCCTCGAGCGTATCAGAAGTCTGCTAAGCAGGACGCGTGAGGCCCGAACGCATTCTCACGTCGTCTGCGGTTGGGCTCGTCGAGGCGATCCGCCGCCGTGAGGTGACGTCGGCCGAGGTGGTCGAGGCCCACATCTCCCGCATCCGCCGCGTGAACCCGGCGATCAACGCGCTCGTCCGCGATCGCTTCGACGACGCGCGCCGCGAGGCGCGCGCCGCCGACGAGAGGGCGGCGGGCGCCCACCCGGACGATCTCCCGCCGTTTCACGGCGTGCCGTTCACGACGAAGGACGCCCTCTGCGCCGCCGGGATGCCGAACACGTCGGGGCTGTGGTCGCGCCGCGACGTCGTCGCGAGCGAGGACGCGACCGCGGTGAAGCGCCTGAAGGACGCGGGCGCGATCCTGCTAGGCGTCACGAACATCAGCGAGCTCTGCATGTGGATGGAGAGCAACAACAAGGTCTGGGGACGGACCAACAACCCCTACGACCACACGCGGACCGCGGGCGGCAGCTCGGGCGGCGAGGGCGCGATCGTCGGCGCGGGCGCGTCGGTCCTCGGGCTCGGCTCGGACGTCGGCGGCTCGATCCGCATGCCGGCCTTCTTCAACGGGGCCTTCGGCCACAAGCCGACCGGCGGGCTCGTCCCGAACACCGGCCACTATCCGCCGGCGGTGAAGCTCCACCAGCGCTACGTGACGACGGGGCCGATCGTGCGGCGCGCGGCGGACCTCATGCCGTTCCTCCGCGTCGTCGCCGGCCCCGACGGCGTCGAGGAGCACAACATCGAGCCCGCGCTCGGCGATCCGGCGCGCGTCGATCTGACGAAGGTCACGGCCTGGATCGTCCCCGACAACGGGCTCTTCGCGGTCGACGCCGCGATGGCCGGCGCGCAGGAGCGAGCCGCGCGCGCCCTCGAGGCCGCGGGCGCGCGCGTCGAGCGGCGGCGCGTCCCGGCGCTCAAGCGCTCGCTCGAGATCTGGTCGGCGATGCTCCACGAGGGCGGGGGCGACGAGACCTTCAGCGACCTGATGGCGGCGGGCGGCGACCTCCGGCCGCTCCGGGAGATCGGCAAGGCGTTCCTCGGACGATCGAGCCACACGCTCCCGGGCCTCTTTCTGTGCCTGCTCGAGCGCGTCCCCGCGCTCCTCGGAGAGCGCTCGAAGAGGTCCGTCGCCCTCGGCCACGAGCTCCGCGCGGAGCTCGAGGGCATGCTCGGCGACGACGGTGTGCTCCTCTTTCCCTCGTACCCGACGGTCGCGCCGAAGCACCACGCGCCGCTGCTCGTCCCGCTCAAGTGGACCTACACGGCGATCTTCAACGTCCTCGAGATGCCGGTCACCCAGGTGCCGATGGGGCTCGACCCGCGCGGGGTGCCGCTCGGCGTCCAGGTCGTCGCGACGAACCGGAGCGACACGCTGACGATCGCCGTCGCGCTCGAGCTCGAGCGGGCGGCCGGAGGCTGGATCCCGCCTCCGCGCCTGCCCTTGTGACGCGCGCGTCACACCTCGAGCGTCGTCCCCGCCTCCGGGGCGACGGCGCCGGCGAGGCCGTTCTCCTTCAGCTTCGCGATCAGGGCCCGCTGCGCGCCCTCCTCTCCGTGGACGAGCGCGATCCGCGCGAGCGGGCCGCGCTCCGCGACCGTCCCGGCGTACTCGACGAGGTCGCGCTGGTCGGCGTGGGCCGAGAACCCGTTCATCAGCGCCACCTCGGCGCGGAGCTCGCGCTCGATGCCGAAGATCTTCACGCGCGGCCGGCGCTCCACGATGCGGCGGCCCAGCGTGTGCGCGGCCTGGAAGCCGACGATGCACACGGTGTTCTTCGCGTCCTCGATCGTGGCCTTCAGGTGGTGGACGATCCGGCCCGCTTCGCACATGCCGCTCGCCGAGATGATGACGCACGGCTCGGGCGACGCGTCGATCGCGATGCTGTCCTCCTTGTCGGTCACCCAGCGGACCTCCTCGAAGTCGAACGGTGAGCGCCCCTCGCGGATCCGCGCGCGCGTCTCGGCGTCGTAGCACTCGGGGTGCAGGCGGAAGATGTCCGTGATCTTCACCGTGAGCGGCGAGTCGACGTAGACCGGCATCTTCGGCATCCGGCCGCGGTGCTTCAGCTCGTTGATCGCGTAGAGGAGCTCCTGCGCGCGCTCGAGCGCGAATGACGGGATGACGACCTTGCCGCCGCGCGCGTACGTGCGCTCGAGCACGGCCGCGAGATCGTCCTCCATCGCGGCGATCGGCTTGTGGAGGCGGTCGCCGTAGGTGCTCTCGGACAAGAGCGCGTGGGCGCCGTCGACGATCTCCGGATCCTTGAGGATGGGCATGTTCTTCCGCCCGAGATCGCCCGTGAACACGACGCGCTTGTGCTTGCCGGCCCCGCCTACGCCGGACTCCTCGACGTCGATCGCGGAGATCGCGCTGCCGAGGACGTGTCCGGCGTCGTAGAAGGTGACGCGGACCCCGTCGGCGACGTCGACCGTGCGCCGGTACGGGACGGCGACCATGCGCTCGAGCACGCGGACCACGTCCTCCGGACCGTAGAGCGGCTCGACCGGATCCATGTCCGCGTGGTCGCGCTCGATCAACTTGTTGATGAAGCGGGCGTCGTTCGCCTGGATCATCGCGGAGTCTTCGAGCATCACGGAGCAGAGGTCGCGCGTCGCGGGCGTCGTGTAGATCGGCCCGTCGAAGCCTTGCCGTACGAGCAACGGCAGCGCGCCCGAGTGATCGATGTGCGCGTGCGAGAGGATGACCGCGTCGATGGAGCGCGCGTCGAAGCCCAGGTCCTGGTTCTGGCGGATCGACTCCTTGCGTCGTCCCTGGAACATCCCGCAGTCGAGCAGCACGTTGGCGTGCCGCGTCCGTATCAGATGCCTCGAACCCGTGACCGTCCGCGCGGCGCCGACGAACTCGATCAACATCCGCCGAGCGTATGCCCTTTCCGCGTGCTCAAGAAGCTCGGTCGCCTCAGCGCGGGCCCGGCGCGACGAGGAGGCGCTCGACGAGGTCGCCGAGCGCGGCGGCGCGATCGGCGTCTCCGCTCTGGAAGGCGTCTCCGTTCGCGAGCACGATCGCGCCTGCGCCGCCGAGGACGTCGAGGTAAAGTCCGGTCGATGCTCCCGCGTCTTCGCCCTCGTGGCCGACGACGAGGCGCCCGCCGAGCCTCCGCAGCTGCCAGCCGAGCGCGTCGGCGGGCGCGGCGTCCGGCAGCTGGACGCGCAGCATCTCGTCGACGCTCGCCTGCGTGAGGACACGCGCGCCGTCGAGCTCGCCGCCGCGGAGGATCGCGCGCGCGAACCGGGCGAGGTCGCGCGGCGTCGCGAACAGGTCGACGACCGGGTAGAGCGCGTGCGACGGCGCGGGGAGCCGGGCGAAGCCCGCCCCGCGCGCGGCGTGCGGCGTCGCCACGGTCGTCCCGGGCGGGAGGCCGTCGAGGCCGAACGCCGTGCTGGCCATGCCGAGCGGCGCGAGGACGTGGGACCTCGCGCGCGCGGCGAAGTCGACGCCGGCGGCGCGCTCGACCGCGAGCGCCGCGAGCGCCGCGCCGGCGTTCGAGTAGCTCATCGACGTTCCGGGGAGGGCGTCGAAGAAGACGCCTCGGCCGCCCGCGTCCGCGAAGTAGCCGCCGAGGAAGTCGCCGAGGACGACGCCGCCGGGCGCGTGCGTCTCCGCGCGGTCGGCGATCGACGCCGTGTGCGTGAGCAGGTGCCGCAGCGTGATCGGCGCGCTCGTCCGGGGGTGACGCACGGCGAAGCCCACGTAGGCCGAGACGTCCGCGTCCAGCGCGAGCTTCCGCTCCTCGACGAGCTGCATCACGCACGTCGCGATGACGGTCTTGGCGATCGACGCCGCCTCGAAGGCGGTGGTCGCGCTCGCGGTCTCGGCGCGCTCCACGTCGGCGGCGCCGACCGCCCCGGTCGTCGCCTCGTCCCGGGTGACGCGAGCCCAGCCGACGGCGGGCACGCGCGCGCGAGCGCGAAACGGCTCGACGTCGAGCGCGCCCCTCGGCGCCGCGGCGCGAGCGTCGTCGGCGGACGCGGCGGGGCGAGTCTCCGTGCGCGCGTCGTCCGAGCACGCGCGGCAGGAGGCGACCGCGCCCGCGAGCAACGCGACGGCGAGCTCGCGAGCGTGCCTCCTCCGCCGCTGTCTCACTCGGCGACCGCGGAGACCTGCGCTGCCGCCGCGCCCTTCCGCGCGCCGCGTTTCGGATCGTCGCTCGCGAAGACCAGCGTGATCGCGACGAAGGTGGCCCAGATCGCCGCGAGGTGCAGCAGCATCTCGGCGCCGCCCAGCTTCGTGAACAAGACGCTCGAGATCGGCGGGCCGAGCAGCATCCCCGCCGCGTACGCCGCGTTGTAGAAGGCGTTGGCGCGCCCGAGGTCGCGGCGCGCGACGACGACGCCCTGGAGCGCAAGGCTGACGGGCGAGATCGCCGCCAGCGTCGCGCCCGCGACGAAGACCGCCCCGCACATCGCGGCGAACGACGACAAGAGGACGAAGCTCGCGACCATCATCCCCCCGATCGCGCCCAGCGCGCGCATCACGAGCAGGTGTCCGTGCCGATCGCCGAGCCGGCTCACCACGGTGGTCGACAGGAGCATCCCGAGCGCGAAGAACGCCGTGATGAGGATCGTCCGCTCCTTCGGGATGCCCTTCGACTGGATGAGGAAGAGCGGCAGGTACAAGACGACGCTGGCCTGGAAGTAGCCGTAGGAGAACGTCGCGAGGCACGACGTCTTGATCCGCCAGAGCACGCGCCGCGCGGGCGTGCGCTCGCCGCCGCCGTCCTCGTCGTGGTGGGCCTCGCCGCCGGTCTCCGCCGCGCGCCCGCCGTCGAGGCGGAGGAGGATCACGACGGTGGCGACGAGCGCGAGGACGCCGGCCGCGACGAAGCTGCCGCTCGTACCGGCGCCGGCGACCACGCCGATGGCGAGCAGCGGCCCGAAGACGTAGCCGAGCCCGAGCGACATCGCGTAGAGGCTCATCACGAACGCCTTGTTGGTCGCGTTCGAGCGCGAGAGGAGCGCGGTCTCCGCCGCGACCCAGACGCCGACGGAGAACGCCCCGTCGAAGAAGCGCGCGACCGAGAGCCCCGTCGTGGTCGTCAGGAACGGGAACGCCGAGACGCAGGCGGCGTACCCCGCGAGCGCGACGAGGAGCGTCGCCTTGGCGCCGAAGCGCTGGACGATCCAGCCGGCCGGGATCGAAAACGTGACGATGCCGACCGCGAACGCCGCGGCGAGGCCGCCCATCGCGAGCTCGGGGATCCCGTTCGCCTTGAGGTGGATCGCGAGCACGGCGATCGACACGCCGTACGCGACTCCGAGGAGGAGGATCGCCGTGTAGATGGTCCAGACGTTGCGATCCGGGATGCGGGCGAACGCGCGGCGGATGACCGAGGACGAGGGCACGGGCGCTCAGATGTAGCGTGCTCCGCCGGCGCGGAGAAGACCGGCCGGGAGCGCGGGAGCGCGGCTCGCGGTCGACGGCCGTCGCCGATACCGCGCAACGAGCCGTGTGCGTGGCAGTGCGTCGGTGAAGGACACGCCGGGTGGATCGAGGAAGATCCGCAAGGGTATCGCCAGCGTCTCGATCGGCCCAAGGTCGCCGACCCTCCGGAAGACGTCGCCTATACTGCTGGGGACATGACGAAGGCTCGCTTTTTCACGATCCCGTTCGCGCTCGTCGCGCTCCTCCTTCTCATGGCCCAGGGGTGCGGGAGCGATGACGATCCGGACGCGTTCGGATCGGGTGGGGGCAAGAGGAACGACGGCGGCGCCGGGGGCGACCAGATCTGCCTCCTCAACAACTGCGATCTCGATCGCGATTGCGCCGACTGCTCGGGCGAGCGGACGACCTGCTACCAGAAGGAGCACCGCTGCATCGCGTGCGGGCCGAACGCCGGCAACAAGTCGTGCAAGAGCGGCAGCTACTGCACGAAGTACGGCGACTGCGTGCCGAACGGCGTCACGTGCGCCGAGGACAACGCCGGCGTCCCGACGATCTCCTGCAACAACACGGCCGACTGCGGCGCGTGCGGCCCGAACTTCCGCGTGTGCAACCCGGGCACGAACAAGTGCGTCGGCTGCTTGCCGGACAACGTGACGAACTGCCAGTCGACCGACACGTGCAAGGGCGACACGTGCGTGCCGAAGTGTCCGAAGGAGTGCAACCAGGACGGCGACTGCGGCGAGTGCGGCGTCCCCGGGAGGGAGGCGCACGCCTGCAACAAGCACGTGTGCGCCCAGTGCTCTCCGACCAAGCCCTGCGAGGGCGGCAAGGTCTGCGACCTCGAGCACGGCACCTGCGTGAGCCCGTGCGGCCTCGGCCGCCCCGGCAAGTCGAACTGCACCGAGAACGGCAACTGCGCCGGCTGCGAGGGCACGACCTCGTGCAAGATCCCGGTCAACGGCGGCGAGGGCGTCTGCGCCGCGCCGGTGAACGGCTGCTCCGACATCGGCAAGGGCGTCATCGTCCTGCCCGATCCGTTCAGCCGCTTCACGAACGCGTGCTCGAACGACAACGACTGCTCGAACGTCAACGCCGATCTCAACGTGGGCAAGATCCTCCGTGACGTCACCGGCATCGGCGGCATCAAGGACGGCAACCTCTCGTACGGCATGCGCGCGTGCGCGTCGGTCGAGGTGCTCGACAAGAGCTGCGGCGTCTGCGTCCCCTGCAAGCAGGACACCGACTGCCAGGACATCGACGCGACTCAGGTCGCGGGCGACATCTTCGGACCGCTCGGCTCGATCGGCGCCGCGATCCTGCTCGACAAGGCGTTCGGACCGAACGACCACAAGATCCACATGTTCTGCCAGAACGTGGCGGGCGATTACGGCGTCTGCCTGCCGTGCCCGAACATGCTCGCGCGCTGCGCGCAGACGAACGAGAACGTCCCGCCTTCCGGGACGTGCAACCACACGGTCTGCGAGACGGGCGACGCGCTCGGCGTCAACTGCGAGCTGCCGTGCGTCGCCGAGGTCTGCGCGAAGGATCCCTACTGCTGTATCAAGGAGTGGGACTACCAGTGCAAGGTCGACGTCGACCTCTACTGCAAGAACAAGACGTGCGAGCCCGACAAGTGCATCTACCGCGAGGCGGGTTGGTACTGCTTCGAGGACCAGTCGAACGGCGGCTACCGCTGCTCGGGTGAGCCGGGGGTCGAGCAGATCGCCGAGGGCAGGCAGTGCGCCCTCAACCAGGAGTGTCGTCGTGAAGGCTCCGGCCCGAAGGACCCGGCGATCCTCTGCACCTCGGAGTCGACGCCCGGATGCGGGCCCAACTCGGTGGGCAAGCCGCGCTGCTTCGACAGGTGATCGGCCGCGTGAGCTCGCGCCTCGCGAGGCGGCTCGACCGCCGCGTCGGCGCGGGCTCCGAAGAATAGCCGTCGCCACGTCATAAACCGCGCGCGCACCACCCACTCATCGAGCACACGAGGCTTCGGACGGAAGCCAGAGGGGTGAACCATGCGTACTTTCTTGATTCTTGGCTCATTGATCACGGCGACGGCGTGCGGCGGAGCGACGGAGGGAGACGGCAACGGCACCACACCCGGCGACGACGGGGCGCGAGGCGCCGCGAGCGCGAAGGTCGAGATCCGCGTCCGCGCCTCCACGTCCCCGGTGTCCCATGACGACGGGCTCGCCGGTCAGACTCCGAGCGACCAGAGGATCGGGATCCGGCGGTTGACGCTGCTCAGGTCCGCGATCGATCCGACGCCGCTCGTGGTCTTCGATCATGCTGCGACCGCGGTGGAGGTCGGACTCAACGACCAGGACGACACCGTCGTCGCGACGGTGCCCGTCGCGGCGCTGAAGGCGGGCAACTACACGATCGCGCGCGTGTCCGTCACGCACGTTCGCTACAGCGTCGCCGCGACGATGCACGGCCCGGATCGATTGGTCGCCGGCACGTTCAACAATACGCAGGTCCTCTCCGACGGCGTCCTCTTGGATGGCGAGCAACGGAACAAGGGCTACTACCGCTTCTCGTTCGAGGTCGGAGGGAGCCCAGTTGCCGAGCAGGTTGGGGACGAGGGACCGCTGCCGCGCGCGCCGTCGAGCGGCGGGATCACCACGGAGATCGCGGACACCGAGACGGCCTATGTGTTCCCGGTCGACGTCGGTGTCCCGTCGAAGATCGCCGGGGACGCGAAGCTCACCTTCGAGATCAACGCGCACGAGAGCTTCCGGTGGCGGGACGAGCCGGCGGCGGGCTACCGAACGGGCGTCTTCGACGTGACGCCGACGTCCTACGAGCCGGTCGAGCGCTTCGGCGCGAGCTCGTTTCGGTTGCTGGCGGAGCTTCCCCCTGAGGCACCGAGCTCGAATGACTCGTACACCTGTCCGCCGAACGGGACGATCAACTGCATGCCCGTCGTTCCGATGGAGCGCCAGCACCTCTGTGGCGGCTCGTACGCAGCGTGGGTCAAGAAGAATTGTCCTGGCGTGAGGTATACGTATTGAGCGATCGCCGCGCGCCGATGCGCGGCGCGAGCGCTGCGGATTCGACGACGCGCGGCCCCGAGGCGGGGGGGCGCGTCGTCAGCGCAGCGTGACGTGAGAGCGGAGCTTGTCGGCGATCTCCTGCATCTGCTCGTCGCCGGTGTACTTGGTGCGCGGCCAGAAGAAGCCCTTGAGGCCGTCGCCCTTGGTGCGCGGGACGACGTGGACGTGGAGGTGCGCCACGCTCTGGCTGACGACGTTGTTCATCGCCACGAACGTCCCCTGCGAGCCGAGCGCGAGCGGTATGGCCCGCGCGACCGCCTGCACGCGCTCGAAGAACGGTCCGACGACGCCGGCGCCGAGCTCGGGCAGCGTCACGACGTGCGCGCGCGGGACGACCAGCACGTGACCGTGGAACAGCGGAGTCTTGTCGAGGAACGCCAGCGCGACGTCGTCCTCGAAGACGACGTGCGCGGGGAGCTTCTTCTCGGCGATGTCGCAGAAGACGCAGGCCACGCCGCTCCTCTAGCACCGCGCGCGGTCCCGCGCCGCTCGAGAAGCGCCGCCGCCGAAGCTAGCGCGCGCTCGCCTGGGCGTTCGCCTGCGCCTTCTTCTTGCTCGGCCAGCCGTTCCAGACGGGGCTGTACTCGCAGGCCGGGCTCCACATGAGCCAGCCGTGCCCGCCCGACGTCTCGGCGGACTTCGCCTGCGCGAGGAGGTACTGCGCGTTGTAGTTGGTCACGCCGAGCGGGAACGCCTGGAGCCAGGTCCGGAAGATCGTCGTCGCGCCGGTCGGCTTGAGCTTCTCGAGCGCCATCTTGTTGCCGATGCCGATGATCTCCGGGTGGTCGGCGGGGTTCTTGAAGCCCATGTACCCCTTGTTGTAGTGCGACGGGTACGTCATCAGGCTGATCGCGTCGGCCTCCGGCGCGACGGTGGCGATGTCCTGGCCGAGGCGATCGATGTCGCTCTGATCGCCGGTGGCCGCGACGCCGAAGAAGTCGAGCGAGAGGTGGATGCCCGCCTCCTTCGTCACCGCGCGCACGCGCTTGACGAAATCGCGGATGATGCCGGAGCGCTCCTCCGGCTGCGGCAGCACCGCGACCCTCATCGGGAGGTGGACGGGGAAGCGCACGTAGTCGAGCTGGATCTCGTCGGCGCCGGCCTCGATGCCCTCCTTGGCGAGCTCGATCGCGTAGTCTTGCGCCTCGGCGTTCGTCGGATCGATCCAGTTGACGTGGATGGGCTTGCCCGTAGGCGTGAAGCGGATCGACAGCCGCGAGCCGGGCAGGTGCTTGTCGACCCACGGATCGTGGAAGCACGGGATGCGGAGGATGACGCGGACGCCGTGCCAGTGCGCGTAGCGGATCGCGCGGGCGAGGTCGGGGATGTTCTTCGCGCGGATCGCGCCGCTCTCGACGGCGATCTTCGCCTTCGACGGGTAGTTGACGTAGCCGTCGTAGTCCTTCGCGTCGAGGACGATGGCGTTGAGCCCGTGGTCGGCGACCTTCTCGACGGTGTCGGCCCAGCGGATGCTCGCGTACGAGCCCGTCACGAAGACGCCGCGGAGGATCTTGTCCTCGGGCCAGCCGAGGCGATCCTCCTTCGGATCGGCGGCGGGGATGCGGGTGAGCGGGCGCGGGATCGTGATCGTTGCGCCGGGGGCGATGGATTTGTTGCTCTTGCCGATCGCCGTCGCGAGCTCCTCTACGCGGTAGACCTCGGTGAGCTCGAGGTACGCCGCGGCGATCGCGGCCGTCGACTCGCCGGGCTGGACCTTGTGCGTGATCTTGAGCGGCGCGCCGTCGGCCTCGCCGCCCTTCGGGAGCTTGCTCCTCACGTACGCGGCGACGTCCGCGGCGGTCACCTCCTTCTTGACGGCCGCCTTGGGCGCCGGCGCGCCGGCGTCGGAGCTCGCCGACTCGCCGGCGGCCCCGCCCGACGCGCTCGCGGAGGTGCTCTCCGGGGAGCCGTCGCGCGCGCTCTGCGGCGCGCTCGTCTTCGGCGTGCACGAACAGAGCAGCGCCAGCGCCGCGGAGGTGAGGCCGGCGCGCAGCAGACCAAGACTCATCGCCCTCAGCATGCCTTCACCATCCCGTGCGATCCTTGATGAACGCGGTCAGTCGTTCGCCCATGAGCTTGTGTGTCTTCAGGCTCGGGTGGAAGCCGCAGCCGAGGCCGTCGGCGTGGTTTTGTTCGGGGAACTCCAGAAAATCGAGGTTGGTCTCGCCGGCCTCTTTGAGCTTCGCGACCGCCACCTTCATGTATTTCCGCGCCTGGGTCAGGCTGTTGCGGCCCTCGGGGTAGACGTTGCTCAGCATCGACCCGAGAGCGCAAACGATGAACGCCTTCGGATATGCCCCGCGGACCGTCCGGACGAGCTCGAGGTAGACCTTCACGAAGCGTGCCTCGCCCGGGTCCACGTTCGCGAAGTTGTTCGTGCCGAGGTTCAGGACGACCACGTCCGGCTGGTAGAGCGAAAAATCCCACCGCGGCCCGTCCGGGCGCTGGGGGAGGGACTTGTCGAAGTACTCCTTCATCTCGTGGATCGTCTTGCCCGACCACGCGATGGTCGTGTGGTCCGCGCCCAGGTTGCGCGCGGCGATCGCGCCGTAGGTGGCGTACTCGTTCTGCTCGCCGTTGACGTAGCCGCACGTCGCGCTCGGGCCCTCGTTGCCGAACCCTGTCGTGATCGAGTCGCCGACGGTCTCGATCCGCCGCTCGGGCGCGGGCGACGGCGGCAAGAGGTGTCCGCCCTTCGGCTCGAAGCCGTAGACGACCGCCTCACCGACCTTCGCCTCGGTGCGCCGGTGGAGCGCGACCTCGTGGACCGCGTCGGAGAGGCCGTCGGCGAGCGGATAGACGTGCTCGCCCTTCGCTTTGTCGGTGCGGAGCACCTTCTTCGGCTCGCCGTCGATGACGACCTGGAAGAGGTTGAACCCCTCGTCCTTGATGCGCGCCGCGACGGACGTGCCCTTGAAGCGACCCACCACGTAGCTCCCCGACCAAGAGCAGCGCATCCCGTCGCCGTCGGGGACCCAGCGTCCCACGAAGCGCGGCGCGGTCGCGTCTGCTGCGGCGTCGGCGCGCGCGGACTTTTCGGCCTTGTCCGCCGCGGCGGCCGTCGACACGACCCCGGGGCCGGCCGGCGAGTCCGCCGCCGGCGTGTCCTTGCGCGTGCAGCCGCCGGCGACCACGAGGGCCGCGAGCATCGCCGCGCTGACGAACGTTCCGCGCATCGCGTCGCGATCGTATCGAGGTATCCGCCTCGTGTGAAAATCGCCGGGGCCGATTGTCGGGTGTTGCCGAACGCGACGTCCCGCGCTGCCGCGAGCGTCGCCGCGCGTCGCTGCGGGCGGTCGCCCTCATCCCGCGGTCACCCGGCGGCGCTCGGTCGCCTGGCGGCGCGCCGCGGTCGCCTGGCGGCGCGCCGCGGTCGCCTGGCGGCGCGCCTCGGTCGACCTCAGCCTCTGCCTCGCGTCGCCGCGCGGCGTGGTAGTGAGGGCCATGACCTTCGATCCGAACGCACCCGCGCAGCCGGGCTCGGGCATCTTCGGGCTCCCCCACTCGGCCGAGGAGGCGCTCGTCGTCCTCGTCCCCGTCCCGTGGGAGGCGACGACCTCGTACGGCGGCGGCGCCGCCGAGGGCCCGCGGGCGATCCTGGGCGCGAGCATGCAGGTCGATCTCTTCGATCTCGACGTCGACCGCCCGTACCAGCACGGGATCCACATGCTCCCGATCCCGTCCGACGTCGCCGGGTGGAACGAGGCCGGCAAGGCCGCCGCCGCGAAGGTCATCGAGGCAGGCGGCGCCGGCGAAGATCCGGCGCTCCTCGACGCGCTCGCCGAGGTCAACGCCCTCTCCGAGAAGGTGAACGAGCACGTCGAGCGCGAGGTCCTCCGCCTGCTCGGCGCGAAGAAGATCGTCGGCGTCGTCGGCGGCGACCACTCCGTGCCCTACGGCGCGCTCCTCGCCACGGCGAAGCACCTCGGGGGCCCGTTCGGTGTCCTCCATTTCGACGCGCACTCCGACACGCGAGAGGCCTACGAGGGCTTCGCGCACTCGCACGCGTCGATCATGCACAACGTGCTCGAGGGGATCCCCGAGGTCGAGCGCCTCGTCCAGGTCGGCATCCGCGACGTCTGCGAGGCCGAGGTCGACTACTGCGCGTCGCAGGGCGATCGCGCCGTCGTCTTCTACGATCGCGCCGTCTCGCGCCGGAAGATGGAGGGCGAGCCCTTCGCGAAGATCGCCCGCGAGATCGCGGCGGCGCTCCCGAGCCGGGTCTGGGTCTCGTTCGACATCGACGGCCTCGATCCGCGCTACTGCCCGCACACCGGCACGCCGGTGCCGGGCGGCCTCGAGCTGTTCGAGGCGGTGGCCGTCCTCCGCGAGGTCGTCCGCGCGGGCAAGACGATCGTGGGCTTCGACCTGAACGAGGTCGCGCCGGACCTCGCGGACGAGGACGACGAGTGGGACGGCAACGTCGGCGCGCGCCTCCTCTACAAGCTCGTCGGCTTCACGCTCGCCAGCCAGGGCCGCGCGGAGCTCGCCGACTGAGCGTCGTCCGCGCGGATCGTAGCGGAGGGGCCGGACGCCGAGCGCCGTCAGCGCTCGGCGCGCGTCCGCTCAGGACACGGCCTGGACGAGGAGCGCCGTCACGCGCTTGGCGAAGCCGTTCGGGTCCTCGACCGGGCTGCCCTCGGAGATCAGCGACTGCTCGTAGAGGAGGGTGACCCAGTCGGCGAGCTTCGGATCGGCGGCGTCCTTCGCGGCGAGCGTCGCCAGCGCCTTCACCGCCGGGTGCGTCGGGTTCAGCTCCAGGTTCCGCTGGCCCTTCGGCACCTCCTTGCCCGAGCGCGCGAGCAGCTTCTCGAGGTGCGCCGGCATCGCCGCCCCGGCGAGGACGAGGCACGCCGGCGACTCGCGGAGGCGGCTCGACACGGCGACGTCGCGCACCTTGCCGTCGAGGACCTTCTTCGCGGCGGCGACGAGCGGCTCGAGCTCCTTCGCGGCCGCCTTCGCCGTGTCGTCCTCGTCCTCCGGGAGCTTGACGTCGGCGCGCATCGCGTTGACGAGCTTCTTGCCGCCGTGCTCGCCGATGCCCTCGGCGGCCCAGGTGTCGACCGCGTCGGTCATGAGCAGGACCTCGAAGCCGCGCGCCTGCAGCGCCTCGAGGTGGGGCGAGCCCGACAGCGCTTCGCGCGACTCGCCGGTGACGTAGTAGATGGCCTCCTGGCCGTCCTTCATTCGGGCGACGTACTCGTCGAGCGACACGAGCGCGTCGCTCGGCCCGTCGCCGGGGACGTAGGTGCTCGGCCAGCGCGAGAGCTTGGCGATGCGCTCCTTCCACTCGGGATCGACCGCGAGGCCCTCCTTGAGGATGCGGCCGAACGCCGACCAGACCGCCTTGTAGTCCTCGGGCTTGTCGGTCGCGAGCTCGTCGAGCAGGTCGAGCGCGCGCTTCGTCACCTGCTTTTTGATCGTCCGGAGCGCCGCCGACTCCTGGAGCAGCTCGCGCGAGACGTTGAGCGGGAGATCGTCGGAGTCGACGAGGCCGCGCACGAACCGGAGCCACTGCGGCAGGATCGCCTCGCAGTCCTCCATGACGAGGACGCGCTTCACGAAGAGGCGGACGCCGCGCTGCTTGCGCGGATCGTCGAGGTCGAACGGCGGGTTCTTCGGCACCCAGAAGAGGCCGACGAACTCCTGCGTGCCCTCGACGCGGAAGTGCGTCCGCGCGACCGGCGGCTCCCAGTCGTGCGTGAGGTGCTTGTAGAGCTCCTCGTACTGCTCGTCCGTGATCTCGCCCTTCGGCCGCTGCCAGAGCGCGCGCCCGCGGTTGATCGTCTCGCGCTTCGGCGGCGCGTCGCCTTCGGGCTCGTCGTCGTCGTCCTTGGCGGTCGTCTCGAGCTCGATGGGGTACGCGACGTAGTCGGAGTAGCGGCGCACGAGGTCGCGCAGGCGCCACGGCTCGAGCAGCTCCGCGTGCTCGTCCTTCAAGAAGAGGCGGATCTCCGTGCCGCGCTTCGCGCGCTCGGCGGGCTCGACCTCGAAGGTGTCGCGGCCGCTCGACGTCCACTTCCACGCCGCGCCGGAGCCGGCGGCGCGCGAGACGACCTCGACGCGATCCGCGACGAGGTAGGCGCTGTAGAAGCCGACGCCGAACTGGCCGATGATGGACACGTCCTTCTTGGCGCCCGCCTCGAGCTTCTCGATGAACGCCGCGGAGCCCGACTTGGCGACGGTCCCGAGGTTCTCGACGAGCTCGGCCTCGGTCATGCCGATGCCGGTGTCCTCGATCACGAGCGCCTTGGCTTCGGGCTCGACGCGGAGCCGGACGACGAGCTCGGGCTCGCCCTCGAGGAGGGCGGGCTCGGTCAGCGCGCGGAACCGTAGCTTGTCGAGCGCGTCGGACGCGTTCGACACGAGCTCGCGGAGGAAGATCTCCTTGTTCGAGTAGAGCGAGTTGATGACGAGGGAAAGGACGCGGCCGACCTCGGCCTGAAAGGCATGCGTACCCATTCGGCTTCTCCGAGCCGCGTCATAACCATCGAGCGGGGCCTTGAGAAGCCCGATTCGGTCGCGTGGCGCCGCGATAGAGGGCCGGCGGCGGGCGCCGGCCCCGCGGGTCAGCTCTTGTAGGTCGCGTAGGCGGTGAAGACGAGCGTCCGGGCGCACGGGGCGGTGCCCGTCTGCCCGTTGCACGGGTCGTCGCCCTCGTACTTCGTGCTCTTCTGCTCGAGGCCGCGCAGCACGGCGCGCGTGATGTCGTGCCCACCGTCGCGGCACGAGCTCTCGCCGCACGGGATCAGGAAGAGCGCGGGGGCGTGCTCGACGACGACGCGCCGGATGTGCGAGGCCTCCGCGATGCCGACGTCGCCGCGACGCTCGCTCACCTCGAGCCGCAGCGATTCGAGGTCAGGAATGGCGGCGGAAAGACGAGGGGCCTCGTCTTCGCGGCGTCGCCGCTCGGAAGTCCGCTCGGCGGCCGCGCGGCCGCGTCGGAAGTTCAAGACTGCCCCCACTCGAGACTTCTCACCACTCGCTCTCCTGCCTTTCGGTACCGCACTTGCACGTTCGGAACGATGCCTAGCGTAGCCGTCCTGCGCAAAGTCACAAGCACGACGGCTCGGCTCGACGCGGTCACGGTCCGACTGCGGTAGACTCACGCATCTCCCTCGAGTCGTCCTTCTCATCCGCTCAGCGCGTCAACTCGGCGCGCAGCCCGAGGATGCACGTGAACAATCCGCTCTCGACCATCACCGTCCCCGTTCCGTTTCATGAGGTCCGCGCGGAGCACGTCGTCCCGGCGGTCGACGCGCTCATCGCGCGATCGCAGGCCAGGCTGGACGCGATCGGTGCGGCACCGCGCACCTACGAGGCGACGCTCGGCGCGCTCGATCTCGCGACGAGCGAGCTCGACTTCGCGATGAGCGTCGCGGGGCACCTCGAGGCGATCGACGGGACACCGGAGATGAGGGCAGCCTACAGCGAGATCCTCCCGAAGGTGAGCGCGTTCGGGAGCAAGATCATGCTGTCCGAGCCGCTCTACCGGGCGCTCTGCGAGCTGTCGGCGACGGACTCCGCGAAGGCGCTCGACGCCGCACGCGCGCGCTTCCTCACCAAGACGCTGGCGGACTTCCGGCGCAACGGCGCCGAGCTCGACGAGAAGGGCAAGGCGCGGCTCGCGGAGATCGACGTCGCGCTCAGCGAGCGCACGCTCAAGTTCGCGCAGAACGTCGTCGACGCGACCGCGGCCTTCGAGCTCGTCGTCGAGGACGCCGCGCGGCTCGCCGGGTTGCCCGAGGGCGCGCTGCTCGCCGCGAAGAAGAGCGCCGCGGAGAAGGGCAAGCAGGGCTTTCGCCTCACGCTCCAGGCGCCGTCCTACGGCCCGGTCATGTCGTTCGCGGAGGACCGCGCGCTCCGCGAGGCGATGTACCGAGCCAACGTCACGCGCGCGTCGGGCGGCCCGTGGGACAACCGCCCGATCATCCGCGACGTCCTCGCCTTACGGAAGGAGAAGGCCAACCTCCTCGGCTTCGCGCACTTCGCCGACCTCGCGACGGACGACCGGATGGCGAAGTCCGGCAAGGCGGCGCTCGACTTCGTCACGATGCTGAAGGGCAAGCTCGAGGCGGCGTTCGCGCGGGAGAACGAAGAGCTGGCGCGGTTCGCGCGCGA
>JAHBWA010000076.1 GCA_019637195.1 Labilithrix sp. | reverse complement strand
GCGCGTCGCGTCGCCGGTGGCCGCGTCGCTGGCCGTCGCGTCCCTGGGCGTCTTGGCGAGGAGGTCGCTCGCGACGACGATCTCCTTTCGCCGCGGTGAGAGCCAGGCGTCGACGTCGATGCGCTCTCGGACCGCCTCGACCCAGCGGCGGCTCTTCGGGAAGGTGCGCTTGACGTCGCGGCCGGGCGCGCGCGAGGCCGCCTCGAGGAGCTTGCCGAGCAGCGCGCGGTTGTCGTCGACGACGAGCCAGAAGCGCACCGCGTCGCGCCACGCCGGCGTGAGCTCCCGCACCGAGATGCCCCAAGCGTCGCGGAGGATTTCGCGGAACGTCGCGTCGAGCTCGCGGCGGTACGCGGTGGGCAAGAGCTGCTCGATGCGCGCGGCGACGCGGCGCCGCGTGCGCCCGCGAGGCGAGCCCGCGAGCGTACGCTCCGCGCGCGAGAGAGCGTCGAGCCGGCCTTGCTGCGGGAGCGACCGCGTCGCGAGCTTCTCGAGGTGCGCGCGCTCGCCGCGGGTCCGCTCGGCGTGCTCGAAATCCTCGCGGAGCGCCCGCGGGAGCGGCGCCTCGCCGGCGAGCCGGGCGACGTGGACCAAGCGGTCGAGCAGCGCGTCGTCGTCGAGCCACTGCGCGAGCTCGGGGAACGCCCGCCGCCCGGCGCCGGCCTCGGCGCCGCGCACGTTCCCGACGATCCCGCGCGCCTTCGCCGGCAGCTTCTGGAAGAGCGCCAGCGTGGCGTCGAGCACCGCGATCGGATCGCCCGCCGGTGGGCTCGCGCTCCTCGGAGCGACGTGCTCCATCAGGCACATCGCGAGGACGGCGAGGTCTTCGTTTGCGGGGAGGCTCGAGAAGAGCTCGGGCGGCAGCGAGAACGCGATGCCCTGCGATTCGTAGTGCGCCGAGAGCCGCGTCGCCCACGTCGCGTACGCGCGCGCGGACCGCACGTCGCGCACGCGCGCGAGGCTCGCGACGTGCTTGTTCTCGGCCGCCTCGGCGACGAGCTCGAGCTCGAGCCCCTCCGCGACCCAGCGCGCGATCTTCGGCCGGCTCTCGCGGTCCATCGGGATCTCCGCGAGGGCGAGCGCCTTGGCCAGCGAGAGCCCGGCGGGTGCCAGGTCGAGGATCTCGTCTACTCGCTCCGCGAGCCGCGCCGTCTCCTCGACGTCGTCGAGCGGCACGCCTTCTCCGCGGATCGGGAAGGAGAGGCCGAGCTCGGCGACGAGCGTGAGACTCGCGAAGCGCAGCGACGGATCACGGACGACGGGCAGCGAGGACGCGAGCGCGTGGCCTGCGCCCTCGACGAGATCGGCGTACGTGTCCGTGGCCTCGTGGGCGCCGAGCGCGGGAGGGAGCAGGCTCGGCGGGGCCATCGGCCAGCGCGCGGCGCGCCGGAGGACGTCGAGGACGCGTCGTCGACGCGCGCGGCCCGGGAGATCACGCGCTCGCTCGAGGCGCTCGGCGAGCTCCGCGAGCTCGGCGTCCTCGGGGGCCACGCCGCTCCGGAGCGCGCCCGCGAGCGCGTCGACGCGGCCACGCGCCTCCGCTCTGCGCTCGGACGCGCGCGCCCGGAGCCGCGACGCGGCGGCTCGCAGCGCGTCCGCGTCGTCCTCACCGCGGATCGCGCGGACCAGCTCGACGACGCGCTCGAACCAGGCCGGCGCGCGCGAGCTCGTCTCCGGGGCGCCGCCCGCCGACACGAGGTCTACGAGCCGCTCGAGGCGCCTGGCCTTCCGCGCCAGCCACGTCTCGTCGACCGCGCCGTAGCGCGCCAGGGCGCGGCGGTGCTCGTGGGCGAGCGCGAGCAGCGGGCGCTGCGCGAGCGCGCGGAGGTCACGATGCAGCGCGGCGACGGCGTGCGCGTCGATCGCGACGGGCGGCGCGTCGAGCTCGACCTGGCGCTCGAGGGCGGCGCGATCGAGCGAGCCGTGGGCGCGAAGGTGCTCGACGACGGCCTTCGCGCTCTTCACGTGACGCGCGCGGACGAGGAACGGCCCTTCGGCGAGGAGGAGCACCTCGCCGTCGAGCCGCGCGACCGATTTCACGCGGCGCTTCAGGGCCAGGACCTGGTCGCCCCGGCGTCTGTCGTCTTGGGCCGCCGTCCGCATGGAGCGGGACCATAACCAGCGGAGCGGCGCGCACCAGTGGCGCCGCCCTCGCAGACGGGGGGAAATTTCGTCGGAGTCGTCGGATCAGAGCTCGAGGTTCATGCCGAAGCCGATCGTGCCCGAGATCTGCAGGACCGAAGCGCCCGCCCCGGCGCTGGTGCCGCCGGTCTCGCTCGTCTGCCGTCCGCCGAGCGTCACGCCGACCTCCGGGCCCGCGCGCATGAAGAAGGTCTCCCCGAAGCGGTAGACGAGCGAGAGGTCGACGTCGAGGAGCATGGCACGGAACGTGTCGCGGGTCGGAGCGCTGCCGGTCGAGGCGAAGCTCACCGACTCGACGCTGCACCACCCCACACCGGCGCGGGGCCAGATCCCGAAGCGATCGCCGAACGGGACGAAGAACCCGACGCGCGGGAGGAACGTCATCGACGTCGTCCCCGGCAGCTCGAGTCGCCGTCCGCCGCCCTCGATCGCGCCCCAGGTGTGGGCGATCTCGACGCGGCCGCCGACCGAGAGGTGATCGGTCACGAAGACGTCCGCCGACGGAGCGAACCAGACGCTGGTCGTCGAAGTCTCGCTCGACGGGCCGCCGGGGACGAGGGCGTCGGACTTCGTCGAGCGAAACGCGACTCCGGCGGGGCCCGCGTACGCGACGCCGCTCGTCGCGTCGAGGCGGAGCCCCGAGAGCTGGTCGAACACGATGTGCCCGCCCTCGTGGAACGGAACGATGAGCTCGCGCTCGGCGCGCGCGGCGCGGCTCCAGAAGATCAGGGCGAGCGAGGCGAAGAGCGCGGCGACGAGGTGGGGACGGACCGGCATGGCAGAGACGGGTCGGCCGCGCGCGCCGGCGGTTGCGCGAAAAGGTCAGGCGATGGTGCTAAGAGACGGGCATGCTGATCGCGCCGCCCGAGGTGCGCCTCCCGTCCCGCGACGCCGTCGAGAAGGCGGTGCGCGAGCTCGAACGGCGCCTCGGCCCGTCCAAGGTCGACGTCTCGGAGGGGGGCCGCCTGGCCCACGCGCGCGACGACAGCGCGGCCGCGGGCCGGCTCCCGGACGCGGTCGTGCTCGCCGCGGGCCGCGACGACGTGAAGGTCGCCCTCGAGGTCTGCGAGACGCACGGCGTCCCCGTGACCCCACGCGCGGCGGGCACCGGCCGCACGGGGGGGGCCGTCCCGGTCGCGGGCGGCGTCGTCCTCGCGACGCAGGGCCTGGCGGACATCGTCGACATCGATCGCCAGGACCTCGTCGCCGTCGTCCAGCCGGGCGTCGTCACGGGCGCGCTCCACGCCGCGGTCGAGGCCGAGGGCCTCTTCTATCCGCCCGACCCGAGCTCGCTGTCGAGCTGCATGATCGGCGGCAACGTCGCCGAGAACGCCGGCGGCCCGCGGGCGTTCAAGTACGGCGTGACGCGCGAGTATGTCCTCGGGCTCGAGGCGTGCTTGATGGGCGGCCGTGTCCTCCGCACGGGGCGCCGCACGATCAAGGGCGTGACGGGCTACGACGTCACGTCGCTGCTGGTCGGGAGCGAGGGCACGCTCGGCGTCTTCACCGAGATCACGCTGCGCCTCGTCCACGCGCCGACGGAGATCGCGACGGTGCTCGCGCTCTACCCGGACGCCCGCGCCGCGGCGGCCGCCGTGACGCGCGTGATCGCGCGCGGCCTCGTCCCGCGGTGCCTCGAGCTGATGGACGCGTGGACGCTCGAGGCGATCCGCCGGCAGGGCGTCTCGGTGGACCTCCGCGCCAACGCGATGCTCCTCGTCGAGATCGACGGCGGCCGAGACGCCGCGCTCGACGCGACGCTCGAGGCGCTCGGCGAGACGCTCTCCGAAGGCGGCCAGGCGATCGACGTCGTCGCGGCAGAGGACGCGGCGCAGCGCGCCCGGCTCTGGGAGGCGCGCCGGATGCTCTCGATGGCGACGCGAAAGCTCGCGAAGCACAAGCTCTCGGAGGACGTCGTCGTCCCGCGCTCGCGCCTCGTCGCGCTGCTCGACGAGGCGGCGCGTGTCTGCGAGCGCGAGGGGGTCCGGCACCTCACCTACGGCCACGCCGGCGACGGCAACATGCACGTCAACTTCCTCTGGGACGACGACGGCGAGCGCCCGGCGGTCGACCGCGCGATCGAAGGCCTGATGCGCGCGACGGTCGGCCTCGGCGGCACGCTGAGCGGTGAGCACGGGATCGGCGTCTCGAAGGCGGCGTACCTCCCGATCGAGCAGGGCCCCGAGCTCATCGCGCTCCAGGAGGACCTCAAGCGCGTGTTCGATCCGAGCGGCCTCTTGAACCCCGGGAAGATCTTCCCGACGGGGCACCGCGCCTGCTGACAGGCGATGCCATCGTAGGGCGCGCGGCCTTCAGGGAGAGCAGGTCGGCCAGGTCTCGTGCTCTTCGCGCGTGGGCCGCCGCGCCACGCCGCGGTCGCAGACCGATCCCGGCACGCGCACGCAGGCGCTCTGCGCCCAGCTCGTCCAGCCGCGTCCGAGCCCCCGGCCGCAGCCGAGGCTGTCGCGCTCGCTTCGTCGCCAGACGTGGCAGGTCTCCGTCGCGAGCGGCCGAGGCGTGCAGGGTGACGTGGCGACGGCCTGGGCTTCGGCCGCGACCTCCTCGCTCGCGTCGTCGTCCTCGTCGGTCGCGGACGTGCACGCGACGAGTCCGACGAGCAACGACAGGGAGGCGGCGGCGACGACGGCGCGAAACAGCTGGGTAGACTTCATCGGGGGACCTCGCCCGCTGGACGAGCACGCGCCGTGCCGTGGGCGCGTTCAGCGTCGCCTCGTGGAAGTCTGCGGGCTTGTGCGCGTGGCCTCTGCCGAGAAGCGGCCGGGGCGGATCGGGTGCAGCTTCGCGTCGACACCGGCGGCGCCCGTCGCGCGCGTCCGAACCAAGCCGTCGATCTCACCCACGCGTCGGTGTACGCGACGGTTGCTGTATATATTTGATATAAAACAAATTTTTGCGCAGCGGTGAGCGGCCGTCCGCCCGCGTGGTTGGCGGGCTTGCGGCCTGACCGAATCGAGACAATACGGGGCCGCGTGCATGACACGAATATGACGAACGGCGTCCACGGCGCGGGGGTGGGAGAGGCGTCGCCGGGGAACCAGTCCGACGCCGTCACGCACGAGCCGGAGGTGCCCGGGTTGGCGCCGAAGTCCGGCAAGAAGGAGGTCCCCGCGCGCGATCTCTCCGACTTCAAGGAGCTGCTCTCTCCGACGGAGCTGCGGCAGATCGACTTCGTCCGTCGTAGCTTCGAGCCGGGGCGGCTGGATCGCGCGGTGCGCGTCGCGCAGCGCTACATCGGCTCGAATTGGATCGAGCACTGCACGAAGAACATCCGCCACGTGAACGGCCTCGAGCGGCTGCCGAAGTTCGACCCGGACAAGAGCTACCTCGTGGTGTCGAACCACCGGAGCTTCTTCGATCTCTACGTGATCACCGGCTACCTCGTGAACCGCGACATGCCTCACCGGCTCGTCTTCCCGGTGCGCTCGAAGTTCTTTTACGACAAGCCGCTCGGCCTCTTCGTCAACGGCGTCATGAGCTTCTTCGCGATGTATCCGCCGATCTTCCGCGAGCGGAGCCGCGCGGCGCTGAACCTCGCGAGCCTCGACGAGACCGCTCGGCTCCTCCGGCGCGGCGGGACGTTCGTCGGTCTCCACCCCGAGGGCACACGCAACCAGAGCGACGATCCGTATGCGCTCCTCCCCGCGCAGGGCGGCGTCGGTCGCGTCATCCAGGCCGCGCGGGTCGACGTGCTCCCCGTGTTCATCAACGGCCTCGGCAACGATCTCCCGAAGCAGATCACGGGCAATTTCACCCGCAAGGGCACGCCGATCATCATGAACTTCGGCGCGCCGGTGGACTTCGGAGGAATGCTCGATCAGGCGCCGAGCCCTCGACTCCACCGGCGCATCTCGGAGCACGCCCTCGAGCAGATCCGCTCGCTCGGCGAGGAAGAGCGCGAACTGCGAGCCAACCTGAGCTAGACGCCGCGGAGGTTTGCCCGTGCGGTGAAGAAGAGCGCGCGCGCCGCGCGAGCGTGCGCTAGATCCATCAGGATGAAGCGCCAGAGAGCTAGCCTCGTCGCCTCGCTCGCCGTCCTCCTCCTCGCGTGCAACAAGGAGCCGCCGTCCGGCGCGGCCCCCGGACCGGAGACGAGCGGCGCCCAAGCGAGCGCGCGAGCGGTCGAGACTCAGGCGGCTCCGGCCGCCACGCCTCCGCCGAGCGGTGAGGCCGAGTACGCCGAGATCGGCAGGCTCGTCCCGGGCTTCGCGCTGAAGGACCTCGACGGCAACGAGGTGCGCCTCGCGTCGTTCAAGGGCAAGACCGTGGTGCTCGAGTGGTTCAACCCCGGGTGTCCCTTCGTCGACAAGTCGCACACGAAGGGCTCGCTCAAGGACGCCGCGAAGAGGCACGCGAAGAGCGGGGTCGTCTGGCTCGCGGTGAACTCGGGCGCCGCGGGCAAACAAGGCCACGGCGCCGACGCGAACCGCGCGGGCGCGAAGAAGTACGGTATGGATCACCCGATCCTGCTCGACGAGTCGGGCGCCGTCGGCAAGGCATACGGCGCGACCAACACGCCGCACATCTTCGTCGTCGATGGGAAGGGGATCCTCGTCTACAAGGGCGCGGTCGACAACTCGCCCGACGGCGAAGGCGAGTCTCCCACGGACGGCAAGCTCGTCTCCTACGTCGACGAGGCGCTCGCGGCCGTCGCGGCGGGCAAGACGCCTGCGACGACCGACACGAAGGCGTACGGTTGCGGCGTGAAGTACGCGCGGTAGCGCGCTCCGCGAGGTCGGGCATCTGCCGCGCGCGGCGGGGCGTCGAGCGTGCCGCGCGCGATGCGAGCGATCGTGACTCGAGCTCGCGGCTCAAAAGTCGAGCGTGACGTTGTCGAAGTGCGCGCCGAACGAGGCGGCCGGGCCGTAGACGTAGACCGCGCCGACGCGGACCGTCGGATCCTTCGCGGGGGCGTCGACGATGGGCGCTCCGTCGAGCGCGGTCTGCGCGCCCCAGCGGACGGTGGCCTTCGCTGCGGCGAGGTCGATGTCGAGCGTCGCTCGCGTCCACGTGCCCGGAGTGGGGAGCGACGAGAGCACGTGGCGCGTGGTGCGGTCGGGCGCCGTCTCCTCGAGCGTCGCGGCGGGCGCGTCGGCGTCGCCGTCGCGGAGGTAGAGGGTGAAGAAGTGGTTCGCGGCGACGTCGAGCGTCGCGATGGCGACGACCCCTTGGGTGAACGTGACGGCATCGAGCAGCACGTCGAACGAGAGCACCACGTGACCCTTCGGCGTACCGCTGGCGGTCGTTCGGAGGTGGACGTGCGCGCTCTCGTCGGTCCCGATGGGCGCCGTCCCCAGGACGAAGGACGCCGGCGCGCTGGTCGACGTCGTCGGGTCGAGGTCGGCCTCGCCGTTCACGGCCGTGAGCGCCGTCCAGTCGTCGGCGAGCTCGCCGTCGTCGAAATCGTCGCAGAACCGCGGCGCTGGTGCGAGGGTCGCGCAGTACGTCCTGGGCGGGGGCCTCGCGTCGCGCCCCGCCTCGGGCGGCACGACCCCGGGCCCGGCCTCGTCGAGCGGCGTCGACGCGTCCTCGAGCGCGGCGGCGTCTCCCTCGTCCGCGCCGGGAGGGGCGTCCGAGGCGCCGCCGCAGGCCCAGAGCCCGGGGCCGACCGCGCCGCACACGCCCGCCGCCAGCAGAGCTGAAGCGCGGACGCGAGAGCCCCACCACGATCCCACGGATCCAAGATATGTTACCGGCCATGAGCAAGGAAGCGCTCGTCAACGCGGTCAAGCAGATCATGGCCCAGGCGCGCGGTGGCGACGTCGAAGGGTCGTACGACGGGTACGCCGCGCTCTACGGGACGGCGGAGTTCGCCGCCAACAAGCCCGAGGACCAGCGGCAGGCGCTCAAGCTCCTCGTCCTCGCGAAGCGCCAGGGACAGCCGAGCGCGCGGCTCGTCGAGGCCCACCGCGCGGCCATCCCGGCGCTCACCGAGCTTGTCTCGACGCTCAACGAGCCGGAGGACTACGAGATGCTCGGCATCTGTCACCTGCTCATCGGCAACGAGCAGGCGGCCTCCAACATGTTTCGTCAGGGGCTGACGCTCGAGCGCGAGCGCAACCCCGCGTCGGACCTGTGCGGTCGCCTGATGACGCGCGTGGCCGCGATCTGAGAGAGCGGAGCGGAGTCGTGCGGTACGTCGCGGGCGCGCTGTTCGCCACCCTGGCCTCCTTCGCGATCGCGTGCGGCCCCGACGCGCACGAGAAGCCGAAGGCGCCGCCGTGCCCGCCGCCGCCCGAGCCGGCGCTGCAGTCGGTCGTCGTCGGCACGATCGGCAAGATGCACCTCGTCGAGAGCCGCTACGCGCTCCCCCGCCTCGGCGACGTCTTCGCCGCGTTCAAGCCGGACCTCGTCTTGGTCGGCGTGCGCGTCGACGCTTTCCGCCAGGATCGGCTCGAGGACGCGTCGTTCGAGATGACCTACGCCGCCCACCTCGCCCGCTCGCGCGGTGTCGCGGTCGAGCCGATCGACTGGTTCCGCGAGGAGGACCTCGCCGCGCCGCTGGCCGCGCTCGAGCCCTACGACGTCGCCGAGATCGAGCGGCGCGAGGCCGCGCCGCTCCGCGCGCCGCGGCTCTACACGTTCGAGCAAGCGAACGGCGCCGAGCTCGGCGAGAAGGTCCTGCTCGCGATCGGCGCGTCCGCGCGTCACCGCGGGGGCGATCCGCTCGCGACGAAGCGGCGCGCGTGGATCCAGCACCTCGCCGCGGACGCGGTGAGCCGCCACGGCAAGCCGGCGCGCGTGCTCGCCTTCGTCGACGTGCTCGATCGACCGGCGGTCGATCTCGTGCTTCGCGGCGTCGGCTACTCGGGCAAGGCGCCCACTGACGTCGTCGAGGAGGCCAAGGAGGTGCTCGCGGCGGGGGACGTCCCCGGAGAGGTCCTCGACGCCTACCGCGCGCAGCTCGGCCGCGCGCGGGAGAGCGCGGAGAAGGCGTCGGGCGCGGAGAAGGTGCTCTGGGAAGAGCGCGCCCACGTGCTCGGGATCGTCGTCGACAAGAAGGCGGGCTGCTGCGTCACGCAGGCGGCGCTCTCGCCGAGGTAACCCGCTCGCGTCGCGGTGGGCCGCTCACGTCGCGGTGGGCCGCTCACGTCGCGGTGGGCCGCTCACGTCGCGGTGGGCGCCGGTCCGGGGCTACCTCGTCGCGGCGGTCGTGGCGGCGTCGGGCTTCGGCGCCTCGCCCTGCGCTGCAGCGCGGAGCTCGCGCGCGAGCACGTCGAGCGGCAGCGGTCCCGAGCGGAGGACCCTCGCGTGGAACGTCTTGAGGTCGAACGCCGCGCCGAGCCGAGCCGTCTCTTCCTTTCGGAGCTTCGTGATCTCGAGCTCGCCGATCTTGTACGCCAGCGCTTGACCCGGCCACGCGATGTAGCGGTCGACCTCGTTGACGACGTCGAGCTCGGCCTTCGGCGCGTTCTCGAGGAAAAAATCGATCGCGCGCTGCCGGTCCCACTTCAAATGGTGGATCCCGGTGTCGACGACGAGCCGAACGGCGCGCCACATCTCGTAGGTGAGCTGCCCGAGCTTCGAGTACGGGTCTTCGTAGACGCCCATCTCTTCGCCCAGGCTCTCGGCGTAGAGCGCCCAGCCTTCGACGAACGCCGTGTAGTCGCCGTGGCGTCGGAACTGCGGGAGCCCCTCCTGCTCCATCGCGAGCGCGATCTGCAGGTGATGTCCGGGCACCGACTCGTGGAGCGTGAGCGCCGTCATCTCCCACTTGGGCCGCGCCTTCGGCTCGTACAGGTTCACGAAGAACGTGCCCGCGCGCGAGCCGTCGGCCGCGGGTGGCCGGTAGTAGGCCGTCGTCGTGTCGGGCGCGATCGCGGCGGGGATCGGCGAGACGCCGTAGGGCGTGCGCGGGAGCTCGCGGAACGCCTTCACGAGCAACGGGTCGATTCGCTTCGCGAGATCGCGGTACGCGACGAGGAGGTCACGCCCGTCTTCGAAATAGAACTGCGGATCGGTACGGAGAAATTCCCAGAGCTCCTTCAGCGATCCTTTGAAGCCGGCCTTCGCCTTCACGGCTTCCATCTCGCCGCGGATCCGTGCGACCTCGCGCAGGCCGATCGCGTGCACCTCGTCGGGCGTGAGCTCCGTCGTCGTGTGCGTGCGGACGAGGTACGCGTAGAGCGCGCTGCCGTTCGGGAGCTGCCACGCCCCGACCTCGTCCTTGCACGCGGGGAGGTACGTCGTCGTCCAGAACGCCTTGAGCTTCTCGAACGACGGGACGACGGCGCCGGCGATCGCGCGTTTCGCCTCGCTCGCGAGCCGCTCGCGCTCCGCCGCGGTGACGGAGGCGGCGCCCGTCGTCGTCGCCGCCTTTTGGTACGGATCGAAGAACGGGCTCTTGGTCGGATCGGTCACGATCTGTTTGTCGATCTGGGCGACCACGCGCTGCATGACGACCTTGGGGTGCGTCATGCCCGTGCGGACGCCTTCGCGGAGCAGCTCGATCGTCTGGTCCATGTAGCGAGGGAAGCTTGTGAGCCGGGCGTTCCAGTCCTCGAAGTGCTTCGCCGTCGTGAACGGCAGCGCGTCGGCGACCTCGTCGGAGGTCTGGACGCCGCCGCGCTGGTTCACCGGGAAGAGGTAGAGCCGGAACGCCTGCCCGGCGACGGCGTCCTCGTAGCGGCGGCGGAAGAGATCGTAGCTGAGCGCGTCTTCGCGCGAGAGGTCCCCGCGCGGGATCGCGTCGAGCCGGACGAGGACGTCCTTGTCGTGCGCGGCGCGGCGGGCCTCGGCCGCCAGGCTGACGTCGTCCCACAGCGCGGCGCCGCGCATGTCGCCGAGCTCCGACGCCCACACGGGGTGCTCGCGCATCTCGCGGTCCCACTCCTCCGCGAAGAGCGCGTGGAGGCGTCGCGCCGGCTCGCTCGGCGCCGACGGGCTCGATGCATCGCGGTGGCCTCCGCAGCCACCGGCGAGCGAGGTGAACGAGAGGAGGAGGGCGGCGGCGAGCGCGCGAGCGGAGGGGAGAGCCATCGGAGCGCGCCGAGGATGCCCCGGAAGCGCGCTCGCCGGAAGCCGGCTGTCGCGGGCTGGTGAACGCCGGCCCGCCGTCGGCCGTCGAGCGCTCCGGCGGGGAGACGGTGTCGCGAGCTCGGTCGTGCCCGGCCCGCCGTCGGCCGTCGAGCGCTCCGGCGGGGAGCCGGTGTCGCGAGCGGCTGGCCGAACGGGGAGAAGATGCTAGAGGTGGGCCGCTCGGTCGCAGGGCTCGAGCTCTGGCGAACACGACCGAGAAAGGCAGCACCGATGTCCGACGTCCCGGCTTCTCCTCGTTTTCTCGTCGTCGGCTGCGGCGCCATCGGCGGCGTCCTCACGGCGGCGCTCGCCGAGACCGGGCGCGACGTCACGGTGGTCACCACCAACCCGTCGATCCACGCGGCGGTGAGCGAGCGCGGCCTCAAGGTCGTCGGCGAGGGCGCGCCGCGCGTCGTGCGGGCGAAGGCTTCGCTCGGCGTCCCCGAGGGAGAGAAGTTCGACTACGTCATCCTCGCCACGCAACCGCCGCACGTCGAGGACGCGGCGCGCTCCGCCGCCGCCTCGCTCGCCGACGACGGCGCGATGGTGTGCCTGCAGAACGGCCTGTGCGAGCGCCGCGTCGCGAAGATCATCGGCGACGACCGGGTGATCGGCGCGGTCGTCGGCTGGGGCGCGACGATGCCGGAGCCCGGTCTCTACGAGAAGACGGCGGCGGGCGGCTTCACGCTCGGCTACCCGGACGGAGATCCGTTCGGCGCCGATCACGACGACCTCGTGAGCGCGCTCGAGGCCGTCGGGCCGGTCGAGACGACGCAGAACCTCCGCGGTAAGCGCTGGAGCAAGCTGGCGATCAACTGCGCGATCTCCTCGCTCGGCACCGTAGGCGGCGATCGCCTCGGCGCGCTCATGCAGCACCGCATCGTCCGCCGCCTCGGGCTCGAGATCATGACCGAGGTGGTGTCCGTCGCGCGCAAGGAAGGCGTCCGCCTCGAGAAGGTGTCGGGCACGCTCGACCTGTCTTGGATCGCGCTCACGGAAGAAGAGATGCGCGCGGCGGGCTCACCCGGCCTGGTCGCGAAGCACGGCCTCCTCCTCGCGGTCGGCTTCCGCTTCCGGCGCATGAAGAGCTCGATGCTCTCGGCGATCGAGCGAGGGCGCACGCCGGCCGTCGACTTCCTGAACGGCGAGGTCGTCGATCACGCGCGCGAGCACGGCCTCTCCGTCCCGGTGAACGAGCTCCTCCGCGACACGGTGTGGGCGATCGCGAAGGGCAAGAAGAAGCCGGGCATGGACCTCATCCGCGAGGTCTACGAAGCGACGGGGCCGCACGGCGCCTGACCGGCTTGGCGGTCGGGCCACACGGCGCCTGATCGGCTTGGCGGTCGGGCCGCACGGCGCCTGACCGGCTTGGCGGTCGGGCCACACGGCGCCTGATCGGCTTCGCGATCGGGCGCGCGCCGCTCACGGTGTCGGCGGCGCGCCCCTCGACTCCCCGCTCAGCGCGGGAGCTGCAAGACGCCGGCGAGGCTCTGATAGTTGACGGCGTCGTACACCCTTCGGCCGTCGCCGTTCCAGCGGCAGTACTGCGCCTCGAAGCTCGAGATCGTGACGAGCCCGCCCGCGTGGACACGTCCTGCGATCCGGATTTCGTCGTGATTCGAACGGAACGTGCCGTCCGGCGCGATGTCCATCGCGATGGATCCCCAGATGCTGGGGGAGGCGCTGCAGCTGATCTTCGCGCTGGCGGTGTCGACGCGACACGAGCGGCTCGCGTGCGGCATGGCGTATCCCGTGCGGGCGTCCGCCCAGCCGCAGTTGCTGGCGTTGATCGTGTGGAAGCCGCCGTTGCCTTCGACGTTCACGGGGTGGCCGCCGGCCGGTGGCCACGGGCGGCCGTAGTTGTCCTCGGTCGGCCACCCGTCGGTCCACTTGGTCCCGCCCGCCGGCGTCTCCGCGAGACGCGCGAAGAACCGCGTGGCTTGGCCTTCCTTCGTGCGAAACGCCAGGTAGTAGACCCCCGTCCGCGAGGCGCGGAAGGCGACGCGTGATCCCGGCGCGTCCTCGACGTCGTCGTTGCGCGCGAGCGTCGCGAAGTCGTCCCGCAGGATGTACGCGAGCGTGTCGGCGCCGTCCGGGGTGTGGACCTCCGCGGTGAGCCGGTCGCCGGCGCGGGCCTCGAAGCGGAGCGCGCGATACTTCGGGCGGTTCGCCGGAGCGCCGAGTCCCAGCGCCGGCGAGTCGATCGTGATCGCCCGACCGTCTGCCGCGATCGCGCCGACGACCTCGGAGGCGTCGAGCCGCCGGAGCTCGTCGCTCGTCTCGGCGACGTCGTCTTCCGCGGCGTCGGCGGTGCAGGCGGTCCCGACCGCGGCCACGGCGAGCAGGAGGAGGCTGGTGGGGATCGACTTGGAGAGCTTCATTCCGGTACCTCGGGTCGGGGGATGGAAGCTCCACCAGCAAGTCGGGTGCCTAAAAGACCTACATGTAGACCTATTGAGATCAATGGGTTAGGAGGGTGATGGGGTGGTCACGATCCACCCCTCCCAGCGATCCTCGGAATCTGGAGCGGACGCCGGAGACAGAAGTTTTCGATGGTTGCGACGCTGCAAAGCCGTTCGACGTACGGGTGGGGCTCGCGTTCGCCGCCAGCGTGTCCGGCTTGCGATCGGAGCGAGCTCTCCTCTCCGCGTGTAGGCCACCTCGCTCGTGCGCTCAGCGCGTGGGGGTCCACCTCCTTCGCGTGGCCTCGAGGACGGCAGCGATGCGTCCGTCCCGCGTGTCATCCAACCGTGCGTTGGCGGCGGCCGGGATCGCGCTTAACCTCTCTAAACATGACGCGAATCTTCGGCTTTCTTGCGACGATCTCGGTGGGGGTGCTCGTCGGCTGTGTGGGGGACGAGCCGCCTCCGGTCGGACCTTGTAGCGGGCCGGGCTGCCCGGGTTACGAAGACCCGGGGGCGGGCAGCTCCTTCGAGCTCTCGACGGTCGACGTGCCCGCGCTCACGCGAGGCGCGAGCGTCGCGGTCGGGATCGGCATCGCGCGCAAGGGCTTCGACGGACCGATCGCGGTCACGGCGACAGGCCTCCCGCCCGGCGTCAGCGCCGCGCCTCTCACGGTCTCGGCCGGCGCCCCCGACGGCACGCTCACGCTCTCCGCGACCACGGACGCGCAGGAGGGGCCTGCGGAGATCACGGTCGCGGCGTCGGACGCCGACGGAAAGCTGCGGAGCGAGAAGAAGGTCGCGCTCCTGGTGCGCGGGCGGCCAGGCGAGCCGGACCTGACCTTCGGGCAAGGCGGCGCCGTCACGTTGAACGTGAACGCAGGCGTGAGCGGCGTCGTCGTTCAGCCGGACGGCAAGACGCTCGTCAGCGGGACCGTCTCGAGGGACTTCGTCGTCCTTCGGCTCGGCGTCGACGGCGCGCCGGACGCCTCGTTCGGAAACACCGGGCAGGCGCGGACCGACTTCTACTTCGACGGCGGGCTCACCGACGACACGGCGACCGGCCTCGCGCTCGCGCCCGACGGCCGCGTGCTCCTCGCCGGCTACACCATCACGAACGGTGGCTCGCGCTACGCGCTCGCGCGGTATCGCGCGGACGGCGCGGCCGACACCGAGCTCGACGGCAAGGGCTACACGTTCGCGCAGTTCGCGCCGCGGCCGGAGTGGTCGGGCGACCTCATCGCCTGGGCCGTCGCCGCGACGCCGGACGGACGACCGGTGATCGCGGGCACGGTCTACGATCCCGAGGCGGGCGGCCGCCGGATGGTCATGGCGCGCTTCAAGACCAACGGTCGCGCCGAGGACGACGGTGACTTCTTCGGCGGCTTCCCGTCCTCGCGCGTCGGTACGGACGACGTCTGCCATGCCGTCGCCGTCGCTGCCGACAAGATCGTCTGCGCCGGCAGCTCCGACTCCGCGGGCGGTAGGCGCATGGTCGCGTGGCGCGTCAACGAGGACGGCACCAACGACACGTCGTTCCACGCGGGCGACGGCGTCGCCGTCGTCGCGAGCAGTGTGCTCCCCAACGCCGCCGCTCACTCCGTGCACCCGCTCGCGCAGGGTAGGGTGCTCGTGTCCGGAACCTCATCGGCCCAAGTAGCCGGGCAAAAGGCCGCGGTCGCGGTCTTCACCGCGAACGGCGCGCTCGACGGCTCGTTCGGCGGGACCGGCACGCTCGCGTTCGACTGGGGCGCGCCGCTCTCGGGCGACGCGCGCTCCTCGCTCGACGGTGAGGGCCGCGTCATGGTCGTCGCCGCGGCGCGGCCCGACGACAACGCCGTCGGCCTCGCCCGTGTCCTCCCGACTGGACAGCTCGACGCGACCTTCGGGAGCAGCGGCAAGCTGCTCCTCCCGTTCGCGGAGGGCGACAAGGGCGCCCGCGACGTCTTCGTCGCGCACCACCCCGACGGCCGCGTCGTCATCGCCACCACGGTGGAGACCGACGGCGTCGCCGCCAGGAAGGTGCACGTCCGCCGCCTCTGGCAGTAGACGGCGACGTTCGGTCGTCGCCGCGCCGCGTCTTGAAGACGTCCCTGGGACCTGTCTGGCAGCCGACTCCGCGGCGTCGCGCTCAGAGCTCCGTGTCGAGCGCGAACGGCACGCCGTCGAGGGTCGCGAGATCGGTCGTGAGCGGCGCGCCGTCTTCGGTGTCGGTCCAGCTCGTCCCGTCGAGCCGCTTGGCCCAGAGCTGCCGGTTCACGTCGGCGACGAGCGTGAGCGCGCCGCCCGCAGGGAGCGGATACGCGACGATGCTCGACCTCCCCGGGAGCTTTGGCGACGACGCGACGTCCGGCTGCGCGGTCCAGGCTCCGGTCCAGCGCAGCCAGCGAAGCCCGTCGCTCTCGCGGTGGTAGGCGGCGAACGCGGTCGACTCGTTCGTCCAGCCGACCGCGCACGGCGCGCTGCCGCGGCGACCGCCGTAGGGAGTCCCGAACTGCGCGTCGACGTCTTGGACGTCGAACGTCGAGCCGTCCCACACGCCGACGCGGAAGTGATCGCAAGCCCCGCCGTTGCCGCACGTGTACGTCAGATAGGAGATCGCGACGGCGTCGGACTTCGGGTGGCGCGCGAGCGCCAAGCTGCCCGGCGCGAACGAGATGACGTCCGAGCGAGGCTCGAAGGTGTCGCGCGATCTACGGCGCTTCGCCGTTCGCACGACCCCGCCCTCCTCGGGCGTCGTCCGGCCACCCCAGACGACGAGGAGGTCCCCGCTCAGGCGTTCGTAGGTCGCCGCGAAGCCCTTGAAGGCGCGCGTCACGACGGTCGACTCGAGCTCGACCGGCATCGCGAAGCGATCGTCCACCCAGCGCGCCGCAAGGAGGCGGCTGTCTTCGTCGACGTAGACGAGTGAGAGCTCGTCGGTGCCGTCCTGCGCCACGAGCTCCACCCACCGAATCGGCGCGGCCGATGGCGCCGCCGAGAAGGCGCGGCGCTCGGCTGACCAGGCGGTGTCGTCGGGGCCACGCGTGCGCAGCCTCGGGTTGCCGTCGTCGCCGCCGTAGACGACGACCGCGCGACGTGACGCGGACTCGAACGCGACGTCGAACGCCCGACCACGCGCCTCGCGGTCGAACGCGTCGCTCTCGTAGCCGAGCTCGAACGCGTCGCCGCTCTCCGTGAAGACGCTGAGGCGCGGCTTGTCCTCACCGGCGCCGAGCGCGCCGACGATCCGCCGCTCCGTGCCGGGAGCGCGCCGCGACACGACCCAGCGGATCGTCCCGGCGGACGCGACGGCCGGCCCGACGCGCTCGGCGGACCACCCGCCGGACGACGCGTCCCAGCGTCGGGTCACGAGCGCGCCCGCGCGCGTGGCGTACACGAGCGAGGGGGAAGGGTCGACGATCGGATCGGTCGCCTCGCCGTCCCGCAGCCCGGCATCGTCGACCGACGAGGCGTCGATCGACTCGCTCGGCGGCGAGGTCACGCCGTTGCTGAGGCCGTCGAAGGCGGTGAGGAGGGAGCACGCCGCCAGCCCGATTGCGCTGGCGCCGATGCACGCGAGGCGCGCGGACATGAACCGAGCATCCTACCACGCGCGTCGCCCTCGCGGCCCTGCCGACACCGCGAAGCGAGTACGGCCGAGCTTTGGTGCGCGGCGGCTGCCGCGAACGATCGCATGAAGCGCCTCGCTTCGAGCGAGCGCCGTGCTCGTGGCCCGCGCCTCTCCCCGTCGCCGAGCGACGCGCTCGCGCCCGCGCTGGCCCAGCGTCGGCGAGCCTCCACCGGTCGGTGCGTGCGCGCCCTGCGCATCGCTCGAATGCGCAGCCCGCGCACTCGAGCGGCGCACGAGCCGACAAGTACGCGGTTCGTCGGGCTTCGTCCCCTGGCATGTGCGTTGCGATTCCCGTCCTCCACGCCGCTCGAGCAGCGGCGCACTTCATCGGAGGACTCGTGGTTCGTTCATTCCGTCTGACTTCCCTCGCGCTCCTTGGCTTCGCGCTCGCAGCTTGCACCACCTCGGAGACCGGCTCGGGCGGCGACAAATCCGCGGGCGGCGATCGGCCCGCCGGCGGCGACAGCGCCGCGCCTGCGGCCCAGTTCTTCCTCCCGACCGGCGACGAGGTCGACAACACCAGCGCGCCGACGATCGAGATCGATCCGCGCGGCGGCATCCACTCCGTCTATCCGGCGTACGCGGGCGGCGGCGCCTACTACGCGTACTGTCCGTCGGACTGCGCCGGGGCGGAGGCGGTGAAGGTCGTCCGCTTCGACACGGACGGCACCGTCGGCAACGCGATGCTGGCGCTCGACGCGAACGGCAAGCCGCAGGTCCTGCTCTCGGCGTACGCGGACGTCTACTACGCGTCCTGCGCCGATGACTGCACGACGCCGGCGGGGTGGACGACGACCTCGATCGTCACCCACGGTGGCGACAAAGAGGTCACGGGCGAAGCGTTCGCGCTCGACGCGCAGGGCCGCCCGCGCTTCCTCATGCACACGTACGTCGCGTACCTGGGGATCGGCCAGAAGCCGCCGAAGACCGAGTGGGTCGCGTGTGACGCCGACTGCAACGCAGCGGGGAGCTGGACGGCGAACGTCATCGGAGAGGACATCTTCGAGCGCGCGACCCTGCGCTTCGACGCGAAGGGCAACGCCCACGTCGCCGCGGTGGCGCACCTCGCCGGTGAAGACGGCTCGCCCGTCCTCATGGGCGCCTACCAGCTCTGCGCGGGCGACTGCGCCGAGCCCGAGAGCTGGAGCGGTCCGGGCTTCGCCGAGGCCTACGCGAGCGAGCTCGAGGCGATCTCGATCAAGCCGCAGATCTCGCTCGCGCTGACGAAGGCCGGGCAGCCGCGCGTCCTCTTCCTCGCGAAGGACGACGCGGGCGCGAAGAAGATGATGTACCTCGAGTGCGACGACGGCTGCACCGCGGGCGACCCGTGGGGAGCGGTCGTCATCAGCGGTGAAGAGTCGCTCAGCTCCGGCTTCGATCTCGCGCTCGACCAGAACGACCACCCGCGCGTCGCGTTCGCCCTGAGCTACAACATCGGCATCGCGTACTGCAACGACCCGTCGTGCGTCACCGAGGGGGCGAACTGGGATCTCTCGGTCGTGGAGCGCGGCAGCGACATGCCGCCGGATACGCTCTTCCTCGAGCCGAACTGCACCGTGGGGGCGTGGTTCCTCCATGATCCGTCGATCGCGCTCACGGCGACGGGACAGCCGCGCGTCGGCTACCAGGCGCGCGACATCAGCGGCGGCTGGAAGAACCCCGACCCGACGAAGCCCGGCTGCACAGCGGGCACGGACATGACCTGGGCGCGCCTCGCGATCGCGCCGTCGGCGCTCTGAGCGACGTCGTGCGCGCGCGATCAGCGAGGACCGGACGACGCGACGAGGCTCATGCGCTCTTCGTCCTTCTCGCGCTCGCGCGCGAGCCAGGCGGCGCGCGCGTCGTCGTTGCTCCAGGTCCTCTCGAACGCTTGCGCCGAGGCGACGAGCGCCGCCTCGAGCTCGCGGACGCTCCCGACGCGATCGCTCGGCGACTTGGCGAGGCAGCAGAGCACGAGGTCGTCGAGCGCCGCAGGAAGCGGGGCGCCGCGGCGCTTGCTCGGCGGCTCGGGCGCCTGGAGCATGTGGGCGCGCACGAGCTGGGCGGCGTCGGAGCTCGCGAACGGCGGGGAGCCGCTCAAGAGGAAGTAGAGGGTCGCGCCGAGCGAGTACACGTCGCTCCGCGCGTCCGCCTCGCCGTCCATCCAGCACTCCGGCGGCATGTACGCCGGGGTGCCGCGGACGCTCTGGGTGCGGGTCGCGTCGGCGACGAGTCGGGCGATACCGAAATCGAGCACCTTGAGGACGTCGTGCTGATCGGCCATCCGCGTCACGAAGAGGTTCGCCGGCTTGATGTCGCGGTGGACGATCCCGGCGGCGTGGGCCTCGGCCAGCGAGCGGCACGCCTGGATCGTGAGGGCGACCGCGCGCTCCGGAGGCATCGGCCCGCTCTCGCGCACGAGCTGCTGCAGGTCCGCCCCGGGAAGGTACTCCATCGCGATGAACGAGATGCCGTCGTCGCTCGCGCCGAAGTCGAAGACCCGAACGGTGTGGGACGACGTCAAGCGGCTGAGCGCGAGCGCCTCGCGCTCGAAGCGCGCGAGGACGCGGGCGTCGGCCTCGGCGCTCGAGCGGAGGATCTTCAGCGCGACGTTGCGCTGGAGCGACTCGTCCCACGCGAGCCAGACCTCGTTCATCCCGCCCTCGCCGATGCGCGCCTCGAGGCGGTAGCGCCCGAGGCGCCGCGCCTTGCGGAGCTGCATCCGCGCGCTCCAGCCGACCTGCCCGCTCGCGGCCGCGATGGTCGCCGCGGCGAGCAGGATCATGTAGTGGGCCCCGAGCTCGGCGAGCTGGGCACCGTCGCGGAGCGAGCTCGCGAGGGCGGGGTCGAAGAAGGCCGCGACCAGCAAGATCGCCGGGAAGCTCGCGACCGACGGCGCGGCGTACCAGACGGTGTCGCGCCACGGCGCCGGGACGGCGAGCGCCTCGACGAAGATGACGAGCGAGAGCCCGTGGATGTACGGGCTCCCGAGCCCGCCGAGGCGGAGCGCCATGATCGAGATGAGCACCGAGCAGAGCGTGCAGACGAGCGCGTTGGCGGTCTTGAGGTGCCGGCTCGAGATGTCCTTGCGGAGGCTCTCGCGGTAGACCGCGAAGATCGCGACCTCGCCGAGGAGGCGGAAGCCGGCGTAGAGCGCGATCGGCGCGCCCGGATAGACGACGAGCCCGAGGTAGAGATCAACGAGGAAGAACGCCGGCCAGACGAACGCGCCGAGCGTCATCGCGCGTCGGACGGAGCGCCGCTCCTCGGGATCGGCGAGGCGGCGGGCGCGCTCGTGCTCCGGGGTCAGGCTCCGGTCGGGTGTGCTCGTCGCGAGGGTGCGCGCGGTGGGCCCGGCGCGGACGGTCGGGGCGGTGGGGGGACGCGAGAGACTGCCTGCCGCCATCGAGCGCTACCTCCGCTCGCGGAGCGGGCGCGCGATGCCGTACTCGCCGAGGCGGTTGACGAGCGTCCGGCGCGAGATGCCGAGCAGCTCGGCGGCGCGCGTCTGGTTGCCCGCGCACTGCGCGAGCGCGTCGACGATCCGCTGGCGCTCCTCGTCACCGCGAGGCTGAGCGGCGGGCGCGCGCTCCGCCGGGGCGGAGGCGGGGTCGAGGCGGAGGTGCTCCGGCGCGATGACGGGGCCGCCCGCGAGCGCGGCGGCCCGCTCGATCACGTTGCGCAGCTCGCGGACGTTGCCGGGGAACGAGTGGCGCTCGAGGACTTCGAGCGCCGCGGGCGAGAGCTCGGGCGCCGGCCGGCCGAGCGCCTTGCCCGCGCCTTCGGCGAAGTGCCGCGCGAGCGGCAGCACGTCCTCCCGTCGCTCGCGGAGCGGGGGGATCGTGAGCGTCATGCCCGCGAGGCGATAGAACAGATCGCGCCGGAACGTGCCGCGCTCGACCTCGCGCGCGAGATCGCGGTTCGTCGCGGCGACGAAGCGGACGTCGATCGGGCGCGGCTTCAGCGCGCCGACGCGCTGCACCTCACCGCCCTCGAGGACGCGGAGCATCTTCCCCTGGTGGGCGAGCGGCAGCTCGCCGATCTCGTCGAGGAACGCCGTGCCGCTCGACGCGGTCTCGAGGAGGCCGGGCTTGGCGATGGTCGCGCCCGTGAAGGCGCCGCGGTCGTGACCGAAGAGCTCCGCTTCGATGAGCTGCTCCGGCAACGCCGCGCAGTTGATCGCGACGAGCGGCCCGCGGGCCCGCGGCGAGCGCGCGTGGATCGTGCGCGCGACGACGTCCTTGCCGGCGCCCGTCTCGCCGACGAGCAGGACGCTGAGCGGCGAGATCGCGATGCGGTCGACCAGCTCGATGAGGGCCTTCATCGCCGGCGAGGCGACCACCATCCCGGTGGGCAGCGCGGGCTCCTCGTCGGTCAGGTAGCGGACGAGCACCACGACCGAGCCGAGGTGGATGGAGGTGGTGCTCCCCACGGTGGTCCGGGCGTTCGGCGCGAGGCGCTGGTCGACGGTCTGCGCCGTGCTGAGGGCGTCGAGCCGCGTCGTCAGGAGGCGCGTGCCGTTGGCGCTCCCGAGATCCTCGACCACCACGGGATCGCCGAGGTGCAGGCGCGCGTGCTTGCGCGACACCGACGCGTGGTCGATATCGAGGTCGGCGCTCCCGCCGCGGCCGAGCACGAGCGAGCCGTGCGCCGGGAAGCGGTGGACCGAGGCGCATCCGTCGACGATGGTGACGAGCTCGACGCGAGCGGTCGCCGGCACTTTTCCCCGAGAATTTTCGCGCGCCACCCGGCTGTAGTCGAGCTCTAGCGTCTCCGCGGCGTCCAGCAAAGCCATGTCTCCGACAGGGTGATGCCGGGCAGCCCCCCACTTTGATGACGAAATGCGCACGCGTCGTGCGTTTTTTTCGTGGGCGCACCCCGGGCGACGGCGCCGCACCAGGGTCATCAAGCTCAGCCTATTGCTCCTCAGGGAGAGCCGGCGTCGGGCGCGTGAGATCCGGTGTGGGCCACTCGCCACACGCAGTCACCGGCGTCGTCGGTGACGAAGAGCGCGCCGTCGGCGGCCACCGCGACCGCGACCGGGCGGCCCCAGACGTCGCCCTCCGCCGTGACGAAGCCGGTCATGAAATCGACGTACTCGCCGGTCGCGCGTCCGTCCTTCAGCGGCACCTGAATGACTTTGTAGCCCGTGCGCCGTGAACGGTTCCACGAGCCGTGCTCGGCCGCGAACGCGGAGCCGCGGTAGGCCTCGGGGAACTGCGCGCCGGTGTAGAACGTCATGCCGAGCGACGCCGAGTGCGCCTGGACGAGGACGTCCGGGACGATGACCTTGTCGCGGAGCTCGGGGCGCTTGCGGGCGTGGCGTGGATCCTGGTTCTTGCCGATGTAAAACCACGGCCAGCCGTAGAAGCCGCGGTCCGTGACGTGCGTGACGTAGTCCGGCACCAGGTCGTCGCCGAGCTCGTCGCGCTCGTTCACCGACGTCCAGAGCTCGCCGGTGTCCGGGTGGATCGCGAGGCCGACGGGGTTTCGGATCCCGGAGGCGTAGACGCGCTCGTTCGTGCCGTCGGGCGAGAGCTCGAAGATGCGCGCGCGGCGCGCCTCGTTCTCGTCGTCGGAGGCGTTCGAGCGGGAGCCGACGGACAGGTAGAGCTTCGAGCCGTCGCGCGAGAACACGATGTCGCGCGTCCAGTGCCCGCCGCCGGTGAGCCGCCCGCCGCCGCTGACGCTGCCGTAGATCTCGGCGGCGCGGCCGCGCGCCTTGGTGTCGCCGGCGACGTACGGGAAGCGAACGATGGCGTCGGTGTTCGCGACGTAGACCCACGCGGGATCGGCCGGCGGATGGAACGCGATGCCGAACGGCTGCCGCAGCCCTTCGGCGAAGATGGCGACGATCTCGGGCTTGCCGTCGCCGTCGGCGTCGCGCAAGACGCGGATCCGGTGCGACTCGGACTCGGCGACGAACAGATCGCCGTTGGGCGCAACCCGCGCCATCCGCGGGGCCTTCAAATCGGACGCGAAGAGCGTGACCTCGAAGCCGGGCGGCACGGCGGGCGCGGCGCCGGCGGGGCGCGCCACCCGGCGCGGAGGGTTCTTGGCCGACTCGGTGGCGAAAGGCGCGGGGAGATCCTCGGGCGCGATCTTGCGGCGAACGCCTGGCGCGTCGGTCGTCCAGTCGCCCATCGCCGCCTGTCCGGTCAAGAGCGCGCCCGGCCGCGGCGGTGGCGTGGCGACGAGCGGCGCGGGCGCGGCGTTGTCGCGCTTGCAGCCGGGCGCGAAGAGCGCCGCGACGGCGAAGAGCGCGGCGGCGGACGAGCGCGCGCGCATCGTCACGCCACCAGGAGGAGCTGGCGTCCGAGCTCGCCCGGACGAAGGCACCAGGCGGGCTTGCGGTCCTGGATCACCGACACCTGCGCGTGGAGCGCCGGCGGGAACGTCGGGCGCCCGACGAGGAACGCGCCGACCGACGCGAGCAAGGGCTCGTCCGCGACGACGACCATTCGCCCGCCGCGCGCGAGGAGGAGCGGGACGATCACCGACGCGGGCGTGTCGGCGGCGAGCAGCGGGAGCGTCTCGACCACGCCGACGTAGTCGGTGCGGTCGGCGAACAGCTCGGCGGTCTGCACGGCGGCCGGCCGCGGGCTCGTGACGAAGCGGTCGAAGCTCGGCTCCTCGGTCAGCCGGATCTTGTTCCCGATCGCGCGAACGATCTGCCGCCCCTCGAGCGAGAGGCCGCGCTCCGCCTCGGGGACGGAGGGCGCGTCACCGATCACGAGCGACGATCGAAGCAGGTAGATTTCCACGCGCTCACTCTACTACGGGCGCCCGCGCGCGCCGCCTCAGGCGCGAAGGAGTAGGTGGAGGAGAGGAAGGTGCCGCGACCGCACCGACGTGCCGCGGCACGGCGCGGCGCGCCGGACGGCGGCGCGCTGGCGCGAACGTGAAAGCGATTGGCGGCCGCGCGCAATGGCGGCTGCGCCACACCGTCGTTAGGCTGAACGGGTGCTTATTCCCCGTAGCTTTCACAGGTTGGACATGACGAACGGCCTTGGCCTCTCTTTCGCGCGGCGCGTGACGCTCGCGTCTCTCGGTGTAGCTCTCGCCGCGTTCGGCGCCGGCGCCGGCTGCACCGACGACGCGGCCCCCGCCGAGGCGACGCCGGGTGAAGGGAGCGACGGCGGCGCGGGCGAGGACGCACCGGTCGCGTCGACCTGCACGCCGCCGACGGGCGAAGGCACGGTCCATAGCGGCTCCCTCGCCTCCGACAGCGAGGTGTGGACGGAGGCGGCGAGCCCGCACGTCATCGATTTCGGCCTGACCATCCGCGAAGGGCAGTCGCTCACGATCGAGCCGTGCGCGGTCGTCCGCATCCGCAAGGGCCAAGGCGTTCTCGTCGAGGGCAAGCTCCTCGCGGAGGGCGCCGCCGACAAACCGATCGCGATCGAGCGCGCGGACGCGGCCGATCCCTGGAGCCGGATCGAGGTGCGCGGAACGGCCGACGTGCGCCTGGCGCACGTGTCGATCGACGGCGGGGGCTTCGCGAACGGCGATCGGCTCGACGAGTTCGCGATGCTCGACGTCCGCGGCGATCAGGATCTGCCGCCGCAGGGCCTCGTCCACGTGGATCACGTCGCGCTGCGCGGGTCCGCGTCGCTCGGCCTGCTGCTCCGCGAAGGCGGCGCGCTCGCGGGGACGTCGGCGGCGCTCACCGTCACCGGCAGCGCCTCGTACCCCGCCAGCTCGTGGGCGCGCTCCGCGGGCAGCATCCCTCCCGGCACGTACACGGGCAACGAGAACGACGCGATCATCCTCGCGGCGCTCACCAACCGCGACGCCATCAAGGAGGACGTGACGTTCGCGAACCGCGGTGTCCCCTACTTCGTCCGCGGCGCCCAGATCACGGTCGGCGGCGCGGGCGGCTCGGTGGCCACGCTGACGATCGAAGCGGGCGTCACGATGCGCTTCGCGAAGGGCTCGAGGCTGCTCTTGGACGCTCCGTCGACCAGCGAGCCGGCGATCGGCGCGCTCCGCGCCGTCGGCACGGCGGAGGCGCCCATCGTCTTCACGTCGGCCGAGGCCGCGCCGCGAGCGGGCGACTGGGTCGGCATCACGCTGAAGGGGATGCCCGCGCCGAACGGCCGGATCGACCACGCGAAGATCGCGTACGCCGGAGGCTCGTCCGGCATCTCGAGCTACGACTGTCCGAGCCCGGCGAACCAGGGCTTCACGAACGAGGGCGCGGTCATCGTCTTCGGCGGACAGCCAGCCGCGGTGTTCGTGACGAACACCGCGATCGAGGACAGCGCCGGCGACGGGATCATCCGCGGCTGGACGGGCGATCCGCTCGACTTCCTCTCGTCCAACACGTTCGCGCGCGTCGGCCGCTGTACGCAGACGTTCCCGAAGTCGTCCACCGCCGCCTGCCCGAACCCGGCGCCCTGTCCGAAGGGCTGAGGGCGCCGCGTCACCCCTTGCGCCGCTCGCGGACGGCGCCGGGCGTGGTGCCGCGGTGCTGCCGGAAGAGCGTCACGAGGTGAGAGGCGGAGCTCACGCCGACCAGCGCCGCGATCGCGTCGAGGTCCAGGTCCGTGGCCTCGAGCAGGCGCTCGCTCGCGCGGATCGCGTGCAGCTGCCGTTCGCGTCGGAGCGAGCTACCGAGCGCGGTCAGGTGCCGCTGGAGCGATCGGACGCTCATGCCGATGTGGCGGGCGACGGCCTCGGGGCCCGCGCGCGGGGGGAGGGCATCGAAGGCGGCGCGGACGCGGCGCACGACCTCCGGCGCGCCGAACAAGCTCGCGCGGAGCGCCTCGAGCTCTTCGTGCACCTCGGTGGCTCCGACCGCTTCGTACGCGAGCACGGGATCGGCGAAGAAGGTGACCGGATGCCCGGGACTCAGGAACTGGAACATCCCGACGACGGTCGCGTGGGCGAGGCCGCCGCGGTGGAGCACCGCTTGCCTGGCCACGTTCGGCGACCACGCGTCACGGCGCGACTGCAGGTACGCCAGCAGTCGCTCGAACGCGAGGAGATCGACGGCCTCGAGCCCGCGCAGATCGATGAGGGACGTGTGCCCTCGGAAGAGCGGGTCGGCGCCGACCTCGTGCGCCGCGCACATCTCGTCGACGTCGGTCTCGTCGGGACGGCCCCAGAGGATCGAGCCGAAGACGCGGCGATCGAGCTGCCAGTAGGCGAAGGAGCGGCGCACGATGTACCGCCGCGCAGGTGGGCCGAAGAAGTCGTTCAGCTCTGGGACCGCTTCGAACGTCGAAGGCGCTGTCATCGAGTGCGCGGGTCAGGATAGACCAGTTCGGCGACCTTCGCCGGAGCGGCTTCGCGGACGCGGCCTGGAGCGCGCCGGCGTGCGGTCGGCCGCTGCGCGCCTCCGCGCTCGCACGACGCGAACCTCCCCGACGGCTACTCCGACGTCCGGGAGGTGCAGCGGTGCGGGCCGAAGGCGATCGCGTCGCGCCGGCAGATCACGCGCACCGATTCGCTGCCGTCGAGCTCGAAGTCGGCGCGGTACTCGAGGACGGTCCGCCGGATCTGCGTGCTCGTGATGTGGCACCCGTCCCCGCAACGGGCCGTCTCTCTCGCGAGGGCTTCGGTGCGGAGGCGGAGGTCCGAGTCGTCGACGATCACGTTCGTGTAGACCGCGATCGCGATCCCTCCGGCGAGGACCCACGCCAGCGCGCCGACGACGCGCGAGAAGAGCACTCTCGACCGGCGCGGTCGCCGCTCCGGTGCTCCCCACGTCAGGCTCGGACTCATGATGCTTGGCTCGCGCGTTCGTGCATTGGCGACCTTCCTTCTCGCACCTTAGTCGTCGCGGCGCGTGGCGGATCGGCAAACCGCGGGCAACCGTTCGGAGAAGTTCGATGGAGAGCGTCGCGATGCTCGAGCTTGGACGCGCGCGCGGCGTGTTCGGCGGCAAGTTCTGCGGGGCGGAAAGTTCTGCGCACGAAAGCGCCGGGAAGAGAGCCGCTTGCTCAGCCGAGCGGGGAGAATGCGCGACCGTCATTGGATCGCGAGAACCTTCTCGATGGGCTGCGGACGTTGGAACGACGCGGCGATCCTCGCCGCGTCGCACGACCGCCGACAGCAAGGAGGTGGCCAGCGCGCAGCCGACGCCGAGGGGGCCGCGATCTCCCGACGAGAACGCGAGCCACCGCGCGCCGGAGGAGCGGTGATGAATGACGAGGCGGCGCCGGTCGGCACGGCGTGCTGCCTCGCGAGCCGGGCGGTCAGCGCCCCGAGATCTTCTGAAGACCCCAGTAGCCGGTCGAGAGGTAGAGGTCTCCGCCGTGACGAGCGATGTCGGTCGGGATCCAGCCGGTGCGCACGAACTGCACGAACGAGGGGACCCGACCGGGCCTCAGCGCGTAGACGTCGAGCCCCTCCTCGCCCCACCTCGAGGTGAAGAGCGCGCGTTCGCCTTCGACATCGACGAGCCAGCCCAGGCCTTCCGCGGGCCTCGACGCGCGCGCGACCGGGCGCGTCGGCTCCGAGAGATCGATCTCGAGCAGCGTCACCGGGCTCGCGTCGGCTCGGCCTGTCCCGTCCTGTTGCGTGTACTCCTGGGCGCTCGCGTACGCCCGCGCGCCGCGGAGGAAGACGCCGCCCACCCAGCCGTCGAGCGGCGTGGTCGACTCGAGGTGGGCCTCGTCACCGACGAGCCTCGCCGCCGCGAGCTCGTTCTTCGGCGCGACCGTGTAGTCGTCGTGCCAGCGGTAGTCGACGAAGTAGAGGAGCGACGGATCGGCTTCGCTGGCGCCGACCAGGAGTCCAGGCACGTTGATGCGCTGGGAGACCGTCGGGCGCGCGCGATCGGTGAGATCGATGCGATCGAGGTAGTAGCGGACCCGGCCCCTCGTGTGTGCCTTGCGCGGATCGCTGTCGTGCAGCCGCGGGGTCGCGTGCTCATAGTGCGTGGCGTAGAGCGCGCCGCCGACGACCCGGACGTTGCCCCACCACGTATCGTCGTCCGGCGCGACGAACGTCGACGCGAGGCTGGGCCTGTCCGGATCGGAGAGATCGACGACGTAGAGCTTCCGCGCCTCCTCCCGACCTGCCGCGCTGTCGTCCGTGGTGCCGGGCATCGGGCGGAACGCGAGCGCGCTGCCCCCGACCTGCACGACGCGCGGCGTGTCATGCCAGGTCGCGTAGTCGCGGCCGGCCCACCGCAGGGGGCGTGAGCCCTCCGGGAGATCGACCGCGCCCCTCAGCGTCGGCTCGCCGCTCGAGAGATCGACGACCTGGACCCGCGGGATGCTGCGCGTGGAATACTGGCTGAGCTTGGAGTCGACCGTGGTCACGACGTAGGCGAGGTCGCCGTTGCGAAAGACCTGCGCGTCGTAGCCGTCGAGCGAGATCGTCGGAGCGCTCGGCTCGAGCGTGTCCTCCTCGGCGTTCGCGAGGGGAAGGACGCGGAGCTCGCTCCTCGGAAGCTCGTGTCCCCGGTCCGTCGAGACCTGCACGATCGTGGCGCCCGCGGGCTGCGCCGAGGCGACGTCCCGGGAGAGCGTGAGCGATCGGACGACGCGAGGTCGATCGCGGTTCGCGTAGTCGATGACGGTCAGCGCTTCGTCGGAGAGCGCGAGGAGGCGGTCCTTCAAGAACACGCCGCGGTCGAACCAGCCTTTGGCGGCGATGACGCTCGTCGTCGTGAGCCTGTCCGCGTCGTAGTCGAACAGCTGCAGGCCGCTAACGTACTTGCCGGTCAAGCCGTCGTTTCCGCTGAACGGGAGAGCGATGAGCTTCCGATCGACGTCGCGCGTGATGTACTGGAGTAGGCTCGGTGCCTCCGGCGCCGTCCAGCCGCGGCCGAACGTGGACGCGTCGAGCTCACTCGGTCGCTCAGGATCCGACACGTCGAGCAAGCGAAGGGCCCCGTCGAGCGACGTGGTCTCGTAGTTGTAGGCGCTGCCGAGCGCGAGGAGGCGATCGGCCCCGAGCGGCACGAGCCGCGAGACGACGCCGCGGACCTCGGTCGCGCCCGCGAGCACGGGCGCAGCGGGGTTCGTCAGGTCGTAGACCTCGACGGATGTGTGCTCTCCATCGGTCGACCACGTGTCCGTGCTCCGTGTCACATACAGCCGCTTGCCCGACAAGCGCGCGATCGGCTCCGACCTCGGTGTGAGGTCGAACGCCGCGAGTCGATGCGGTGCGCTCGGTTTCGAAAAGTCGACCGTAGTGAGCGTGTGCTCTGCGTTGCCGGGGCATGAGCCGTACGGCGCGCGCTTGCAAGTGACGACGTGGGCGGTGTCGCCGTCGAGGCCGACGCTCTCGCTTGCGTTGCCCATGGGGTCCCGGCTCAGCGTGCCCTCGAGCTGGAAGCTCCCGCGGAGCGCGATGCGGCTGTCGAGCGGCGAGAGCGCGATGTAGTCGAGGACGCTCCTGCCGGGTGCGCGAATCCAGCCGGGTGCGCTGCCCCTGTCTGGCGCGTCGCGCGCTTGGCGATCAGGCTCGGACGGTCAGCGCGCGCGGGACGACCTCGATCTCGAGCGGCAAGCCGCCCATCGGCTCGCCGTCGACGTCGAGGAGGAACACGTCCCGCGCGTCCTGGTTGGCGAGCTCGAGCTTCATCTTCTGGCCCCGGAGGTGCACCGTGCCGGGCTGCCCGATGTGCGCGCCGGTGTAGATGCTCCCCGACGTCAGCGCGAAGCCGAGCTTGCTCGTCGCGCCGAGCGCGACGAGCTCGAAGGTGCCGTCGTCGAGCTCGGCCATCGGCGCGACCTTCATCCCGCTGCCGAAGAACCGGCCGTTGCAGATCGCGATCATGAACGACCGGATCCGGTGCTCCTTCGTCTCGCCGTCGTGGGTGACGGTGCAGCGGACGTTCCCGAGCCGCGCGGCCGCCAGCGCCTTGAGCGTCGCCCCGAAGTAAGCGGCTTTGCCGCCGAGCGCGCGCGAGGCGCTCGCGACGTAGCGGTCGACCAGCCCGCCCATCCCCACGGAGAGGATGTTGACGAAGTGGTGGTCCGCCTTTCCGCCGCCGGTGAACTTGCCGAGATCGACCGCGCGCCGCCGGCCGCTCGCGAGCGCCTCGACGTAGCGGTCGAGGCGGTGCTCCACGCCGAGCGTCTTGCGGAAATCGCCGCCGGTGCCCTGACCGATGAGCCCTAGCTCGGTGTCTCGCGCCTTCGTTCCGTAGTCGCCGCTCCGCGCCTGCATCAGGCCGTTCACCACCTCGTGGATGGTGCCGTCGCCGCCGACGGCGACGACGAGCGGGTGCCCCGCGACCGCGCCCTCGCGCGCGAGGTCGATCCCGTGCCCGGCGCGCTCGGTCATGACGACCTCGACCTCGCCGAGCGCGCGCTCGACCGCGCCGCGGATCGTCTTGAACGTGCGGCCTGTCGCGCCGCCGCCCGAGCTCGGGTTCACGACGAGCAGCGGCTTCACGCGCCACCCCGCGCCGCGGCGAAGGCCCGGCGGGCGGCGAAAGCCCCTCGGGTGGCGAAGGCCCCGGCCGCGGCGAAGGCCCCTCGGACGGCGAAGACCCCGGCCGCGGCGAAGGCCCCGGCCGCGGCGAAGACCCCCCGCGCGATCACGTGTTGTCCTGCAGGTTCGTCACGTGGCGGCGGATCGTCGACAGGAGCCCCGAGCCGCCTGCGTCCGGCCACACCACGCCGCGCTCTTCGAGATCGCGCACCGTGTCTACCAGGGTCTCGACCGGATCGCGCGGCGCCCAGCCGAGCTCGCTCTCCGCGAGCGACGCGTCGAGGTACCAGTAGAAATGCCCCATATCGAGGCTGATCGGGTCGACGGCGACGGGGATGCCGAGGCGCGACGAGAGGCGCTCGAGCATCTCGGCCCCGGTGCGCGCGATCTCGCGGCCCTGGCGCGGCATCGGCAGGACCGGCCCGCGGACGCCGGAGACGCGCTCGAGCCGCGCGAAGAACTCCTTGATGGTCAGGTTCGACGCGCCGATGAGGTAGCGGCGGCCGCCCACGCCCCGCTCCATCGCGAGGACCATCGCGTTCGCGGCGTCGCGCGCGTCGACGTACGAGAGGCCGCCCGGGGGGATGGCCGGGATCTTCCGCTCGAGGAAGAGCCGGACGTCCTCCGTCGACGAGCCGTTCACGTCGCCGGGGCCGAGCAGCAGCGTCGGGTTCACGCAGACGACCTCGAGCGTCCTGCCGGAGCCGTCGGCGAGCGGAGCGCCGTGCCGCTCGAGCGCGACCTGCTCGGCGAAGAGCTTCGAGCGGTAGTACGGCCAGCGGTTCAGGAGGCCGATCGGCGTCTCGTCGTCCTCGGTCGCGACGCGATCGGGATCGTCGCTCACCGCGATCGTCCCGCTGGTCGAGGCGACGACGACGCGGCGGACCCCGCGCGCGATGCACGCCGCGGTGACGTTCTTCGTGCCCTCGACGTGGAGCTTGTAGAGCTCCTCGGCGTCGTCGGGCTTGCGCGAGACCTTGCCGGCGCAGTGGAAGACGCCGTCGCAGCCGGCGAGCGCCGCCTCGATGCTCGCCGGGTCGAGGACGTCACCCTCGAGCTGCGTGACCTCGGGCGGGAGGTCTCCGCTCTTCTTCCGGACCAGCGCGCTCACCGTGTGCCCGGCGTCCACGAGGGCGCGGACGAGGTGCTTGCCGAGGAACCCGGTGGCTCCGGTGACGAGGTATTTCGAGCTCACGGTATCGATTGGTAGTCGCGCGGGCGTTCGCCTTCAAGGGCGGCGAGCGGTCCGGCCAGGCTTCCCGGCGGTCGGGGCCTCGCAGCTCGCGCGCGTCACGGCGTGACGACCACCGGCTCCCAGTCGAGGTGCGCGTGCTCGCGGGAGCCCGGGTGCGTGTAGATCGCCGTCTTGCCGAGCGTGAACGCCTCGCGGATCGGCGTCGGGCGGTAGGCCGTCTGGAACGCGCTCGACGCGAGGAAGCTCTGCACCGGATCGTGCGTGCGGGCGTCGGTCGCGAGGCCGAGGGCGAAGAGCTGGCTCCGGCACGAGACGACGAGGTCGGGCTGCTTGCCGAGCGTGTACGCCGGATCGAGCTTCCCGTGCCCGACCATCGCCCCTTTGAAGGGCGCGAGGCGCGCGATGTGCTTGTCGCTCTTGCCGAGGACGTCGATCGCCCGGAGCCGCGTGAAGTACGGCACGATCCCCGCGGTGATGACGGCGACGCTGCTGTCGGGGCTCGCGTTCTTCTTGATCAGCATCGCGACCTGGATCTGATCGAGCGGGTCGCCGTTCGTGTCGAGGAACACGAGGCGGCCGAGCGGGCGGACCAGCGGGAAGCTCACGAGGAAGAGGACGGCGGCCCACGCCGCCTGCCCGAGCGCGCCGCGGCCCAGCCGGACGACGCCGGCGATCGCGAACACGAAGACGATCGGCATCACGTGCGCGAAGAAGCGGTACCAGACGAACATGTCGCCGCCGACGAGCACCACCCACCCGAGCGTCGGCAGGACCGCGCCGAACGGGATTAGCCCGCGGCGATCGGTCCGGAGCAGCGTGAGCGCCGACGCCGCGGCGATCGCCAGCACGACGGCGTAGTGCGCGAGGAAGTTTCGCGCGTACGCGGAGCCCCGCGCGAAGGGCTGCTCGAGGCCGTGCACCTTGAGGTAGTAGGTGTTCGGCAGCCAGTCGCCGTAATACGCGTGGCGGAGGAAGAAGTGCCCGGCCGCGGGGAGCACGGCCAGCGCGAGGCCGGCGAGCGCTCGCGTTCGGCTCTTCGCCAGCGCCAGCGCCACGAGCGCGTTGCCCGCGAAGACGTAGACGCCGTCGCCGCGGGTGAGCGGGATCAGCGCGAGCGCGCCGAACATCAGCGCGTCGTGCCTGCCCTGGGCGAGGCGATGGAAGAAGACGAGGTTCAAGAGCGCGAGCAGCGCGACCTCGAAGCCCCACACCGACCAGAGCAGCACGTCGGCGCACGTCACCATCACGACGAGGAGCAGCGGCGTGACGAGGAGCGAGCGCGGCGCGAAGAGCCGCAGCATGCGGACCGACAGCCAGAGCGTGGCGCCGGTGAGGGTGAAGCTCACGGCCTTCACGAGGAGCGCGATGTTCGCGTCGGAGTGGGGCAAGAGGTGCACGCCCGCCATCACGAGCGTCCAGAGGAAGTTCGTGTATCCCTCGACGCGCTCCCCCGGGTTCCACACGAGCCCGTGACCCTCGGCGAGGTTCCGGGCGTAACGCATGGAGATCATCATGTCGTCGTCGAGCAGGTAGTACCGCGTCCCGTCGATCACCCGGCTCGCGAGCAGCGTGTTCTTCCAGAACAGCCAGCCGAGCGCGGCGAGCGCGACCGCGAGGAGCGCGAGGTCCCAGCGCCGGATCGCCGCGCCCGCGTGAGCGCTCGCGCCGGCGCCGGGCGCGGGGCGAGCGCGCGGCCCGCGGCTGTCGAGTCCCCCGAGCATGGGCGCATCCTACGTGACCGCGCGGCGGGATCATCCGCTATCCTCCTCCCCGATGCGCGGCTCCATGTCGGTCGCGGGCTCCGAGCGGCCCGCGCGCTACGAGCTCCTCGGCGAGCTCGCGTCCGGCGGAATGGCCACGGTCTACCTCGGCCGCCGTCAGAGCGGCGCGGGCGCGCGGCTCGTCGCGATCAAGAGCATGCGCCAGGAGCTCGCGGCCGACGAGGCGTTCGCGGCGATGTTCCTCGACGAGGCCACGCTCACCGCGCAGATCAAGCACCCGAACGTCGTCGCGACGCTCGACGTCGTCTCCGCCGAAGGCAAGCTCCTCATCGTGATGGAGTACGTCGAGGGCGTCTCGCTGGCGAAGCTCCTCGAGCTCGCCTGGGGCCGCCGCACGCGCGTCCCGCCGGCGGTGGGGGTCCGCATCTTGACGGACGTGCTCCGCGGGCTTCACGCGGCGCACGAGCTCGTCGACGAGCGCGGCCGGCCGCTGTCCGTCGTTCACCGCGACGTCTCCCCGCAGAACGTCATCGTCGGCCTCGACGGCGTCGCGCGCATCCTCGACTTCGGCGTCGCCAAGGCCGCGAGCCAGCGGCACGTCACCGAGCGCGGAGAGATCAAGGGCAAGCTCTCGTACATGCCGCCCGAGCAGCAGTTCGGCGAGCCGGTCGATCGCCGCTCGGACGTCTACGCGGCGGGGGTCGTGCTCTGGGAGCTGCTCGTCGGCCGGCGCCTCTTCACCGCGCGCGACGACGACGAGCTCGCGCGCCTCGTCTTCGAGGGACGGATCGATCCGCCGAGCGTCGCCGCGGAGCACGTTCCGCCGGCGCTCGACCGCGTCGTCCTCCGCGCGCTCGCGCACCGTCGTGAGGATCGCTGGTGGTCGGCCGAGCAGATGGCCGAGGAGCTCCGCGGCGCGGTCGCGCCCGCGCCGCGCGGAGACGTCGTCGCGACCCTGCGGGCGATCGCCCAGGGCGAGATCGACGCGCGCGCGCGGCACGTGGGCGAGCTCGACAGCCCGCGGGCCGCGCGGCTCGAGCGCGAGGCGCAGACGGTGCTCGAGGTCCTGACCTCGCGCGGCGCGGAGGTCATCCCCGAGCCGCTGCCCTTCGCGCCGGTCACGAAGGTCGAGTCGCCGTCGGCGCGCGACGTCGCCCGCGAAGCGTCGCGCCCGCGCGCGCCGTCGGAGACCTCGAGGCCGGCCGAGTCGAGGGCCTCGCGCCGCGCCAAGCGGCGTGCGGCGCGACGGCTCCGGCTCGGCCTGGTGATCGGCGGGATCATCCTCGCGATCGTCCTGCTCATGGTCGTCGCGCTCGTCCTCGGCCTGAAGGCGCGCGAGGCCGAAGGGGCGAGCCCGGCCTTGACGTCATGGGGTTCACCCACGGCGCCGTCCATCTTCACACACGATGCGCCGTCGTCCGCCGCCCGCGCTGGCGCCGGAACTCTCGAAAAAATATCGGGCGTTTGAGCGGGGTCGCCCTCTGCGCGACCCCGGATCTCCGCCGATCCACGACCGCTGGCGGCAGAATTGAGACAGGTTCGGGTCGCGGATCCTGGGCCTTCCGAGGACGGAACGGCGAAATAAGATCGTATCATTCGGGGGATGGGCGCCCTCAAGCCTGGCTACGACGTCACGAGCGAGATCGCGCTCGTCCGCCGTCTGGGCGCCGGCGGGATGGGCACTGTCTGGATCGCCCGTCACCACAAGCTGCAGTGCGACGTGGTCGTGAAGTTCCTCTCCGAGTCGCTGACGAGCGACGAGGACGCCTGCGCCCGCTTCTCGCGCGAGGTCACCGCCACGATCCAGGTCCGGAGCCCGCACGTCGTCCAGACGCTGGATCACGGCGTGACCGAGGGCGGCGTCCCGTACATCGTGATGGAGCTGCTCGAGGGGCAGGACGTCGCGAAGGTCCTGCGCGCGCGAGGACACCTGCGTCCGGACGAGGTGCAACACATCATCGAGGGCGTCGCCTCGGCGCTCACGAAGGCGCACGAGCACGGGATCGTTCACCGCGACATCAAGCCGGCGAACGTCTTCTTGTGCACGGGAAACCCGCGGCCGTTCGTGAAGCTCGTCGACTTCGGCATCGCCAAGCGGCTCGAGGACGAGACGATGACCGCGACGAACGCGCTCCTCGGTACGCCGGCGTACATGAGCCCGGAGCAGATGGGCGGGATCGGCGCGGTCGATCACCGGACCGATCTGTGGGCGCTCGGCGTGCTCGCGTTCCACTGCCTCACGGGGGCCGTGCCGTTCCGCGGGGCGCACATCGCCAACATCGCCCACGCGATCCTCAACGAGGCGACGCCGAAGCCGACCGATCTCAAGCCCGAGCTGCCGCCGGCGATCGACGCGTGGATGGCGCGCGCGCTCGCGCGCTCCGCGGACGCGCGCTTCGCGTCTGCGCGCGAGATGGCCGACGCGCTGGCGCTGGCGCTCGGCGACCTGGCGTACCTGACGACCGGGCAGCTCCTCGAGATGGGGGCGAACCCGTTCGCCCGGGTCACGACCAACCGTCACGGCGCGGCGCCGTTTCCGTCGCCGGCGAGCGGCGCGGGGCTCTTCCCGCCGAGCGGCGCCTTCCCGGCGTCGTCGTCGGGGCTGCCGTTCGCGGTGCCCACGGGCTACGACGGCGTCGGCGCGACCCTCGGTCCCTCGGCGATCACGCACTCGCCGTACCTGTCCTCGCCGCGGCTCAAGTGGTGGATCATGGGCGGCGCCGCCGCGGCGGTGCTGCTGATCGGCGGCGCGTTCCGCGTGGGCTACGGCCTGCGCCGTGAAGCGCCGGCGTTTCCGCCGGCCGTCGAGGTGCCGCCTACGCCGGTCGCGACGCTCCCGCCGGTGCCGAGGGTCATCGCGCCGCCGGGGACGGTCATCGCGCCGCCGGGGACGGTCATCGCGCCGCCGCTCGACGAGCCCGGAGGGGCGATCGAGCTCGATTCGACGCCTGAGCTCGATCCCAGCGCGGCCGCGGACGGGACGGTGGCTCCCGTCGCGTCGACGCCGAGCGCGCGCCCTGCGCCGAAGGCGACGGCGCGCCCCGCCGCGACACCCGCCGCGCGCAAGCCCGCGCGGCCCGCCGGGAAGAGAGCCGGCCGGGCCGACGACGACGATGTCGGCTTCTGACGTGCGAAGGCTCCGGATCGCCGCGTCGGCGCTGGCGCTCGGTTGGGTGCTCTCGACGGCGTCGGCCGCGGCCGCCGAGCCCACGCCGCCGGAGCGCGAAGCCGCGCGGACGCTGCTCTTGTCCGGGCGGGAGAAGCGGAAGAACGGGCAGCTCATGGGGGCGCTCGAGGACTTCGAGCGAGCCCACGCGATCATGCGCGTGCCGACGACCGGCCTCGACCTCGGCAAGACGCAGCAGGAGCTCGGCCTGCTCGTCGAGGCGCGGACGACCTTCCTCGAAGCCGCGCGTCACCCGGCGAAGGCGAACGAGTCGCGCGCCTTCAAGCGCGCGCGCAAAGAGGCGAAGCAGCTCGCCGACGAGATCGCGCCGAGGCTCGCGACGCTGACGATCTCGGTCTCGGCCGAGGCGCGGGTGAAGCTCGACGACGCCGACATCTCGTCGTCGAGCATCAACGTGCCGCTCAAGGTGAACCCGGGCAAGCACGAGATCGTCGCGTCGCTCGCCGACGACGAGAAGCGCGAGACGATCATGGTCGTCGAAGGCGAGACGAAGACCGTCGAGTTCACGCTCGCCGGCGCGCCGCCGCCGCCGCCGGGAGCGGAGAAGCCGCCGGGCTCGGAGGAGCCACGGGCGGAGACGAGCACGAGCTCGCTCGTGTGGATCGGCGGCGGTGTCGCCGCGGTCGGTCTCGCCGTCGGCGCCGTCACGGGCCTCATGGCCTTCGGCATCCACGGCGACGTCGCCTCGCGCTGTCAGGGCGGTACGCGCTGCCCCGAGGGCACGCACGCCGACATCGATCGCGGCGAGACGCTCGGCACGGTCTCGACCGTGGGCTTCGTCGTCGCCGGGGTCGGCGCCGCGGTGCTCGTCTACGGGCTCCTCAATCCGCAGCAGGCGAACGCGCCGAAGCCCGACGCGCCCCCGGCGGAGGCCAGGCGCCCGCGGTGGATCGCCGGTCCCTTCGGCGTCGCCGGCACGTTCTGACGCGTCGCGCGCTCGCCGGCGCAGCCGAGTCGGCGACTGCGTCCATCGGGCCCCTCGTCGCCGACTCCCACGGGCTCGAGCTTGGTCCAGCGACGCGCCGAGCCGTGCGGGATCACGGAGGCGGTTGCCTCCAGGGGGTCGCTTGCTCCCGAGCCTTCCTGCGATTGCGCACGATGGCCACGACGACGAGCACGACGCCGACCAGCTGCGCGAGCGCGACCAGCGCATAGTAGATGGCATCGCCGATGGCGCCTGCTCGCGCGGCTGCGTCCGGGCGCCTCTTCGCGGGCTTCGCTGGTGCTGCTCGCAACGTCGAGAGCGTCTCTCGCCCGATGGCTCTTACCTCCTCGGCATCGCTCGTCGCGCATGTGAAGGAGATCGTGTACGCGCCGCGGCTCGTCGAGGCGACGTAGAACAAGTGGTGGTTCAGCGCCTGGTCGTCGTCGCTGTCCGTGGTCGCGTCGAAGCCAACGACTTGGACGCCGTTGATGCGCTCCTCCCATGGCTCACGAGCGCCAGGCGAACCTTCAGGCACCGGCGTGCCCTGGCCGGATACCCGAGCACGAATGACGCGGGCGAACTCGTTGGCCCCTGCTCTGTCGAGCTCCGTCGAGGAGGTCGGGTCCCGCAGTACGTTCACCACGTACAACGGTTCGCCTGTAGCCAGGATGAAGGACACTGGCTCGACGCCCTCCCGAAACCCGGCGAGGAACCTCTTGCCGACCTCCTCGCGATCGATTCCGTCGCAGCCCTCCGTCGCAGCGCTCGCCTCTGGCCAGAGAACGCAGCCGTCCGCTGTCTCGATCGGCACGTCGAGCCGAAGGTCGTTGTCGACGATCGGGAGCGCCCACGCCCGTGACATCGTCACGAGGACGCATGCAGCGACCCCGATCCCCGCGCTGCGCGCGTGCCCCCGTCGTCTCGACTGTGCCAAAAGCATTAAATTCGGGAGTGTATCGGGCGCTGGGCGCTGCGCCAAGGTGCGCGCGGTGGGAACAGGCCGGCGCGCTTCCGGCACGACCGGCCGCGTCGGGACGGCGGACCGGCGGTGGCGGGCGACGAACGCCGCGGCCCTACATGGCCGGCTACCGTATCGAGCTTCGACGACCCGAGTCTGCGCGGGCCCGAGTGCGCACCCGCGGCGTCAGAGCGTCGCGAGGGAGAGCAGGCGGGCGTGCACGATGCGGCGAGGCTTGGCGGCGATGTCCGTGACGTCGAACGTGCTCAGCGTCCGCGTGTCCGTCACGCCGGTCGTCATGCCGCCCGTCGGCACGTTCTCGGGGAGCACGACCTTGCTCTCCTCGAAGCTGCCGCGGATGCGCTCGCGCGGGCGGTTGCCGCTGGGCAGCCGCACGTCGGACTCGACGGCGATCCGAAGCTCCGCGCCGCGCGCGCCCCGGAGGGCGAGCTTCGCGCCTCCGAGCGCGCGGAGCGCCCGCGCGCGGGTGCCGGCCCAGTCGCGCGGAGGGCCGGTCGACGAGAGGAGCCGCAGGTCGACGACGAGCCCGCGCGCGTCGACCACGGCGAGGAACGTCGCGCTCCCGCGCTCGGGCGCGACGTCGGCGTAGGTCGCGTCCTCGAGCGCGCGCAAGACGGGGCCCTCCGGTCCGAGCCCGAGGTCGACGTCCCGCGCGCGCACGCCGTCCTTCAGCGCCTGCTCGGTGCGTCGCTTCGCCTCGCTCGCGGTCGGCGCCTCCGGCGTCGCCGAAGGTCGGCGCTCGTAGCCCGGCGCGCCCTCGCGCGGGCCGGCGCCGGCGAACGGATTGGGACCGCTGCCCGCGAGGCCGAGCGAGGGCGAGGGCGGGTACACGAGCGCGATCGGCGTCGCCGAGCCGCTCGGAGCGCCCGCGGCGTGCCTCGCGCCGTCGCTTTCGGCGGCGCCGGTGGCGCTGGCGGTGTTGGTGGCGCTGGCGGTGTTGGTCGCGCTGGCGGTGTTGGTCGCGCTGGCGGTGTTGGTCGCGGCGAAATCGTGGGGCGCCGACGCGGGTGCTCCGGGGGCCGCGGCGCGCGGCGTCGTCGTGGCGGCGCCGACGTTCGAGGGAGAAGACGGCTCGCCGGAGGTCGCGTCCGCCGCGGTCGGGATCGATCGCGTGCCGGCCGCAGGGACGTCGAGCACGGTAAGCTCGATCGCCTCGTCCAGCTCGCGCGCCGCGCCGTCCGCCGTCGCGCGCGACGACAGCGCGCGCGTCCCTGCCAGCAGCAACGGCGCGTGGACCGCCACCGCGATGCACGCGGTGACGAGGCTGCGTCGTGCGTCGTGGCGCGTCGAGGTGCTTGTCATGGGGGCGCGAGACCGAGCACCGTTCGGTGTCCGTCCGCCCGCCGG
>JAHBWA010000075.1 GCA_019637195.1 Labilithrix sp. | reverse complement strand
GCCGAGGAGGCGCACGTGCTCGTCCGCGAGCTCGCGATCGTCAAGCATCCGATCGTGGCCGTGCTCGGCAACCACGACTTCGAGTCCGGTCACGCCGATACGGTGACGCAGATCCTGAGCGAGAGCGGGGTGCGCGTCCTCGACGGTGACAGCCACACGATCGACGACGTCGGCTTCGCCGGCATCAAAGGATTCTGCGGAGGCTTCGGGCGGGGCACGCTCGGACCGTGGGGCGAAACGGCGGTGAAGACCTTCGTGAAGGAGGCTCTCGACGAGGCGCTCAAGCTCGAGTCGGCGCTCGCGCGCCTCCGCACTCCGCGCAGGGTCGCGTTGCTCCACTACGCTCCGGTTCGCGACACGGTCGTCGGCGAGCCGGAGGAGATCTTCCCGTTCCTCGGCTGCAGCCGCCTCGAGGAGCCGCTCGAGCGCTACCCGGTGACCGTCGCGTTCCATGGCCACGCCCATCGAGGCTCGCTCGAGGGTAAGACGCGCGTGGGCACCCCTGTCTACAACGTCGCCCTCCCGCTGCTCCGTCGGCACCTGGGCGAGATCCCGCTCCGCATCGTCACGCTCCCGTGACGCGCGCCCCGGGGGCGGTGCGCCGCGCGGCTCCCGCGCGCGCGGGTCACGGTGTGGCGCAGCTGCCGTCACGGGCCGCGACCGACGGGGGCGCGCGCCTCTGACGCGTGCAGCGCGCCGGCGGCGCGCGGCTGCTCGAGGTCGCTCGTCGCGAGCGTCACCCGGCGACGGCGGCGGGCGCTGCTCGAGGTCGCTCGTCGCGAGCGTCATCCGGCGCGGCGGAGCTCGTTCCGGCGAACGCTGCCGTAGCTCACGAGCCGGCGATGACGCCCGAACGGCCACGAGTCGTCCGGGCGATCGGTCTCGCTCGATGACCTTCGCCCCCAGCGCACGTCTGCTCGCGGCATGGCTCGGCCGTGCCGCGCGCGCGTCATTGGTCTCTCGCGCGAGCGCGGGAGACCGCTCGTGCTCGTGGGCATGGAGATCGCAAGCCTCTCGTCGACATGGTCGCTCAGGTGCTTCCGATGACGTCGCGCGTCTGCGTCGACGAGATCGCGTTCGACAAGGTCACGATGAAGGAGGCCGTGCGCCGGATCGTGCGCATGGCGCGGCGCCGGGATCGGGCGCGCTACGTGTGCACGGGCAACCTCGACCACTTGGTCATCGCCGAGCGAGACCCCGACTTCCGGTCGGCGTACCGCAAGGCTGACCTCGTGGTCGCCGACGGAGCGCCCGTCGTCTGGCTGTCGCGGATCGCCTCGCGCGCGGCGGGGGGCCGGCTCCCCGAGCGCGTCGCCGGCAGCGACCTCTTCTGGGAGCTCGCGCGCGTGTCCGGCGAGGCCAACCTCCGCCTCTTCTTCCTCGGCGGGATGCCTGGCGCGGCGGCGCGCGCCGCCGAGGCGGTGGAGCAACGTCATCCGCACGCGCGGATCGCCGGGACGTATTGCCCACCACACGAGACGTTCGACTCCAAGGAAGAGCAGGCGAGGATCCGCCGCATAGTTCGCCGCGCGGCGCCGGATGTCCTGCTCGTCGCGCTGGGCGCGCCGAAGCAGGAGAAGTGGATCGCGGAGAACAAGGACCGCCTCGGCGTGCCGGTCGCGATCGGCGTCGGCGGCTCGTTCGAGATGGCCGCCGGGATGCGGCGGCGCGCGCCCCGCTGGCTCCAACGGTCGGGGCTCGAGTGGCTCTACCGTTTCTCGCAGGAGCCGCGTCGGCTCTTCCAGCGCTACTTCGTCGACGATCTGCCTTACCTGGCCGGCGCCGCCGCGCGCGCGGTAGCGGAGCGCCTCCGCGGCCCGGCGCGCCTCGCGGGCTGAGCGCGCCCCGTGGGCCGACCGCCGCCCCGTGGGCCGGACACGCCGCGGCGAAGCAATGCTATAGGTCGCGCGTGACGCTCCCGATCCGCCCCCCGCTCGCGCCGATGCTCGCGAAGCTCGCGAACGACATCCCCGACGGGGACGGCTGGCTCTACGAGCCGAAGTGGGACGGCTTCCGCGCGATCATCTTTCGCGACGGGGACGAGATCTACACGCAGAGCCGGGACCTGAAGCCCCTCGACCGGTACTTCCCTGAGCTCGCGGCTCCGCTCCGCGAGAACCTGCCCGAGCGGTGCGTGCTCGACGGCGAGATCGTCATCGCGACCGACAACGTCCTCGATTTCGACGCGCTCTTGCTCCGGATCCACCCCGCGGCGTCGCGCGTCGAGACGCTCGCGCAGGAGAAGCCGGCGTCCTTCGTCGCGTGGGACGTCCTCGCGCTCGGCGACGAGGACCTCCGCGCTGTCCCGCAGCTCGAGCGTCGCGCGAGGCTCGAGGACGCGCTCGCGAACGTGAGGCCGCCCATCCACGTCACGCCGGCGACGCGCGACCGCGCGGTGGCCGCCGACTGGTTCGAGCGCTTCGAGGGCGCCGGGCTCGACGGCGTGATGGCGAAGCCGCTCGACCTCGGTTACCTCCCCAACAAGCGCGCGATGATGAAGGTCAAGCACGCGCGCACCGCCGACTGCGTCGTCGCGGGCTTCCGCTGGTACAAGGAGGGCAAGGGGACGCTGGTCGGGTCGCTCTTGCTCGGCCTGCACGACGCCGACGGGGTGCTCCACCACGTCGGGATCTGCGCGTCGTTCACCAAGGCGCGCCGCGAGGAGCTCGCCAAGGAGCTCGCGCCGCTCCGCGAAGGCGCGCGCGAGGCACACCCGTGGCAGAAGTGGGCCGACTGGCAGGACGATCGTCACGCCGCCGACCGGCGCATGCCCGGCGCGACCAGCCGCTGGAACCGCGGCAAGGATCTCTCGTGGGAGCCGCTGCGCATCGAGCGCGTCGCGGAGGTCGGCTACGACCACCTCCAGGGGACGCGGTTCCGCCACGCCACGCATTTCAAGCGCTGGCGTCCGGACAAGCCGCCCGCCGACTGCCGCTACGACCAGCTCGACGTGACGCCGGCGATCGAGATCGAGCGCATCTTCCGGCGCGGCTGATCACGGCGCGTCGGCTCCTCGGGACGCGCGCGGCTCGTGGCGGACGGCGGCTCGCGGGAGGCCGCGGCTCTTCGGGGCGAGGCGCGGCTCGCGGGAGCGCGGCTCCTCGAGGCGCGGCGGCTACTGCCACTCGCTGGCGGGATCGTAGTCCGGGTCCGGCGCCTCCTCGGCCGGGCGCTGGTCGACGGGCACGTTCTTCAGGTTGACGCGGATGCGCGTCCACGCGGACGAGCGGCCGCGCATCGTGTCGGTGAGGATGTCCTCGGGCGCGAGGTGGGGGACGACCTCCGGGTGTCGCTCCTTCCAGCGCTCGAGGCCGGCGAGCGCGTCGGCCTTCGCCCTCGCCTTCGCGATCACGAGGACCGGCAGCTTCGGCCGAGCCGGCTTCGCTGCGCCCTTCGCGCGCGACGGGGTCACGCGCGGCTCCTCGCCCGGCTTCTTCTCGTAGTGCGGCGGCCACGGGGCGTCCGCGTCGCCCTCCGCCTCTTGCCGGTCCGCGAGCTCGAGCAGCCGCTCGAGGGTGCCGGGCGCGTCGTCGATGTGCGCGTGGGCGTCGCCTCGCTCCGCGAAGATCGCCGGCACCGTGAGCAGCGTGAATGCCGCGGGATCGCTCGTCGCGAGGTCTTCCCACGAGAGCGGCATCGACACGCGGGCGTCGGGCGTGGGGCGGACGGAGTACGCGTTCGACGTCGCGCGGTCGCGCGCGTTCTGGTTGTAGTCGAGGAACACGCCGTGGCGCTCCTCCTTCCACCACTTGCTCGTCGCGATCTCGGGCGCGCGCCGCTCGACCTCGCGCGCGAGCGCGAGCGCGGCGCGCCGGACGACCTCGAAGGGCCAGCGCGGCTCGATGCGCACCCAGACGTGGACGCCTCGCGAGCCGCTCGTCTTCGGCCAGCCGACGAGGCCCATGTCGGCGAGCACGTCGCGCGTCACCAGCGCGACGTCGATGATCTGCTGCCACGGTACGCCCGGGACGGGATCGAGGTCGACGCGGAGCTCGTCCGGGTGGTCCATGTCCTCGGCCCGCACGGGGTGCGCGTTGAGGTCGACGCAGCCGAGGTTGATCACCCACGCGAGCTGCGCCACGTCGCGCACGACGATCTCGTCGGCGTCGCGTCCGGACGGGAACCGGAACGTCGCCACCTCGATCCAGTCGGGTCGCTTCGCGGGCGCGCGCTTCTGGTAGAACGCCTCCTCCTCGACGCCGTTCGGGAAGCGCTTGAGGAGCATCGGGCGCCCGCGGACGCCGCGCACCGCGCCGTCGGCGACGGCGACGTAGTAGCGGACGAGGTCGAGCTTGGTCAGCCGGAGCTTCGGGAAGAAGATCTTCGTCGGGTTGGTGATCGTGACCTCACGTCCCGCGAGCTCGAGCACCTCGGACTTCGGATTCATGGCGACCGCCTGCGCGGGCGGAACCATACCCTCGGTCGCGCGGCGCGGGAAACCGCGCCGTGGAGCGCGGCGCGGGTGACGCTCAGCGGGGCCGGTCGAGGTAGCGGCGCGCCACAGCCTCCGGGCCCTCGTGATCGCGGTCGACGGCCAAGTTCATCGCCCGCATCGCGTCGGCGTCGATCGTGCCGACGAGCTCGCGCAAGGCGGCGACGGCCTCGGGGTGGCGCTCGGCGAGCTGGGCGCTCGCGAGGATGATCGCGTCGTACGGCGGGATCGCGCCCTTGTCGTCCTCGAGCACCACGAGGTCCGTCGCGGCGATGCGTCCGTCGGTCGAGAAGGCGCTGATGACGTCGACCTCGCCGGTGGCGACCGCCTGGTACATCAGCGACGCGTCCATGCTGCGGCGCGAGCCGGGGCGGAGCCCGTACGTCGCCTCGAGCGAGCGCCACTCGGGGCGGCCGAAGAACTCGTAGTCTCCGCCCATCGCGAGCCGCGGCGCCACGCGCGCGAGGTCCGTGACCGTGCGCGTCCCGAGCTCACGGGCGCGAGCGCGCGGCATCGCGAGCGCGTACGCGTTCTCGAAGCCGAGCGCGCCCACGAGGACGATGCCGTGCGTCTCGCGGAGGTAGCGCCCGACCTCCTCGAGGACGTCGCCGCGCGCGACGCCGTGCGTCTCGCTGTGCATCACCGTCGCCCAGATCGTGCCGGAGTAGTCGACGTACGCGTCGATCTCCCCGGAGCGAAGCGCGTCGAAGACGACGCTCGAGCCGAGTGACTGCGCCGTCTCGGTCGGCAGCCCCGTCCGCCGCGCGATCTGGCCGCGGAGCAGCTCACTGAGGACGTACTGCTCGGTGAACGTCTTCGACCCGATGACCACGCGGTCGGCCCGCGCGGCGCCGCGCGCGAGCGGCGCGACCGTCCAGATCCCGAGCACGGCGAGCGCCCCGAGCGCCAGCCCGACCACGCCGCGCCGGCGTCGCGCGACGCCGGCAGCCAGGAGGCGCACCACGCCGTCGAGCGCGAGCGCGAGCGCGGCCGCGGCGACGCAGCCGACGAATACGGCGTCGTAGTTGCGCGTCTGGAGGCCGCTGAAGATGTAGTTCCCGAGGCTGGTCGCGCCCACGGGCGTCGAGAGCGTCGCGACGCCGACGGTCAGCACGGTGGAGGTGCGGACGCCCGCGATGATCACCGGCATGGCCAGCGGGAGCTCGACGCGGAGGAGCTGCTGCCGCTCGGTCATCCCGACGCCGCGCGCCGCCTCGACGTACGCCGGATCGACGCCGGAGATCCCGGTGACCGTGTTCCGCAGGATCGGCAAGAGGCTGTAGAGCACCAGGCCGAGGAACGCGGGGAGGAAGCCGATGCTGCTGACGCGTGCGGCCGCGAGGAGCGGCACCATCACGGCGAGCAGCGCGAGGCTCGGGATCGTCTGGATGACGCTCGCCACCCCGAGGACCGGCTGCTCGAGCCAACGCCGCCGCGTGACGAGGACGCCGATCGGGAGGCTGACGGCGATCCCGACGAGCAGCGCGGCGAGCGTCAGCCGGAGGTGGGCGCCGAGGTACTCCGGGAGCAGGGCGAGCTGCTCCTTCACGGCGGCGCCCCTCCGCCCTGCGCCTCGCGCGTAGCGGCGGGCTCGTCGGGCGGGCCGGCGATCAGCTCCGCGACGGTGCGGGCCTGCCGCCGGGGCATCTCGAGGAGCCGCTCGACGTACTCGTCGGCGGGCGAGTCCAGCAGCTCCCGCGGCGTACCGACCTGGACGAGGACGCCTTCCTTCAGCACGGCGATCCGGTCGGCGATGAGCAGCGCCTCGACCATGTCGTGCGTGACGAACACGGCGGTGAGCTCGAGGCGGCGTCGGATGGCGAGGAACTCCTGCTGCAGCTTGTCGCGCGTGACCGGATCGAGCGCGCCGAAGGGCTCGTCGAGGAGCATCAACTTCGGCTCGGCCGCGAGGGCGCGCGCGAAGCCGACGCGCTGCGCCTGGCCGCCGGAGAGCTCGCGCGGGAACCGCTGCGCGATCGAGGGCTCGAGGTCGACCATCTCGAGCATCTCGGTGACGCGCGCCGTCGTGCGCTCTTCGCCCCAACCGGCGAGCGAGAGCGGGGTCGCGACGTTGTCGGCCACCGTCATGTGGGGGAAGAGGCCGATCTTCTGGAAGACGTACCCGATCTTCCGGCGCAGGACGTGTCCCTCGAGCCCGTCGGTCGACGCGCCGTCGATGCGGACCTCGCCGGACGACGGCGGGATCAGGCGGTTGACCATCTTGAGCGTCGTCGTCTTGCCGGAGCCGGAGCCGCCGAGCAAGACGAGGAGCTCACCCTTCGCGACGGACAGCGAGAGCTCACGGACGACCACGCTGTCGCCGTAGCGCTTCGTCAGCCGTCGCAGCTCGATCATGCCGCCACGGTACGCCCCTTCGACGCGAGCGGCTCGCCGATCTGGAGCACGGCCACGAGCCCGTGGCCGCAGCCGCGGCCCTCCTGCAGCTTGTGCTGCATGCGGCGGAGGACGTACGCCAGCTGCGGCTCGATGACGTTCGCGCGCACGTCGCCGACGTCGATCCACGCGACGCCGTCGATGATGCGATCGATCGTCATCAAGGCCATCTGGAGGGCGGGGTTGAAGTCGCGCCAGCCGTCGAGGTCGACGAGGTTCACGCGTGTGCCGCGGAGGCGCTCGATGGTGAAGTCGACCAGGACGTTCCAGCACATGGTGAAGTTGCGGAAGAAGCCGTTCAGCTCGTCCTGACCGGGGACGTCGCGGTAGTAGGCGCGGAGGAGCTCGAGGTTCGTGCGGATGTTCTGCTCGTAGAGCTGGTTGACGCGGCTGCGGAGCGGCGGGAGCGACGTGCCGTACTCGCGCGTGTCGACGTGGCGTCCGACGAAGATCGACCGGTCGAGCAGCTCGCACACGCGGACGTCGACGCCCGCGGCGTCGCTCACGTCGGCGGCGAGCTCGCGGACCTCGCCGCCGGTCCAGAAGCGGATCGGGAACTGCTCGACGGCGCCGCTCTGCCGCTCGCTCGGCGGGTAGAGGTAGCTCATCGAGTACGGTCGGACCTTCTCCTCTTCGCTGGCGGCGCTCCAGTAGCCGGGCCACTCCGGCGAGAAGCGGCCGAGGAGATCGAGCACGACGATCGCGCCGGGGCGGGCGTGGGCGGCGATGTCGCGCAGGCAGCGACGCAGGGCGTCGGCCTCGAGGTGTGAGAGCGCGCCGTACGAAGAGAAGTAGATGTCGAACGGCGCCTTCTCGCGCGCCTTGCCGATGCCTTCGCGGAGATCGGCGACGTCGAACCGTACGCTGGGGAGGCCGTGGTAGTTCTCGCGTCCCTTCTCGACCATGGCGTCGCTGAGGTCGAGCCCGTAGTAGAGCTCGATTTGCTCGGGCCGGAGGACGTAGCGGTGCTCGTCTGCGAGATCGAGGTCGCGGCTGTCGATCCGGATGAGCTGCTCGTAGCCCTGGCCGGCTCCGCAGCCGAGGTCGAGGATGCGGACGCCGCGTCCGGCCTTCACGCAGCGCTCGACGCGCTCGCGGACGAACGGGCGCAGCGCCACGCGCGTCATCGCGTCTTCCCAGTGCGCGCGGACGTTGTCGTACTTGCCGAACAGGCCGCCCATGTTCTTGCCGTAGAAGCCGCGCGCGACCGTGTCTGCGTAGGTGCGCTCTCCCATGTTCGCGTTGACGTTCAGGTTCATCGTTCCGTCGTCGGGCATGCGGTCTCCTCGCTCAGCTCGGGTCGTTCGTGGTCGCGTGCGCGTGCGAGTGGCCGCGCCAGCGGCCAACGGTGCGCCGGCGCTCCTCGCCCGGGAACCTCTCCTCGAAGATCCGGCGGTACGCGAAGGCCTGTTTCGTGGTCGGAGTGTCCCCCGGGAAGAGCTCGCTCCTCCGCGTGAAGTCCGCGTCGCTGACGGCGCGCTGGGCGTGCTCCGAGAGCGCGCTGGCGGAGCCGCTCCCGTGCGCGAACTCCTGCTTCGTTCGCCAGACGATCTCCGGCGGGAGCAAGTCGCTGACGGCGCGCCGGAGGAGCCACTTCTCGGGGCGCGCGTCGATCGTCTTGAGCGCAGGGTCCTGCCGCATCGCGCGCGCGACGAAGGCGAGGTCGAGGAACGGGACGCGCCCCTCGAGCGCGTGCGCCATCGTCATCCGGTCGACGCGCTGGAGGTTCATGTTGTGGAGGCCGAGGAGCAGCCGGGTGCACTCCGCGTGGAGCGCCGCAGGGTCGCGGATGTCCGCGAAATAGCCGTACCCGGCGAAGACCTCGTCCGCGCCCTCGCCGCTCAGCACGACCTTCACGTGCTGGCTCGCGAGCTTCGAGACGAAGTAGCAGGGGACGGAGCTCTCGATCAGCGCCGGGTCGTACGACTCGAGGTGCGCGATCACGTGCTCGACCGCGGCTTCGGCCTCGTCGCGCGTGTAGACGTATTCGTGGTGCCGCGTACCGATGTGCTCCGCCGCGCGCCGCGCGGCGAGGAGATCGGGCGACCCGTCGAGGCCGACCGCGAAGCTGTGCAGGTCGGGGATCGATCGACGGACGATCGCGGCGATGGCGCTCGAGTCGAGGCCCCCCGAGAGGAACACCCCGAGCGGGACGTCGCTCATCAGGCGCTTCTCCACGGCGCGCTCGAGCTCGCCGCGGAGCGCGCCGGCGTCGCCCGGCTCCGGATCGCTCGCCGGCTCGAGCCACGGCGGCTCGAACCAGCGGCGCGCGCCGTGCTCGGTCATCAGCGTCCCCGGCGGGAACTCGGCGACGTCGCGGCAATCGGCCGGCAGCGCCTTCAGCTCGGACGCGAACCAGAGCCCGCCGCCGTCCCGGTCTCGGCCCACGTAGAGCGGCTTGATGCCGAACGCGTCGCGCGCCGCGAGGAAGCGGTCCCCGTCGGTGAGCACGAACGCGAACATGCCGTCGAGCTCGCGCACGCAGTCGGCGCCCTTCTCCTCGTAGAGGTGGAGGATCACCTCGGAGTCGCTGTTGGTGGCGAAGCGGTGTCTCCCCTCGAGGCGCGAGCGCAGCGCGCGGAAGTTGTAGATCTCGCCGTTGCAGACGAGCGCGGCGCGGCCGTCCTCGTTCGTGAGAGGCTGCCGGCCGCCGGCGACGTCGATGATCGAGAGCCTGCGATGCGCGAGCGCGGAAGCTCCGGCGGACTGCGCGGCCGCGTCGTCGGGCCCTCGGTGCCGGAGGAGCTCGGCCATTCGCCGGGCCTCCTCGAGGCGCCTGTCTCCGCCCGCGCCTACGTACGCCGTGAACCCGCACATGAAGTCGCCTCCTCAGCCCGCCTCGACGCGCCGAAGCGCTCGGTCGGTCAAAACAGAGGCGCTTCGGCTCGCATGAGCCGTTCTCCACGCGGGGCGCGAGCACCTGTTTGGCGATCGCATCGAGCCGCGCGATTAGTTGGACGTGCAACGATAGCACGACCTCCTCGAGCCTCCAATCGTGAAGCAACCGCACGAACGGAAAAGTCGGCGCCGAGCAGCAAGCGCGTCGTGGCGCGGCGGTCGCCTGCCGCGGAGCGCGAGCATCGAGGTGCAGGCATCGAGCTCGAGCATCGAGGTGCAGGCATCGAGCGCGGGCATCGAGGTGCAGGCATCGAGCGCGGGCATCGAGGTACAGGGCATCGAGCGCGAGCGTCGAGGCGCGAGCCTCGAGCGCGGACGCGGTGCTCCGTCGATCGCGCGCGAGCTACGTCGAGCCAGGCAGGTGCGACTAGTATCTCGTGCGCCACCCACGAGGGCTCTTCGCATGGACGCGTACAGCAAGTCGTTTCTCCTGATGTTCACGCTCCTGAACCCGTTCTTGATGAGCATCTACCTGCTCGATCTCATCCACGACCTCAAGGCGTCCACCTTCGCGAGCGTGCTCGGGCGAGGCGCGCTCATCGCGGGCGCTGCCTTCGTCGTCTTCGCCTGGACGGGCGACGCGGTCTTCTCGCGCTACCTGCAGGTCCGGTTCGCGTCGTTTCAGGTCTTCGGCGGCGTCGTCTTCCTGCTCATCGGGATCCGGTTCGTCTTCCAGGGCGTGCAGACGATCCGCGGTCTCCGTGGCGCTGCCGAGCACGTCGCGGGATCGATCGCGATGCCGTTCATGATCGGGCCGGGCACCGTCAGCGCGAGCGTCGTCATCGGCGCGCGCCTCCCCATCCTCGGGGCGATCGGCGTCATCGTGGGCTCGCTCCTGGCCACGGTGCTCCTCGTGTTGGCGCTCAAGCTCGCGCACGATCGACTCAAGGAGAGCAACGCCCGCCTCACCGATCGCTACATCGAGATCGTCGGGAGGATCTCTGCCCTCCTCATCGGGACGTTCTCCGTCGAGATGATCATGGAAGGCGTCACCAGCTGGCTGAAGGCGGCGAAGATCGTCTGAGGCGGCGCGGCCGTCTCCTCCGCGCGCCCGCCGGCCTCCTCGCGTCGACCTTCAGTCGATCGTCTCGAACGAGTCGAACTCGAAGGAGTACTCCTCGCTCTCCTCGAGCCAGTTCGCGACCATGCGCGTCGGGTAGAGCGTCGTCGCGCCGCCGGCGGACGCGGGCTTTGCGATCGGTATCTCGAACGTGGCCTTCTTCTCGAGCGTCTTCAGCGTGATCATCGGCTCGAGGAAGACGACGTTGCCCTCCCAGTAGCCCATGATGAGCGAGGCGGTGAACTTCCCGCCCGACGTGTCGGCCTTCGGCCACGAGTGGTAGCCCATCGCGTTGACGCAGAGCTCCGGCTGACCGTAGCCCTTCGGGATCTTGTCGGCCTCGGGCATCGTCTTGCCGTTGCGCAGGTCGGCGGCGCAGTCGATGTCGTCGATCTCGGCGCGCGTCCCGCGGAGGAAGTGGAAGTCGAAGTGCGGATCGGCGTACGGGGTCGGGCCGTGGCCGCCCGGGAGCCAGTTGGCCCGCAGGTGATGGAGGATCGTCTGCTCCTTGGCCACCGCCGGCATGTCCAGCACGAGGTCGTCCTGGAACGGATGCGGCTTCGGGCCCGACGTGAGCGCGGAGAGCGAGAAGACCACCCCGACGGTCACGACCGTCCCCTCGGCGTTGACCTTCGCGAAGCTCTTGGCGGTGCCGTCGAAGAGCTCGCCGCTCTTGCCGTTCACCAGCGTGAGCTCCTCTTCGACCTCGCCGCCGCCGGCGTCGGCGCCGTCGCCGGCGCCCGGAGCGGGCTCCTCGACGATCCTCGTGGTCGTGCACGCCGACGTCAGGGCGGCGAAGGCCGATGTGGCGACGACGGCGGAGGCGAGAGCGAGCGCAGCGAAGTTCTTCATGAGCCGGGCCGCTTCCTAGCGCAAAGCGCCTCGGATTCAAGGCGCCGCGGGCCTCTGGCCGACGAAATACAGGGCCCGCGGCGGCGCTTTCAGGAACGTCCCGCCGCGTCAGTCCTGGACGATCGGGGTCGGAGGAGGCGCTGCTGCCTCGGCGCAGCAGCGGAAACCCGTGGAATAGTCATGGTAGTCGTGCGCGTGGGCGGTGGTCCTGTAGCCGCAGCCGTCGCCGTTGAGCGTCGTGTCGAGGTAGTAACCGCCCGCGAACGTGCCGTGCACGGCCGAGGGGTCGGTCTTCACCCACTCGTGGAGGTTGCCGACCATGTCGAACGCGCCGTAGTCGTTGACGCACTCGTCGTGGGACCCTGTCTTGGACAGCGCGCCTTCGACCTGGCCGAGGCGGGGATCGTTGAGCTGCGTCCAGACGCTCGGCTCGACCGACGCCGGGCGGGCGCTCGATCTCGCGGCCACGCGCGGGGCGCCCTTGGCGGCGGGCTTCGGGCGCCCGTCCCGTTTTCCGGCCGTCTTCTTCGCGGGCGCCTCGGCCTTGGCGGCCGCCTTGCCGGGCCGCGCGGGGCGCGCCTTCGTGGTCACGGCCGCGCGGCCCTTCGTCGTCGCGTGCGCCTGCCGAGCGGGCTTGCTGGCTTCAGGGCGCCGGCGGGCGCGCCGCGCACCGCCGCCCCGCGCGCGGCGGTCGCGCCGGCCCCTTGCCGCCTGCGGGCGCGGCTTCGTGCCCCCGCGCGCGGCGTACCCCAGTCCCGCAGACGGCCGGTCGAGCCGCGGGCAGTCGAGCCGCGCCGCCAGTCGCCACCCGGCCTTGTTCCCGATCGCCGCGGGCTTGCTCGGCGCGCGCGCGACCGGATCGGCGAGACGCGCGCCCGGGCAACGCCGACGGCGCTCCTGCCAGTGTCGTGGCATGCGGGCAGCGCGCGTCGCCGGCGGCACCTGGGAAAGGTCATCTTATCGGGCCATGCCGCGCTCGTCTTCCTCGCCGATGCGAGCAGAAGCGCTGCCCGACGCGGCGCAGGCGCGTCCACTCCGCCTGCACCTCGCTGACGAAGCCTTGCGGGAAGACGTCGGGCTCGCTCACCGCGCGGACGGAGCGCCCGTCGACCGGCAACCAGTGCGGGAAGGGCTTCTCGTTGCCGTCGCCGTCGACCTCCACGAGCGACGCCTCGTACTTGTCGATGCAGAAGCGCAGCTCTCCGCTCTCGACGAGGACCATGTTCGCCGGGCAGGGCGCCGGCGACGCCTCGTCGTCTGCGGTCGCCGCGACGTCGCTCGCGCCCGGCTCCTCTCCGCCCTGGTCGCCCTGGTCGCCCTGGTCGCCCTCGTCCTCTTCGTCCGCCGCGGCCCCCGCGTCCGGAGCCTCGCGCTGTGCGCTCGCGGGCGCGCGGTTCGCAGGGCCGCACGCCGCCAGCGCGAGACCGAGCACGACGAACAGGGCCCGCGCCCGCGCCGATCGCTTCGGCGCGTTCCCGTGACCCCGGTCGGGGATGGATGCCGTCGCCATCAGCTGCGCAGGCTTCCCTTGCGGACCGCCGCCGCCGGGAGATCGCTCCAGCCTGCGTCCGGGAAGGGCGGCAGCTCACCGCGCAGGTGTGCCTCGAGGTCGGCGAGTGAGTCCGTGCCCCAGAACAGCTCGTCGCCGAGCACGATCGAAGGGACGCCGAACACGCCGCGCGCGATCGCCGCGTCGGTCGCGGAGCGCAGCGTGGCCTTCGCCTCGGGCGTCGCGGCGGCCGCCACGAGGCCAGGCCCGTCGAGCCCGGCGCCGCGGAGCACGGCCCCGACGGCGTCGGCGGTGTCGATCGCCTGGCGCTCGGTCCATGCGGCGGCGTAGAGCGCGTCGATCACGGTCTCGCGCGCCGCGGGCGCGAGCGGGAGCGACGCGACGCGGAGCGCGATCAGCGGATTGAACGGGTGGGCCGGCGGCGGCGCGACCGAAGGCACGCCGAGGCGGTGCGCCTTCCGCGCGACGTCCTTGAAGAGGTACCGGCGCTTCGCGGGGATCTCCGCGGGCCCCTTCTGCCCGTGGCTGTCGAGCAGCGCCGCGAAGAGCACCGGCACAGGCGTGAGGGGGCGCCCGGCGTGCGCGGCGATCCGGCGGATCTGCGTCCACGCGAGGAACGCGTACGGAGAGATGAAGTCGAAGTAGAAGAGGAGCGGTGCCGGCGTAGCGTCCACGTCCTCCTCATGACGCCGCGCGCCGTGCGGCGCAAGCCTGGCGTCGGGCGAGGGCCCCGGGCGTCCGACGCGGCGCCAGCTCCGCGCGGGGAGCTCGCTGGCGCAGGCGTCGTCGGCGATCCATGAATTGACACTGTCAAATAGTAGACTAGGGTCCCTCGGGTGCAAGGGCGACCCTTGACCGCGAAGGAGGCCGCGCGGACGCGCGCGCGCCTCACGGCCGTCGCGCTGCGGCTCGTCGAGCGCGAGGGCCGCGACGCGTGCTCGCTCCGCCGCGTCGGCGCGGAGGCCGGCGTCAGCCGCACGACTCCGTACACGTACTTCCCCGACAAGGAGGCGCTGCTCGACTCGGTCCGCGTGTCCGCGCTCGACGCCCTCTCCGCGAAATCGGAGAAGGCCATGAGCGCGGCGCCTTCGCTCGAGGCGAAGCTCGCGGCCGTCGGGCGCGCCTACGTGGAGTTCGCGCTCCGCCGCCCGGCCCTCTACGACCTCATCTTCGACCCACGCACGGGCGGTCCGGAGCACGACGCCGCGGTGCGGCGCTACCGTGGGCTGGCGGAGTTGCCGCTGGTCGAGGCCCGCGCCGCCGGGCTCACCGTCCTCGCGCCGGAGCGGCTCGGTCAGGTCCTCTGGGCGGCGACCCACGGCGCGCTTCACCTGCATCGCGCCGGCAAGCTCCGCCACGGGGTCGATCTCGAGCGTCTGCTGAAGGACCTCGGCGATGTCCTGGCGTTCGGTTTCGTTCCGCGGGACTTCGTTCCGCGGGATACGGAGAAGAGATGAAGCGGCGAGGACGGATCGGCCTGCGGGTCGTGGGCTTCACGGTGCTCGGGCTGGGGATCTTGCTGGCCATCGCCGTCGCGGCGCTCGAGCCGCTCGTCGACTGGCTCATCACACCGGGGCGGGCGTTCGACGCGAGCGTCGCGCCGCCGCCGCCGCGCTACGAAGACGCCGCGAGTTGGAGCGCGCTCCCGGATCGCGAGGACTCCGCGGACGTGGCGCCGCACGGCTCGGCGGCGATCGACCCGCGCGCGGCCGACGTCGACGCCTTCTACGTGCACCCGACGTCGTACGTCGGGTCCGATTGGAACGCGCCGACGACCGACGCGCGGCTCAACGCCGACACCGACCGAGTGGCGACGGGGATCCAGGCGTCCGCCTTCAACGCGTGCTGCGCCGTCTACGCCCCGCGGTATCGGCAGGCCAACGGCACCGCCTACTACCGGCCGTCCGACGACGGCCGGCGCGCGATCGACCTGGCGTACGACGACGTCCGACGGGCGTTTCTGGCCTTCCAGGAGCGGCGCGGCGGCCAGCGGCCCTTCATCCTGGCCGCGCACAGCCAGGGCGCGGTCCTCGCGAAGCGGCTGCTCGCCGAGGTCGTCCACGGCACCCCGCTGCGCGAGCAGCTCGTGGCGGCGTACCTCGTCGGCGGCGACGTCACGAGCGAGGGCTTGCGCGAGCAGATGCCCGACCTCGCGCCGTGCCGCGCGCCGGACGACCTCCACTGCGTCGTCGCTTACCAGGCGCGCAGCCCGTCCTTCCAACCGACGCGGATCGAGCTCGACGTCGAGGATCGACGCCCGCGCCTCTGCACCAATCCGCTGAGCTGGCGTCCGGACGGCAAGCGCTCACCCGCGAGCGAGAACCTCGGAGCCGTCTTCCTAGAGACCGACGACCACGCGCCGCGTCCGGGATTCGCCGACGCCGCGTGCGCCGACGGCAGGCTCCTCGTAACGGAGCTCGATCCGGTGCCGCGCGACCTGCCGAGCCGGCTGCTCGATCGCGTCCTCGGCGAAGGCAACTACCACGCGATCGAGTACCAGCTCTATTTCATGAACCTCCGAGCCAACGCGGTCGAGCGCTCGAAGGCGTGGGTGGCGTCGAGGCAGAGCGCGGGAGCCGGAGCCGCGCCGCCGTGACATCGGCCGCGGCCGCCGGTGGTCCCACTTCACCGCGCGGCGCTGATCGCGGCCGCGTCACTGGACGACCGAGCGCGAGCGCAGGCCGTTCGCCGCGGGGATCGCGAGCAGCTCCTCGAGCGAGCGGTCCTCGTTCGCGGCGCGCGAGATCTCGAGGAGCACCTGGCGGGCCTCCGCCCGGTCGGCGCCGCCGAGCGCCTGCGCGATGCGCTCGGACGCGCTGTCGAGCGCGGCCAGCGCGCGCTCGGACGCGACGTCGCGCTCGCGCCAGGTGGTCCGCTCGTCCGATCGGGCGCGCAGCGCCTGGTGCGCGTCGTCGAGCAGCGCGGCGACGCCCTGGCGGACGCGCGCGTCGGGGTGATCGAGCAGCGGCAGGAGCGCCGCCGCGCTCTCGGTCTCGTGCGACTGGCGGAACGCGTGCAGGACCGGCCGGTACTCGCCGCCGAGGACGCGGGCGACGTTGACCTTCGCCGACACGAGGTGCGTCGGGGCGACGGCGTAGACGACCACGGTGAACGCGAGCGCGTCGAGCTGACGGCGGAGGAGCCAGGTCAGCGCCTTTCGTCTGCGGAGCTTCAGCGCGACGAGGACCACGCCGCAGACGACGAGGCTCGTGCCGAGGATGCCGACGATGCGCAGATCCGACAGGCCGCTCTTCGCGATGTGGATCGCGATGCGGCGGTAGGTGCCGAGGCCGAGTACGAGACCCTGGGCCATCCACGCGTACGCGAGCCAGCGGCTCTTCTGCGCCCGCGCGTCGTGCGCGAGCGCGCCGCGGAACATCGCGCCGAGGACGGCGGTGAGCATGACGAGCGCGAGCGTGAGCCAGAAGGCGCCCTGGTGCGCGTACTGCTGCGTGCTCATCCCGGCGGGCGCCGTGCCGCTCCAGAGGTACGTCGCGTCGAGCGCGTTCTCGGCGAAGAAGAGCACGTTCAGGCCGACGAGCGCGTTCCGCGCGACGGCGAGCGATGTCTCGGAGGCGTCGCCGGCGGCCGCGGCCTCCTCGCCGCCGCGCGCGAGGCGGCACGCGGGCCGGAGGAGCGCGAGCCCGCCTGCCAGGGTGACCGCCCAGAAGACGACGCGCCCGAGCGACGGGAGCGCGACGACCCTCGCGAGCGCGCTCCAGGCCACGCCGAGGCCGTGCGCGACGACCGGGTTCGCGAGCGCGAACACCCCGAGGAAGAGGGCGACCAGACCGGCCGGCACCACGACGGGTAGGACGGAGACCTCGCCGAGGCGCGTCCGCGCGGCGACGGCCCGGAGGCCCGCCGCGGCCGCCCCGATCCGCGACGGGAGCCCGACGACGGCGGCGAACGCCGAGGCCACGATCTCCGGCACGAACGGGCGTCGAGCGCGGAGCGCGAGCCCGAACGCGACGAGCAGCCCGAGGCCCGAGGCGACGACGCCGGTCGTGGGCGCCACCGCGCACCGCACCACGATTAGGGTGAGCAGGCCCGCGACGATCCCGAGCCGCACCGAGCCGCGCCACGACCGAGCGGCACCGAAGAGGAGGAGGGGCAGCCCCAGGAAGAAGAGCGCCAGCCCGAACCCGCCGGCCGCCAGCGCGCCGCCGGACCAGGCCGCGACGTCGACGAGGACGATCATGGCGGCGGCGACGGCGAGCTCGAGCGGGCGGAAGGGCCGCGGCCTCGCCCGGCGTTGGGCCGCGATCCGCAGGGGGTAGCCGTTCGGCGCGACGCGGTACGGCTGCGCCGGCCACAACGGGTAGTGGTCGGGATGCGCGCGGTGTCCCATCCCTTGCGCAGGGAAGACGGCGTTCGGGGCCAGCGCGCCTTCGGGCCCGCGTCCCTCTGCGCACGGCGACGCGGGACCGGCGTTGCTATCCAGGAGACCCGACGTGAGGGAGGGAGCGGCGGACTCGTTCTGCATCCCCGGTAGACGCTCGAGGGCGCGCGCTCCTTGCGTCGGCCGCCCGCGCGCCGCGACCGTTCGCGCGCCGCTCACGACCGCTCGCCGGAGGAGGCGACAAAGCGCGCGAGCCGCCTCCAACTTATCGACAAGATCGATCGACTATGATCTAAGAAGTTCCGTGCGATTGGTTCAATCTGACTCGGCCGGCGCCGAGTCTCCTTGGTCCGCCCAAGACCCCGCCTCGCGAGGCTGGACCCCCGCCGCCTCGGTCCACGATTCGAGTGTGCCCGACGCGCCGTACAGCGAGACGCGCCCGCGGACGACCGCGGCGACCACCGGCCCCACGCCGTGCCTCCGCCTCTTCGCCGACGAGGTCGTGATCCACACGACCGAGGGTCTCGGCTCGAAGTTCGAGACCGAGCGCATGCCGCTCATCGAGCTCGCGTTCGAGTACGAGGGCGTGCGCGTGCTCGCCGCGGAAGAGGAAGACGAGATCATGATCGATCTCGATCGCTTCGTCCCGCGCGACAGCTGCGAAGAGGGCCGCGCGCGGCGGCTGCTCGAGAGCTTCGGCGCGGTGCCGCTCGACTGCCTCGAGGACTGGGCGAGCGCGGCGCAGGCCGACTACGTCGTCCGCTGCGAGGGCAGCGTCCACGACTTCGCGGGCTTCAGCGCGTACGTCGTGCCGCAGCTCCGCGCGCTCGGCTGGAAGGTCGACGTCGCCGCCGACTACCCGTTCCGCGTGATCGATCGCGAGCCCGCCTGGTACGCCAACGTGACCCCGGCGACGCCGAGCGAGGGCTCGCGCCGCCGCGGGCGCGACGACGACGAGCCCGAGGCCGAGCGCCCCGACTGGTTCGGCCTGCAGCTCGGAATCGACCTCGACGGCAAGCGCGTGAACCTCCTGCCCGCGCTGCTCGAGCTGCTCGAGCGCTCGAACGGCAAGGGGCTCGGCGAGCTGGCGCAGTCGAGCTCCCGCAAGTGCCTCGCGCTGCCCGTCGGCGAGGGCACCTTCATCGCCATCCCCGGGGAGCGCGCGCGCTCCATCCTCCGCGTGCTCGCGGAGCTCTACGACGGATCGGCGCCGAAGGGTGAGGTGCGCTTCCCGCAGGTCCGCGCGGGCGCGCTGCTCGGCCTCGAGGAGGCGTTCGCGAAGGACGGCACCTCGCTCGAGCTGTCCGGTGACGGCAGCGCGCGCGAGTGGGCGCGGTCCCTGGCGGTGCCCGAGAAGATCGAGATCACGACGGTCGCGGGCCTCAAGGCCGAGCTCCGCTCGTACCAGATCGAGGGCGTCGAGTGGCTCCAGAACCTCCGCGCGCGCGGCGTCGGCGGGATCCTCGCCGACGACATGGGCCTCGGCAAGACGCTCCAGACGATCGCCCACGTCACGCTCGAGAAGCAGGCCGGTCGCCTGCAGGACCGCCCGGCGCTGATCATCGCGCCGACGAGCCTCGTCATGAACTGGGAGCGCGAGTTCAAGAAGTTCGCGCCCGAGCTCCGCGTCCTCAAGATCCACGGGAGCGATCGCCACAACGCCTACGACGGCATCCGCGACGCCGACGTCGTCGTCACGAGCTACCCGGTCCTCTGCCGCGACGAAGAGCGCTTCGCGGAGTGGTCGTTCCACTTCGTCATCCTCGACGAGGCGCAGACGATCAAGAACATGAAGAGCCGCGCGCACGTCGCCGCGCGCACCGTCGACGCCGAGCACCGCCTCTGCCTCTCGGGCACGCCGGTCGAGAACCACCTCGGCGAGCTCTGGGCGCTGCTCGACTTCGTCAACCCGGGCCTGCTCGGCGACGAGCTCCACTTCAACCGCTTCTACCGGATCCCGATCGAGCGGATGAAGAACGAGGACCGCCTCCTCGCGCTCCGGGAGCTCGTCTCGCCGTACATCCTGCGCCGCAACAAGCGCGAGGTCGCGAAGGAGCTGCCGCCCAAGACCGAGGTGATGCGCCCGATCGAGCTGCACGGCGGGCAGCGCGAGCTCTACGAGTCGATCCGCGTCGCGGCCCACGCCGAGGTCCGGAAGATCATCCGCAAGAAGGGCCTCGCGGCGTCGGTCGTGCCGGTCCTCGGCGCGCTCACGAAGCTCCGGCAGGTCTGCTGCGATCCGCGCCTCGTGCGGATGAACCAGGCCGGCAAGATCCGCGAGTCGGCGAAGTACAACATGTTCTTCGAGCTGCTCGACAAGCAGCTCGCGGGCGGCCACCGCGTCCTCGTCTTCTCGCAGTTCACGAGCATGCTCGGGCTGCTCGAGGCGGGCCTGCGCGAGCGCAAGGTCAAGTACGCGATCCTCACCGGGGACACGAAGGATCGCGCCGAGGCCGTCGACCAGTTCGAGAAGGGAGGCGCCAAGGTCTTCCTCATCAGCCTGAAGGCCGGCGGCACCGGCCTGACCCTGACGAGCGCGGACGTCGTCATCCACTACGACCCGTGGTGGAACCCGGCGATCCAGGCGCAGGCGACCGACCGCGCGTACCGCATCGGCCAGAAGAAGCCGGTCATCTCGTACCAGCTCTTCGCCGCCGGCAGCGTCGAGGAGCGGATCCTCGGCCTCCAGCGCTCCAAGCGGCACGTCGCCGACGCGATCCTCGGGCAGGGCTCGGCGGCGAGCTCGATCACCGAGGCCGAGCTCGACGTCCTGTTCGCGCCCCTGGGCGCCTGAGCCTCGGCGCGCCTCGCCCGCGTCGGAGCTTCCGGGGTAGCAGGCGTCTCCCCGGAACCCGCGGCGTCCGGCGCTGTCGCTCACGCATGCGCTCGCGGTCCGGCGGACGTTGAGTCATCATCGACGAGGCCGCCCACCGCCCGCCCCCGAAGCGATGAAGATTGCCCTCGTCTACCCGCCGCCCTGGAAGATCGCCGCCCCCGGCGAGCCGCGCTTCACGACGGACGGCCCGCCGGAAGGCTACCGCGACGGCGATCTCGACGCGGACTTCCACCAGACGCCGTACGGCCTCTTCGCGATCGGCGCCGAGGCGCTCCGCGCGGGCCACCACGTCAAGATCCTGAACCTGTCGTCGTACCCGTGGCGGAAGGTCGAGGAGATCGTCGCCGCGCTCGACGCCGACGTGTGGGGGATGTCTTGCTGGACCGCGAACCGGCGCGGCGTCCGGCTCGTCGCCGACCTGATCAAGGCTCGGCACCCGCGCGCGCACGTCGTCGTGGGCGGACCCCACGCGACGCCGCTCGGCCCCGAGATCCTCCGCCACTACCCGAGCGTCGACACCGTGTGTCTCGGCGAGAGCGATCTCACGTTCCTCGAGATCGTCGACCGCGTGTCGAAGGGCGAGAGCACCGCGAAGGTCCACGGCACGGTCTACCGCGACGGCGCTCGCGTCGTCACCGCGCCCGAGCGGAAGAACGTCGCCGATCTCGACGCGCTCGCGTCGCCGCACCACTGGTTCGACACGCACATCCTGATGACGTCGCGCGGGTGCCCATGGGCCTGCACGTTCTGCGGCGCCGAGACCTCGTGGGGTCGCGGCTTCCGCGCGAACTCGATCGACTACGTGCTCGACGCGATGGAGAGCGTGTCGAAGCGCCTCCCCGTGAAGATGATCCAGATCAAGGACGACACCTTCACGACGAACAAGAAGCGGGTGCTCGCCCTCTGCAAGCGGATGCAGGAAAAGAAGATGGGCTTCTTCTGGAGCTGCGACACCCGCGTCGATCTCCTCTCGGACGAGCTGCTCCGCGAGATGCGCCTCGCCGGCTGCCAGCGCCTCTCGCTCGGCGTCGAGAGCGGCTCGCAGCGCATCCTCGACCTCATCGACAAGAAGATCACGCCGGACGAGATCCTCGCGTCGACGAACCTCGCCAAGAAGTACGGGATCAAGGTCCGCTACTACATGATGCTCGGCAACCGCGGCGAGACCAAGGAGTCGTTCGCCGAGACGCTCGCGTTCCTCGAGCGCGCCGCGCCCCACGAGTACGTCTTCTCGTGCCTCTCGGTCTACCCGGGCACGCGCGACTTCCACGACGCCGAGAAGGCCGGCTGGCTCGATCGCGAGGTGTACTTCACCGGCGACTTCCAGGAGCTCAAGACGCCCTTCGACGCCTCGGAGGACGACATGCGCGTGATGAACGAGTGGTTTTACGCGAACAGCGGGCTCCGCGTCGGGCACAAGGACGGCGTGGAGGAGTACCGCGCGATCCTCGAGCGCCTCGGCGACTACCACGGCGCGCACATGGACCTCGGCGCGGCGCTCTACCACGCGGGCGATCTCGACGGCGCCGAGCGCCACGTGCGCCGCGCGCTCGAGCTCGGCTACCCGTGCCCGGGCCTCGCCTACAACCACCTCGCGTGCTTCGCGAAGGCGCGCGGCGATCTCGACGCGATGATGGATCTCTTCACCACGGCGGCGAAGACCGATCCGCAGCACTGGGTGCTCATCCAGAACGTCAACGCCGCGCGCGCGTGGTTCAAAGAAGAAGGCCCGCGCCGCGGGCTCCCGCTCGAGCTGACGGTGCGCCACGACTTCCAGCTCCTCGAGCGCACCGCGCAGCCGACGCTCCCGGGGCCGCTGCCCGACGACTTCGCCGAGTGGAAGGCCACGCCGGTCCGCTCGGAGGCGTCGCCGCGCTGGGTGAAGACGCCGGAGATCGAGGGCAGCGGAAAGGGCCTCGGCGATCCCCTCGCGCGCTCTGCGAAGCGCCGGCTCGACGTGCTCTGACGTGCGCTCGGCGGCGCGGCGGGCGGCTCGGAGCGGCCCGCTGGCGGCGGCCGGTTGCGCGCTACCGCGTCGCGGTCGCGCTCACCGTGGGGGCCGCTTCGCAGAGCTGCCCGCTCGACGGGTAGAACGGCTGAAGGAGCAGCGGCGTGGTGATGCGGTTCGTCGTGACCGTCGAGGAGTGCTGCCCGGCGGTCGCGGCCGCGAAGCGAACCTTCACCGTGGCGGACGCGCCCGGCTGGAGCGGGGTCTCTCTCGTCTCGTCCGGGATGACGAACGCGACGGCGTTCGACGACGTGTGCCGGAGGAAGACGAACCTGTTGCCGTCGTTCGTCACGCGGAACGTCTTCGTCTCATCCGTGCCGAAGTTGGCGAGCGCCGTCGGTTGAATCGCCAGCATCGCGCCGACGGTCTTCGTCGTCAGCGCGACGCTCGTGGTCTTCGTGTTTCCTCCCGCGAGGAAGGAGACGTCGAGGGTGTCGCTGTGCTCGGCGAGCGTCGTCCCGGGCGGCCTCCGCGTGACGTTGAGCGTTACCGTGCCGGGGGTGTTGCCGAGGGCTGGCGGGACGACGCCCGCGGCCGAGCCGAGCACGTACCGTGCGTCGGCGGCGGTGGTGGCCGTGTAGTTGACGGCGCTCGTCGAGTAGTTGGAGATGGTCAACGTCCGCGTCGGACCACCCGCGCTGCCGCAGTCCACGTTGCCGAAATCGAGGAGGACCGGGTTCACCGTGACGTCGTCGTTGACGCGTCTGCCCTGGAGCGAGAGCTTCGGGAGCGCGCCGCACGTCGGCGTCTCCGTCTGCGGCTCGAAGGTCGCGCTGGCCTGCGCCCCCGCTTCGCCAGGGACCATGACCGCGGGGACGTCGGCCGACTTTCCCGGATCGAGGGCGATCGAGCCGCCGCCGGCGTTGAGTGTGAAGCCGCCCCCGCCGTCTGCGCCGCCCACGGCTGTGAACCCGATCACGTTGACCCGCTCGGTCCCGGTGTTCTCGAGTTGCACCGTCGACGGAGCGGACGGCTGGTCGTAGCGGACGTCACCGAAGTCGACGATCGCCGGAGAGAACGCGAGCGATCCGCCGGTGACCGTCACCGTCACCGGGACCTGGGTGACGCTCTGGCCGAGGCGCACGATGAGCGAGCCGTCGAACGCGCCTGCCTTCTTCGCGGCGACGCGGAGCGAGACCGGGACGATGTCGCCCGCCCGGAGCGTGCCCTTGAGGAGCGCGGTGCCCGCGCCATCGCCGTCGCCGAGCACGAACGGCGAGCCCTCGGGCACTTGCACCTCGAACGGGACGTCGCGGTCCGTCTTGTTCCCGAGCATCACGGCCTGCGCCGCGTCTTCGTCCTGGCACGACGTGGTGATGGAGACGCGCGCCGGTTCGACGCTGAGCCCGTCGGGCAGCGGCGTGGAGCCGGAGTCGGTCTCGACGGCGTCCGGCTCGCCGTTCGTGCTCGGCTGCTCGATGCCCGCGAGCGTCGCGCACGCAGCGAGCGCGACGAGCGGGACGACCAGCACCAGAAGAGGACGGCGATCCCGTTCCATGCCTTCGCGAGGGTAGCACCGCCGGTCGCCGGCGTCGCCGCCGGTGCGGCGGGGCGCGTGCGGTGGGGTGGGGGGACAGCCTACTTCACGTCTCGGCCGACGGCGTGCTCGAGGCGGATCCGCGCGAGGCGCGCGTCGACCTTGGCGTTGAGGTGCTCGAAGCGGGTCTGCGCGAGGGCGGTCTCCGCGTCGATCAGCGTCGTCGCGGTGCCGCGTCCGGCGTTGAACAGCTCGCGCGCCACGCGGTAGCCCTCCTCTGCGCTCGCGAGCTGCTGGGTCGTGGTCGTGATCGCCGTGTCGGCCTCGATGACGGCCTGGTAGGCCTGCGTCACCTCGAGCTCGATGCCGTCTCGGGTGGCGTACTTCTGCGCCTCGAGCGCCGAGGCGCGCGACTCGAGGTCCGCGGCCTGCGGACCCGCGGCGACGAGATCGTTCGGCGACCAGGTGATCTGCGCGCCGAGCGCCCAGGTCGGGAACCAGTCCTGGGTCTGCGGGATGCGGCGCTGGTTCGGGTTCGCGTAGGTGACGTCGCCGTACCCGGCGAGGACCGGGTAGTTGCCGGCGCGCTGCACCTCGGCGAGCTTGCGCGTCGCCTTTTCCTCGGCGTTCTTGTCGACGCTCTTGATCCGGGGCGCGCCGAGCGCCTCGCCGAGCGCGCGGACGTTCTGCGGGGTGGGCGGAAGGGAAGCCGTACCGAGCTGACTCGCCGGGCCTGAGCGCTTCTTCCTTCGCGTGCGTCGCGACGCGGACCTGGCGCTCCGTGATGACGATGCCGCTCTTGGCGCGCTCGACGAGGCAGGCTCGCCGCGCCACCTGGGTCTCGGCGCGGAGGACGTCCGCCTTCGAGGCGTTCCCGACCGCGAACTGGTTCTGCGCGTCCTTGACGTGGGCCTCCGCGACCGCGAGGTTCTGCTCGGCGACCTTCATCGCCGCCCGCGCGCGGAGCCAGGTGAAGTACGCGACCTTACCGTCGGAGAACGACTTCGCGCGCGCCGTGGCGATGTCCCAGCGCGCGGCCTCGCTCTGCTTCGTCGCGGCCGTGTGGGCCTGGTTGATCCGCAGGAAGTAGTCGCTGATCGGGATCGCGATCGTCGCCTGGGTGAGCCACTGGTTGAAGATGAGCGGGAACTTGAAGTCGACGCCGAAGAGCGGCGCGTCGACCGAGGGCACGCCCGGCGGGCAGTTGGCGACGCAGGAGCCGGCGGGCGCGGTGGTCCCGACGATGGCGCCGCTGCCACCGAACGAGGGCGCGGTGAACTCGCTCAGGCGCGTGTAGCTCGCCTTGAGGCCGAGCTTCGGCAGGTAGTTCGACCACGCGGCGTCGGCCCTCGCGGTCGCGGCGCTCGCGCTCTCGGCGGCGGCCTTCGCCTGGTAGCTGGTCGCCGCCGCGCGGGCGCCGACCTGCTCGGCCGTGATGCCTCCCGGGACGGCGGCCGTCATGTCGGCTGCCGGCGCTTCGGGCGCGGTCGCCCCGGCCGGGGTCGGCGGACTGGCCGGGGTCGGCTGCTCGGGCCGCGCCGGTTGCGCGGCGGCGGGCGAGGCGACGACGGAGGCGGCAAGGAAGAGGAGGGTGGCGTACACCGACCGGCGCGCGGACGAGCGCGGGATCGACGGGGTGTGGGCACGGCCCACGCCCGGGATCACGCTGGCCGACGCCGGCTCAGCGTGAATCGACGCGAAGCTTCGCATTGGGGGTCCTTTCGCTCGGGTTCGATGCCGCTGAGGGGGAGAGCGTCACGGCCCGCTTCTACTTCGCTCGAGGCGAGCTGGACAGGGCGTTTTCTGGGCGCCCGAGAAGTCCGCCGGGCGTGGAAAGCGGCTCGAAATCGAACAAAAACCTGGACGAAATTGGACAGCTTGCAGAAGGATCCTCCGGAGACGATGTTCGCTTGGCGGTCGCAGAGGGGGTCGCGGTCACGGTGCGCCCCCCGCTCGGGTGACACCCCGGCCCGCCTCGTGCGGCCCGCGGCCGGCCGGCGCACGTGGTCCTACGGGTTGATGTTCGGCGCGGGCATCGTGTTGCTCCTCGGGTGTCCGCCGCCGCGCGAGCCGAAGAAGCTCGAGATGCAGCCCATCGGCACGCTCGCCAACGTCCCCACCGCGCCGCCCGAGGTCGACGACGGGAGCGACGTCACGACGCCCAACAGCGGCACGCCTTCTCCGGGCACGACGACGTGCGGGGCCCCCGACTTCGACAACCTCGAAGATACCTTGAAGCTGTGCGAGGTGCCGATGCCGCGCCCGTCGGAGGTGCCGTCGATCAAGGACAAGCTCGAGGTGACCGTGACGAGCAGCACGCCGACGACGACGCCAGGCGGACGCGTCGACTTGCAGATCACCCTGCGAAACAAGACCAGCGATCCGCTCGCCCTTTATTTTACGGGTGATCCGTCCCCGCGCTTCGACGTCGAGGCGGTCGACGCCAAGGGTCGCCGGGTGGACATCCCGCCCAACAAGTGGCCCGGCTACCCGAAGGGCTACAAGCCGGAGGCGCGCGAGGCGAAGGCCGCCAAGGTCACGCTGGACAAGAACGGCAGCGCGCGCGTGAAGCTGGTCTGGGATGCGGTGAAGACGAAGTGGGCGCCGGAGCGCGCCCGGAGCTGGGAGGGCCGCGGGTACCCGCGGATGATCGCCGGGCCGCTCGGCGTCGGGAAGTATTCGCTCCGTGTCGTGCTTCCGCTCCTCGGCGACGTCGCCGCGCCGAAGGTGGCGGTGGAGGTCACGAAGACGGGCGGCGGGACGGCCCTCTTGTGAAGGTGCTCGCTCGTCGGTGAGTCGACGCCTGCGCGTCGAGCGGTGGGGCCCGGCGGCGGGGGGGCGCCGGGACCGCCTGGGCGTGCCGGCCGACGCGCGCCGGCCGTCGGTCGTGACCAGCGCCGCGCGGACCTGCTGGATCTAACTCGATCCGCCGGCGCGCCGGCGGTTCCCCAGCGATCCAGGTGGCGCGCCGAGAAAGCGAGGAGATCCGGCGATCTCACGATTGTAGGCAAGCGTCCCACACCGGAACACCCATTGCTAGGGCCCTGGGGCGGCCACGCGGCCGCCACCCACCGGAGCTTCCGCATGCGTCGTCTCGCCTTGTTCGCCTCGGCTCTCGTCTCGCTCTTTGCGTTCGCCGGATGCGCAGCCGACTCGGCGGGAGGCGAGGAGGCGACCGACGAGGGCGCGTTCAGCTCCGACCAGGCCACGCTCCTCGACTTCGAGTTCGACGGCTCGCTCGTCACCGACTCGTCGTGGAACGACAAGCAGACCATCCAGGATCAGCTGCTCTACACGATCGGTCACCTCAACGCGCAGAAGAGCGTCGGGCGCCTCGACACGCTCGAGCTGACGAACATCACGAAGACGAACGTGGGCGGAAAGATCGAGATCGCCTACCACGCGAAGCTCCCGGTCGCGTGGGGCAGCAAGACGAACCTCCCGGCGACCTACGAGCTCAAGCTGCCGAAGGACGTCAGTCACGCCGGGCAGCAGGCGTTCACCGAGGCGCACAAGCGCACGTGCGTCGACTGGGCGGCGCACGACGTCGACGCCGGCAGCATGTGGTACTACTACCGGCCCGCGCGGAGCGGCTGCGGGATCACCGACGCGGAGGTCGTGAAGCTCACCGCCACGGCGACGCGCTCGACGCTCAACACGACGGGGAAGTACCCCGAGCTCCACGAGGTCTGGAAGGACGATCGCCTCGAGGTCATCTCGATCTTCGGCAAGAACGAGGCGACCGGCGGCGCGAGCGACGTCGGCGTGACCGCGTTCAACTCGTTCGTCCGGATGATGAAGGCGCGGCTGCGCGACGCGCAGCTCACCACCGTGCCCGCGAACGTGTCCGACCGCCCCGGCCCGGACGTGAAGGACGTCACCGTCGAAGGCACGCTCCCCGACGGCAAGAAGGTGAAGGTCACGGCGCTCCTCGTCGACGCCATCACGTCGGTTTGGGCCGGCTTCGACGCGCGCTACGAGAGCCTCACGCCGAGCGCGGACCTCGTCATGTACAACGGCCACGCCGGCCTCGGGCAGAACGTCCGCGCGCTCGCCCGCAAGGGCCGCTGGCTCCCCGCCAAGTACCAGATGTTCTTCATGAACGGCTGCGACACCTTCGCGTACGTCGACGGCTCGCTCGCGCAGACGCGCGCCGCCCTCAACCCGGACGATCCGGGGGGCACGAAGTACATGGAGTTCATCACGAACGCGATGCCGTCGTACTTCCACTCGATGGCGGCCGCGTCGACCGCGATGGTCAACGGGCTGCTCGAGATCGAGCAGCCCAAGACCTACGACAAGATCTTCGAGGGCATCGATCGCGCCGAGGTCGTCCTCGTCACGGGCGAGGAGGACAACGTCTACGAGCCGGGTATGCCCCTCGGCTCCGGCGGCGGCGGCGGCGATCCGGACGGCGTGTTCACCCCCTTCGAGGAGTCGGGCTCCGTCGCGCGCAACGCGGAGGAGTCCTTCAGCTACGACGCACCCGCGGGCACGTACACCGTCGTGCTCTCCGGCACCGGCGACGCCGATCTCTACGTGAAGAAGAACGCCCCGGCGGCCGCCCGGGTCTACGACTGCCGCCCCTACAAGAACGGCTCGGCCGAGACGTGCGAGGTGACGTTCGACGCCCCGGGCAAGCTCCACGTGATGGTGCGCGGCTACGCGGCGAACAGCACCTTCACGGTGAAGGGCTCGAAGCGGTAACCGCACCGCGCGCGGCCGCTCACTCCTCGTTTGCGCGGCCGCTCACGTTTGCGCGGCCGCTCACGTTTGCGCGGTCGCTCACTTCTTGTGAGCGTCGCCGCCCTTCGGGCCGTGCTTACCGCCGTGCTTGGCGCGTTTGCCGTGGTGCCCGCGGAGCTCCTTGGCGACCTTGCGCACGGCGGCGGCCTCGTCCTTCGTCACGGTGCCGTCGGCGACCGCTTTGTCGACCTCGACGTTGATCTTCGCGACGCCCGCGTCGAACTTCGCGCGGAGCTCCTTCGCCTGCTCGGCGCCGAGGGTCGAGGCGCGCTTCTCCATTCGCTCACGCGCCTTGGCCTGCCGGGCGTCGACCCGCTGCTTGAACGCCGCGGCGGGCATCGGGAAGCTCGCCTTCTCGTGCTTGTCGCCGGCCATCGCGGGCGCAGCGGCGAAGACAGTGGCGAGGGCGAGGACGGTACCGATGATCATGGATCGCATGGGACGAGGCTCCTTCTTTCGTGGCGTCGATTCGTGGCGTCGAGCGGAGGCCGCGCGCTCGCGGCTCGTGGGGATAGACGCGGGAGCGGGCGAAGGGATGCCCCTGTTTACCGTTCTTTACGGACGCCCCCCGGAGCCGTGGGCGAGAGCGCCGAGAGCGTGAAGGTGGCGCGCGCCCACTCGAGGATCTCGTCCGATACGTCGTGCTGACCCGCGCCGTAGGTCGCGATCTGCTTCGCCACGAGGTCGACACGCTCCGTCGGAGTCAACGAAGCCGTGAGCGGCGCCAGTCCGATCGCCGGCAGCGCGTCGGTCCGGACGAGCGAGAAGGCGCAGCTCACGCGGGGCCCGGCGCACTCGAGCGCGCACGGGCCGCCCCAGTGGAGGACATTGGCGTTCCACGCGAGCGCTTCGCCCGCCGCCAGCGCCGTAGCGTCTCCTCCCGCAGGAGCCGCGATCGTCGCGAGGTCGTCCGGGTAACCGGCATCCTCGTCGAGGGGAACGAAGTGCATGCAGGACCGCTCGACCGGGACGTCGCTCAGCGCGATCCAGGTGTTCACGAGCTCCGGCCGCGCTCGATCGAGCAACGTCGAGATGCCTCGGTGTGCGGGCCACCCGCTCCTGCCGCGCGGGATCTGCCAGGCCCAGACGTCCTCGACGAGGGTGTACGCTTCGCTCGAGCAGACCGACACGACCTGCTGGACGAGCTGTCCGAGCGCGAGCGCGGCGTCGGTCGCGAGCACGAAGACCGCCGGGAGCCCGGCGTCACGCAGGCGCGCGATCATCGTCACCATGTCGGAGCACGCGGTCCGTTCACAGAGCCCGCCGAGCCGAGCGTAGCCCTTGGCGTGAAGGCCGCGCGCTTCGACGAGCTCGGCCGGGCGCGCGGGCGCAGAGCCCTGAGCCACGCGGGTGACCGCCTGCGGGCCCATCAGCGCGAGCCCACCGGCCAGGGCCGAGACCTCATCGAAGAGCCGCGCCGCGGCTCCCGGAGAGTGCAAGCGGCGAGGCGGGACGGAGGGCATCGTGACAATGGCCCAGGTTGATGAGGGCGCCGAAGTAGGATACGAACGATGGATCCGTTCCGTGTGAATGTCGACGTCATCGTCTGCATCCCATCGATTCGCCAGGAGACGCGTCCGCCCATGATCCCGAAGGAAGCCACCGAGACCGAGGCGCTCGCCGAGAGTGTCCCCGTGGAGCGACGGCCGTACCGCGCGCCGCAGCTTCGCAAGCTTGGGTCGGTTCGCGAGCTCACGCTCGGCGGCACGATGGGAATCACCGAAGGCGGCGGGACGCTCCGAATCACCGGCAAGATGTGACCTCTATCGGGGAAAGTGGTCACCCCGCACCAAGGCTTCCGATTTCACTCCGCCGGAGGGCAGACGACCTCGCGTCTCGCAGACGCCGTCGTCGGCCAGCCGACCGCGCTCGACACCCTGACCCTCGGCGCCCGGATGGTGTTCGGCTCGCCGCCGGCGCAAGGCGGGACGCCGTACCTCGGTGTCCGCGCAGCTTACGTACGCGCCGAGCGAGACCGGCGCGGGGAGATCGCGGAGCGCGCGGACACGCCGGAGGTCGCCGCCACGCAGCTCAGGCGAGCGCTCGAAGCCGAGGTCGCGCATGCGCTGCACGGCGTCGACCGAGCGGCGGTGCTCACCGGCGGCGGGCTCGACTCGTCCGCGCTGCTCGCGCTCGCGCACCGCTGGGGGCGCGAGCACGGCGTCTCCGTCTTCGGAGTGGCGCTCGACTTCGGCGGGCCGGGCGACGACCGTCCTTACCTCGCCGCGCTCGAACGCCACCTCGACTGCGAGGTGCTGCGCGTCCGCCCCGAGGAGGCGGCCGCTCGGATCGACCTCTTCCTTCGCGGTGTCGACGCGGCGCCGTTCACGTGGCCGAGCGGCGGGATGGAGGTCGAGGCGTTCATGCGGGCGGGCGCCCACGGCGCGACGGTCGTGCTCACGGGGGTCGGCGCCGACGAGCTCCTCGACGGAGACCCGCGGTCACTCGCGCGCGCGGCGCTGCGGGCGCCGCGCGTGGCGGTCGAGAGCGCGCGTCGCATGCGAGGCTTCGATCGGCCGCGTCGTCCGGCAGCGCAGTGGCTCGCGCGTCCGCTGGTGACGGCGCTCCTCCCAGATCGTGTGCGCCGCTGGCGAGCGCGGCGTGCCACTCCACCGACGCCGAGCTGGGCGGGCCGAGCGTTCGTGGAGAGCATGCGCGCCGGCGAGCTCGCGCGCGAGCGCGCCGCGAGCGAGGCCGCGGCGCCCATGTGGGATCCGCCGCATCACGAGCATCTCGCCTGGCTCCGTCACCAGCAAGAGTCGGCGGGAGGGATCGCCTGCCGTCAGCCGTTCCTCGAGGCGGGCCTGCGAGAGCTGGTCGCGCGGTTCGACCCCGCCTGGCTCTTGCACGGCGCCATCCGCCGCGGTCTCTTCCGCGCAGCCGTGAAGGATCTCCTGCCCGTGGCCATCGTCGAGCGGGAAGACAAGGCAGGCTTCGAATGCGGGCTCCTCCGGTTCCTCGCGGCGTCGGGAGGGGTCGACGCGCTCCGGCCCCTCGCGTCCGGTAGAGAGCTCGCCGCGCTGGGTCTCGTCGACTCGCGGCGGCTCCTCGATGCGTTCGCGGCCTTCGAGCACGCGCTCGGCGACGGCGAGCACTGGGGCAACGTCTGGCCCGTCCTCGCCGTGGAGGCGTTCCTCCGTGCCCGGCGGGGAGGCCAGTCGTGACCGCCCCGCGTGAAATCGACTGGCTCGCAGAGCATGTCGACGAGGGAGAGGTCTGCTTCCGCCTCGGCCGGTGTGGAGACGACGTCGTCGCGGAGTGGGGAGGCCTGGCGACCCTCACCGCGCGTCGAGACGGCACCGACGTGCGCCTCCACTTCGATCCCGACGCGGACCCGCGCGACGTGAAGAAGATCGAGCGGGGGAGCGCGTGGCTCCTGGTTCGTCACCTGCGCGATCGACTCGGCCTGCACGGGGCGGCGGTGTCGTTCGACGGCGAGGCGGTCGTGCTCCTCGGTCGCAGCGGGCAGGGGAAGTCGACGCTTGCCGCAGCGGCGTGTCGCCGCGGCGCGGCGCTGCTCGCGGACGACGCCGTCGGGCTCGACGCGATGGCGAGCGGCGACACCTGGGAGGTGATCCCGAACGAGCTCGACCACTGGTTGGACGCCGCGTCACGACAGGCGCTCGGCGCGTCGAGCGTGGAGGCGGCGAAGCTCCCTCTGCGCGCCCCTCGCGCTGCCGAGGCGGGCGCGCGACTGGTCGCGTTCGTGGATCTGGCCTTCGTCGACGGCCCGCCGCGGCTCGTCCGACTCGGCGGAATCGCGGCCGTGGGCACCCTCGTCCCGCAGGTGGCGCGCTTCATCCTCGACGAGCCCGAGCGCCAGCGGCGTGAGCTCGACCTGCTGCATTCGATCGTCGCCGTGACCCCGGTGCTTCGTCTCGAGCGCCCGCGGACGTTCGACCATCTGGATCGCGCCGTCGATCTGGTGATGAACCTGATGGGTCGTCCCGAGCAAAGAGGGTAAGATCGCCACGTGCAGCCGAACGCCAAACCACTCGCGGGCACGCAGCTCCGTGTCTCACCCCGTGTCTACGCGCGCGCCTTCGGCGACGAAATCGTGTTGCTAGATTTCCGAGCTGGCGAATACTTCGGTCTGGACACCGTGGCCGCCGACGTCTGGCGGCTGCTCGAAGCCGGAGAGACGCTGGAACAGGTCACGAGCGCCATCGTCGAACGCTACGACGTGACGCGCGAGACCGCGCTCGAGGACATCGCACGCCTGGTCGACGACATGCGCGGCAACGGGCTCATCGAAGCTACATGAACGTCGCTATCGCTCAAAACGGGTGTACCGTGGAAGGTGAGGACGCCGCGTCCTCACCACGACGAGCCGTCGAAAGGTACTGAACGTTTCTGTCCATTCGCCGTAGTGCAGGCGATGACCACGCAATTGTGTGCTAACACCGAGGCTGGGGAGTGCTCATGAACAAACTTCGTCTTCTCTGCTTGTCATCTTTGACCTCGATCGCGCTGACCGGTGCACTGGTTGCTTGTTCGTCCGACGACACGATCGTCACCAACGACGACGCCGGAGCCGACGCCGCGCAGCCTGACGGCTCCGATCAGGACGTGAACCAGCCGCCGACCGACGGCGGTCCCGACGTGATCACGGACGCCGGCCTGAAGGTCGAGACGTACGCGGAGCAGCTGGCGGCCACCATGTGCAACGCGCTGACGAAGTGCTGCTTCGGGAACGCGAATGTTCCCGACGGCGGCACCGTCGACGGCGGCAGCGAGGTCGGGTCCGGCACGTTCGACCACGCCGAGTGCCAGAACCTCTACGCGCGTCTCGGCTTCGAGAACGCGAACGTCGGGCTCGCGACCACGACGCAGAACGTCGTCGTCAACCAGGCGAAGGGAGCCGAGTGCATCGCGAAGATCGACGCGCTCATGTGCGACCTCTCCGGTGCGTCGCTGAAGGAGATCCGCTCGGCGTGCTTCGAGGCGCTCGAGGGCCAGCTCAAGAACGGCGCCGCCTGCAAGACGTCGCTCGAGTGTGAAAAGGGCCTGTTCTGCCTCCCCGGCGACGGCGGAGTCGTCGACGCCGACGGCGGCTCGAACGGCACGTGCGCGCCGCTCCGGACGCAGGGGCAGCCGTGCAGCATCCAGGACACCGGCAGCGACGAGTCCGACTCGACCGCCTCCGAGATCGCGTGCTCGTGGCGAGGAGGCGGCGACACCAACCTCCGCTGCGCCTCGTACGACGACACGGGCTACAAGCCCAACCGCGCGGACTGGACCTGCGAGGCGACGGTCGCGAATGGCGAGATCTGCAACACCACGGTCTCCTGCTCGAACGGCATCTGCGACCCGGGTGACGACTTCATGAAGTACACCTGTGAGCCTGTTCTCACCTACTTCAACAAGTTCGCCTGCTCAGCGCACGTCGATCCGTAGGCCCCGGTCGAGGCCGGGGCCCGGCGCCTCGGCCTCGCTCTGCTCTACACGAGACACCGCATGACCTGGCTGACTCGCCAGGACGCCGCGCTCGCTGCGCTGTTGCGGGCGCTACCACGGTTGCCTACGCCTCTACCGGAGGCCTCGGCGCTCTTCGCGAGCGCCGAGCGCCACGGCGTGGGCGGTGTCGTCCTCGACGCGTGGAGAGCCGCGCGGATGCAGCTCCCGCCCGAGCTCGAGCGCCGGCTGGAGGCGCTCTCGGTCGCGCAGGAGATCGACCACGAGGCGCACCTCGCTCTCCTCAGGCGGATCGACGCGTGTCTCGCCGAGGCGTCGCTGGTCGCGGTCGCGCTCAAGGGCCCGCTGTTCGCGGAGCGCTACTACCGTCGACCGTCGACGCGCGCGACGAGCGACGTCGACCTGCTCGTTCGAGAACGCGATCTCGATCGCGCCGCGCGCGCGCTCGGGTCCCTCGGATTTACGGTCGCGGACGGCGCGGATGAGGCTCGTCTCCGGAGGGAGCATCACCACCTGCACCTCTCGCATCCCGACGCCTTGCCGCTCGAGCTCCATTTTCGTGGGTACTCGGGCTTCGGGCGGGTCCTGCCGAGCGAGCCGCTCGTGGCGCGCCGTCGTCCGGCGCCGCTCCCCGGCATGACGGCGCTCGGCGTCCTCGAGCCCGCGGACGAGCTCGTATTCCTTGCGGTGCACGCGGGCGCGCATCGCTTCGTGCGCCTGGGCTGGCTCTACGACCTCGCGCTCCTCGTGAGCCGGATGAGCCCGCGCGAGCTCGCCGCCGGCGCCGAGCGCGCGCGCGCCTGGGGCTTCGGGCGCGTGCTGGCGTTCACCGCCGGCCTGCTCGTCGAGCAGCTGGGGCTCGCTCCCGATCGCCTCGCCTCGCTCGGCAGCCCCGGCCGCGCCCGGCGCGTCATCGCGCGCCGGACCGCGGGCGAGCCGCAGAACCCGTTCGTGCGCTCGTCCACGCGCTTCATCTACACCGTGTCGCTCTGCGACGACCGGCGCTCGGCGGCGCGGTATGCGCTCCGCGCGTCGGCTGGGCACGTTCGACGGCTGGTCGCGGTGGGCTCGTGAGCTCGGGCCAGCCGCTGGTGTCCGTCGGGATCCCGTTTCGAAACGAGGAGCGTCATCTGGCCGCCGCCGTCCGTTCGGTGCTGGCGCAGACCTGGACGAACCTCGAAGTGCTCCTCGTCGACGACGGTTCCACGGATGGCTCGCTCGCGATCGCCCGGTCGTTGCGCGATCCGCGCGTGACGGTCACGAGTGACGGCCTCCGTCGGCATCTCCCCGCGCGCCTCAACGAGATCGCGAAGCGCGCTCGCGGGGAGCTCGTCGCGCGGATGGACGGCGACGATCTGGCTCACCCCGATCGGATCCGGCGGCAGGTGGCGGCGCTCGCGTCCGCCGGGCCCGCGTGTGACGCGGCCGGCACCTGGGCGGCGCTCGTCGACGAGAACGACGAGCTCTTCGCGGTCATCGAGGCGAGCCTTCCAGCTTCCCCACTGAGCGCCCTCGAGCGCGGGATCTTCCCCCACGCCACGCTCCTGGCGCGTCGCGATTGGCTGCTCTCGCACCCATACGACGAACGACTCACGCGCGCCGAGGATCGGGATCTGTGGTGTCGAACCGTCGCGACGTCGCGGTTCGTCATCGTCCCCGAGCCGCTCTACGTCGTCCGCGCAGAGCCGAGGCACCCGACCTTCTTGCCGGACTACCTCGAGTCGCAGCGGCAAAACCGGATCCTCTTCGCGCGCTACGGGCCGCGGACGATGGGGGTGGCGAGAACCTATCGCGCCCGCGCGGCGTCGCTGGCGAAGGCAGGCATCATGAGCGTCGCGGTCCGCCTCGGCGTCGCCGAGCGGCTCGTCCGCCGGCGCGGGCGTCCTCCGACGGCCTCGGAGCGGCGCCTCGTCGAGCGAGCGCTCGCGTGCGAGCGGGAGCTCTCTCCCTGAGCTGGAAGGAGCGCCGCGCGCGCCGCGTCCGCGTCGCTGGTCCCGACTAGCGGCCGTAGCGAGCCACGAGGTCCCGCACCTCTTCGAGGAGGGCGTGGGCCGGGAGGGCCGGCGCGCTCGGGAGGGCGCCGAGCTCGTTCGCGAGATCGGTGACGGTCCGCTCGCCGTTCATCATGGTGAGCACCTGCTTCGCGCGCTCTCCGAGCGCCGACGGCACCGGGGCGAAGGTCGTCGATCCACGGAGCAGCGCCTCGGGAGAGGTCGGCATCCCGAAGAAGCTCGACTGGCGCGCGCGCGTCTTCGGCCGATCCTCGCGCGTGCGCACTGCGGTCTCCCAGGCCCAGCGTTGGCCCTGCTCGTCGACCCGCACGACGAGGTGCACGCGATCGCCGTGCTCCAGCTCGACCGGCTCGAGCAGCGGCAGGACGAAGCGCGAGTAGACCATCGACGTCCCCGGCTCGGTCGTGAAGCCGATGTCGTCGAGGATGGTCGCGGAGAACCAGACGACCAGGCCGTGCGTCATCCCGCGGCGGCGCGCCGTGAGCTCGACCTCACCCTCGAGCACGGCGGGTTGGTCGCCGTACGTCACCGTCGCCCAAGGAGCCGAGTCGGTGAGGAGATCGCTCGCGCGGACGCGGCCGGCGTCGGCGACCGGCGTATTGAGGATCGACCGCCGGACCGCGTCGGCCGACCAGCCGCGCCGTTCGAAGCCGGAGCTGCCGCGCTCCAGCCACGCCGCGATCTCGTCGTTCTCGAAGACGCTGACGAAGAGCTCGTCGCGCTGGGGGATGAGGACGCCGCCAGGCGCGAGCAGGCGCTCCTTGGCGTCCCGGAGCACGGCGAAATGGTCACCGTGGGTCGGGACGCTCCCGCGGAGATCGGAGACGATGACGTCGGCCCTCTCGGCGAGGGTGAGCTCGTACGAGCTCGTGTGGTGGATCTCGACGCGGTCGGCCAGCCCGTTCTCGCGCGCGAGCTCCGGGATGAGCCAGACGGCAGGGTTGGGTTCGACGGCATGCACCCGTCGTGCTCCCGCCCTCGCCGCGAGCAGCGAGAGGATCCCGGTGCCGGCGCCGATGTCGAGGACCACCTGGCCGGGCTTGACGGCGCGCTCGATGGCGCGCGCGTACGCGTCCATTCGCACGCCGTCTGCGGCCATGTGACCGTAATTGAGCACCGAGTACATGCGGGCTCGTATCCGATTTCCAGCGGGTAGGTGCAAGGTGCGATGCTAGAAATTCATCCGTGGGCAGCATCTTCGTGATCCGCGCGCTGTTGGCGCGGATGTCGCCTCGCACGCGCCGATGGCTCGCCGTCTCGGTCGCGCTCGGCGTGGTCGGGAGGCTGTCGCTCGTCGTGCTCGCGAGCCACGTCGCGGATGGGGCGACCTCCGTGGCGCTCCAGCTCGGTGTCGTGAGCGCCGCGGTCTTCGCGGCGTCGCGGGCCGCTCAGTCCCTCGTGCGCGTCGCCGTGCTGGGCGACACCTACGCGATGACGGTGCGCGCGGTGCTGGCGGGCGACGTCGTCGGGGTGCCGACGTCGGACGTGCGGAGGGCCGCGCTCGAGGGGAGCCATCACGCCGTCGTCCTGATCGGTGAGCTCACGCCCGCCTTCGCGGCGGACATCGTGACCTCGCTCCTCCTCGTTCCGTTCCTCGTCGGGACGTTTTCCCTGCGGATCCTCGGGATCGCGAGCGTGACGCTGCTCGTGGTGCTGATCGCGGCGCTCCTGGCGCGGGCCGTCGCCTACCGGCTCGAGCAACGGGTCTCGGATTCTTACGGGCACGTCTTCGATACGCTGCTCGGCGCGATCGAGAACCGTGTGGAGATCGTGGCGAGGGCCGGGGAGCGCGACTTCTCGGCGGCGTTCGAGCGTCAGCTCGCGGCGCACGAGACGCTCGTCCGACGGCTCGGCGCGGGCAGCTCGATGCTCGGGCGCGCGCCGCTCGCCGCCGCCGCGGTCGCCGTGCTGCTGGTCGCCGGCAGCGACGGCGCGTCTCGAAGCGCCTTGTCGGAGCTGATCTCGCATCAGGCGCTCGTCCTGGCGGCGTGCGTGCCCGCGATTCACGGTGCGTTGCTCGGAGCCCACGGCATGGTGCGCTCGTTGGTCCTCGTCCGACCGCTCGCGGAGCTGATTCTTCGTTCACGCGAGCCAGAGGGGGGCGGCTCGGGGGAGACCGTGGCGTTCCCGGTGGTGATCCGCGGAGACCGCGTGCGGTTCGCGTACTCGCCCGACGGGCCGCCGGTGCTCGACGAGGTCAGCTTCGTATGGAACCCGGGCGAGCCGCTGGTGCTCGTCGGGCCGAACGGCGCGGGGAAGAGCACGCTCTTCAAGCTGCTGCTCGGGCTTCGGACGGTGACCTCCGGGGGCCTTCGCTTCGGACAGAGCCCGCTCGGCGCGCTCGATCTGGCCGCGCTGCGTCGTCAGACGGCTTATCTCCCGCAGCGCGCGTATCTCGGCGAGGCCCACGTGACGGTGCGCTCCGCCATGAGGCTCTCCGCGCCGGGCGCGTCGGATCCCGCGATGCACGCAGCGCTCGATCGATTGCAGCTCCTCGAAGCGCTCCGCGCGTCCTCGAGGGACCCGCTCGACGTTCCTGTCGGCGAGCTGTCGGCGGGACAGCGCCAGCGTGTGGCGCTGGCGCGCGTGCTCTTGCAGGACGCCAAGCTGGTGCTGCTCGACGAGCCCGACGCCAACCTGGACAGCGACGGTGTGGCGCTCGTCGCTCGGCTCGCCGACGAGATGTGCGAGGCGGGGAAGATGGTCGCGATCGCCGCCCATTCACCGGCGCTCGCCGCGCTGTCGAGGGCACCGCTGGACCTCGAGAAGCGTCGGCCCGACGTCTCGCTCAGGGTCGTGGGCGGGAGCTGAGGAGCGGCCGCGCGCCGCGGTCAGCGGACCTCGACGTCCGGGCACGAGCTCGGAGGCGCGTCGCCGTGCGCCGCGATCGTCACCCGCTCCGGCGCTCCGTACGCCGCGATCAGCGCGAAGTGCTCGTAGGCGCACGGCGTGACCACGAGCGAGCTCGCGCCGTCGGCCCGCAGCTTCGCGCCGCGCGCGATCGGGTCGCGGCGGTCCTCGAGCGCGCTCGTGCCCGGCGGATCGTAGCCGCGGGCGCTGGAGATCACCCAGGCGACCGCGACGCAGGCGGCGGCGGCCCTCGCGGCGAGCGCGTGGGCGTCGCGGGTCGCGCCGTCGACGAGCTCGCGCAGCTTCACGAAGCCCGCGTCCGCGACGAACAGCGCGAGGAGCACCGTCGCGCCGAGGAGCGCGCGCTCGGGGTGGTGCGCGGGCGCTCCGTCGCGCGCGTTGCCGTATGCGAGGAACGCGATCTGCGCCGCGACCGCGAGGAGCGGGACGCCCCATCGCCGCCGGATGGCCGGATCGCGCATCGCGGGCAAGAGGAGGAACACGGTGGGGATGGCGACCTCCGGGCGCGTGGTGAAGAGGAGCCTCGGGTAGAGCAGGAGCGCGTCCAGCGTGTCGGTCGCGCCTGCACCGATCGCTCGCTTGTAGGTCGACACGCGGCGGAAGAAGTGGAAAGGGCCGTCGTGAGCGTGCGCGTTCCACGCCATCCACGCGAGAGGTCCGACGGCAGAGAGCAGCGCGAGGCCGACGAGGACGGCGCGCCGCCTGCCGGCCGCGCGCGCGCCACCGAGGGCGAGCGCCGCCGCGAGGACGGCCGCGACAGGCCAGGGCTCGTAGCGCGAGAGGCTCGCGGCGGCGACCGCGCCGGCGAGCAGGGCCGGAGCCGCGAGGCCTGCGACGGGCGGCGCGTCGTCGTCGACCGGCGTCGCGGCGAGGCGTGAGCGCGCCGCCGTGAGGCCGATCGCTGCGGCGGCGGTCAAGGATGCGGCAAACGACTCGGGCACCGGCGCGGCGCCGAGCCAGATGCACCACGGGGTCGCGAGCGCGAACGCCGTCGCGAACAGGGCGCGCCCACGCGGGACGTCCGCGAAGCGGAGCGCCAAGTAGGGAGCGGTCGCCGCGAGGCTCGCGATCGCCACCGAGCCCGCGTGGGCGACGGCGAGCGAGCGGCCGAAGGCGAGCATGACCGTGCCGAGCAGCCAGAACGGAAGGGGGAGCCAGCTCGTCCCGCTCGGATCGAGCTTCGGCGCGTGCGCGAACGCCTGGGCGATGGTGACGCGCGCGAAG
>JAHBWA010000074.1 GCA_019637195.1 Labilithrix sp. | reverse complement strand
GCGGAGATCGAAGTCGTCGGGTCGGACGCGCCCACGTTCAACGTGCGCGTCGAGAACGGCGGAAAACGTCTCGTCGTCGACATCTCGAACTCGGACGTGATCGGCGTGAAGCCGGCGATCACGAGCGCGGTCGGCGTCGTCGGCGGTGTGATGACCCAGGCGTTCAAGACCGGGGCCGGTCAGATGACGCGCCTGAGCATCAACCTGACGAAGCAGGCGGCCTACCGCGTGCGTCCCGACGGGACGTCGCTCAAGGTGACGCTCACCCCGGCCGCGACGACGGCGCCCGCGAGCGGCGCGTCCGCCGACGCCGAGCCTCGTCCCGCCGGGGCGGAGCTCGTCGACGTCCGCTACGAGCGCGCGAAGATGCCATGCTCGTCGGGCTGCGATCGCATCGTCATTTCGACGAGCGAGATGCCCGCCTATGCGCTCTCCACGAGCCCGTCCGGTCGCATCCGGCTCGAGCTGAAGAAGACGACCCTCGCCAAGCCGCTCGCGCGGACGCTCGACGTCTCGCAGGGCAAGGGCGTCATCAAGAGCGTGACGACGTTCTACGACGACAAGGCGGAGGCCACGTTCGTCGAGATCGACAAGGGCGCAGACGGGCCGAGCCAGGGCACCGTCTCGGTGGACGGCAAGGACCTCGTCTGGTCGTTCGACGCGGCGCTCGCCAAGACCGGCCCGAAGGCGCCGGTGCGGCGGTCGGTGACGGTCGCGCGCGAGAGCGACGGCGGCGCCGGCCCCAGGGTCGAGACGTCCATCCTCGGCGACGATCCGAAGATCGAGGTGTCCAGCGGCAGCGAGGCCGCGGGCTTCACCGCGACGCTCAACGCGCAGGCGCGCGGCTACACCGGCCGCCGCATCGACCTCGATCTCAAGGACGCCGACATCCACAACATCCTGCGTCTGCTCGCGGACGTCGGGCGCGTGAACATCGTCACCGCGGACGACGTGTCCGGCAACGTGACGATCCGCATGCGCAACGTCCCGTGGGACCAGGCGCTCGACGTCGTGCTCCAGGCCAAGGGCCTCGGCATGGTGCGCTCGGGCAACCTGATCCGCGTCGCGCCGCTCGCCACGCTCCAGAAGGAGCGCGAGCTCCGCCTCGCCGCGGCGAAGCAGGAGTACGAGCTCACGCCGCTCGAGACGCGCCTCATCCCGGTCAGCTACGCGCAGGCCGACGAGCTGCAGGCGCGCGCGAAGGACCTGCTCTCGCCGCGCGGCTCGATCGCCGTCGACGAGCGCACGAACGTCCTCATCGCCCGCGACATCTCGGGCAACCTGAACAACATCGAGGAGCTCGTCCGCTCGCTCGACACGCAGACGCCCCAGGTGCTCGTCGAGGCGCGCATCGTCGAGGCGACGAGCCGCTACCTCCGCGACGTCGGTATCCAGTGGGGCGGCGACGTCACCTTCTCCGAGGCGACCGGCAACCCGACGGGCATCGCGTTCCCGTCGCGCATCACCTCGTCCGGCGGTAACTACGACCAGCAGACGAACTCGCGCGGTCTGTCGCCGTTCCAGCAGAACGTCCCGCAGCCGAACTTCGCGGTCAACCTCCCGGCGGCGACCGGCACCGGGCAGGGCGGCGCGCTCGGCTTCTCGCTCGGGTCGATCGACAACAACCTGAACATCGGCCTCCGCCTCTCGGCGGCCGAGGCGAGCGGCCTGCTCCGCATCGTCAGCAGCCCGCGCATCCTGACGCTCGACAACCGCGACGCGCGCATCAGCCAGGGCACGCTCATCCCGTTCGCGCAGATCAGCGCCCAGGGCGTCCAGACCACGTTCCAGGAGGCGAAGCTGCAGCTCCTGGTCCGCCCGCACGTCACGGCCGACGGCTCGGTCGCGATGCACGTGAAGATCAACCGGGACGAGCCCGACTTCAACCAGACCTCACCCCGAGGCGATCCGACGATCCTCAAGCGCGAGGCGGAGACGGATCTCCTCGTGATGGACGGGCACACCGCGGTCATCGGCGGCATCTTCACCCGCAACACCGGCCGCAACCTCGATCAGATCCCGTTCTTCGGCGACATCCCGATCCTCGGCGTCCTCTTCCAGCGCCGCCGCGCGAGCGACACGCGCAACGAGCTCGTGATCTTCATCACGCCGCGCATCGTCAACCGCGCCGAGGCCCTCGGACGCTGAGCGCGTGAGCGCCTCGATTCGACCCGCGAGAGCGGGGTAGACTCGAGGCGTGCGTGTCGCCCGCGCTCGTCCCGCTCTCCTCTGGCGCCGTCCGCCGCGCGCTCTCCACGAGCGCGCGGCGCCGTCGTTTTGTCCGGCGGAGCGCCGAGCGCCGCGGCGTCCGGCGTGGCGGGCGCGCGCCGGCGCGGTCCAGGGCTGATGCGTAGCCGCCCGAAGGTGAAGCTGCTCCTGAGCCCGGGGCTCGTCTCCCCGGGCGATCGGCTCTTCGCCGAGGCGGTGCTCACGTCGCGGAGCGAGACCCCGGTCGACTTCGTCGCGATCCGCCTCCGCGGCACCGCGAGGACCGGCGTCGGTACGGGGAAGTCGCGCGCCGTCCACGAGGAGCACTTCTTCGTGCGCGAGTGGCGCTCGACGTCGATGACGATGGCGCCGGGCGAGCACCGCTTCAAGGCGCTCTTCGAGCTCGCGGACCGCCTCCCGCCGACCTACGTGGGCCCGGACGCGTCGATCACCTACATCATCACCGTTCACGTCTCGATCCCGTGGTGGCCCGACCGCGAGCAGGACTTCGTCGTCCCGCTGGTGTTCGCGCCGGCGCCGCCGATGCCTCCGGAGCCGAAGGTCTTCGTGACCGCTCGCGACGGCCCGCGCGGGAAGGACGCGTTCATGGAGCTGTCGCTCGACGCGACGCAGATCGCGATCGGCGACGTCGTGAGCGGCTCGATCTCGCTCCAGAACCTCCGCGGCAGGCGCGTCCGCGGGGTCGAGCTGTCGTTCATCCAGACGGAGACCCTCGTCAAACCGTCGCACGTCGTCCGCGCGGGCCAGCGCTTCACGCTCCGGGTGCTCGACGGCGCGCCGGTCGAGGGCGCGGCGATCCCCTTCCGCGTGACGATGCCGGAGACGGCGACGCCGACCTTCCGCGCCGCCACGCTCTCGCTCGCTACGGACGTCGAGGCGCGCGCCGACGTCGCGTGGGGCAGCGACGTCGCGATCCGCGCGAGGATCCTCGTCGGTCCGAAGGCGAGCGCGCCGCGCGAGGACCGGGGCTGGGTGGCGCCGGTGGGCAGCGCGCGCCAAGCGCTCGTCTGGCAGAACGTCGCCGCGAAGCTCGGGCTCGTCACCGACCCCGAGGCCAAGCGCATGGTCGGCAAGCACGGCGACGTCACCTTCGCGGTCAGCGCCGAGCAGCACGACGACTACTGGCTCGTCGCCAAGCTCGCCTGGCCGAGCCTCGGCCTCGAGCTCGACGTCGGCGAGCGGCGTTGGTCGGACGCGCTCGCGACGTCGCTCGTGCAGGCGGGCGATCCGGCGATCGACCGCCGCCTCGCCGCCCGGGCGCGCGAGCACGCGCAGGCGAGCCGGTTCCTCGTCCCCGAGGTGCTCCGTCCGCTCCTCCGGTTCGACGACGTGCGGATCCTCGACGGCGGCGCGCGCCTCGCCGTCCGTGGGGCGCCGCACGTGACCGAGAAGGTCGAGCGCTTCGTCCGCCGCGTGGTCGCGGCCGCCGAGTCGTTCGACCGCGCCCTCTCCCGGGTGCCGGCGCCGGCCTTGTTCTCCGCCGACGTCCCGGCCTGGCAGGCGCTGGCCGCGCGCCTCCGCGGGCGGCTCGAGCTCGGGCGGATGTGGATCCACGACGCGCAGGTAGGCACGAGCACCGTGCAGATCGGGTCGGTCTGGGCGCGCGGCGGTCTGCTCCTCGGGAGCACCGTGGTGGTCGCGATCGATCCCCCGCTCGACGCGCCGCCGTCGGGCGTCGAGGCCCCGTCGCTCTCGCCGGCGGCGCGCGACGCCTGGCGCGAGCTCTCGGCGCGCGCGAAGGGCGTGCAGATCGACGCGAGCGCGATCACGCTCGAGCTCGACGGCAAGCTTTCCGACCCGCAGGCGGCGATGCCGGCCGTCGAGCTGGCGGTGAGCCTGCGGCGCGCGCTCGGCGGCCTCGTCGCGGCGGGGCCGTTTCGGTGAACGGGCGAGCGCGCCCGGCGCCGGTTTGTCCTGAGCCGCGGCGACGAGCGTTGTAGACTGCCCGGCCCAATGGGCATCGAGCATCGTCTGCACGCGCGCTGCGCGGGGCTCGGGGGAGCCAGTCACGGTCACGAGGGGCACCAGCACGGCGCTGCGGCGGCGAGACCGTTCGCGTTCTCGTCGAGCCCGCGCCACTTCGAGCGACCTCGGCCGTTCGCGATCGAGCACATCGCGCTCGATCTCGCGCTCGACTTCGACGCGCGGAGCGTGAGCGGCTCGGTTTCAATCGAGATACGGCGCGTGGATCCCGAGGCGACGACCATCGAGCTCGACGCCGTCGGCTTCGCGATCGCGTCCGTCGCCGTCGCGGGCAAGCCGGCGCGGTACGTCTACGACGGCGCGCGGCTCGTGGTCGACGTCGGCGCCGACGCCCCGCGCGCGACCGTCGCCGTCGTCTACTCGGCGACTCCGCGCAAGGGGCTCTATTTCCTCGACGCCGACGAGCACGTCCCGACGCGGCCGAAGCAAGCGTGGACGCAGTTCCAGGAGGAGGACGCGCGGCACGTCTTCCCCTGCCACGACAAGCCGCACGCGAAGATGACCACCGAGGCGCGCATCCGCGTGCCGGCCGGCTTCTATGTCCTGTCGAACGGCGCGCTCGCGGGGCGCGAGGCGGGCTCGGGCGGCGAGGTCTTCCACTGGAAGATGGAGGAGCCGCACGCCAGCTACCTCGTCACGATCGTCGCCGGTGAGTTCTCGGAGCTCTCGGAGCTCGCGCCGGTGAGCGGCGAAGGCGCGCGCGACGTCCCGCTGACGTACCTCGTGCCGAAGGGACGGGAGGAAGACGCCCGGCGCACGTTCGCGCGGACCCCCGAGATGATCACGTGGTTCTCCGAGCTCCTCGGCGTGCCGTACCCGTGGAACAAGTACGCGCAGGTCGTCGTCAGCGATTTCATCTTCGGCGGGATGGAGAACACGACCGCGACGACGATGTACGAGCACATCCTGCTCGACGAGCGCGCCGCGCTCGACGTCACGAGCGACGACCTCATCGCGCACGAGCTCGCGCACCAGTGGTTCGGCGATCTCGTGACGTGCCGCGACTGGTCCGAGGGCTGGCTCAACGAGGGCTTCGCCACGTTCATGGAGCACGTCTGGCGCGAGCACCACCTCGGGCGCGACGAGTACGAGTACGGCGTCCGGAACGATCTCGCGAGCTACCTCGGCGAGGCGGCGGGGCGGTACCGGCGGCCGATCGTCTGTCAGGACTACGACGCGCCGCTCGATCTCTTCGACCGCCACCTCTACGAGAAGGGCGGGCTCGTCCTCCACGTGCTCCGCGCCGAGCTCGGCGACGCCCTCTTCTGGAAGGGCGTCTCGACCTACCTCCGGCGCCACGCGCGCGGCGTCGTCGAGACGCGCGACCTGCTCCGCGCGCTCGAGGAGGTCTCCGGACGCAGCCTCGGCCGGCGCTTCGAGGAGCTCGTCCACCGCCCGGGCCACCCCGAGGTCGAGGTCCAGCTCTCGTGGGAGGACGGCGTCCTCCGGTGCGCCGCGAAGCAGACGCAGGCGACCGCCGACGGCGTCCCGAGCGCGTTCGAGGTGCCGATCGTCCTCTCGATCCTCGACTCCGAGACGGGGCGCGAGCGGCGCGAGAAGCTCCGGCTGGGCGCGCGGATCGACACGTTCTCGATCCCGTGCCCGTCGCGGCCGCGCTTCGTCGTGGTCGATCCCGAGATGCGGATCCTCGGCGACGTCACGGTGAAGGCGCCAGCCGACATGCTGCGGGCGCAGCTGGTCGACGCGAGGACCGCCCGAGGTCGCTGGCTCGCGGCGCAGGCGCTCGGCAAAATCGACGATCCGCCGACGATCGAGGCGCTCGCCGCGCGCCTCGCCGACGACCACGAGTTCTGGGGCGTCCGCGTCGAGTGCGCCGAGTCGCTCGGGCGCCTCCGCGCGCGCGAGGGCTTCGACGCGCTCGTGCGCGCGCGCGACGTGGCGCACCCCAAGGTCCGCCGCGCGGTCGTCGACGCGCTCGGGCGCTTCCGCACGCCGGCCGCCGTCGAGGCCCTCAAGCCGAAGGCCCTCCGCGACGAGAGCTACCTCGTCGAGGCCGAGGCGGCGCGCGCGCTCGGCAAGACGCGCCAGCCGGCGGCGTTCGAGGTGCTCCTCGACCTGATGGCGCGCCCCTCGTGGGCGGACGTGATCGCGTCGGGCGCGATCGACGGCCTGTCGGCGCTCCGCGACGACCGCGCGCTCCCCCACCTCTTCTCGCGGACGCGCTACGGCCACCCCACGCGCGTCCGCCGCGCCGCCGCGCTCGCCATCCCGAAGCTCGCGACCGACCGGCGCGCGCGCGAGCACCTCGAGGAGCTGCTCGACGACGCCGATCCGATCCTGCGCATGGACGTCGTCCGAGCGCTCTCCGATCTGGGAGACTCACGCTCGCGTTCGGCCCTCCGCGCGCGGGGTGAGGTCGACCTCGACGCGCGTGTGCGCCGGCGCATCCGTGAGGTCGTGCGCGACCTCGGCGGGGAGCGCAAGCAGAACGACGAGCTGAAGGAGACGGTCGAGCGCCTCGAGAACGAGCAGCGCGACCTCCGCGCCCGCCTCTCGAAGCTCGAGGCGCTGCGTCCGAAGGACGCGAAGAAGCCGGCCGCGCCGCAGGAGAAGGCGAAGCCGGTCAAGCGCGGCAAGACGCAGGCGAAGGCCCCGTCCCGATCGCGAAAGAAGGCCTGACCGCCGGCCCGGCCCCGAGCTCGACCGTACGGCTCGCCAGCTGATGCGCCGTGCCCTCAATTGGATCGGCGACTGTCCATCGACGGAGGGCGGATCGTGATAGCGGCGCGCGGTATCCCCCGAAAAAATGCAGGCGCTGTGGATCGCTCAGGGTTTGGCCCGCCGGGTGCTTCTCGTAGCCCGCGATGGGACGTACCTCCGCGAGCCTGAAGGCGAGCGGCGGCGAGGAGCGCCGCCCGCGCGGGCGTCCATCGAACCAGTGGAAGAGGCCGACCGGCCCGAACGCCGACGGCGCGCCGACGGTCCGCAACATCATCCCCTGGCAGGACATGGAGACGAAGCTGGCCGAGCGGCTCGCCGAGAAGGCCGCTCGAGGCGAGCTCTCCGGTGAGCTAGAGTCCGGGGAGCTAGAGAAGGACACGGACGTGCCCTCGAAGCGGCCACCCTGGAAGAACGACGTCGAGCCCGCGCCGGACTCCGGCGTGCGCGCGAGCGAGGTCGGCGCGGCGCGTGAGCTGACGTACAGCGTCTACACGGTCGCGGACCTCGACTCCCGAGCGCCCTCGGTGCCTCCGCGTATGTCGATGGCGTTCGCGCCGGCGCCCGAGCCTCCGCCGTCGCGCTGGGCGGACACGGGCAAGGCCGCGCTCGCGCTGCTGCGGATCCTCTGGGCCCACGTACGCGCGCCCAAGCCGCGTCCGCGGCTGCGCGACGTCGCGGAGGTCCCGTCACAGCTGCTCTTGACCGAGCTAGGGCGCTCTCTGCGCGCCATGCCGTGGAAGCGGATCGCCACCGGGGCCGGCATCGCGCTCGGCACGTTCCTGGCGCTCCTCGCCATCGTGCTCACCGTCGCGGAGCTGACCGACGATCTCAAGCCGGCCCGCGCCACGACGACCGCGCCGGCGACGGACAGCGCCGCGATCGTCTCGACGATGGCGATGCCGGCGACTCCGACCGTGACGGCGCCGGCGCCTCTCTCGGCGATCGACACGAACCCCGTCACGCCTGCTCCGCCCGCCTTGTCCGCGTCCGCGGAGACGATCGAGATCGACGACGCCACGCCGACCCCGGCGAAGCCGAAGCCGAAGGCGAAGAAGCCGGCGAAGAAGAAGAAGGCCGTCGAGCTCTTCAAGCCCTGACGCGGCGACGGCGTCGCGCAGCGAGCGCGCCGAGGATCGCGAGGAGCACGGCGCTGCTCGTCACGGGCGCGCCGGCAGTCGTGCTGCATCCGGCGTCCGGTGCTTCTGCTCCCTCCGCCGGGGCTTGCACTCCCTCCGCCGAAGCCGACGGCGCGCCACCGTCCGCTCGCGCGCCCGAGCAGCGCGCTTCGTCGCTCCCGCTCTCGCACGTATCGACCGCCCAGCACGGATCGAGCTTCGCCAGCTCCGCCTTGCACGTGCCCTCTGGGCTCACGAGCAGGTTCGCGGCCTGCGCGGGCGTGATCGGTCCCAGCGCCCCCGGCGAATACATCCCGTCCCTGTCGCGAAGGCATCGGTCGCCGAGTCGATCGTCGGCTTCGATCCGCGCGACGACCTCGACGCGCGCCGTCCCGCCGGTCGTCGCGGTGCCCAGCACGCGCTGGCCGGCCTCGAGGACGACGTGCACCTCGACGACGTCGCCGGCGGTCACGGCGCCCGTCTCGCCGTGAACGACGTCGACGCGCGCGTCCTGGCGCCACTGCCCCGCGTCGCGCGCGAGGATCGTCCCTTCCCAGGTGACGACGCCCTCGCCGTTGCCTTGGCAGAGGCAGTCCTGCGGCGGAAGGCACGTGTACGAAGGTTGAATCGTCGCCGCCTCCTCGACGCTCAGGCCCGCGGCGTCGAGCCAAGCGAGGAAGCGCGCGTCCGCGGCGAGCTCCGCGACGTAGGCGTTGTTGTTGGTCGCGGCGATCTCCGCGACGAGCGCTTCCGCGCCGCCGATTTCCATCAGGTGCGCCATCGCGCAGCGCGTCCCGTCCGCGTCGATGAAGTGCGGTGTTCGTTCGCCCGGGTGCTCGCGATTCTTCGGAAAACAACCTCGCGCGCGGTACGCGGAGAGCTCCTCTCGGAGCAAACGGCGGGTCAACCGCTGGAGCGGCTCGAAGCTCTCCGTGGTGCGCGCGGCGAGCATGGACTCGGCGGTCGCGAGGTGGGCCTGGACGCGCGCGACTTCGGAGATCTCCACTGGGACGCGTCAGGCATGTTTCGTACCGTCGGGATTCGACGTCGAATTCGGCAGAAGCGGGGACGCGCGTGCGTTGGCGCGCGCACTAGGGGGTGCAAACTCTGACGGTCTCACCCTCACGTCGAAGCTGTGGTACGCGGCACGGATGGCAGACGAATCCTTCCCGATCGAGGTCGAGCAGCGCGGCAACGTCGTCGTCTGGACGATCGACCGCGAGGCCCGGATGAACAGCCTGTCGCGCGCGACGTTGCTCGCGTTCGGCAAGCTCGCGCGCGAGGCGGTCTCGAACGCGTCGGTGCGCGCCGTCGTCATCACCGGACGCGGCGACAAGGCCTTCTGCGCGGGCGCCGACCTGAAGGAGCGGCAGGGGATGACGGAGAACGACATCCGCGTCCAGGTCGAGCTCTATCGATCGGAGCTCGGGCCGCTCGATCGCTCGCCGAAACCGGTCGTCGCCGCGCTCAACGGCGTCGCGTTCGGCGGCGGCCTCGAGCTCGCGCTCGTGTGCGACCTCCGCGTCGCGGCCGCGCACGTGAAGGTCGGTCTCCCCGAGACGACGCTCGGCATCATCCCCGGCGCCGGCGGGACTCAGCGTCTCGGTCGGATCGTCGGAGAGGCCCGCGCGAAGGAGATGATCCTCCTCGGCCGGCGCCTCGGCGCGGAGGAGGCGCTCGCGTGGGGCCTGGTCAACCGGATCACGCCCGCCGGCGCCGACGTCGTCGACGACACGGTCGCGTGGATCGAGCCGATCGCGAGCGGGGCGCCGATCGCGCAGGCCGCCGCGCTCGAGGCGATCGATCGCTCGTTCGACACGACGCTGCAGCACGGCCTCGAGCTCGAGAAGGTGAGCTACGACAAGGTGCTGGTCAGCGAAGACCGCCGCGAGGCGCTCGCGGCGTTCGCCGAGAAGCGGAAGCCGAGCTTCAAGGGCCGCTGAGCGCCGCGCGCCGCGCCGATCAGGGCTCCGAGTCGATCGTCACGTTGTCGACGAAGAGCCTCACCGGCATGATCTTCCCGCAATAGAAGACGCCGAAGTCGGCCTTCACGTTGGTGAGCGTCCCGTGTGCCTGCGCGAGCTCGTCGTCGAAGTAGACCACGCCGTCCTGCTTCACCCGGACCGTGCTCTTCGCCGGGGTGAGCGCCACCTCGAGCCGCAGCTCGAGGCGGTGCCATCCGAGCGCCGTCGGACCGAGCGCGTGCGCGGTCTTCACCCCGCCCGCGAGCTCCATGAACGCGAGGGCGCCGGCGTCGTACTCGAAGAGGAGCTGGGCGTACCCGGTGGTCGGGAAGAGCTCGACGCCGCCGATCTGCGCGTAGCCCGCGCCGTCGACGAAGACGTCGAACGCGAGCTCGACGACCGAGCGGCTGCCGCCCCAGCTCTGGTAGACGTACGCGTTCGCGCCGATCGTCGTCGCCTCGCTGCGGAGCGAGCTCGGCGCCGACCGTGACTCGGTGTCGTCGATCGCGCTGGGCGAAGCGACGGCGTTGGACGCGGCGAGGACGATCTGCCCGTCGTCGAAGTCGACGCAGATCTCGTGGGGCGGCTGGCGCGCGCACCAGGTGCCGGCGTCGGCGTCGGCGTCGGCGTCGGCCTTCGCCGCCTCGGGATCCTCGGCCGAGCCGTCGGCGGTCGGAGGCGAGCCGGCCTCCACGCCGTCCGGGCCAGCGTCGGCGTCGGGCGCCGAGCCCGTGACCGACAGCCCGCACGCCGCGAGGCACCCCGCAAACGCGATGCTCCAACGAGGCATCGCTCCAAGCGTACCACGCTCGTGCGGGCCCGCTCGTCTCGCGCGAATGCGCGTCGCCGGGGGCCGCGGCGCCGCGCCGTCGCGCCGCGCCGCTCGTCACGTCGCTCGTCGCGCCGGGGCGTCGCTGGTACGCTCGTCGTCCCGATGAGCGCCAGCGAGGCCACTCTGGGCGGTTTGCCCATCGCGGCGGGGGACATCCTACTCAAGAAGTACCGCGTGGAGCGGCTGATCGGGCAGGGGGGTACGGGGATCGTCCTGTCCGCCACGCACGTCCAGCTCGAGCAGCGGGTCGCCATCAAGTTCCTGCGCCGCGCGCTCGCGAGCGACGAGCTCCGCACCCGCTTCGAGCGCGAGGCGCGGGCGATGGGCAGGATCGAGAGCGATCACGTGGTGCTCGTCCTCGACGCGGGCGCGCTCGACGACGGCGCGCCCTACATGGTGATGGAGTACCTCGACGGGCGCGACCTCGCGCGCGTCCTCGAGGAGGACGGACCGCTCCCGGTGGAGGAGGTCGTCGATTGCATGTTGCAGGTATGTGAGGCGCTCCAGCAGGCGCACGCCGCCGGGATCGTCCACCGTGATCTCAAGCCGGCGAACCTGTTCCTCACGCGCCGCGAGGACGACGACGCCGTCCACGTGAAGGTCGTCGACTTCGGCATCTCGAAGATCCTCGACAAGAAGCTCATCGACGACGAGAGCCCGCACGAGGTCACCACGGCGTTCACGATGCTCGGCTCGCCGAGGTACATGGCGCCGGAGCAGGTGAGGAGCTCGAAGGACGTCGACGGGCGGGCGGACCTCTGGTCCGTGGGCGCCGTCCTCTTCCAGCTGATCACCGGAGAGCACGCGTTCGCCGCCGAGGGGAACGTCCAGGCGAGCCTGGCCGTGCTCACCGCGGATCCGCGGCGCCTCCGCGCGCTCGCGCCGCACGCGCCCGCCGGGCTCGAGGCCGTGGTGAGCCGCTGCCTCACGAGGGACGTCGACGCGCGCTTCCAGTCCGCGTCCGAGCTCGCCGAGGCGCTCCGGCCGTTCGCCTCGGACCGGGCGCGCGAGGCGCTCGACGAGCGCGAGGGCGCCAAGGCGGTGTCGTGCCTACCGATCGCGCTCAGCGCTGCGTCGACGTCGACGCCCCCGCCGCGCGCGCCCGCGCCCGACGCCGTGACGACCGGGTCGCGCGAGGCGCCCACCGAGCGGAGGATCCGGCTCGGCGGCGGCCCGGTCGCGACGGAGGCGCCGCCGCGGGCGCCCCTCGAGGCGCGTCCGCCGGCGTCGTCGCGCGCTCCGCTCGTCCTCTTGCTCGTCGGCGTCTCGGCGCTCGCGGTCCTGGGCGGCGCGGTCGCGGCGCTCCGCTCCGTCGCGGCGTCCGCGTCACGCGCTGCGTCGCCCGTCGTGGCGACCGCCTCCGGCCCGGCTTCGGTTCTGCTTGATGCGGGGAAGGCGAGCCCCTAAGACCCTCGGCTGTGCCGCAAGACAGCCAGTTGAAGGAAACCCTCGCGCGCGTCGAGAAGGGCGGCGCGGCGAAGTACCACCAGAAGAACGCGGAGACGGGGAAGCTCTTCGCCCGCGATCGCATCGCCAAGCTGGTCGACGCCGGCTCGTTCGTCGAGGACGCGGCGCTCGCCAACAACCTCGAGGCGGACCTCCCCGCCGACGGCGTCGTCACCGGGACCGCGAAGGTCGACGGCCGCACCGTCTGCATCATGGCGAACGACTCGACGGTGAAGGCCGGCTCGTGGGGCCGTCGCACCGTCGAGAAGATCCTCCGCATCCAGGAGACGGCGCGCGACCTCCGCGCGCCGCTGTTCTACCTGGTCGACTCGGCCGGCGCGCGCATCACCGATCAGATCGAGATGTTCCCCGGCCGCCGCGGCGCCGGCCGCATCTTCTACAACCAGGTGCAGCTCTCCGGTCAGATCCCGCAGATCTGCCTGCTCTTCGGGCCGAGCGCGGCCGGAGGCGCGTACATCCCCGCGTTCTGCGACGTCGTCGTGATGGTCGACAAGAACGCCAGCATGTACCTCGGCTCGCCGCGCATGGCGGAGATGGTCATCGGCGAGAAGGTGACGCTGGAGGAGATGGGCGGCGCGAAGATGCACTGCTCGGTCTCCGGCTGCGGCGACGTCCTCTGCAAGACCGAGGACGACGCGATCGCGTGGGCGCGTCGCTACCTCGGCTACCTCCCGGAGCGGGCCGGCGAGCTCCCGCCGGACGCCCCGGCGAAGGCGCCGAAGTCGAGCGGCAAGCGGATCGAGGAGATCGTTCCGGCGGACGAGAACAAGTCCTTCGACATGATGGCCGTGATCCACGAGATCATCGACGAGGGCTCGTGGTGCGAGATCAAGCAGCTCTTCGCGCGCGAGATCCTCACCGGGTTCGCCCGCATCGAGGGCAAGGTCGTCGGCATCGTCGCCAATCAGCCGAAGTGGCTCGGCGGCGTCCTCTTCGTCGACTCGGCCGACAAGGCCGCGCGCTTCATCTGGCTGTGTGACGCCTTCGAGATCCCGCTGCTCTACCTCGCCGACGTGCCCGGCTTCATGATCGGCACGAAGGTCGAGCGGCAGGGGATCATCCGCGCCGGCGCGAAGATGATCGCTGCGGTGAGCGAGGCCACCGTGCCGAAGATCAGCGTCGTCGTGCGCAAGGCCTACGGCGCGGGGCTGTACGCCATGTGCGGCCCCGCGTTCGAGCCCGACGCGTGCCTGGCGCTCGGCAGCGCGTCGATCGCCGTCATGGGGCCGCAGGCGGCGGTCAACGCGGTCTACTACAACAAGATCCAGGAGGTCCCGGCGGGCCCCGAGCGCGACGCGTACGTCGCGAAGCTGCGCGACGAGTACCGCGCCGACATCGACCTGATGAAGCTCGCGGCGGAGCTCGTCATCGACGCCGTCATCCCCGGCGAGCGGCTCCGCGGCGAGCTCGCCGCGCGCTTCGCGCGCTTCGCCGTGAAGGACGAGCGGCGCCCGAAGAAGAAGCACATCGTGCCGCCGGTCTGAGCGCCGCTCCTCGAGGCGTCGCCGCGCTCGAGCTCGCGCAGTGCTGCGATCGATCCATGGTCGAGCTGGCGTGCGTTCGGGCGTCTGCCAAACTTGAAGCATGGTCCTGCGGGCAGTCGCCGTCGGGCTCGCTTCGCTCCTCGCGGCGGGGTGTGTCCGGGGTGCGCCGATCCAGGTCCCCACGGTCGTCTTCGTGGACGGGGTCGGCGGCGACGGGATGCCGTCGACGTCCGGGGAGGCCGTCGACGACGGCAGCTCGTGGAAGCCCGCGGACGAGGTCGAGGTCGAGTGGCGGGGCACCTGGTGGCCCGCGGTGGTGCTCGAGAAGCGTGGCGGCGAGCGGTGGCTCGTGCACTACGAGGGCTACGGCAGCGACTGGGACGAGGTCGTCGGCGGCGAGCGCGTCCGCGCGCGTCGCGCCGAGCCGTACGCCGACGAGCCCGAGGACGTCGAGGACGAGCCCGATCCGTGACTTGCGCCCCCGCGGGGCTCCTGCGGGCGGGACGGGATCCTCGGCCGCGCTCCCGGCTGCTGGCGGCGCCGCGGCCCGGCGCGAGCGCCGGTTCGTCGCACCCGGAGGGGCGGACGACCGCCGGGCGCGCGGGAATGGACGCCACCGCGACGGCCCGCCGAGCGTAGATCGCTTGATCGGAGGCCCCGGCTGCCGCACCGTATGGATCTCATGTCCGCGACGAAAGAGCTCGCCCCGAGCGCCCGATCCCAGGTGAGGGCGCTCGCGCGCGTCGTGGCCGTCGTCTCCGCCGTCACCGCGGTCTTCCTCACGGACGCGACGCCGGCGCGCTCCGCGGATCCGCCGGTGACCGCGTCCGCGCCGGACGCGGTGCGCGGATCGCCGATCGGCCCCGCGCTGCTCCGGGTGCTCGGGCCGCGCGCGGCCGACACGCTGGCGCCGTCGACCGGGCTCATCGGCGCGCTCGTGGCCGTACCCCCCGGCGCGCGCGCGGAGGATCTCGGTCTCGAGCCGGTGGCGCCCGGCATCGGCCGCCTCCGCGGGAGCGCGAAGCGCGTCGCTGCGTACGCAGAGGCCCACCCCGATCTCCGGCTCGAGGTGGCTCCGCCGCTCCACCCGCTGATGGACCGCGCGGCGGAGTGGGTGCTGGCGGCGAAGGCGCGCGAGGTGCGCGCCGCCGACGGCAAGGGCGTCCTCGTCGGCGTCGCCGACACCGGGCTCGACGTCACGCACCCCGAGATGCGCGACGGGACGGGCAGGTCGCGCGTCGCGTGGCTGCTCGATCTGTCCCTCGAGCCGGGAGGCGTCCACGCCGAGCTCGAGCAGCGCTTCGGGATCAAGGACGACGGCGGCAAGGTCGTCGCCGGCCGCGTCTTCTCCAAGCAGGACATCGACGATCTCCTCACGCGCATCGACAACGGCTTCTGCGACGAGAAGACCGGGCGCAAGTGCGCGCCCTCCGACGAGATCGGCCACGGCACGCACGTCGCGGGCATCGCCGCCTCGAGCGGCGCGAAGGACGGGAAATACGCGGGCATCGCCCCGGCCGCCGACGTCGTCTTCGTTCGCGTCACGCGCGGCGCCTCCGACGGCATCGAGAACGACGACCTCGTTCGCGCGGTCGAGTTCATGTTCGATCGCGCCGACGCGGACAAGCGCCCGATGGTCGTGAACCTCTCGCTCGGGAGCGACTTCGGCCCGCACGACGGCACGTTCTTGTGGGAGCAGTCGATCGCCAGCCACGTCGGGCCGGCGCACCCCGGCCACGTCCTCATCGCGGCCGCCGGCAACTCGGGCTCGATCACCGAGACGCCGATCCACCAGAGCGTCCGCGTGACGCCGGGCGCGCGGATGCGCGTGCCGATCCGCACCGGCGGCGCCGAGTCCGGCTCGGTCCAGGTCTGGGTCACGCTCCGCCGCGGCGCGGACCTCAAGATCGGCCTCGAGGGACCGGACGGCGAGTGGATCGCGCCGGTCGAGGCGGGGCGTCAGGTCGGTAGGAACACGAACGACTACAACGCCGGCGTCATCTACGGATCGAACCTCGAGAACAGCCCCATCCCCGAGGCGTCGCGCGGTGCCGTGATCGTCTGGCAGGGCAAGTGGCCGAGCGGGCTCTACTACATCACGCTCGAGGGCTCGGGCATGGCCGAGCTCTACGTGCAGGGCCTCGGCGACGCCGGGCTGGGCAGCACGCGTCCCGCCGCGTTCCTCCACGGTGTCCGCGAGGGCACGATCAACCTGCCCGCGACGCACCCCCAGATCATCGGCGTCGGCTGTACGGTGAACCGCCCGCGCTGGTCGAGCATCGCCGGCGCCGACGTCGGGCTGAAGGTGCCCGTGCTCGATCGCGAGGGCGGCCTGCCGATCACGCGCGCGGTCACGACCCAGGACGACTCGGCCACTCACCGCGACCTCGTCGACGGCGAGGTGTGCTGGTTCTCGAGCGCCGGCCCGACGGCCTCCGGGGTCCCGAAGCCGGAGATCGCCGCCCCGGGGGCGCTCGTCGTCTCTGCGCTGAGCCGCACGGCGAAGCCGGGATCGCCGGGCAGCGTCTTCACGAGCACGACGTGCCCGGCCACCAAGTCGGGCAGCTCGGACAAGCGCTGCCTCCAGATCGACGACAACCACGGGATCGCGATCGGCACGTCCATGTCGGCGCCGGTCGTGGCCGGCGTCGTCGCGCTGCTCTTGCAGGTCGATCCGACGCTCACTCAAGAGAAGGTGCTCGCGTTGCTCCAGGCCGGCGCGCACCGCTTCCGCGCGGACGCGCCGTTCGCCGATCAGTCGGGGCCGGGCGAGGTCGACGCTCTCGCCTCGCTCGACGCCCTCGACCAGATGCAGAACCCCGCGCTGCACCTGCCGGCGCCCGAGCAGAGCTGGATCGCGCTGAGCTCCGACTACGTCCCTGCCGACGGCTCGACGCCGATGACCGCGATCGTCGAGCTTCGCACCGCCGACGGCGCCCATCGCGGCGATTTCTTCGAGTCCGAGCGCCTCCGGCCGGTGCTCCTAGTCGACGGCGAACCGGTCACGCCGGCGCCGACGCTCGTGCGCCGCGGGCCCGGCGTCTGGTTCTTCGTCTGGGATCCGCCGTCGGGCCTCGGCGGCTCGCGAGCCACCTTCGGAGCGACCTTCGACGGCGCGCCGATCGTCGCGCCCCGTACGTTGCCGATCGCGCCCGATCGCTGGTCCGCCGCGTATCCCAGCTACGCGAAGGGCTCGTCGTGCGCGACGAGCCCGCGCGGCCAGGCCGGCGGCTCCGGCGTGCTGTTCGCCGGTCTGGGCGTCGCGCTCGCCGCCCTCCGCAGACGTCGCGCTCGGAGCACGCCCGTCTGAGGGCCGCCGTCGCCGCGCGGCTCGCAGCGAGGCGTCCGAGCTCCTCGGCGATCGCGAAGTCGTCAGCGCTCCTCGGCGAGCGCGAAGTCGTCAGCGCTCCTCGGCGATCGCGAAGTCGTCAGCGCTCCTCGGCGACCGTGACGAGCCAGCCGTGCGGCTCCCACACCTCGTCGTCGGGATCGAACGCGTAGGCGGGATCGCCGACGTTCACGCCGACGAGCAGCACGCGATCGACGCCGTCGAGGTCGACGAGCGTCATCTGCGCCTCGGTCGCCCGCTCGGTGGTCGGGATCACGACGCGCCCGAGCTCGCGACCGCCGGCGTCGAGCTTCACGAAGGCCCAGCGGAAGAGCGCGTGCTCCTCCCACGCGATCTCGACCCGGAGGCGCGCTCCCGGTCGCGCTCCCGCGCGACGAATGACGAGGTAGCTCGCGCCCGTCGGGTGGACCGGCTCCCGCGCCGCGAGCCGCCGGGGCGTCTCGGGCCACGGGATGTCCCAGTCGAGCGGCACCCGCGCGGCGTCGCCGAGCGTGCGGAGCTCGGGGAGGTGGAAGCCGTCGTCCGCGCTGCCGAGGAACGCGCGCGCGACGCCGAAGTCGAGCCAGAGATCGTGGACGGTGCCGTTCGTCGAAAGCGCGCCCTTGAACGTGGTGCGGAGGACGTCGAACGTGTCCGGCTCGTTGATCCAGCGGGGCGAGGCGACCGGCGTCATCGTCGGGTGGAGCGCCCACGAGGCCGCCACCACTCCGCCGGGCTTTCGCCCGAAGGCCCAGTCGAGGCGCGCCCAGAACGCCGCGGCGCCGGCGGCGAACAGCGCGGAGAGCGCCGAGGGGGCCCCGATCTCGGCGCCGCCCGCCACCGCCGCGACCTCGCCGGCGTGCGCATCCGCGAACGCGCGCGTGGCGCGCGACTGGAACGCGCTCGTGGTGTCGACCGCGAGCCCGACGGCGCACGGGGCGGCGAGCTGAGCGAGGTACGTCGACTGCGCGCGCGCCGTGCCCTCCTCCGTCGCCGGCGCGGCGCGGAGCAGGCTCGCGCGCGCGACCATCATCGCCGCGAGCTCGTCGAGGACGCAGCCGGCGCGCACGCGCCGGTCGACGGTCGTGAACCCGCGCGCGCGATCGACGCGCGAGCGGACGTCGCGTGCTTCGAGCCACGTCGTCGCGAGCTCGGCGCCGGCGCGATCGCGCAGCCACGCCTCGGCTCCCGGCGGGTCGATGGCTCCGCGCGCGCGCTCGCCGCGCTCGGCCCCGGGCGGCTCGACGAGGAAGACGTCGTAAGCGAGCGTCGTCGGATCGACGTCCGGCGCCGGGATCGCGAGCGCGCCGGTCAAGGTCTGCCAGGCGCGCTCGAACGCGTCGAGGGTCGCGGTCGCGGCCACGCCGTCGCGGGGGGTGCTCGCGTGCACGCAGACCGGGACACGCGACGAGCACGCGCGGAGATCGGGCGCGAGCCGCGGTCGCGTCGCGTAGGTGATGTACGGCCCCGACGCGACGCCGGGATCGATCGCGCGCGGCTTCGGGTCGGCTTCATCGGACGTCGGCTTCTCGGCCCGGGCGAGGGGCGCCGCCACGACGAGCCCGCCGATGAGCGCCGCCAGCGCGCCCGCGGACCGTGCGCTCACGAGGCGCGCGCGCGTGGCGTCTGGCGCGCTCGCATCACCGGGCGCTTGGGCAGGAGTCTCCGGGGGCGTCCGCACCCGACCATTTCACCCCTCAAGACGCACATTTGACAGCGTCTTTGTCGTACCTCTATAACCGTTTGCAGTCATCCATGGCCGACCCTGCCTTCGACCCCAACGGTGCAGTTCGGTTCGACGTGAAGAGCGGCGCCGCCTCCGACGCGCGAGGCACGCGCCTCGTGCTCGTGCCGGCCGGCGCGCTCGAGGCGCTCGAGCGCACGACGCCTGGCGCGCTCGCTCACCTCGGCTCCGAGGTCGGTCGTGGCTGCGGCGCGCGTGTCGCGGCGCGGCTCGGCGGGGACGCCGGCGTCCGCGCGGCCACGCTCGAGCTGGTCGTCTCGCACCTCGCTGGCGAGCTCGCCATCGCGGGGCTCGGCGCGGTGCACCTCGAGCGATGGGGGCGCGCGATGGTCATCGTCGTCTCGAATCCCGGCGTCAACAGCGACGGGTTCCTCGGCGCGGCGCTCTCCGGCGCGCTCGCCGCGGCGGCAGGACGCGAGGTCTCGATCGCACCGCTCGGTCGCGAAGGCACGACGGCGCGGTACTTCGTCGGCACGCAGCAGACGGTCGTGAAGGCGCGGTCGCTGGTCTCTCAGGGCAAGACGTGGAGCGACGTCCTCGGCGCGCTCCAGAAGGTGACGTGATGAGCCCGACGGAAAAGATAGCCAAGCTCGAGGGCCTCCTCGCGCGAGTGAAGGAGCGCGCGGAGGCGCCGCGCCCGACCGGCTCGGCCGCGTTCCCGGCTCCTGCGGCGGCGGACGCCGCGCACGCGCAGGCGAGCCACGCTCCAGCGGCGCTCGATTCGCAGCCGATCACGGCTCCTGCGGCGCTCGATTCGCAGCCGGCGTCGGCGCCCGTGTCGGACTCGGTGCATCGGTCCCCCACCGCTCCGCCGCCGGCGACGCAGCCGCCGGAGACGAGCAGCGGCTGGTCGGAGCCGCCGCCCGAGACCGCCGCTGACCCTGTCATCGAGACGGCGGAGGTGGACCTGGACGCGGATCTCGACGCGGACGTCGAGGTCTCGGCCGAGGTCGTCGAGGTCGACATCGACATCGACGAGCCGGGGATGTTGCCTGCCGAGAGCGGCTCGCAGCCCGTCGCCGAGGTCGCGAACGGCGTCGCGGCGCCCGAGGCCGAGCTCGAAGAGGTCGCGGAGCTCGTCGGCGAGCCCTCCGCGCCGCCGCCGGCGCCCGAGCCGCCTGCAGCGAACGAGGTGGTGGAGCCCGCCCCGAGCTCGTCGCCGCGCCCGATCGCCTCCGAGCAGACGGAGACCTACGAGGAAGAGAGCGCGCCGCGGCACACACCGCCGCCGGAGTCGGGCAAGCAGGTCGCCGCTCCGTCGGTGAAGCCCGATGCCGCGCGGCGCTCCTCGACGCCGCCGCCCTCGCTCGAAGGCCACACGCTCATCGGCGGCTGGCGCGAGCCGGGCATGGCGCTCCCGCGCGAGGCGGGCTCCGAAGCGCCGCGCGGACCCGCGGTGCGCGTGCCGCCGCCGCCGCCGCCTCCGCCTCCGCCTCCCGAGGCGGTCGCTCCGCCGATCGCCGCGGCGCCGCCCACCGCGCCGCCGGTGGCGGTCGCGCCGGTGCGCCCGTTCGGGCCGGAGGTCACGAAGGCCGACCTCCCTGCGTCCGCGCAGGTCGCGACGATCGAGGGCGCCGTGCCCCAGCTCGCTCCACCGACGTTCGGCGAGCTGCTCGACGCGACGCTCTCGCTCTGACGCCGCGCCGCGCGCTCCGGTGACGACGCGCTCTGACGACGCTCTCGCTCGGGCGTGCAGGGCCTGGCGGGCGCGGGGGCCGTCCGCGGTGTACGATGATGCAGGGCTCGGGCCCTGCGCATGGTTCGCCTCGGTGCAGTCCTGCTCGCGTTCGCAGCCGCGGCGCCGCTCAGCCTCGCGCTGCTGCTCGCGATGGCGATCCTGTTCTACGTCGGCGACGGCGAGGGACCGTCGGGGGATCCGTGGATGGAAGCGCTCCTCGCGGTCCTCCCGGTCGGGACAGCGATAACGCTCGCGGTCACGGCGCGCTGGCGTGGTCCGCGAGGAGCCGTCGTCGCGGCCGCGGTCCTCGCGGCCGCGGGCGCGGCGCTCCTCACGACGGCGCACTTTTGGGGAGCGGCGATCGTCCCGGGCGACGAGGTCGACCGCGTGCTGCCCACGTGGGACGTCTTGGCGCGCGGCCACGTCGATGTCCGACGGCTCGGGCTGACGCTCGCGCCGGTCGTCGTGGGCCTCGTGATCGTCGCCCTTGGTGAGAGGCGGCTCGCGCGCGCCGAGGTCGGCGCGATGACCGCGCTCGGCGTCTCGGTGATGGCGGTCCTCCTCGTGCTGCCGCGCGCAGGAGCGCCGCCGCCGAGCCGCTATCTCTTCACGCTCGAGCCGTCGATCCCGATCGAGGGCCGCCGAGCGTTTCACCTCGACGGCCGCGAGTACCGGATCGAGACGACCGCGGGCCCCGCGATGCCGGCGCGCTGGCGTATCTCGAGCGACCGCGAGCGCGAGGAGCGAGGCTGCGTGCTCGTCGGGCCGGCCGGAGCCCTGCCGCTCGGCAACTTGCTCTACGAGACGGACTGTTCGCTCGGCTGGAGCCCGCACTCGCGCGCGGCGCGCCCGCACGTGCCGTCTGCGGTCTACACCGACGATCGCGGCGACTACGCGGTCCTCTACCAGCCCGAGTGCACGGGGCCGTACCTGGAGCGCGCGTTCGTCAGGCTCGAGCCGCGGAGCGCGCCGAGCCTCTGCGACGGTTGCTCGACCTACGCGCTCGCGCTCCGCGTCAGCGACGGCGCGCGCGTCGTCCTCGACGTCGCGAGCCTGTCGGATCGTCTCGGCCCACCTCCGCTGATGACGGGCATCGCCGTGACGGGGGCGCTCGTCGCGTCGGCGCTCCTTCGCGTCGCGCGCGGGCTGCGCCGTCGCGCGCGCGCGACCTCCGGCCGGGACGCGACCCACGAGGGCGACGGCGTGGTCCTCGTCGACGGACAGCTCGTCCACGTCGAGGGCGCGGCGGTCCTGCCGGCCGGCGCGGTGCTCCTGCCGGCGAACCCCGACCTCGACCCGCCGGGCGGGAGCTCCCCGTTCCGCGATCGGCCGCGCTACGCGGGCGCGGTCGCCGGCGACCTCGCGACGATCCGCGCCGGTCTGGTGGACCGCGCGGCGGCGCTCGAGGTCGCCGCGCTCGTCGTCGCGCTGCTCGGCGCTGCCCCGCTCATCGGGGCGCACGCCGCCGGGCTCTGACTCGCCGGCCAGCGCGGCGCGCGACGACCGTCGCGAGATCGGCGCGCGTCGTCGCGTGTCAGAGCCACTCGACCCGCGCGTCGGGGTGCGGGGCGCCGTTCAGCCAGGTCCGCTGCCGGCGCGCGAACACGCGCGTCGCGCGGACGATCGCGTCGCGGAGCTCTTCGCGAGAGAGCTCGCCCTCGACGTGGGCGCGCACCTCCGCGTACCCGACCGAGCCCATCGCGCGCGAGCCCCCGTGCCCCGCCTCGAGGAGGCGGCGCACCTCTTCGATCCATCCGCTCGCGAGCCACGCGTCGACGCGCGCGCCGATCCGCTCGGTGAGCGCCGCGGGATCGTGCTCGAGCGCGACGAACGCGGCGTCGAAGCGTGACGTCTTGAAGCCGTGCTCGGCGTGCCAGTCGGACATCGTGCGTCCCGACAGCTCGTGGACCTCGAGCGCTCTGCTCACGCGCAGGGTGTCGTTCGGGTGGAGGCGCCGCGCCGACGCCGGATCGACCCGCGCGAGCTCGTCGTGGAGCGCGGCGCGCCCCTTCTCGTCGACGAGCGCCTTGTGCCGAGCGCGAATGGCGGCGTCGGCGCCGGGGGCGGGCGCGAGGCCGAGCACGAGCGCGCGGACCCAGAAGAACGTGCCGCCGCACACGATCGGCACCTTGCCGCGCGCGCGGATGTCCTCGACGGCGAGCTCGGCGAGCCGCGCCCACTCGGCGGCGTCGACGGGATCGCCCGGCTCGTGCGTGTCGACGAGGTGATGCGGCGCGCGCGCGCGCTCCTCCGCCGTGGGCTTGCCGGAGCCGACGTCGAAGCCACGGTAGATCTGCACGCTGTCGGCAGAGACGATCTCGCCGCCGACGGCCTCGCAGACGGCCAGCGCGAGCTCGGTCTTGCCGCTCGCGGTGGGCCCGACGACGCAGAGCAGCCGCGGTCCGCGCGCCAGCTCGATCGCGCGCGCGGAGGGGGCGACGCGCGCGGCGTTGCCGGTCGCGGCGTCGTGGTCCGCGCGCGCGCGATCAACGTCCGACACGGCGCTCCAGCTCGGTCCAGCCGAGTCGCATGACGACGGGCCGACCGTGGGGGCAGTGGCCGGCGAAGTCGACCTCGTCGAGCGCGTCGAGCAACGCGCGCGCCTCCTCCGGCGAGACGGAGTCGCCCGCGCGGATCGAGCCGTGGCAGGCCATGGTCGCGAGCACGAGATCGATCGCGCCGCCGAACGCGCGCCCGCCGGCGCGCGACAGCTCGCTCACGAGGTCCGCGACGACGCGCGCGGGCTCGGCGCGGGCGAGGATGGTGGGGACGCCGTGGACGGCGACGGCGGCGTCTCCCACCGCGCGGACCTCCACGCCGAGGCGCGTGACGTCGTCGGCGTGCTCTTCGAGCACGGCGACGTCCGACGGCGGCAGATCGACGACCTCGGGCACGAGGAGGCGCTGGACCGCGATCGAGCGCGAGGCGAACGCGCGCCGCAGCCGATCGAACGTCACGCGCTCCGCCGCGGCGTGCTGGTCGAGCACATAGAGGCCGTCGTCGCCCTCGCAGACGAGGAACGTGGCGTGCACCTGTCCGATGTAGCGGAGCGTCGTGTACAGGCCCGGCCGCTGGAACGGGGGCGCGCTCGCCGTCCCCTCCGCGACGAAGAGGTTCTCCGCGCGAAGCAGCGTCACGGGGCCCGTGGACAGCGGATCGTGGCGCGCCGTCGTCGCCCTCGCCGCGCTCGCGTGGCCGTCGCCCGCGCCCGGCGCCGCCGGGTGGCCGCCGCCCGCGTTGCTGTCGGATGGGCCCGCTCCGTCGCCCGACCTCGCGCTCGCTCCCGGGGCGCCCTGCGCGCTCGACGTAGCGCCGAGCGCGCTGGAGCCGAGCGCGCTGGAGCCGAGCACTCGTGAGAAGAGGTCGCGCGTGGCTCCCGTCGCGCTGACCGGTGGACGCGGCGCAGCGCCGAGCACCGGCGACATGGGCGCGGTGGGGCGCGCGTGGGCGAACGGGTTGCCCACGTCCGGCAGCCCGAAGGCCCGCGCGAGTGTGCCATGGAGCTCGCGCGTGATCGCGTCGAACACGCCGCGCGCGTCGGTGAAGCGCACCTCCGCCTTCTGCGGGTGGACGTTGATGTCGACGAGCTCCGTGGGCAGGTCGAGCCACACCACGCCCACGGGGTAGCGCCCGCCCTCGAGCACGGAGCCGTACGCGTGCGCGACGGCGCGCGCGAGGACGCGATCGCGCACCGGCCGCCCGTTGACGAGGAGCGTGAGCCCCGTCGCGCCGGAGCGCGCCCGCTCGGGCGCGGCGAGCATCGCCTCGAGGCGCAGCGGACCGCGCTCGGCGACGACGTGCGCCAGGTTCTCCCCGGAGCTCGCGACGCGCGCGCGCTCGGCGCGGGTCCCCGCCCGCAGGTACTCGCGCACGACGCGCTTGTCGCGCGAGAGCGTGAAGGTCACGTCGGGCCGCGCCAGCGCCGCGCCGAGGAGCACGTCGCCGATGTGCGCGCTCTCGGTGGCCGTCGCCTTGAGGAACTTGCGGCGGGCCGGCACGTTGAAGAAGAGGTCGCGCACCTCGAGGGTCGTTCCCGTGGCGGCGCCCGCCGGCCGCACGATGGGCGTCTTGCCGCCGGCGATCTCGACCTCGCAGGCCTCATCCGATCCACGCGCCCGCGTCCGGAGCAGCAGGCGCGAGACCGAGGCGATGCTCGGCAAGGCCTCGCCGCGGAAGCCGAACGTCCCGAGGTGGAAGAGGTCCTCGAGCGCCTTGATCTTGCTCGTCGCGTGTCGTTCGAGCGCGAGCAGCGCGTCGTCCGGCGTCATCCCGTCGCCGTCGTCCGTCACCCGGATGAGCGCGCTTCCGCCCTGCTCGACGTCGACCGTGACGCGGGTGGCCCGGGCGTCGAGCGCGTTCTCGATGAGCTCCTTCACGATGCTCGCGGGGCGCTCGACGACCTCGCCGGCGGCGATCTGGTTGGCGAGCTCGTCGCTCAGCTTCTCGATGCGGCCCACGCGACCGGAGATAGCACGGGTGACGCGGCGACGATGCCGGTCAGCGCTCGGAGACCGGACGGCCCGCGGTCTCGAAGAAGTCACGCGCGCGCGGCCGGCTGAGCGCGACCACGATGAGCGCGCTCGCGACCGTGCGGAACACGAGCCAGCCCGGCGTCCCGTAGCGGCGCATCGCGCCGAGCACGGCCGCGGCGGGTTCGTGTTTGTGCGCAGGCAAGTGCTCGCGCTGTTGCATCAGCACCACGCCGTATTGCAGGTCTGCCTCCGCGTGCAACATGTCGCGCGTGAGGAAGTAGCTCGCGACCATCACGATCGCCTGCGCGCTGACGACCTGCATCAGCGCCGAGCGGTTGTTCGACCTCCCGGCGAGGCCGCGCGCCGCGAGCGCGAGCAGCGCGGCCCCGAGCACGAAGGTCGCCGCGGCCAGCGGGAACGCGCGACCGCGCGCGTCGTCGGAGGCGTCGACGAAGCGCTGGTAGAGGCGCTCTGCCTCGGCCCGGTGGTCGTCCTCTTCAACGACGGACGTCAGGCGCGCGTGCTGCTCGGTCTGGCCGTGGTACAGGCCGAGTCGCCCGCAGCCCTCGGTCCAGCAACCGGCGCCGAACACGAGCGCCGCGACGAGCGCGACCACGAGGTAGCGCGGGCGTCGGGTGCCGGGCGGAGCCCCGGGAGCGCTCCCCGGCTCCGGGCCCTCGCGATCGGCGGGCGGCGGCTGTGAGGGCGACATCGATCTGGCCATAGCACGGACAAAATCCCGGGCACAGCTGCGCTCTTCCGGATGGCAGCTTGATCCCGCAGAGGGCGGCGTTTCGTGATATCCCGGCTTGTTGAAGACATGCGCGCCCCGACTACTCTCCTCGCTCTTCGTCGTGTCGCCCTCGCCCTGCTCCTGACGTGCGCAGGCGCGAGCAGCGTCTCCGCTCAGCCGGCCAAGGCCCCTGTCGCAAAGCCCGCGGGCAAGGTCGACGTGGGGCCCGCGGTCCAGAAGCTCAAATCGGGCGAGGAGGGGCAGATCCGCGCGGGGCTCGACGATCTTCGCATCGTCGGAGCAGGGGCGAGCGCCGCTGCGCCCGCGGTCGCGGACGTCCTCGCGCGCGGGCTCAGCGCGCCGCTCGCTCAGCAGGCGATCGACACGCTCGGCGACCTCGAGTCGCCCGAGGGCAGCGCGGTCCTCGCGCAGTACGCCACGCACCGGACCGTCGAGATCCGGCGCTCGGCCGTGAAGGCGCTCACGCGCACGAAGGGGGCGGCCGCGGCCACGGCGCTCCGCAAAGCGCTCGGCGACGCCGACGCGGTCGTCCGCGGCAACGCGGCGTCCGGCCTCGGCGCGCTCAAGGCGAAGGACGCCGTGCCGGATCTCTTCGCCGCGCTCGATCACAAGGTGAACGAGGCGGCGGCGTCGATCGGCCAGCTCTGCAACGCCGAGCAGTGTGATCAGCTCGCCGGAAAGCTCGGCAAGCTCCCGTTCGACGTCGTCACCGGCGGCCTCGAGCCCGTGCTCTTCCGGCCCGCGTCGGACATCTCCGACGACGCGAAGATAAAGCTGATCGGACGGCTCCGCGAGCTCGGCACGGGCGAGGCGAATCGCTTCTTGAAGGACGTGGAGAAGCGCCTGCCCAAGGAGGCGTCGGCCCGCGTCCGTCAGGCGGTCGAGCAGGCCGTGAAGGCGACGACGGGAGGTTCGCAATGAAGACGTCGACGAAGATGGCGGTCGCGGTGGCCCTCGGCCTCGCGGCGGCGGTCGCGCAGGGCTGCGCCGGCGATTCGAGCCGGCCCAAGACGTTCTCCACCGACTGGCTCGACGACGGTGGCCGGAGCATCTCCGAGGTGCAGGCGCGCCTGCGCGGAGCGCGGCCGAGCGTGAGCACCGATCTCGTCGTGTCGGTCGCGGGCAACGACAAGATCATCGGCACGCCCCTCGGAGAGGGCGCGCAGTGGACGGCGACGCACGCGCTCGACGCGCGTCCGATCATCGCCGGCGGCGTGGTGGTCGTCTCCGGCGGCAACGAGGTCGCCGCCCTCGACGCCGCGTCGGGCAAGAAGCTCTGGGCGCGTCCGACGGGCGGCCTCCCGCTGCTCGGCGCCGGCGACGACGGCAACGTCACCGCGATCACGCTCTCGCGCGGCGCGGGCTCGACGCTCCTCATCGTCGGGCGCGACGGATCGGTGAAGCGGCAGCTCGAGACCGACAAGGCGATCGGCGATCCCGAGGTCGTCGGCGGCGTGGTGTTCGTGCCGTGGGCGAACCAGTACGTGAGCGCGATCGACGCCGCGTCCGGCGACGAGATCGGCCGCGTCACGATCCGCGACAAGGTCTCGCGCGCGCTGGCGATCGGCGGGACGCTCTACTTCGGCGAGCTCGCCTACGTGCGCTTCGACGACAAGATCGGCCTCTCCTCGCGCGGCGGCGCCAGCCGCATCGCGCTCCCGTCGCGCGAGCTGCCGGGGACGCCGCGCCTCCTCGTCCCGGGCACCGAGAAGGTCCCGCCGGTGGCGAACGCCCGCGACCGCGACCGGCTCTTCGGCCGTCCGAGCGGCGACGGGGCGACGCTGGGCATCGACTCCGACCGCTTCTACGCGAGCTACTACCGCCTGATCTTCGGCTTCGAGTCGCAGCGCGGGCACCTGGCCTGGGTGCGGACGCACGCGCACGACTTCATCGGCGGCGACGCCGTCGTCGGCGGCGTCGTCCTCTGCGACGATCAGGGCAAGATCGTCGTGCTCGACGCGCAGACCGGGCAGGTGGCGATGGAGAAGCCGATCGGCGAGCCCATCAAGAGCTGCGTCGTCCAGGCCGACTCGTACCAGGCGCCGAAGCCGGCCGCGCCCGGCCCGTCGCTCGGGCAGCAGATCACCGACGCGGTCACCGTGCGCGAGGCGACGCTCGCGACGGCGCAGCGCCTCCTCCTCCGCGAGCTCGCCACCCTCGAGGACGAGGGCGCGACGAAGACGCTGATCGACATCGCGTCCGACACGCGCTCGGTGCCGGTCCTCGTCGCCGACGCGCGCGCGGCCCTGGCGACCCGCCGCAACGGCGCGAGCCACATGCTCGCGGCGCTCGGCAGGCACTACGACTACCTCCACGACGTCCTCCGCAGTCCGCCGGTCGGACCGATCGCCGACGCCCTCGCGGCGATGAAGGACCCCAACGCGGCGCCGCTCATCGCGGCGCGCCTGCTCGATCCGCAGATCACCGACGACGACGTGAAGCGCGCGGCGGGCGCGCTGGCGCTCATCGGCACCGAGAAGGAGATGCCGCAGCTCAAGCAGTTCTTCGCGATGTACCGCGGCACCGCGCCGACCGACGAGGTCGCAGTCGCGGTCGGGAGCGTCGCCGAGGCGATGCTGCGCATCAACGCGAAGGAGGCCCGCCCGCTCGTCGACGCCGCCGTCAAGGACGCGATGACGGTCCCCGTCGCGCGCGCGCGCCTCGAGGCCCTCCTCGCGGCGACGCCGGAGAAGCCCGCGAGCGACAAGCCGGCGGCCGACAAGCCGGCGGCCGACAAGCCCACGGGTGCGAAGCCCGCCGACAAGCCCGCCGGCGCGAAGCCCGCCGACAAGCCCGCGACGAAGAAGTAGGTGGACCTCGCGTCGGAGCGGTCCTGCGTTGAAAGATTCTAAATTATTGATCTTTTTGGCGCATCGCTCCTGGCAAAAATGACGCGCGGGTGAAACCGTGCAACTTCGGCCGCCTCGCAGGCTCCTGGGGAGAGACCATGTCCGTCACGCGCCCGAACCTTCGCTCGTTCGCCGTCCTCCTCGTCGCCGTCGCGGCGCTGCTCGCGGCGGTGCGGCCGGCGCTGGCCGGCGTCACGGAGCGCCGCGCCGCCTGGAACGCGCGCCTCGTCGAGGAGCTCCGCGCGCAGAACGCGGACGCGGTCGCGCCGTTCCGCGAGGCGCTCGACGCGCACGAGCGGGAGGCGGACGAGGCGCGCGCGCTCGCGCTCTTCGAGAAGGTCAACGCGTTGGCCCCCGGGTTCACGCCCGCGATGCGCCGGCGCGCGATGATCCTCGCCGGCTCGGGCAGGCGCGCCGAGGGCGTCGCGCTGGCGAGGCGCGCCGTGGAGATCGAGGACACGCCCGAGAACCGGATGGCGCTCGCGCTGGTGCTCGTCACCCCGCAGCAGGGTGAAGTCGTGGCCGCCGGCGACGCGAGCGAGGCGCTCCGGCTCGCCCGCCGGGTGGCTTACGACGACGCGCGCGATCCCGACAAGCACCACACGCTCTGCCAGGTGGCCTTCTTCGCGCAGAGCCTCCCCGATCTGGAGGCCGGCGCGGCGAAGCTCCTCGAGATCGCGCCGAGCGAGCCCGAGTCGCACGTCTGGGTGGCGCTCGCGGCGACGATGCGCGGCGAGCGCGACGCCGCCCACGCCTCGGTCGCGACCGCGCGGCGGCTCGGCCTCGATCGCGACGCCGCCGACCGGTTGACGAGCCTCGTCGACTCCACCGAGCCGCCGCTGCTCCGCTGGGGCAAGCGGGTGCTCGCGGTGTTCGTGATCTGGCTCGTCGGTCTCGCGCTGCTCTTCGGCGTCGGCGGCGCGCTGAGCGCCGCGACGTTGCGCTTCGTGCGCCGGCTCTCGGCCGACGCGGGCGCGCCGCGCGCTGCTGGCGCGCTCCGCGGTCTCTACCGCGCGGTCCTCCACGTCGCGAGCGTCTACTACTACGTATCCCTCCCGCTCGTCCTCCTGCTCTCCGTGGTCCTCGGCGGCGGGTTGATCCTCGCGTTCTTCTACGTTGGCCGCATCCCCGTCTATCTCGTCGTCCTCATCGCGTCCGCCGTGCTCTTCACGATCGTCAGCGTCGTGAAGAGCCTGCTCGTCCGGGCGCGGGACGAGGACCCCGGCGTCGCGGTCGACCTCGCCGAACACCCGGAGCTCGCGCGTGTGCTGAAGGACGTCGCAGCGCGCGTCGGGACGCGCGCGGTCGACGACGTCTATTTGACGCCGCACACGGAGATCGCCGTGCTCGAGCGTGGCTCGATGCTCCGCCAGCTCCGAGGATCGACCTCGCGCTGCCTCGTGCTCGGCGTCGGAGTGCTCGACGGGATGAAGCTCGGACCGTTCAAGGCGATCCTCGCGCACGAGTACGGGCATTTCTCGAACCGCGACACCGCGGGCGGCGGCGTGGCCCTCTCGGTGCGTCGCTCGCTCCTCCTCACGGCGCTCGGCCTCGCTCAGCGCGGCGCCGCCGCCTGGTACAACCCGGCGTGGCTCTTCGTCATCGGCTTCGAGCGCATCTTCCTCCGGATCTCGCAGGGCGCCTCGCGTCTCCAGGAGGTGATGGCCGATCGCGTCGCCGCCCTGGCGTACGGCCCCGAGGCGTTCGCGCGCGGCCTCACGCACGTCGTGCGGCGCGCCGTCGAGTTCGACGCGCACGTCAACGCGACGCTCGACGAGGTCGTCACGAAGTCGCGCCCGCTCGCGAACCTCTACCGCTACGAGCCCGAGCAGAAGGCCGAGGGCGGAGACGTCGAGGCGGCCGTGACCGCCGCGATGGATCGGGAGCCCTCGCCCTACGACAGCCACCCGAAGCCGGCCGACCGCGTCCGCTCGGTGCGCGAGCTCGCGACCAGCGTGGCCCCCGCGGTCGACGACGAGCATGACGTCTGGACGCTCTTCGCCCGCCGCGACGCGATCGAGGAGGTCATGACGTCCGAGGTCCGCGCGCGGCTCGCCATGCAGGGCATCGTGGTCCGCGACGGCGACGTCGCGGCGGCGTGAGCGGCGAAGGGGCGAGATCCGTAGAATCAGGAAATTCATTCGCGCACGGGGCACGCCGCGCTACATCAAGAGGCGCCGATGCGCCGCGGTATCGCCCTCCTCCTCCTCGTGTTGCTGGCGCTGGCCGCCGGGGCGTGCGCCGGACGGACAGGTGATCGCGCGTATTTCATCCGCGCGAGCCTCCACGCGAAGCGCTTCACGCTCGCCAACGGGCTCGACGTCGTCCTCCACCCGGACGCCTCGTTTCGAAGCGTCACGGTGAACGTTCGCTACGACGTCGGATCGCGGCACGATCCGCCAGGTTCGACCGGGCTCGCCCATTTCGTGGAGCACCTCACGTTCCGCAGCACGCCGGATGGGACGCATGACCTCGCCGCGCTTCTGGCCCGCACCGGCGCCCTGTCCCACAACGCGACGACGACCACGGACGCGACCGAGTACTACGCCACGGTCGCCGCCTCGCAGCTCCCTCTCGCGCTCTTCATCGAGGCCGCGCGGATGGCGCGGCCGCTCGACGGCGTCGACGAGCAGGGGGCGCTCGCCGAGCGCAACGTCGTGCGCAACGAGCTACGGCAGCGACACGGCGACGTCGCGTACGGTCATCTCTGTCTCCGCGCGGTCCACCTGCTCTTCGAGGGCGACGCGTACGGAGCGCCGACGGGGGGCTTCGCGCACGAAGACGAGCGCCTCTCGCTCGCCAGCGCGAGGTCGTTCGTCGCCGCCCACTACCGCCCGAACAACGCGACGCTCGTGATCGCCGGGGCGTTCGAGCCCGCCTCGACGGCGGCGCTCGTCCGCGAGCTCTTCGGCGAGATCCCCGCCGCTCGGGTGCCGGCCCCTCGCATGCTCCCGCCGCCGTCCTCGCAGGAGAACGTCGACCGGACGATGGCGACCGGCGTCGACGCTCCGGCCGTCGCGCTGGCCTGGCTCATCCCGCCGGCGGGGGCGCGCGGCTGGCATGAGATGGAGCTCGCCACGGAGCTCGTCGCGGCGTTCACCCGCGAAGAGCTGGGGGAGCCGCCGAGGAGGCTCCACGCAGAGGTGGTCTCGATGGAGGAGGCGAGCGTCTTCCTCGTCCACGCGGAGCTCCAGCCGAGGGCGCGCCCGCAGGCGCTCATCGGAGCCGTCGAGCGTGCCCTCGCCATTCTCGTCGACCATCGCCTGGGGGAGCTCCTCGGGAACGAGAAGACTCGGGTCATCGCGCGGCGAACGTTGGAGCTCGAGTCGATCGAAGAGCGCGCCCACGTCCTGCAGTCCTTCGTCGCGCGCTACGATCGCGCCGACAGCATCCAGGCAGAGCTCCACGCGATCTCGGACGTTCGCTACGACGAGCTCGCGTCGGCGATCGCGCGCTACCTGCAGAAGGGCCGCAGGGTCTCCGTGATCGCGGTCCCGACCCCGGGTGCGCCGAAGGCGGGCCATTGGGGGGAGCCGTGGTGAGGCGAGGGCGGTGGCTCCTCCCGCTGGTGCTCGCGCTGGGGTGCGCGCCGGGGGCACGGAAAGACGGCGAGCGGCCCGACGCCGTCGTCGGCCGTGTCCGCGCGCCCCCGCAGGTCTTCGGGCGCGCGCCCGAAGACGCGAGCTGGCTACGCGCGCCGCCGCCGCCGCTCGCGCCGCGCCCGCTCACCGAGCCGCCGGTCGTCGAGAGGCGTCTGTCGAACGGCGTTCGCGTGCTCGTGTCCGAGCGGCACGAATTCCCGAGCGTCGGGCTCGCGTTCGCCCTCGACCGCGGCGTCTGCGACGGCGGCGCTGCCGCGGCGCTCTACGCGTTGGGGCTCGGCGGCTCGCCGGGCCGGACCCGGAGCGACAACTTCGGCTACCTCTATCGCCTCGGCGTCGGTCACCACGTTCGCGTGTCGGATGACGCCGTCATCGTCGGCGCGTCGGCGTTTCCCCCGCTCCTCGCGTCGGCGATCTCGCGCCTCGCGCCGCTCTTCTTCGCTCCCGTGCTCGCGCCGGACGACCTCGCGCGGTCGCGGAGTCGCTGGAGCGCGCGGCTCTCGCCCGAGTCGCGCGGCTCACGCCTCGCGGAGCGAGCGCTTCGCCAGGCGCTCTTCGGCGGCGGTGGCTACGGCTTTACGCTCGTCGACCCCTCGGACGTCGCGGCCGAGCCGGATGTCCGCGTCCGGGAGTTTTACCGCGCCGCTCTGTCGCCGAGGCACGTCAGCGTCGTCGTCGTCGGCGACACCACCGCCGACCTCGCCGTCGCGCTGCTCGAGCGATACACCAAGGACCTGCCGCGAGCCGAGGTGGCCACCTCCGGCTGCGCCGCGTTGCCGGCGCCGCCGATCTCGGACGCTGTTCGGATCGTCGACGAGCCAGGCGCGGCGCAGTCGAAGGTGCGCATCGGCTTCGCTGGAGTGCCCGCCGGTCACGCCGACGGTCCGGCGCTCGAAGTGCTCTCGGCGGCGCTCGGCTCGTCGCTCTCGAGTCGCCTGAACCTCAAGATCCGCAGCGAGCACGGCCTCACCTACGGCGTGACGATGACCTCGTCACCGCTGCGCTCTCACGGTCTGGTCGACGTCGCCGCCGCCGTCGAGACGGAGCGCACCGCCGAGGCGCTCCGAGGGATCCTCGCGGAGCTCGAGCGCGCCGCCGCCGTCCCGCTCGAGGCGAGCGAGCTCGCGCACGCACGGGGCAATGCCCTGGTGGGCCCCGAGACGCACCTCGACGTCGCGGAGGAGCTCGCGAAAGACGCCGCCCACGGACTTCCGGCGAACGCCAGCGCGGTGCGCTCGAGCGCGATCGCGAACATGACGGCCGAGGCGCTGAGCGCCGTCGCGGAGCGCTACCTCGCCCCGCAGCGGCGCGTCATCACCATCGTCGGTGACGCCTCGCGCATCTCCGGTCCGCTCCGCGAGCTCGGGATCGGCGACGTCGTCGTGCTGCCGCGCTGAGGGGGCGACCGCGAGGTCCGACCTCGCGCACCACGGCGCGCGGCGGAGCCGGCTCGGCTCGTCGCGCGCCGGACGCTTCCGTCGCCGGGCTCGTCGCGCGCCGGACGCTGCCCGTCGCCGGGCTCGTCGCGCGCCGGACGCTTCCGTCGCCGGGCTCGTCGCGCGCCGGACGCTGCCCGTCGCCGGGCTCGTCGCGCTGCGCGCGATCAGTTCGCTTCGGTGGGGAGCAGGCCGTCGTGGAGGTTCAGCACGTCCTCGCGGGCGAAGAGGCAGCACTCGCTGCCCATCGGGAACTCGCTGCAGGCGTTCGGGCGGACCTCGTAGATCCCGCAGCGGTTCGACGTCTGCAGGTGGCGGCAGCGCTTCGACGGGAGCAGCGTGAGGATGATGCGTCCGTCCTTGTGCCGCTTGGCGTACGGCGCCTTGGCGAGCTCGCCGCGGCCGCCGTCCTTGAAGCGCTTGATGTCGTCCTCGAGGAGGATGACCTCGTTGTCCTGGCAGCAGGCCGCGCACTTGGTGCAGTCGAACGCGATCTTGCGCGTCGGCCCGGGGTGGATCGAGTCGCGCTCGGCGCGGCGCTTCACGATCCAGAGGCAGTCGCGCGGGACGAGCGTGGTCGCGAGGCCCTTGAGCGCGCCGCGCGTCTCGAGCTTCCAGCGCCACTTGCCCATGTCGTAGACGGCCCAGAGGCCGAGATCATCCTCGTCGCCGTCCGCGGGCTCTCCGAAGACGAGCACCGCGCGGTTCTTCTTCTCCCAGACGACCGCGTGGCCTCCGGCGCGCACGTGGGCGGCGGCCTCGCGCACGAACTTGAGGTCGAAGCTGCGGACGATGGGGCGGTGGACGGCGGTGACGGCCATGACGTTGAGCCAGCATTACCAAATGCGCATCCCCCTGGGGAGAGGACTATGCTCCCGGCCATGCGCGCGATCGTGATCGGCGAGGCCGGCAGCCTCGAGCTCCGTGAGGTCCCCACGCCCGAGCCCGGACCGGGGCAAGCGCGGGTGCGCGTCCGCGCGTGCGGCGTGAACCGCGCGGATCTGCTCCAGCGCCGCGGGCTCTACCCGGCGCCGCCGGGCGCGCCGCGCGACATCCCGGGGCTCGAGATCGCGGGGGAGGTGGACGCGGTCGGCACCGGCGCGACCGACGTCCGCGTCGGCGATCGCGTCTACGGCGTCGTCTCGGGCGGCGCCTACGCCGAGGCGGTCGTGGTCCACGCGCGCACGCTCGCGCCGATCCCGTCGGTCTCGGGTGCGCCGCTCGGCTTCGTCGAGGCGGCCGCGATCCCCGAGGCGTTCCTCACGGCGTACGACGCGATGGTCGTGCAGGCGGGGCTCGCCGCGGGAGAGGTCGTGCTGATCCACGCCGCGGGCAGCGGCGTCGGGACCGCGGCCGCGCAGATCGCGCGGGCGATCGGCGCGCGGGCGATCGGCACCGCGCGGTCGAAGGACAAGCTCGAGCGCGCCGCGGCGCTCGGCCTCGAGGCCGGGATCGTCGCCCACACGCGCGCGGACGGCGCGAGCGTCACGTTCGCCGATCGCGTCCGCGAGCTCAGCGAGGGCAGGGGGGCCGACGTCGTGCTCGATCTCGTGGGAGGAGCGTACGTCCCCGAGAGCCTCGCCGCGCTGGCCGACCGCGGGCGGCTCGTGCTCGTCGGCCTGATGGCCGGCGCGCGCGCGGACGTCGACCTCGGGCTGGTGCTCCGCCGTCGCCTCCGGATCTTCGGCACCGTCCTCCGCTCGCGGCCGCTCGAGGAGAAGATCCTCGCCGGCCAGCTGCTCGCGCGGAACCTCGGGCCGCTCGTCGCGCGCGGGGCGCTCGCGCCGGTGGTCGAGCGCGTCCTCCCGCTCGCCGCGGCCGCGGAGGCGCACGACCTCATGGCGTCGAACGCAAGCTTCGGGAAGATCGTCTTGTCGATCGATTGAGAGACCGATCGCTCGGCCGCGTCGCGACGCGCCCGAGCGGGTTCGCTCGGCCGCGCCTCAGTGATCGCGCGCGTGCTCGAGGCAGAGCTCGCGCGGGCTACCGCACTTCTCGCACGAGCACACGCGGATGTCGGCGCCCTCGTCCTGGCGCTTGCCGCAGATCGCGCACGCGCGCACGCTCGCCGCTTCTTCGCGCTCCGGGGGCGGGCGGAACGAGCTCCGGCGCGCCGCCTGGCGCATCTGGATCTGCTGACCGCGCGCGAGCGCGAGGAGGCGCCCGCCGAAGAAGAGCAGGTAGTTGCCGAACGCGATCGCGATCGCCGCCTTCACCGCGAGGTTGCCCTCGAAGAAGGAGAAGCCGATGAGCCCGAGCGTGAGGAGGGCCAGCCACTTCACGCGGATGGGCAGGACGAAGAAGACGAGGATCTCGTAGTTCGGGAAGACCGTCGCGAACGCGAAGAAGAGCGACGTGTTGAGCCAGAAGTTACCCTGCGGCCCGAGGAGGAACGCGGCGATGGTCGTCCCGAGCGCCCCCAGGAAGTAGAAGACGTTGAACTTGAACGCGCCCCACTCGTTCTCGAGGTTCTGACCGATGAGCCAGGTCCAGTAGAGCGAGAAGAGGATCCAGATGAGCCCCATGCTCCGCGGGATGAACAGGTACGTGACGAAGCGCCACGGCTCCCGGAGCGCCCGCGACGGGTCGAGCGTGAGGTAGTCGAGGAGCTCCGGCCGCGCGTACGCGAGCACGAAGACGATCGCCATCCCGCCGACGATGTAGGTCGTGAGCCTCTCGATCGCGAAGCGACCGAACCGGCGCTCGAGGCGCGTGAGAAGGCGATCCATCGAACGCGGGAGCTTAGCGCAATTGCGCTCACCTCGTGGGTGCGCTGGCGCGAAGATGCGCTCGAGCTCGCTTCAGTTGTTCGGCGCGCCGCAGCCGAGCCACGTGTCGATGTCTTCGAGGACGTTGCCGGGAAGACCGACGCCCGGCGGCATGACCGAGCCGCACGAGGCGGAGACGTCGAGGTTGCAGCGCATCGTCGACTGCGTCGGATCGGTCGAGCACGGGTTGATGTAGACGGTGCCGTTGCTCAGCTTGAAGCCCGCGAAGGTCGCCCACGTCCCGTCGGGATCGTCCGGATCGATCTTCGGCTCGCTCGCGGGCGTCGCGCCGCCGTGGCACGAGCCCGCGGTCTGGCAGTTGGCGGCCCTGAAGGCGGCGAGGATCGTCTTGAAGCTCACCGCGCACTCGCCGCCGTCCACCAGCGCGCCGCCGGCCCTCACGCACTCGGGCGAGGCGGCGCCGCCGCCGCTGCTGCCGTTGTCGCTCGTGACCTCGGAGGTCGGCCCCGGCTGCTTCTGCCCTGCGAGGGCGTTGGGCGCGCCGAACGCCGGATCCTCGAGGCCCTTCTGGTAGTCGGTCGTGCACGCCGCCACGGCGATCAGCCCGAGGCAGGCTGCGACCGTGCACAAAAGGAGGTTTCGGCGCATCGCTCGATGATTGTGGCTTTCTTCGGCCGAGCCGACAAGTCGAACCCACCGCCGACGGCGCGCGGATCGACCGTGATCCAGCGCGCGATTTCCGGATGGCGGCGCAGTCGGCGGCGCTATACTGGACGTGCTGGGAGGCCTCGTGATGAAGCGTCAACCGATCCTCGTCGCCCTCACCCTGACGATGCTGGCCCTGGTCCTCGGCGGCTGCACGAAGGTCGCGCCGTACGAGCGCGGAATGCTCGCGCACCCGACGATGACGCCCGACGAGATCGCGATCGGCCTCGACGGCCACGTCCGCGCGGTCTCCGAAGGCGCCGCGGGCGGCCTCGGCGGCGGCGGCGGCGGCTGCGGCTGCAACTGATTCGAGCGGCGGCGACCCCACGCCGTGGTCCCTCGCCACGGTCCGCCCGCACGTCTCGGCGCGCGCGTCGTCGTGGCGGGCCGCACGTCTCGGCGCGCGCGTCGTCGTGGCGGGCCGCACGTCTCGGCGCGCGCGTCGTCGTGGCGCGTCCGGCCGTTGTCGCGGGGCCGCCCGCCGTCAACGCGGGCCCGCCTGTCATCATCGTCGGCCCGTCGGCGCGTTGCCCGTCCGTGGCCGGAGGCGTGATCCGCCTCGCGCGGGCCCACGGGTGACCCGCCGCCGGCGAGGCGCGGGAATAATCTGCTCGGCACGCGGTCGCGACTTCCGGTAGCGTAGGCCCGTGCTCTGGTCGACCTTCGGGAGGCCGCGCCGTGTGGGAGACACGGACTTGCGCCTGCGAGCTCGCCTGTTGGCGTTCGTCGTCGGGCTGACGCTGTTTGTCGCGGTGCTGCCCGCGCGCGCCGACGACGCGTCGGTCCGCGAGGCGGTGCAGCAGGTGATGAACGAGGACTACCCGGGCAGCCTCGGCCCCGCGAAGAAGAAGCTGCAGGACCAGCTCTCGGTCTGCTTGAAGAAGGGGTGCGGCGCGGCCGTGAAGGCCGAGGTCCACATCGCGCTCGGCATGGTCGCCTCGCAGCTCGGGCAGGCCGACGACGCCAAGCAGCACTTCAAGAGCGCGATCCAGGCCGACGCCAACGCCAAGCTCCCGAGCAGCGGCGTCACCCCCGGCATTCGCGGCCAGTGGGACGACGTGAAGGGCGTGAAGGCGGCCGCGGCGAGCAGCGACGACGAGGACGAGCCGCCCTCGGGCCTCGCCGCGACCGTCAATTTGATCCGCGACGCGCTCAAGGCCGATCAGGAAGGCCGCCTCGACGAGTGCATCGAGAAGGACCGCGCCGCGCTGAAGATCGACGACTCGCCCCGCACGCGCCTCCACCTCGCGTCGTGCGAGGCGCGCGCCGGCAAGCTCGTCGACGCCCTCAAGGACGCGCAGCGGTCGCTCGAGCTCGGCATCCAGAAGAAGGACGCCAACGTGATGCGCATCGCGCGCATCCGCGTGAAGGAGCTGCTCGACCGCATCCCGCACGTGACGTTCGATCCGCCGCAGGGCGTCTCGGACCTCAAGGTCACCTTCGACGACCGGCCGGTGCCGCGCGAGGCGCTGAAGAAGAAGTTCTCCGTCGATCCCGGGACGCACAAGGTCGTCGCCGAGGGCACCGTGAACGGCTTCACGGCGACCTTCGAGGAAGAGTACGACATCAAGGAGAAGGACTTCGTCACGGTCCGCATCACGCTGAAGCCGCCGGCGAACGACTTCATCACGCCGGGGCAGATCAAGTGCATGCTCGCGGCGAAGAGCCAGGAGGAGGTGCAAAAGTGCCTCCCGCAGAACCAGAAGAGTCTCGTCGTCCGCGTCGCGACCGACCTCTCGGGCTACTCCGACACGAACGCGGTCGCGGTCTACACGCCGGCGGTCAACGCGTCGCTCGTCTCGCCGACGGCGGGCTGGAACGTCGGCGGCAACTTCCTCGTCGACGCCGTCAGCGCGGCGTCGCCCGACATCGTCTCGTCGGCGTCGCCGCCGTTCGAGGAGTTCCGCTACGCCTACGGCCTCACGGGCGGCTACAAGCCGGGCCTCTACGGGGCGCAGGCGAGCGTGAGCTCGTCCGCCTCGCCGGACTACGTCTCGTACACCGGCGGGCTCCGCCTCACGGCCGACCTGAACGACAAGCTCATCACGCCGACGCTCGGCTACTCCTACAGCTTCGACCGCGTCGGCCGCGGGCCCAACAACTACCTGAACGACTTCAACCCGCTGAAGGGGTACATCCACACCCACGAGATCGAGGCGGGCATCACGTTCATCATGTCGCCGACGTCGGTCCTGCTCGTCGGCGGCACCGTCGCGCTCGAGCGCGGCGACGGCTCGCAGCCCTACCGCTACATCGCGATGTTCGATCCCGAGCTCGTCGCGCCCTTCGTCCCCAACGGCGCGACGGTCGACCTCGTCAACCGCTCGCGCCTGCCGGTGCGGCCGCTCGAGCAGCTGCCGACCGAGCGCGACCGCTTCGCCGTGGGCGCCCGCTACAACAAGCGCCTGCAGAACGCGACGCTCCGGCTCGACCAGCGCTTCTACGTCGACACCTGGGGCATGAAGGCGAGCTCGACCGACGGTCGCTACATGGTCGACCTCTCGCGTCACCTCCGCGTCTGGCCGCACATGCGCCTCCACGCGCAGACGGACACGAACTTCTACAACCTCGCGTACTCCGCGATCCTCGACCCCGGCGGGCAGATCGTGGTCCCGCTGTATCGCACGGGCGATCGCGAGCTCTCTCCGCTCATCACGGCGACGGCCGGCGGCGGCATCCGCCTCGGTTTGGGCGAGCCCGAGGGTGAGGTAAAGTACGGAATCACGTTCGTGGGCGACGTGATGTACACGCGCTTCTTGAAGGCGCTCTACGTCACGACGCGCACGGCGGTCTACGGCTCGGTCGGCTTCGACGTGGAGTTCTGAGCGATGCGCCCCATTCACCCCACCCCCTGGAAAGACGGAGCGACGCCTCGCGGGGCGACCTGGCGCCGGCGTCTCATGGCGGCGGGGGCGTGCGTCGCGCTGGCGAGCATCGGCAGCTCGTGCAACCTCGACCCCGTCCACCGCGCCGGCGTCAACGGCCTCGGCCCGGAGGAGGCGGACCTCTACCCGGTCGAGAGCGAGTACCACCGGCCCGGCGAGCCGTGCGCGCTCTGCCACTCGACCAAGGGCCCGGCCGACAGCGTCTTCGTCCTCGGCGGAACCATCTTCTGGGGCCCGGACGACTAC